>CAYPTY010000009.1:0-20543 GCA_964413935.1 uncultured Balneolaceae bacterium | reverse complement strand
CTTGGAAATCCTGAAACAGCCATGCGCGGTATTGCTGCCGCAGAAATACCTGAAGATCCTTATGAGGGTATTGTAGAGAATCTTACCCTCAGGTTTGAAAACCGCTTTGCTGCAGAAGCCAGGCGCGTTATACCCCAGAGAAAACAGAGCGTCGAAGGAGGCGAAGCTGTTGCAACAGTTCAGATACCTAATGGCAACAGCGTTTTATTAGGAAACATCGAAAATATCATACTTGGAAACCCAATAGATTTAAACCTAACAACCCGCGTAAAACTACCGGCCGAAGAACAAATAGATAACGATAATGTTGAAACCCGAAGGAATGAACTGAATATTGTTGAGCTGATTTGGCGAGATCTCAATGCACGAGAAACGATGAGAGTCTACCGGGAATCTGAAGGTTTAGATAACCAAAATAAAATAAATAATGTGTTTGTTGACACGGTTCAGGCTGATCTCACCTTTGATTTTTCTACTCTGGAGAGTTTTTCAGACTTTGGAGGCATTGTCATTCGAAATATCGGTGACATCGACGGCAACCCGGGTCAAGAATTGCTAATAGGCTCTGGTTTCTCAGCGGATACCCTATTCAATAACCTGAGTAAATTCTGGATTTTTCTGGGAAGCAATACCGACTTTTCCGGCCCTGACCTCACTTTTGAGCTAATCAATGATTCCACCATCACCTCAACTTCAAATCTGGGAGTAGGTACAGAAGTAGCCAATGTGGGGGACGTGAACGGTGACGGTTTCAATGACTTCGCCTTAGGCCTGGAGAACTTTGGAGACGATTTTAACTATACCGGAGCTGTGTATGTTTATCCAGGTCAGGATTATTCCGTACAGGCTAAAGGGATAACCAATCCAAGCGAACCTATTGCCATACTGCGTCCTGATACCCTAAGTGGACAAACAATAAGAAATTTCGGTACCTCAGTAAGCGGGGGTGATTTCGATGGGGATGGCTTTAATGACATTGCGGTAGTTTCACAATCCGGTAGTGGTACACCTGCCCCGCCTACCGTTCAGATTTTCAAAGGTGGAACAACACTTGATGATCAGCCGGATTATTTCCTCTTTGCTACCGAAGAAGATTTTGGCGGAACAGACCCGGATACAGTTTCCGGTTTGTTCAGTTCTTTTACAGTTGAGTTCATGCCCAAAGAACAAGGCAGTAATCATCAGGATCTATACCTTGCGCCGGGTGGTTTTTCCATTTATCCGGATGCGGTCATTTTCAGTGGAGGCTCAGAACCTGCAACAACGCCTTCATTCCGACTGGCTGAGCCGGGTCCCACACCAACCAGCTCAGGTACTTTCCAGGGCAGTAAGCCGGTAGCCGGCGATTTTAACGGCGATGGCTTTTACGAGGTATTTGTGGAGAAGCAGTTTGATAACCGGGATGGAGTGGTTTCCAGCCGAATTCTGGTTTTCTCACCCAATTCCGAACTCAACGTTTCCGTTGATGAAGACAATGAAATCATAAACACCTTTCGCCTCGAACAAAACTATCCGAATCCATTCAATCCCACCACCAACATTCAGTTTGAATTGCCGGTGGCGTCGAATGTGACCCTGAGGATTTACAATGTTCTGGGACAGGAAGTAGCTACCCTGCTGAATAACGAAAAGCTGACCGCAGGTTTACAGACCGTGCCTTTTAACGCCTCGAACCTGGCCAGCGGGGTTTATCTCTACCGGCTGGAAGCGGGCAGTTTTATGAAAACCCGAAAAATGACGCTGATTAAATAATTATAAATCAACAACTTTTATCTACTCAGGGCGTAGGGTTCACACCTATGCCCTTTTTTTCGGGCAATCACTTTTTAAAAAAGAGAAGTCAATGACCTATTTCAGAATTGCCCCCATCTTGCTCGTTTTGTTCCTTTTTCCCGCTGTCGCTTCTTCACAAGACTACACAAAAGAGGCTGCATCCATCATAAAGAAAAATGCAGATAAAGATGATTTCACCGGAACTGTTTTGATTGCAGAAAAAGGAGAAATCAAATACCTGGAAAGCTTTGGCAAAGCGAATTACGAGGAAGAGGTTGCCCTCACCACTGATACCCGATATGGTATTGCATCCATCACCAAAATGATCACTGCCATCATAACGCTGCAGCTGGTTCAGGAAGAGAAACTGCAGCTGAGCAACTCCCTTGATGAACTGCTGCCTGAACTAGAAATACCGGATGCCGGTGAAATTACTGTGCATCATTTACTGCTTCACATCAGCGGACTCCCAAATGAAAAAAACTCGGCCTACCGGAAACCTCTTGAACCTGAAGCCTTCATCAGTGAGGTGTTGCAAAATCCGGGTGGCAAAAGGGAAAGGGGCAGTTATAACTATTCCAATATTGACTATGTATTATTGGGATTGATTATTGAGCAAAAGACCGGTGAAAGCTGGGAGCAAAATGTAAGGAAGCGCATCCTGGAGCCGCTGAATATGAATGATACCGGTTTTCTGAAAATCAAAAACCTGCCGGAAAATTATGCTTATACCTACTCAGTAAACTGGCTGGGTAAGTTCAAACGTGATCCGGAGTTTTATATAGAAAACTTCTGGGCTTCAGGTAATATGTACTCAACGGCCAGAGACCTTTTGAAGCTGGATCAGGCTATGTACGGAGACAAGCTTTTAAATGACGAAATGAAGGATAAAATGTACACTTCTTATCCTGAATACAATTATACCGGATATAGTGTATGGACTTACAGATATCCATTCATTGATTCTCAGCCAAAAATTATGGAGCGCAGAGGTGGAATTCTGGGGTCAAATTCTGTTCTCATTCGCATGCTAGATCAAAATAAGACCATCATTATTCTCAGTAATAATGATGAATTTAATCCGGATTCATTCGGGGATGAAGATAATCTGAGGGAAGCCCTGATCCGGGTGGTTGCTGAATAACAATAGGCTTAAGGCAAAATACCTTCTGATAGTTACTTATTTCAAAACGTCCTGCAGGCTTTCATCCTTCTCGATGACCCGCTTGGCAAAAGGGCAGAGGGGAATCACTCTCATGCCCTTTTCTCTTGCAAAGTCTACACCTGCCTGCACCAGCTTTTTTCCGTAACCCTTGCCCCGATTCCGGTCAGGTACACCGGTATGGTCGATGATCATGGTGTTTTTACCCGCTTTGGAATAGGTCATTTCGGCATCAAAATCATCTTCGTCGCCCAGATAAAATCGCCCCTTACTGTTTTCTTCTGAATGATGTACCTGCATGGTGTCTGTGTTTAAGCTTCAATATGAGTGTGGATCCAGTTCCTTGCTTCCTCTACACTTGGAAAGGTGTGGCTGTTGAGTGCATCCCAAACCTGTGAATACAAATTATAAATTTTCGAAACGCCATTCACAAGCTGGTTGGGTCCAACCAGTAACACAATCATATCGGGATTCAGGCGTGCACCTTCTGCATCCTGTATGGCAAGCTGACGAATAGATTCTGAATCCAGGTCAAGATTGCTGGCCTCTGAGAAATCCCATAACTGATACTTTTTATCCTCGAAGGTTTCATGGCTAAGCAAGGCCTTATTTGCTCGAATCAGCAGACTCGCGGTTATCGTTGAATTTAATTCAACACGCAATCCCCGGTCTTCTTCCACAATCCGATATCGGTTGTCTTCAGACATGTTGAATGCTTTGGATGTAGGTCATCAGTTATACAACTGATGCGAGGTAAAAATCATTTATTGTAGCTTGCAAAGACTTCAGTACTGCCATCTTTACGAATCAGCAGTACATCGTAGGGTGCAGGATTTCTGCCTTCCACTTCCATTCCAGGGGATCCAATCGGCATACCGGGAACAGTGAGGCCGATGGCATCCGGCTGTTCGTCGAGCAGGCGCTGTACCTGCTCCATAGGAACATGGCCTTCCACAAAATATCCCCCGACTTTTGCGGTATGACAGGAGCTCAATTCGCGCGGTATACCCGCCTCCGCTTTGATATCATAAATGTTAGGTGCTGCAATTTCCCGGACCTCAAAAGAATCTTCTGAAACCATGTGCTTGGCCCATTTGGTGCAGCATCCGCATCCCGGATTCTTGTACATGGTTATCTTCACTGCTTCGGGGTTGGCGGTACTGTGAAGTGTGTTTTCTACTTTTGGTGCCGGAAGATTTGGCCCGTCTTTAACACCTGGTTCCTCTCTCGGCCAGAAAAGAATACCTGCAAAAATGAAGGTCATTAATGTTCCCGCAATCAAAATTTGATTGTTGCTCATGATGAATAGCGCTTACTGATTTTATTTAAGTTGCACCCTGAGATTGATTACCCAGAATTATTATCTCGGGCCAGTCAAAGGTAAGGAAAAATAAGATCAGAACATTCACCCCAAGGTCAGGAATCTTGTGATTTGCCTGGTGGCTCGGGCATGGCATTTCTGAAGTTGATATCTCTCTGTGGAAATGGAATCTCGATGCCGTATTCCTTGAACTTACGCACGATACCCTGGTTCAGTTCATTCATTACGGAATACTTTTCTTTCACATCACTTATGGTGACCAGTAATTTCATATTCCAGGCTGAATCTCCAAAACTGCGCAGATGCACATCGGGCGGAGGGTTTTTAAGAACCTTGGCATTCTCCTCAGCGACCTCTTTCATGGCTTTCAGTACTGTATCCAGGTCAGAACCATAAGAAACTCCAACATCCAATACAATCCGAAAGGTGGTATCGCCGTGTGAATAATTGACTACACTCATCGAAACAAATTCTGAATTCGGTACAATGACAGAAATATTATTCAATGATTTGACGGTTGTAGAGCGAATGTTGATTTCCTCTACATCTCCTTCAATGTCATTTACGATCACACGGTCGCCAACACTGATGGGCCGTTCAAATAACACAATGAGGCCTGAAATAAAATTGGATGTGATGTTCTGTAGGCCAAAACCAATACCAACCGACAGAAAACCAAAGATTACGGCCAGACCGGTAAGATCAATTCCCAGAAACTGAAGGGATACAAATACCCCGATCACCACAATCACATATTGAGTCATGCGAGACAGGGTGTATCTCAAGCCGCTGTCTTTGATAAATTTCGGCAGCACCCGGTTATTCAGTATGCGCTTTGCAAAGGAGGCCATGAATGTAAAGCCCACCAGAAAAAGCACAAAGATGATAACCGACATAAAGGTGACCGGCGTATCCTGAATCTTGAATAAGGTGACCTGAAGAAAATCGACGATGTAGGTAAAGATTTCGGAAGCGGAGTAATCCGTCGGGTTTGGAATGTCGAGCACCGTGGAATCTATCTCAACGATACTGCTGTCGGGCTGACTGTTTTGACTTACCGGTAGTTGCATAAAAAAGGATTTTTAGTGAACCCAATAAACGGAGAAGAAGCCTCTTTTTAAAGCTTTTTATACCAGACATTCATGTGCTCGATTTCTTCGCCAATGAGGGTATTCTGAAGCAGTGTACCTGCAAAAGCATATTCCATTCTTCCGAAGGTCTTATTCATTCCGTAGGATGTGGCGCGGGCAATGGTGTAAAGGGTCTTTATGCCGAAGCCGGGCATTTCCCGCTCCATCAGCTGAAGCAAACTAAGGGACAGGTTCCGGCCCCGGTGATCAGGATGGGTGGCAAAATCGGTCATCTCCGCATTGGCTGATTCCTGATCCATTTCAGCCGAGGAAGCAGCAATCAGGTTTCCATCCTCAAAACAGCCAAAGTAGCGTACGTGGCTGTCCATGCAGGATTGGAGAAAATCCGGATCGAAAATGGGAAAGGGATAAACTTCGAATACCTTGCTGTACAGGTCGGCAAGATCATTCAAATCATCACTTTTCAGCTGTCTGAATATTAGTCCCTCATGTTCGGCCCTCTCTTCAGGTTGATCAGCACTTAAACTGATTCTGAGCACATCCGTGATGGTATGCTTGGTATCCGTTTGGATTTTTGCCCGCTCCTTATCGGTATAATAGGCTAAAAAAACAGCCTCAATTGAACCCATATAAAAACCAGGGATGCGCGCCTCAACCCGGTAACCGGCATCCAGGAATGAGGGTGACAAATACTCCGGGATTTTCGCGAATATTTTGGTGTACGCCTCATCCTCAGCCCGTTTTATTAATGCTTCAGGCATTCCGGATGCGTCATCTGCATGCAGTTTCATCAGATAAATCCGGTTATTCAGCTTACCATGCTGAATAAGGGATTTGCCGATATGTTCAATTTTGTCGGCCAAGGTTTTTGCTGATTTGATAAGTGAGCACGTAAACAACCAAAGATAACAGGATCCCAAACAGGGTTGGATCCAGATTGAAGGGGATACCGATGGGTTTAAAATTCAACGAAAGTGTGAGTCCGCCGCCAAACAGCATGCTGAGAATGGCTGCCAGGGAACTACGCTTCTTTGTGAAATATCCGGCCAGGGTAGGAACCAGCAATCCGGAAACCATAAAGGCATAGGACTGAAGGATGAGATCGAGGACGGAGGTAAAGTAGCTGGCCAGCAGAAAGGCTGCGACACCCGTCACAAAAGTGATACCCTGGGAAATGCGGATTACCGTCTGATCGGAATAATGGCGGAAGTAGCGGATCAGCACATCATTGAGGATGTTGCCTGATGAAGCAATCAGGCAGCTGTCTGCGGTCGACATCACCGCAGAAAAATAGGCAGCCAGCACAAAACCTGCGATTCCGATGGGAAGCACATCACTGAGCAGCAGAGGAAGAGCGGTTTCGGCATCCGCTTCCGGAAAAGCTACCCGGGCCAGCATCCCCAGAATTACACCGGAAAAAGCCATAAAGGGGTACTCAAAAATTCCGGCAATGAAAAAAGCTTTTTTGGCATCCTTAACCGTGGGCGAGGCATACACACGTTGATAGAGGGTCATTGCAATAAACCAGATGGGGATGATGGAAACTGCCCAGTTTACGATGGTTCCTGCACTCACATTGGTCAGTGAGAGATGTCCTTCGGGCAGAGAGGCCGCAATCGACTCCCATCCTCCCAGTTCAACAAAAGCAAAGGGAATGCCGAGGAATATGAGTCCGAACAGTAGAATAATCCACTGAAAGGTGTCGGTGTAGACCACAGCCTTCAAACCGCCAAGCACGGTGTAGAAAATCACAATTACTCCCATTACCACCAGCGAAAACTGTAGAGGGTCGTAGGTGGTGATATCAGAAAAGACGCTTCCGGCAGCCAGTTTTCCTCCGGCCAGGATTTGTCCGGAAGTAAAGCCCAGATAGCCGATAGCTGAAATGACAGCTGCGATCATTCCAACCGTTTTATTGAATTTTAGAGTGAGGAAATCAGGGAAGGTGAGCATCCCCTTTTCCATGTCCAGTTTTTTAAGTTTGGGTACCGTAAAGACAGCAGCGAGCCAGGCGCCAACCAAGCCGGTAAACAGCAGCCAGCTGCCGGCCAGTCCCATGGTGAAACCCAAACCGCCCAGGCCGATGGAAAAGCCACCACCAACATCGGTTGCAGCAATGGATAATCCGACGTGGCCGGGCCCGATACTACGCCCGCCCACATAAAAGTCCTCTTTGGTATCGTTTCGGTTAAAAAAGTAGAACCCTACATAGAGGATTGCGGAAAAGTAAATCCCGAATACGATATAATCCGCAAGATGCATGGATCAGGCGATGGTCAGATCAGCATAACCTGATTTCTCAATCGCTTCCTGTATCAGGATTTCATGATTCACAGGATCATCCCACAGCTTGCGTCCTTCTTTGCTAAGACTATGAAGAGGATCAAAATAAAGGAAAACCTTATCGTCATCCACGCTTGGGCTGCGGTAAACCGAGATACCTGATTTTGTATCGTAATGCTCCATGCTGTGCACTACGCGTTTACCTCCGCCACCTGGAGCATCGGTAATGAAGAGGGGAGTATTGAAGCCGGCGGTTACCCCGCGTACTGCTTTTTCGAGCTCAATGGCTTCTTTGATGCTGGTCCGCATGTCTTCGGTACCCTTTACCATATCATGCTGATATACGTAATAAGGCTGTACATTCATGTACGACAGTTTGCGCACCAGATGAATCATCTGTTCAGGCTTGTTATTCACCCGGTTGATGAGCACGCTCTGGTTTCTCACTTTCACCCCTTTTTTGAAGAGATGCAGCATGGCACGCCGCGTAATGTCTGTAATTTCGTTGGCGCTGTTGAAGTGGGTGTGCAGGGCCACTTCTTTGCCTTTTTCTTTTCCAAGATTGGTAATGTCGACCAGCGCCTGAGTCCATTTTTCATCGGTCAGGATTTTCATGGGCATCACAGCCGGTCCTTTGGATGCAAAGCGGATACGGCGAATGTGCGGGATATCTAATAAAATCTCACCAATCAGTTTGAGACGATTGGGTTTAAGCATGTAGGAATCGCCACCGGATACCACCACATCTTCAATTTCAGGGCGCGAGGCGATGTAGGCAAAGGCCTTCTTCCATTTGTTAGGCGCATTCCGGAAGCGCACTTTATCTACCGTTTCTGTATCGCCGCCAATGGCATAACTGCGTGTGCAGAAGCGGCAGAATACCGGGCATACATCCAGCGGAAGGAACAGTACTTTGTCGAAGTAGCGGTGAACCAGTCCATCGACCGGGGCGTCCTTCTGCTCGCCCAGTGAATCCAGTGTCAGTTTCGGGTGATCGGGCTGAAAACGGGAGTAAACCGGAATAAATTGTATGCTGAGGGGATCATCATAGGGATTCTCCCAGTCGATGAGTGCCAGAATGTACGGAGAGATACTCATGTTCATCGGAGCTTTCTCCATTCCTTTCTTCACTTCATCCAGAAATTCAGGATCTACAATATCTTTGAACAGTTTTTCCAGCTTTGCCACATTTCGCACGGTATTGCGGTTCTGGAATTTCACATCCAGGAATTCTTCCTCACTTACATCCTTGAAGGCCGGTATCTTTTTCCAGAACTCGCTTTTATCAAAATGCCGGTGTTTGATCTGTTCTGGTAGAATAAACTCTTTGATGTGATCCGGTATTTCGAGTTCCTCCAGATCTTCAAGGGTATTAAGCCCGCGGATACTCTCCGGCAGGTCACTGAATTGTTCAGCGCTCTCTATAGTTGAAAAGTCTTTCTCTGAGTATAGCATCTCTGTAGTTGGTGTTGATTTTGATGACACCCAAAGATAAAGATTATGTTCTACAGAAACTATTCAATTATTAAGGTGTCGTTAAGGCTCTGTAAACTTAAGATTAATCTATGGGGTCGTCGGAGGTGAGCAGAGGTGAGGCGTCCATATCATTGATTTCCATCGCTGAAATGATGATATCCAGTGATTTATCAATTTGGATTTTATCCTCTGTTGAGAGATGCTTTAGTTTTTTGGATAAACGTTCGTGCAGAACATTTGGAGTGTTTTCCATCAGTTTGATTCCGGAAGCAGTAAGTACTATATCTTTTACCCTGCGGTCTTTGTCATTTTCAATACGGGCAACGTAACCTCTTTTCTGAAGGCGCTGCAAAATGCCGGTGATGGTGCTTGAGTTCAAACTCAGCAGCTCCATCATCTCTTTATGAGTGGCCCGGTAATCCTTCTTGCCCATCAGGTGGCCCAGAAAGAGCAGCTGGGTTATGCTGAGGCCAAAGTCTTTCTGAATTCCTTTGGATTCAAGGTTCAGTGAGCGCACAATCTTCCGGATCTTGATAAGTATGTTTAAAACGTCCATAGACATGTAATTTCGCTGAACCTGGCCTCAAAAAAAAGTTCTTGAACAAAAAAAAGGCGCCCGGTTGAGGCGCCTTTGAAAGACTGCTAAGTTAAGCTTTTCAGCTTGAAGCCAGATTTCGTACGGTATCAATGAGTTTGCTCACTTTATCCGGATCTCCGGAATCTGCTGCCATATCTGTGAGTTCATCCGAAAGCTGATTCAAAATCTCTGATGAGGTTTTGCCTCCATAGGTTTCTGCATTGGCAATATGCTGACGGATCATAGTGATGGAGTCCACCGACAGGGCCTGATCACGATGCAGCTGATCCGTGTAGGCTTTGGCAAGGGCATAGGTATCCGGCCAGGTGTATTTTGGCTGTCCCTGAGCATTCAGGTAGTCAAGTTTAACGGTATTGGATGCATCGATCTCGTTTTGTGTCATCCATGGACTTGGACTGAGCTTGAAGATGTCCAGTCCGCGGGCAATCTCTGAGCTTACAATCATTCCGTTATACCAGTAAACCGACCAGCTGCCGCCCATCTGGAAGCGCTCGGCACTTACCGGACCGCGATCCTGGAAGGCAATCTCTACGGGATTCTTGGGATCAGACCAGTCAAAGACTGAGATACCACCCTGATACCATGATTGAACCATGATATCACGTCCCGGAACTGGAATCATAGATCCGTTGTGAGCCACACAGTTTTCCTGTCCGGATTGCACACCGGGAATTTTGTAGTAACTCTGGAATTCCATTTCACCATCATTGATGGTAAATATGGCATTGGCGCCCCACTCATAAGGATCTGTTTCCTGGCACTTTGGTGCACCGCCGCCGCCCCATTCGTCTGTGAATAGAACAGCATCACCATCATTGGTAAAGGTAGCTGAGTGCCAGTAGGAGAAATTGGAATCCGCCACGGCATCAATTCGAACCGGGTTAACCGGATCGGTGATATCAAGTAAAAGGCCGTAACCTTCACAGGCACCGCCCGCAAGCCCAATTTCAGGGTAGAGGGTAATATCATGGCACTGGTCGGGGCCGGGCTGACTTACGCCTTCCTGCTTATTTACTCCTCTCAGTTCATCCACAATCGCCTGAATATTTTCACGAAGGTAGGTGCTGTCTTCAGCAGTAGGCTGTTCGCGCCCATTTTCCTGGGCAATGCGCGCCAGCTGTGGATCAACCAGACGCTTGCTCGCTACCTGCACGAATGGGCCAACGGCCGTTTCAACCACAAAAGGAAATCTGCCCTGATCGCGCAGTTCCTGAAGTCGTGCTATTTCAGCATCGGTTAAACCATGAATAGGGGCTTTGGTAAGGTTTTCGAAAATTCTGGGCGAACTTGCAATGGCGGCTTCCTCAGGTGCATCAAGCGGTACTTTAATGACTTCGATTCTGAATAAGGCAGAATTCGGATCTTCATCGGGATCAACAGAGGTACAGCCGGGCAGCTCTTCTTCCGGACGAACCGGTGCAGAACCGGAAACATATACATATATATTTTCGTCATCCTGAGGATCTTTCAGCACAGAGTGGGTATGTGAACCTCGGCAGGTCTGTACATTGGATACATAAACCGGATTTTCAATGTCTGAAATATCGAAAATACGAATACCGCGCAGGCGATCTTCGCTAACTGCTTCATTTACCCCTTCGGTGCCACAATCCAGTCGGCCTCCAAGGCCTTCACCTGAAACAAACAGCAAGTCTCCATAAACGGATACATCACTTTGTGAAGCAGGGCAAACATATTCTTTAACGATAACCGGGTTTACGGGATCGGTAGCATCCCAGATTATGACTCCATTATAATTACCCTGAATGATGTAGTTACCTTTGAATGCCAGATCTGAATTGGTTTTACCCACAAAATCGGCAGGTGGCTGAAGCTGAGCCATTGTTTCTAAATTCCAGAGGACTTCCTCGGCGTCAAAGAGACCGGCATTCAGGTCTGCCCGTGGATCGGGGTTTGGAATAACGGCTTCGTTAAGTGGAGCCACTTCAGGTGCGGTAAATTCCACATCTGTGATCTGCTTGCTGTTGGAGCATGAAAGCACGAAAAACAGAGCAGTAGCAATGATCAGGAAAGGAGACTTTCCCATCCTGTTGAATAGTGTTGATTTCATTGAAATGTTGATTGGTTTGTGTGTTGATTCAAATTACATGTCGGAAATATCACCGGTGAGCTTAAGCAGGAGGATGCGCATGCGCTCAATCTCAGTGGTCTGATCCACATTAATTTCAGAAGCGATTTTAAAGGCAGCTTCATCCTGGGCAGCTCCGTCAGTGGCGATGAGTTCATCTACCATAACAATGGCACCGGAATGATGCTGAATCATATATTTCAGAAATAGTCGGTCAAATTCTTCACCCTGGGCTTCGCTCAATTCGATCAGCTGTTCGGGGCTCAGCATTCCCACCATGGAGGAGTGATCCATCATGCCACTTTCCATATCCATATGACCTGCATGGCCAGCCCCGTGAATCATCAGATTCAGGCCGTCAATATGTACTTCAGGAACAGGCTGATTACGGTCTCTGAGCCAGTCCTGCATAATTTTAATTTCATCTTCCTGCGCATTAATAATCCGAGCAGCTAGGGTCTGAACTTCCGGGCTGGCACCGTTTTCGGGAGCAAGTTGTGACATGATCAACGCTTGGGCATGGTGGCCGATCATTCCGGACATAAATTTTACATCCGCTTCGGTGAAATTCATTTTGGATTCCTGGATGCGCTGCCAGTACAATGCTTCAAGTTTTTCTTTTTCATCACTGTTCTGAGAGTTTTGATTAACCGTTGCTATTTCTGATGATTCGCTGTCAGGAACTCCTGAAGTATTCTTTTCAGATGAATTTTTTGTACTGGAACAGGCGGTCATGGCCAGCAATACCAGCAGGCTAATTATGAAGCTGAATTTCATTGTTATTATGCTAACTCTTGTTTTTAAAGGAGTGTGATAATATTCATTAGTGACCAAAAATAAAAAAGGCCCTCCTTTTGGGAGAGCCTTAATGTTAAAAATGTCAGATCAGGACTCAGATTGCCATGATCTTTTCGGCTTGAGGTCCTTTTTCACCCTGAGAGAGTTCAAATTCGACCCTTTGACCTTCTTTCAGCGTTTTGAAGCCTTCGCCAATGATTTCGCTGTAGTGAGCGAAAACGTCCGGACCGGACTCCTGCTGTATAAATCCATAACCTTTTGATTCATTGAACCACTTAACGGTTCCTTGTACTGTATTATTCATGTGTTTTTTATGTGTTAAAAAAGTAAGCCTGCAGAGGCTGGTAAAGCGAAAAACAATTAAAACTTAGATCTGCAGGCTGAAATACCATACAGTACAACAGCGGGCGGAACAAGTATAAATTTTTTTCAAACCGTTCAAAATGTAACCATTTAAACAACGATAACCGAATTAAATCATCAATAAAAGCCTCTGTAATTAACTGGGGCTCTGAATAATGCGCAATTTCGGAGAGTTTTTTGGTAAGGATTGTTTAAAAAGAGCGTACCTTTGTCGGGTCAATCATCAAGCTTAATCATTTACATGTTCCCCGATATCCGCAATGTTGCCATTATTGCCCACGTAGACCACGGAAAAACCACCCTGGTAGACCAGATCCTGAAACAATCCGGAACCTTCCGTGAAAACCAGCAGGTGGAGGACCGGGTTATGGATTCCGGTGACCTCGAAAAAGAAAGAGGCATTACCATTTCAGCCAAAAATACGGCGGTCATGTGGGGGGATACAAAAATCAACATTGTGGATACCCCTGGCCACGCCGATTTTGGCGGAGAAGTGGAGCGCATCCTGAAAATGGTGAATGGGGTAATTTTACTGGTTGATGCAGCCGAAGGCCCCCTGCCACAAACCAAATTTGTACTCCGAAAATCACTGGCTCTTGGATATCGCCCAATTGTGGTGATTAACAAAATTGACCGCGCGGATGCCCGTCCTGATGCCGTACTGAATGAAATTTTTGATCTTTTTGTGACGCTGGATGCCCATGATGAGCAGCTAGATTTTCCGGTTCTCTATGCCATCGCGAAACAGGGTACGGCTACATTTGACCTGGAGAAGCCGGAACCCGATTTGAGTCCGCTGATGGACATTATCGTGGATCACGTCCCCCCACCTGAACGCAATACCGTGGTGCCTTTCAAGATGCAGGTTAGTTCGGTAGACTGGAATGATTATGTGGGTCGAATTGCCATTGGCCGTATTGAGCAGGGCACCATCAAGGTGAATCAGGAAATCGCCCTGATGGATGCCGCGGGAGATGTAAAAGAAAAAGGACGTGCCACCAAACTGTTTACTTTTCACGGCCTTAAGCGTGAACCGGTTGAGGAAGCCGCCGCCGGCGACATCATTGCCCTGGCCGGTTATGAAGATGTACACATCGGTGAAACACTTACTTCGATTAAGGATCTGACCCCGCTATCCTACACAGATATTGATCAGCCCACCATGGCCATGTTTTTCAGGGTGAATAATTCACCCTTTGCAGGGCTTGAAGGTGATTATGTGACTTCCAACCAGCTTAAGGATCGCCTGTTCAGGGAAACGCGTACCAACGTGGCTATGCGGGTGGAGCCCACTGAAAGTCCGGATATCTACAAAGTATCCGGCCGGGGTGAATTGCAACTTGCTATCCTAATTGAGACCATGCGCAGGGAAGGATATGAGTTTTCTGTTTCGCGGCCCGAAGTACTTTTTAAAGAGGAAGACGGACAGACACTGGAGCCGGTGGAAGAAGTGGTAGTGGATGTTCACATGGATTACTCTAACCGGGTAATCGACAATCTGCAGCAGCGCAAAGGTATTATGGTTTCGATGGGGCAGGAAGGTGAAAATAACCGAATTACCTTCCGGGTGCCATCCCGCGGACTCATCGGTTTCCGGGGCGAAATGCTCACTGAAACGCGTGGTACCGGTATCATGCATCAGCAGTTCGATGCATACGAACCCTTCTTCGGGGAAATTGCCGGAAGAAACCGGGGTGCGCTCATTGCCCTTGAAAAAGGGGATGTGACCGGCTACGCACTGGAAGGCATTCAGGATCGGGGACAGTTTTTTGTGGAACCCGGCGATCCGGTGTATGAGGGGATGGTAGTAGGTGTCAATAACCGCAGCGATGATCTGATTGTGAATGTGGCCAAAAAGAAAAACCTGACCAACCACCGCGCCACTCAGACGGCAGACTCCGTCAAAATTTCACAGGCAAAGAAACTGAGCCTCGAGCAGTGCATTGAATTCATCGACAAAGATGAACTGCTGGAAGTAACCCCGAAAAGCCTTCGAATCCGCAAACGCCATCTGGATCATAACGAAAGAAAGCGGGAAGAGAAGAAGGCGAAGGTTTAGGTTGGACATTGGACATTGGACATTGGACATTGGACATTGGACTTTAGATCAGTGACGTCTCACATCCTACATCCCATCTCTCACATCTCACATCTCACATCCCAAAACCCTACCCTAACCCGTAAAACCTGGCTTTTGATTCAAAATAGGGAGCGAATTTCCTTTTCAGTTTCGGATGTTGTTGTAGTTCAGGATCGGCTTTGATTAACTTCCTGGCCCATTCTTTAGCCTGAATCAGCAATAACTGATCTTCAACAATATCCGCGAATCTGAAATCGGGTAAGCCACTTTGCTTGGTGCCAAGAAAATCACCCGGACCACGGAGTTTCAAATCCGTTTCCGCAATCTTAAAACCGTCGGTGGTTTCTGCCATGGTCTTTAGCCGAATGCGGCCATGTTCGCTGACCTGACTTCCCCGCATCAGGATGCAGTAACTTTGTCTTTCACCCCGCCCGATTCGGCCCCGGAGCTGATGCAGTTGAGAGAGCCCGAATCGCTCAGCGTGTTCTATGATCATCACGGAGGCATTGGGTACATCTACACCTACTTCAATCACCGTGGTTGAAACCAAGACATCTACATCACCAGCAGTGAAGGCCTGCATAATGGCGTCTTTTTCCTCCGACTTCATCTTACCATGCACCAGCGCTACCCGGAACTCAGGAAAGGTAGCTTTCAGCTTTTCAAAGCCGGCAGTGGCGTCCTTTAAATCCAGAGCTTCAGATTCTTCTACCAGCGGGTACACTACATATATCTGTCCGCCACGGTTTACCTCATCCTTCACAAAGCTAAGCACATCCCTGCGTTTGCTTTCACCACGCACGGCTGTTTTAATCTGTTTTCTCCCCGCGGGCAAGCCTTTGATCACTGAAACATCCAGATCACCATAGGCCGTCATGGCCAGGGAGCGTGGGATCGGCGTAGCACTCATCACCAGCATATGGGGATGATCCCCTTTGTCAAGCAGGGCTGCACGCTGCTTCACTCCGAAGCGATGCTGCTCATCAATGATAGCCATGCCCAGTTTGTGGAATCGAACCCCTTCCTGAATCACGGCATGAGTACCCACCACCACCTGGCAGGATCCGCCTTCGATGTCGGTTAGGATATCGGTTCTGAGGCGGCTTTTTTGTCCGCCCACCAGCAGGCGCACATTGATACCCAGCGGCTGAAGGTATTTGCTGAGGGTGCGGAAATGCTGTTCCGCCAGAATCTCCGTAGGGGCAATGAAAGCCGATTGAAAACCGGAATCTATGGCCATCAGCATTGCGGCCACAGCAACCACGGTCTTTCCCGCACCCACATCCCCCTGCAGTAAACGGTTCATTTGGGATCCGCTTTTCAGATCCAGGCGTATATCTTGAAGGGCCTTCTCCTGCCCTTCAGTAAGCCGGAAAGGGAGGATTTCCTGAATAAAACGCCGTGTGTGTTCTCCATCCACATCGAAAATAAATCCGCTTTTACGGCTGTGTATTCGGTTATGCAGTTTCTCCAGTCCCAGCTCAAACAGAAAAAATTCTTCGAACTTAAAACGCTCAATCGCCTGCCGGTAATCCGTTTTACTGTTGGGATTGTGGATGGAGTCCAGCGCCTCCCGGAGTTCAGGAAAGCTCATTTCACTGAGCAGGTCAGCTGGCAGGAATTCATTTAGTTCGGCTTTTTCAAGAATGTGCTGAATCCAGCCGTGGATCAGTTTGGAACTAATCCTTGCCTTTGAGAAATCCTGATTGCTGGGATAGATGGGGACCACCCTGGAAAAATCCTCAATGTCCTTACCGGTCGTTATTTTATCCACTTCCGGATGCACAATGGATAAACGCCGCCCATATCGTTTGACCGGCCCGAAGAAGGCTACGGTTTCCCCCTTCTTAAATAAGCGCTTGAAATAGGAGGTGCCCCGGAACCAGATGCCCTTCACTTCATTGAATTCATCCCCGATCAGAACTTCCAGCCTTTTCTTTTTACCGAAGCCGGCTTCCTGAATGGAAAGTACTTTCCCGACAATCGTTACCTCTTCACCCTCACCACTCAGATTGCCGGCTGAAGCGACTTTACTGCGGTCCAGATAACGGTAAGGGAAAAGGTAGAGCAGGTCCTCAGCTGATCGGATGCCCGCTGACTGCAATGCCTGAAGGCGTTTCTGGCTTAAATTCGGGAGAGAAAGAAGATTCAATTGATATACAGATATGTATCAATTAAGCAAAAAGTAAAAACAGCAACCGTCGAATTGGGGCTGAAAAGCGGCATACGGAATAAATTTTGATTAATTGCTTTTTTGAATGGACAATTCTTTTGCTATGCAATTCGAAAATTCCCTATATTAGCTGGCTCTCGATTTTATGATCGTTAACAAATTTTTGAACAGTGCCAACTATACAACAACTCATTCGCAAAGGTAGAAAAAGTAAGGTCAGTAAAACAACTGCACCTGCTCTACAGAATTGTCCGCAGAAAAGAGGGGTATGTACCCGTGTGTACACCACTACTCCAAAGAAACCGAACTCCGCACTTCGTAAAGTAGCCCGTGTGCGGTTGACTAACGGTATTGAGGTTACGGCTTATATCCCTGGTGAAGGACACAACCTGCAGGAACACAGTATTGTTCTGATTCGGGGCGGAAGGGTAAAGGATTTGCCTGGTGTGCGTTATCACATCATTCGCGGTACCCTGGATACGGCTGGCGTTGAGGGAAGAACTCAGAGCAGAAGCTTGTACGGTACCAAAAAACCAAAAGGCTAGGATTTAAAACAACTGAAACGATATGCGCAGAAGAAAAGCAGAAAAAAGAGATGTACAGCCGGATCCGTTATTTGAGGATAAGCTGATCACTCGTTTCATTAACAACCTTATGAGAAGCGGTAAGAAAAACACCGCCAGAAACATCCTCTATCAGGCCTTCGGTATTATAGAAGAAAAAACCGGCGAGCCAGGTATTGAAGTATTTAAGGCCGCTCTTCAGAATTCCACTCCGGTGGTTGAAGTGAGATCCCGAAGAGTAGGTGGTGCAACCTATCAGGTGCCTGTTGAGGTAAGACCTGATCGGGGTACTGCACTGGGAATGCGCTGGTTGATTCGCTCAGCCAAATCCCGAAATGACAAATCCATGTCATTGAGACTGTCCCGCGAACTGATTGATGCCTCTAATAATGAAGGTGGCGCGGTTCGTAAAAAAGACGAGACTCACCGTATGGCTGAGGCAAACAAAGCTTTCGCTCACTTTAGATTCTAACACCTACTCATCAACAGAAATGTCAGAAGTTAAAACAGCAGTAGATCCCAAGATTTTAGATATGATGCGCCGCACCCGAAACATCGGGATTATGGCGCACATCGACGCCGGTAAAACAACCGTAACCGAGCGTATTCTGTTTTATACCGGTCGAAGCCACCGTCTCGGTGAAGTGCATGATGGTGCCGCCACTATGGACTGGATGGAGCAGGAGCAGGAAAGAGGGATTACCATTACCTCAGCCGCTACACACTGTATCTGGAAAGACCACCGCATCAATATCATTGATACTCCTGGTCACGTGGATTTTACTGTTGAGGTAGAACGTTCTCTGCGTGTTCTTGACGGTGCTGTATTCGTGCTTGACTCCGTGGGTGCCGTTCAGCCACAGTCCGAAACTGTTTGGCGGCAGGCTACCAAATACAATGTACCTTGCATGGCTTTTGTCAACAAAATGGACAAAACCGGTGCCGACTTCCTGAATGTAATCAAGCAGCTGGACGAGAAGCTGAATGCACATCCCATCCCTGTACAGCTGCCCATCGGTGCTGAAGATAAATTCCAGGGGGTAGTTGATCTGCTTCGCATGGAAGGTATCATCTGGGATGAGGAATCACTCGGGTCCAAGTATGATGTGGTAGATATTCCTGAGGACATGAAGGAACTGGCGGAAGAGTATCGTGTAAAGATGCTGGAAGCCATCGCCGACTACGATGAAGAGCTGATGGAAAAATACCTGATGGAAGAAGAGATTGCTGTTGAAGAGATCGAAGCGGCTATCCGAAAGGCAACCATCGCCAAAGATATTACACCCGTTATGTGCGGTACTGCACTACGGAACAAAGGGGTCCAGGCTCTGCTTGACAAAGTGCTGGCTTACATGCCATCACCACTGGATATTCCTGCGGTAAAAGGTATGGTTCCTGATTCTGAGGAAGAACTTATGAGAGAGCCAAGTGTAAACGCTCCGTTCTCCGCACTGGCTTTCAAAATCATGACTGACCCTTATGTAGGTAAGCTTACCTTCACCCGCGTTTATTCCGGTACTCTGGAGAAAGGATCTTATATCCTGAACTCATCAACCGGCAAGAAAGAGCGCGTGGGTCGTCTGCTTGAGATGCATGCTAACGACAAGAAAGACCTTGATAGAGCCCAGGCCGGCGATATTGTTGCGGTTGTGGGTGTAAAGGAAGTTCACACCGGTGATACTTTCTGCGATCTGGATTCCCCAATCATTCTTGAGCAAATCACTTTCCCTGAGCCGGTTATTAAACTGGCTGTTGAGCCAAAAACCAAGGCGGACAGTGAGAAGCTGAGTACCGGTCTGCAAAAGCTGGCTGAAGAAGATCCGACCTTCCAGGTCCGTACTGATGATGAAACAGGACAAACCACGATTGCCGGTATGGGTGAGCTTCACCTTGAGATCATTGTTGATCGTCTGCGTCGTGAATTTAAGGTTGAAGCAAATGTGGGTGCCCCACAGGTATCTTATCGAGAAACCATCTCCAAGCCGGTTACACACCGTGAGCTTTACAAGAAGCAGTCTGGTGGTAGAGGTAAATTTGCTGACATACAATTCGAGATTGCTCCTATCGAGTACTTCAACGAAGCAGTAGAAGCAAAACCTGATCGTGTTTCCAAGCATGAAGGATTTGTATTCATCAACGAGATTGTGGGTGGTAATATCCCTAAAGAATTTATCCCTTCCGTGGAAAAAGGATTCAAAGAAGCACTAGGTAACGGTATTCAGGCCAATTATGCGGCTCAGAATATCGGTTTCCGCCTTTTTGACGGTTCTTACCACGATGTGGATTCCGATCAGCTAAGTTTCGAGCTGGCTGCTAAAATGGGCTTCCGTGAGGCTGCCAGAAAAGCAAAGCCGGTTCTGCTTGAGCCAATCATGCGTGTAGAGGTTATCACCCCTGAAGAATATATGGGTGATGTAATCGGTGACCTGAACAGCCGAAGAGGAATCATCCAGAGCATGGACAGCAGTCCTGAAGGATCTGTGGTGAAAGCCAATGTTCCGCTTTCATCTATGTTCGGATACTCAACTGATCTGCGATCAGCTACTCAGGGTAGAGCGGTTTATTCGATGGAATTCGAAAAATATGAAGCTGTACCGGATAATCTGGCTGAAGAGATCATTTCAAGCGAAGCATAAACAGAAATTTTTTAAACGTAACTAGATAACTATGGCAAAAGAGACCTTTCAACGGACCAAGCCACACGTGAACGTGGGCACAATTGGTCACGTAGACCACGGCAAGACGACATTAACGGCAGCGATCACCACAGTAA
>CAYPTY010000008.1:0-115511 GCA_964413935.1 uncultured Balneolaceae bacterium | reverse complement strand
CCAGAGCCAGTGTAGTGATAAGAAGCGTAAATATTCTCAAATCAGAGGCTTTGTTCCTGTTTAAAGGCTTTTTCGAGTTTTTTGCTATCCGTCTTTACCTTGTATTTCTTTCTGAGCTTTGATAACCATTCCTTTTCCCGCTCAGGCTGATAGGTAGCCAGCAGGCGACCAAAGGCTTCTTCAAAAGTCATAGATCTGGCAGGTAAGCGTTCATTGAGATAAAATACAGCCTTTCTTCGTTTATACTCGAATTCATCACTGAATGAGCCGGGATCCATGTTTTTAAGTCGATCAAAAGGTTCCCCGTCGAAGGTGTTGGTAGAGTCTGAAGTAACCGCTACATAGCTCATATAGCTTCTGATGCTATCCGGATGATTCCCCTCATTGATAAAATCCATAACAGGGGTGAGGCTGCTGTCTTTTTTTACTGAAATAAGGTGGTAGTACTCTCTTTCCTCGAGCTGATAGTCTTCCATATTCTGTTCAAAAATCTCCATCAGTTTAGTAGAGTCTACCGTAGATGCACTCCATACATTTTCATCGGTAATTTTAAATACAGCAAGTCCTTCTTTATACCGGTCCAACTGAGCCCTGAATTCCGGAAAACGCTCTACACTCAGGTCAACCAGTCTTTTTTCAATCTCATCGGCATAAAAAGCATTTACCCAGACATCGGCATAAGCACGCCCGGCAAAATTAGATCGGTTTGCCAGAATGTGTTGCTGGAGATCCCGCAGGGTAAATGCAAGCTCTTGCCCCTGATTCAGTATATCAATGGTGTAGAAGGTCTCATCCAGAAGTTCTTCGGGCACAATAACTTCCGGTACGATGGTTGAATCTGCTCGCTTATACACTTCTTTAAATCGTTTGAGCAGGTCTATATCGATTTGCTCTCTGCTATTCTCACGGATAAAATAAATCACAGTACGGTTATTCTTTACGAAGTAGGGGGTCTTCTCAAACTCAGCGAATAGTTTTTCCCGCTTTTCACCCTCAGAATTGTAGGTCTGAATGGAATCCATCTTGAAAATATGATAACCGTAAACGGTGCGGATAGGGCCCGTAATATCAATATCCGTACTCAGATTCATAATCTGGTCGATGAATGAAATATTATATCTGGAGGCGTAGGAAATCCAGCCAATGCTTCCTGCTTGAGAAAGCGAAAGGTTATCTTCGGAATATTCTTTGACTACTTCACTCCAGCTACGGCCTTCAATCAAGGCCTGATAAGCCTCATCCATTTTCTTTTTCTGCATGTTGGAGGTATCAGAAGGGAGATCTCTGCGGAAAATGTGGGATATCAGGCGGGCCGGGGTCCGGGGCCGACGTTCATTCACCTTAAGAACATGATATCCGAAGCGGGTACGGAAAGGCATGGAAACTTCATCCACATCCAGAGAGAAGGCCACATCTTCAAAATCCTTTACGGTAACCCCCACACTGAACCAGGGAAGTTCGCCACCCATCGTTCTTCCATTGCGGCGTGATGAATATTTTTCATTCAGCTCGGCAAAACTCATGCCTGCTTTGTAATCATCAAGGGCTTTGAGTAGTTCGTTATAGGCTTTGAGGGTATCCAGAGCAGAAGCGTTCTGTTCCAGTGATATCAGCACATGTTCAGCACGCAGTTCTGTGTTGGCTCTTTCATAGTACTCATCAAAACGGGTTGGCTTGATTTCTTCCTCCAGCCAGAAGGCATAGGCCGCCTGTGTGGAATACTGCCCATATTCATTGAGTACAGTTTCATCCTCAAAATAACCCAGTTCACGGGCTGCCTTTACTTTGGCGCGATAATCGAGGTAGGTGGGTAGGAAAGATTTCAGGTCTTCAAGTGTAGTGCTGTCGCGCTTCACACCGTAATTAAACTGCTCTTTAAGCTCACCATAGGTGATCTTGTCTTTCCCGACTTTCCCGACAATGGTTTTATCCTGTGCCAGGCTTGGATGAATCAAAAATAAGCTCAACAGGATAAGTATGAAGGTCTTATTGATGTTCATGGCTTTCTGCATTCTCAAAGATTGAATAGTTAAAGTGATGATGTTAAGTGTAATTAAAAAAGCATTCCGGCCAGCGTTGCTGTCATGAGGTTGGCGAGTGTGCCACCGAGCACTGCTTTCAGGCCGAATTTAGCCAGTTCAGATTTACGGGAGGGGGCAATTCCGCCTATTCCCCCGATCTGAATAGCAATGGAGCTGAAGTTAGCAAATCCACATAAAGCAAACGTAGCAATTGCTATAGTTTTTGGTGTGATGCTGCCATCACCCACAAATTCTGCCAGCTGCAGATAGGCTACAAACTCATTTAACACAATTTTAGTACCCAGCATGGATCCCATACTTACGGCATCAGACCATGGAACACCGATAATCCAGGCTAGTGGAGCGAAAAGCCAACCCAGAATGAATTCAATGGTTAGCTCCTCACCGATCAGGTTATTCAGGCCAACAAACCCTCCAATGCTGCTGAGAATCCAATTGAACATTGCAATCAATGCAATGAAAGCCAATAACATAGCACCTACGTTTAAGGCTAGCTTTAATCCGGTGGCTGCACCCGAAGCAGCGGCATCAATGCCATTGGCGTCGGGCTTTTCCACATCAATCTGAGATGTGCCCAGGGTTTCAGGTGTATCCACTTCCGGATACAGGATCTTGGAGATAACGAGTGCGGCAGGAGCGGCCATTATACTTGCCCCCAGTAATCTCTCCGCAAAAATCTGCTGTGCAGCTATGATTTCCATCCCATTCGCTTCAGCAAAAGGAACTCCCAGCATGGCTACATAGGCAGCAAGCACTCCGCCAGCTATGGTTGCCATTCCCCCGATCATTACTGTGAGTAGTTCCGAGCGGGTCATTTTATCGATAAAGGGTTTCACTACCAGAGGGGCTTCGGTCTGACCTACAAAAATATTGGATACCACAGAAAGGGTCTCAGCTCCGGATGTTCCCAAAAGCTTTTGAATGCCTTTGGATATCCACTTTACCACAAATTGAAGGATGCCGTAGTGATACAGGATGGATGTGAGTGATGCAAAGAAGATGATAGTGGGAAGTACCTGAAAGGCGAAAAACACGCCAAGGCTGTCTTCATAACCCGGACCTTTACCTAAAGGACCAAAAATGAAGGCAGCACCTTCTGTTGTGAAGTTTAGAACCGTTACAAAAAAGGAGGCAACCCCTTCAAAAGCCAGTTTTGGCCAGGCCAGAGGCGGGAAGAAATCACCCAGTGCATCTGATTTCAGAATAAACACAGCCAGTATAAACTGAGTGAGTAATCCTATCCCCACCAGCTTCCAGTTAACCTTTCGTTTGTTATTGCTGAGTGCGAAAGCCAGCGCTACCAGCACCAGCATCCCGGCGATACCCCTGATGATATCCATTAAGTTTCTTCCTGCTTGAGGTTAGCTTCCGCCGCTTCAACAGGTTTTTTGAAAGGCGGAATGCGACGGCCACGACGACGGTCTACCGGTGGCCGGAAACAATGTCTTGCCCTGGGTTCATAAGCATCACTTTCACCAATAACCACCTGATCGGGATTGTCAATGATTCGCTGAGAGTAATGAGCCATCGTGCCACTTTCCGCACAAATGGCATGGAGCTTTGTTACATACTCAGCAGTGGCCAGCAAATAGGGCATAGGGCCAAATGGGCGGCCTTCAAAGTCCATATCCAGTCCGGCACAAATAACCCGTTTACCTTCATTAGCGAGCTGATTAGCTACATCAACCACGCGTTTGTCAAAAAACTGAGCTTCATCAATACAAACCACCCGGGCATCTGCAGTAAGCAGTATAATCTGATCGGCTGTATCGACCAGAATGGAGGGTAATGCGGTTTCATTGTGGGATACCACTTCATCTGCACTGTAGCGTTTGTCGATTGCAGGTTTAACCACAACCACGCTTTGTCCGGCGATGTGTGCCCGTTTGGCGCGTCGTATCAGCTCTTCAGTCTTTCCGCTGAACATTCCACCGCAGATTACTTCGATGGATCCGCAGTCGCTTGGTATGAATGAGGGTTCGTTGATCATAATTGATGCAGCCCTTTGGCCGTGTTCGAGTGCCAAATATATCCGACTGCTTACTTAAATGGAAAGGCTAATTCAATCTGTCGAAATATGTACAATTTCATATACTGAGGTATGTGCGGAAGATACACCTTACAACAGGGACTGGACAAAATTGAAGCTTTCCTGAATGCCAAAGCGGATGCCTACGGGCAGTTTCATCCTACCTATAATGCTGCGCCCTCGCAGAATTTACCGGTTGCCTACCGCAGTGAAGAGGAAGAGGCTGTACTTGAGGCCATGTACTGGGGATTTATCGGCTGGCCGCCTAAATCCGGTGAACGGCCTTTTTCCATCATTAACACAAGAGACGATAAAATTCCTGAAAAGCCCATGTGGCATAAAGCCGTTTCGACCCAGCGCTGCATCATTCCTATCAGCGGTTTCTATGAATGGAAGGGCCCAAAAGGGAAGAAGACACCTTATTACATTCATTCTGCCTCGGATCCTATGCTTGGACTGGCCGGAATTTATTCGAATATCAGTCCCTGGGAAGACCGAGCCATCAAAACCTATTCCATCATCACAACTGCCCCTAATGCCATGATGAAAGATCTGCACAATCGCATGCCCGCTATTCTGCATCCAACCGAGTTTGAGGACTGGCTGGATCCGCAGTTCAGAGATGCCTCTCAGGTTCAGGAGTTGATTCGTCCCTATCCGGATGATGCCCTGGCTTTTCATGAGGTGAGCCGGGCCGTGGGGAATGTGCGAAACGACAATCCTGAACTGATTCAGGCTGTATGAGTGATTCTGATCGCGCGGCGTACATCCTCAGCTTTATCATTTTATTTTGCGTGACCTCATTTCTGACAGGTGCTTCCTTTCTTGATGAAGAAATAATCCCCACCATACCCAATGGTAATCTGCTGGTGGTTGCCGGATTGCTGTCTTGCGCACTTCTGGGCCGTATTCTCAGCTGGACGGTTCACTGGCTGCATCGGCTGAATGCAATTTCCATTATCCTGGCCCTGTCCTGGTATCCGCTGGGTATGCTGCTTTCGGGCAATACCCGGCTCAATTTTGTGAATGACGCGCAGGATTCAATCGTCTTTGATCTGATCACGACTGGTACAATCGGATGGTGTCTGCTTTTGCTGCTGCTCAGCTTTGGAATCAGGGCAAAAGGCTTCCTAAAGCGCAAGTTTTTCCGGGGATAATGCTTCTGGCTATCAATCCGCCAGCTCATATTTCAGCCGCCATTCCTGGCTCACATTATTCTTGTGCACATTCAGGTAGTGGATCAGTACAAAATAGCGCTTGTCGGCCGTGCGGATGGAATACTGGGTCTGGAACTGGTCGCCCTTGCGGTTCACTACCTTTCTCTTGATTTCAGCGATCTGCATCACATCGCCGTTTTTGCGCTGGATGCGGAAGATAAACCGTCCCGGCTGTGTTTTGCCCACAGGCACCGACGCATCCAGTATAATCACATTCACCCGTTCGTCGAGTGCATCGTATTGCATGTTTTCCTTCGTTTCGGAGATTTATATTGAGTTTTGATCGAATATACACATATATTACACATATAACTATATGCAATTCGATTATGGATCCTTTTTCTCCCGGACGATACGACCCCGAACAGGACATTCACCGTATCACCTTGTACTCGCATCTGGTGGGGGAGCAGCAGCACATGAGCCTCAAGCCCCGGCTGTACCTACACCTGGATATGAACTGTTTTTATGCGCAGGTGGAGCAGTACGACCACGATCTCTTTGGCTATCCGGTAGCCATTGGCGGATACCGCAAACCGGACGGCACTACGCGGGGCATTGTAGCCACCTCCAGTTATGAAGCACGGGCTTTCGGGGTGAAAACCGGCATGAGCGCCTTCGAAGCCGATCAGCTTTGCCCGGAGATTATCTTCTTTCAGGTGAACTACCAGAAGTACAAACTCATCTCCCGTGACCTGGATGCGGTACTACAGCAGTTCGCCCCCGATGTGGAACCCTATTCCCTGGACGAATACTTCCTCGACATCACGCACATGCTGGAATGCACCGAAGAAGAAATCGCAGATTACTGCAAACGACTGAAGCGCGCCATCTGGAGGAAAGTGCGCCTAAAATGCTCCATCGGGGTTTCCTACAGCAAAGTGTATGCAAAGCTGGCCTCCGACATGCAGAAACCGGACGGAATGACCCTTATTTTGACCGAGGAGGACGCCGCGGAGCGCATCTGGCCCTTACCCATCAATGAAGTGATCGGGATCGGAGGGAGGCGATATGCGCGCCTGACCAGCCGCGGACTCTACACCATTGAGGACGCTGTAAACCGCGGACCCAAACCCTTTGAAAAAGCCTTTGGCGAGTACATGGGACGTATGCTCTGGACGGCGGTGACCGGACAGGATAAAGGGCTGGTGCAGGATAACCGCAACCATGTACCCCGGGAAGTAGGTTACGGGCATACCTTTCCGGATCAGACCTGGGATCCCCAGGAGATACGCGCGGAGGTGGCGAAAGGCGTGATTTCGGTCTGTTACCGGATGCGGGCATACCAAAGGAAGTCAAAAGCATTCACCATAGGCATTGTGCCACAAGCACTTAAGCATCCGGGATTCTGGTTCAAAGTAACCACGGAAGGACATACCAACCTCGATGACTATGTGCTGGAAGCTGCTTTACCTGCCGCGAACAGCGTAATCCGCCACTCCCTGCAGAATAAACTTTCGATCCGCGCAGTGAGGGTGTACACCCGGGAAATGACCATCGACAATCAGTATGAACTTTTTTTCGAGGAGGATTTGCGCCGGCGCAAGCTGATGCTGGCGATGGATACCATCAACAATACCATGGGAGCGGGAACCGTGCACAAAGGCATCCTGCACGATCGGGTAAAAGGACATACTCACTTTCTGGAACGAAAGATTTTCTAGGCCTGTGATGTCGATTATCGACGAATAGGCATGTTATCAAACACATATCTTTTACATATGAGCCACATTACGTATAATCAGGCATGAAAAAGTTCGTCCTCAAACAGGAAAAACCCCGGTTACGCCCCGAAGATTACAGTATTCAATACGCCGACCTGTTGAATAAACAGCAGCTGGAGGCCGTATTTCATGAAAAGGGCCCGGCACTGGTGGTTGCAGGCGCAGGAACCGGTAAAACAAGGACCCTGATTCATCGCCTTGCCCGGCTGGTGGAATCCGGAGTGAAACCATCCGAAATCCTGCTGCTGACCTTTACACGACGGGCGGCCCAGGAAATGCTGAACAGGGCTACTAACATTCTGGATGAACGATGTCGGCAGGTAAAAGGAGGGACTTTTCATTTCTATTGCAGTCAGCTGCTGCACCGTTATGCAGATGCCATTGGCTATCCCAATACCTTCACCATCATTGACGCCTCCGATGCCATGGATGTGATTCAGCTGGTGCGATCGCAGATGAAGCTGGATAAAGACAAGAAACGGTTTCCAAACAAGCAAACCCTGAGATCCATCATCAGCACGGTCAAGAACAAACATCTGGACATTCGGGTGGTGCTGCAGGAGCAATACCCGCAGTTTGTGGATGAAGCGAATGCGATTGAGGAACTTGGACTGGCCTATGAGGATTACAAGGCCCGGAATCATGTGATGGACTTCGATGATCTGCTCATCAAAACCAAGCAGCTGCTAGAAACAAATGAAGACATCAGGCTTAAGGTTGCCTCCGGCCACAAACATGTGATGGTGGATGAATATCAGGATACCAATAAACTGCAGGCAGAGCTTACCCGCCTGTTTTCATCCGTTCATGGCAATGTGATGGTAGTAGGCGATGACGCACAGAGCATCTATTCCTTCCGGGGTGCCGATCATCGCAATATTCTGCAGTTTCCGGAACAATTTGAACATACCCGGGTCATTAAACTGGAAGAAAATTACCGGAGTACCCAGCGTATCCTTGGAGTTGCAAATCAGTTACTTAAGCAGGCCTTCCATAAATTTGATAAAGAACTATACAGTGAAAAGGAAGCAGGAGAGATTCCGGCACTGGTTAAAGCATCCACAGAAAATGATCAGTCTCGTTTTGTAACTCAGATGGTGCTGAATCTCAGGGAAAGCGGCCTGGAACTTAATGAAATGGCTGTTTTATTTCGAAACGGAAGGGATTCCTTCGATCTCGAAATTGAATTAAACCGGAAGAATATCCCCTTTGTGAAGTACGGCGGGCAGAAATTCACCGAGGCTGCTCATATTAAAGATGTAATTGCCCATATCCGTGTGCTGGTTAATCCCATGGATACCCTGGCCTGGAACCGCGTGTTGTTGCTGATGGATGGAATAGGGCCGAAAACAGCTGAGGATCTATTCGAATGGATACGCTTATCCGGTACACCCTATGCTTTTAACGCTTCCGAGCATGTGAATGACCGCTACAAAAAACAGCTGGATGCACTGTCTAAATTACTTCAGCGCATTGCAAAAGGAGATTACTCCGTTCCTGAAGTAATTGAGCAACTCGTGGAATACTATAAATCATTCTGCGAGAAACGATATGACGATTATCCAAAGCGACTTAAAGACCTGGAAGCCTTTGTCGGGGTGTCCTCAAAATACCAGAATCTGGAGTCACTGCTCGAAGACCTCAGCCTCAATCCGATCGAAGCAACCATCGTTGATGTGGAGCAACGCAGCAAAGACGAAGTTCCCCTTGTGTTGAGCACCATACATTCCGCAAAAGGACTGGAATGGAAGCACATTTTCATTATTCAGTGCCTAGATGGCATCATTCCCTCAGCCTATTCAGTAGAGGATGAAGAACAACTGGACGAGGAATTGAGGTTGCTTTACGTAGCCACCACCAGAGCAAAAGAACAGGTATACTTTAGCTATCCCATTGTTGCCCAGAGTAGTTACGGTGATTACTTCACAAAACTATCACGCTTTCTGCAGGATTTTGATGAGAAGCAGCTGGAAAGCTGGATACTTGAGGAAGATACTTCTGAGCAAAATCAACTGGAATCCGGTTCAGATCAATTACCGGGGCCCGGTATGTCCTGATTTTTGGACAGGAAACGATGTTGCCTGTACATTTCAGCCCACAACCAAAAGATAGGATAAATGGGTACCAGTACCGCTACGATGATCTGAACCCGGTTTTGTTTTAGTCTTCCGCCATCTTCCGGAAAGGCAATACCCGCAAGACCGGCCATCCAGAAGATGAAAAGGATAAACATGAGACCTGATATTCCCAGAGCACCCATGAATCCGAAGTTGTCATAAAAGGTTTGTAACATTATAGCCTGATTTGTCAGCCATTATATGTATTTTTAACGACTCAAAAAATTCAGATACAGACGCACACCCATGCTACCCGTAGTTTCTGTTGTCGGCAGACCCAATGTCGGCAAATCCACCATCTTTAACAGACTGATCGGAGAGAGACGAGCCATCGTCCATGATGCCTACGGAGTTACCCGTGATCGCCACTATGGAGAGTCGGACTGGTGCGGTGTTGATTTCACGGTTATTGATACCGGCGGTTACTTGCCTGATGATACCGATGTGATGGTTACCGGCATACGGGAGCAGGTAAAGATTGCCATTCAGGAATCGGATCTTATTCTTTTTGTTGTGGATGTTGAATCTGGAGTCATTGATCTGGATCGATCTGTGGCAACCATTCTTCGGCAGCAGGATAAACCCGTGCTTATTGTAGCGAATAAGGCCGATAATGAAGAACGCAGACTGAATGCCAATGAATTTTACGAACTGGGATTTCCTGAAGTTTATCCTGTTTCGGGTATCAGCGGGTCCGGAACAGGTGAATTACTGGATCGGGTGGTGGAATTACTTCCCGAGGCTGAACCTGAACTCCATCCCGATATACCCAGAATAGCCTTTATCGGTCGCCCAAACGTGGGTAAAAGCAGTCTGGTTAATGCTTTGCTAAAGGATGATCGCTGTATCGTGACGGATATTGCGGGCACCACAAGGGATTCCATCAACAGTCTGCTGCAGTATGAAGGAAGGAAATATATTCTGGTAGATACCGCAGGATTGAGGCGTCGTAGCCGGGTAAAAGAGAATATCGAGTTTTACAGCACCATCAGAACCGACAAAGCCATTCGCGAGTGTGATGTGGCCGTTTTAATTCTGGATGCAATCAGAGGATTTGAAGATCAGGACAAGAGAGTGCTTAGGGAAGCTGAGAAATTCAACAAAGGCCTGATTATTGTTTTGAATAAATGGGATCTGGTTCAAGACAAAGAAACCCATACTCTCAAGGATTACGTGGATGCCATTTATCATGAAATCCCATTGATGACCTATATTCCTGTTGTCAGCATTTCAGCAGTTAATGGTCAGCGTATCCATAAGGTTATTGAAACGGCAGACAAAGTGCTGGAAGAGCGAAAGAAAAACATCAGTACCTCTGAATTGAATGACTTCCTCGATGAAGTGCTCAAAGAAAAGCCCCTGCCGATGAAAAGAGGGCGGCAGCTTAAGATTCAATATGTAACCCAGGTTAAATCAAATCCTCCTGTATTCAAGTTTTTTATGAACAGTCCGCATGATCTGCCACCAAACTACCGCAGATTCATTGAAAATAAGATCAGAGAAAAATTTGTATTTGAAGGTGTGCCCATCACCATGGTATTTCGCCAAAAATGAAACAATATTGAAGCGATTATCCTTGTTGAATAGTGTTCAAAGGAGTATTTTCCAACCCAAAATTCCCAACGCTAAACCAGTGTCATGGCGCAAAATTTAGAACAACCGGTTTTAAACGCTCTCAGTGAGAATTATGAAAAGGAGAGAAGTTTATCTTTTCTGGAGCGTATCTATCTGCCCGAAATTTTTAAAGGACTTTGGTACACCTTCAAACAGATGTTTAAACCGAAGTTTACCATGAATTATCCCGAAGAAAAGTGGGAGCCACCAGCAATTTTCCGCGGTCGGCCAGTTCTGGTAGAAGATAATGGCAAAGAGCGCTGTGTGGCCTGTGGATTGTGTGCACGCGCGTGTCCTCCGCTGGCTATCAGTATGCAGGCGGCAGAAACAGAGGATGAGAAAGAGCGTTACCCGAGTTTCTTCGAAATTAATATGTTGCGTTGTATTTATTGCGGCTACTGTGAAGAAGTTTGCCCAGAAGAAGCCATTGTTATGAGTAAAGACTATGATATCGTTTTTGAAGCAAGGGGAGAGGCTATCTATGATAAAGAACGACTTCTGGTTCCTAAAGAGGATCTCGAGGAGCGTCTTGAGTATCTGAGAAATTACAGAAACAATCAGTTTGGAAAATTCTGGGATTTCCAGGAAGAAAATAACATACACTCCGTAAGGGATCGTGATCGTGAATGGAATCACGGACTCTCACTGGTTAATCTTGTTGAACAGCAAAAGAAAAACGACGCTTCCGGCGCTTCAAAAACCTGGGCCTGACAGGCTATGCCTACTGAAATCAATCAGCAGTCCGTAGATAATCTTATTTCTGACCTCAAATACCTTCAGGATGAAGCAGAAGCCCTGAAGTATGTGATAGATTCCGTCCCTTACGATCAGCAAACACCCTCAGGTTCATCTGTGATTGAGCGATTAATGTACATTGATCATGCTCAGCATCACTATTATCGCGAAATACTTGAGGAGGCGTTTAAATCGCCCCGCCCAATAAATCTGAATCAATATCGTAAGCCAGCCGATAGTTTTGAACCTGACCCCGAGTTATCCACAGATATTCAAAAGGTTCTTTTCAAGCTTTCGAAACACCGTGCCGCACTGCTGAATGTTGTTGAGAAAATCCCGGTAATTGATTGGGAGAGAGAGATAAAGGGTATCAATCAAGAGATCACATTATACCGGTTTGTAGAGCAAATGGTGATGGAAGAGCGAAAGGTATTCAAAGAAATAGCCGACCTTGTGATGAGTCACCAGAAAGACCTGGAACATCAGAGAGAGATTCGAAAAGGGCACTAAACCTTTATACTATGCTGCTAGAAACCTGGCTGACTTTACTGGTACTGGTAGTTGCAGCTATTACATCACTTACATATTTGTATCTGGCTATCCGGAAGAGCAGTACCATGTATTTTATGTTTTGGTTTGCCCTGGTTGCTTTGGGCATTTCCAGGTTTCTGTACTTTTATTCCGATCGCAATGCCCAAATTGATTACTACCGGGATTTCATCGCAGTAGGTAGTCTTGCTTTCGTACTCGTGGCACTTTTTATGTTAATAAGAGATTCAAAGCCGGAATTTGCGCGGTTTCCGTCTGCATTTACTTTCCTTCCGTTAGCAATACTTCCTTTTTATCCGCTGCTTGGGGATAAGGCCGTGCTCAGAGAGCTGATTAATATAATATTGCAGGGGGGTGGCCTGGTAGTTGCACTTTTAATACTAAGTATTCGGCAGGTTAAGGTGTCAGGTCACATATATGTGATACTGGGCACTTTAACATTAACGGCTGCCTATACCTTTCGCTGGTTTCTGTTTACAGAGTTTGAAAATCGATGGATATCAGAAATCAGCCTGGCAATGGGAATGATGATTTGTGCCTATGGATTTGTAAAGCAATCAACCTTAATTAAAGAGGAAACATAGACATGGTTAAAACCGGCGATAGCGCTCCTGATTTCACGTTAAAGAATCAGGCGAACGAAGATGTACAGTTATCATCTTTTGAAGGAAAGAAGAATGTTGTTCTGCTTTTTTTCCCTTTTGCATTCAGCAGTGTATGCACAGAGGAAATGTGTACTATGCGAGACAATATGAAAATTTATGATTCTCTGGATGCTGAGGTACTTGGACTAAGTGTAGATAGTTTCTTTACCCTGAATGAATTTAAAAAGGCCCAGAACCTGAATTTTGATTTACTGAGTGATTTCAATAAAGAAGTATCCAAAGCTTATGGTTCACTCTATGATGAATTCTTTGGCAATAAGGGTGTATCAAAACGAAGCACATTTGTGATAGATAAAGAAGGGAGGGTAAGGTATGCCTCAGTTTCTGATGATGCCGGAAAACAACCGGATTATAAAGCGATTAAGGAAACCCTTGATAACCTGGGATGATCAATGATAGGCCACTTAATGTGAGTGGCTATTCAATACTTTACATAATATATATTATAAGACATGTATTGGTGTGTCTAAATCAATTTTAATGAATTAGAACTTTCTATAAGTATTGCCTTACCTTCTGAACCTCTAAAACAAATAATGATCCACTTGCCCTGAAACAAGACTTTTAGGATGTTACCCTCATTCATAACTAAGCCTAACTTTAAAGATCACTAATAGTTAAATAATAATCCGCTCTATATTTTCAGTTAAAATTGAACGGGTTATTGATACTTATGAAAATACTGATTGTTGAAGACGACAAAGTAATCTCACTTCTGCTTCAAAAAATGGTTGAACGCATGGACTACGTGGTTCTCGAAACGGCAACCAAAGGACATGAAGCCGTTGAAAAAATACAAAACCTGAAGCCTGATCTGATTCTTATGGATATTATGCTCGAAGATGATCTGGATGGGATTGATGCAATGCTAAAACTGCGTGAGAACGGCTTAAAAACACCGGTGATCTATATTACTTCCAACTCTGATCCCTATAACAGGACCAGAGCTGAAAGCACTAACTATAATGACTATCTCATTAAGCCAGTAAATTTTGATGAGCTGAAATCAGCAATCAGCAAGGTGCTGGTCTGAGCAGCACCCTGTCTGTCTAGCTGTTTTGTTTTTTTGAACTTTCTGTGAGGTTAAAGACTACTGGTATGGAGTACTTAACCGAAACCGGCTTACCTCGCTGCATACCTGGTTTAAATTTAGCTTGTTTTATAACTCTCAGTGCTTCTTCATCACATCCACCGCCAATGCCTCTGACTACGGTTGGATCTTTTACATTGCCTTCTTTGTCAATGATAAACTGCACAATTACTCTACCCTGAATTTGTGCAAGGATGGCCATTTTAGGATAAACGATTTGTTTTTGAATAGAGGCTAATCCACCTTGAAGTACGGGCATTTGTTCAACCACTACAAAGATTTCTTCCTCCACCTCCTCTTCTTCCTTAGACGCTACTGGGGGTGGTGCCGCAGGCAATTCTATTGCTGCATCAAAATCCAGTTCGGTATCCAGATCGATAAACTCATCAACGAGTATTTCATCATTGGGAACTTCAACCGGAACCATGGGTCTTGGGGGTGGCGGTGCAGTTTCAATTTGTTTGGTCCGTACAATTTCATCCAGATAAACTTCTTCCTGGAGTTGTACATAATGATCGTCCGTCTCTTCCGGCAAGGTAATGTTTACCCTGAATGCAAAGATGGCAACAAGAAGACTTAAGATGAATCCAATTTCAAGGCGAAGGAAATAGGTATTTCTTAGGTCAAAATCGGTTTTAAAACGAGTGATTGGTGCTTTCATATCAACATCCACATGATTGAACTGATTAGAAGTTGTTACCTCATGCTAAGCAGTAAAAATGAAGATAGAATGAAGCAATAAGGCATAAAAAAGCCCCTGTCCGGTTGTGTTCAGGGGCTGTTCATGCATCCTATGTAATAAAAAAATCAGTCGCTGGTAAGCGAAAAACTGATAGGTAAGCTATAGCGGACTTTAACAGGTCTTCCCCGCTGAAGTCCGGGTTTGAATTTTGCCGTTTTGACCGCCCGGATGGCTTCTTCATCACACCCGCCACCGATGCCGCGTACTACACGTGGGTCAACCACATTACCGGATTCATCCACAACAAATTGTACGATTACACGGCCTTCTATCCCTGCTCTTCTGGCCAGTTCAGGATACTTAATTTTGCTCTGTACAGATGCAATTCCACCGACCAACTCAGGCTGCTGTTCTACAACCACAAAAATTTCCTCTTCCGGTTCTTCATCCTTAGCTGATGGAGGCGGAGCCGGAAGTTCAATGGCTGCATCGAAATCTAATTCTGCATCAATATCTATGAACTCGTCTTCAATAATTTCATCGTTTGGAACTTCAACCGGTACCGGCGGACGAGGCGGTGGCGGTGGGGTTTCAATTTGTTTGGTCTGAACCACCTCTTCTATAGATAATTCTTCCTGTTCAACAACCTGAACAATTTCAGCTTCTTCTGTTTCGAAGTTAACTTTAAAAATTATGATAAAGATGGTAAGCGAAAGAACCAGACCTGTCTGCAGCGTGATCATATAGTACTTCCGCAAGTCTTTCTTTCTCTTCATTCGTGTAACTGGTTGGCGCATTGTAGTATGATTTTTTTGGGGTTGATCCAACTTGACTTAAGATGCCCCAATTATCCGAAACAGACGTTAACATGTTTCGGCGTTAAGGTTAATTTTACGTTAAGTAACATTTGCCCTGCAGTTGCTGTAACTGCCTGCGTCCTAATCAATCAAAGTGTTTTACTTTGATCTCAAATCTCCCCTTTTGATCCAGATTCAGCGGAAGTTTATCAATGATCGCATCCAGGCTGATTTTCCCGTAAACATGTGGGTAGGAATTCCCGTTTTCTGCCCTCTCATGTTTTACCGGAACTTGCAGTCTTAAGGGATCAATAACCAATAATATGCAATCTTCGCATCCATTATACAAATCGTTGGCCGTGCCTTCAATTTGGGTACCCGTGGATAGATGTATAAATCCTTCATTTTCAAGACTATCCGGTTGTACATATCCGGATGACGAGTAGTTTTTCCATTCTTCTTTTGTGCAAATATGAAACAGCAGGTCAATGTTCATTTGTCTATTCCTTTAAGTCATATGCAAGGTGAGCAATAGCGTCCCCTTTGTGAATAATTGGATTGTTATTTAAACCGATAATTCTTCCGCTTCGGGTTACGACTACTTTAGAGACACTTTTGCCATAGGGATCTGTTATGTAACCCAGAACCTGTCTTTTCTGTATATGATCACCAAGTTCAAACTTAGGTTGAAAAATACCTGCATTCTTGGCTCTGATCCATACCGATTTACGATACATTTCAGTTTCAACCAGGACCATTTCCTCACTTCGTATCATATTGAGGTGTTTCATTAACCGGATACTGCCTTCTATACCTATCTCAATCCCCTCATCATCCAGCCTCATCGACTCCCCTGTCTCATATACTATTACCGCCTTGCCCTTTTTGTCGGCTGCTTTTCTGAATGATTTACTGATCAGACTTGAATTCAGCGTAACCGGTGCTCCAAAAGATCTGGCCAGCTTCAGATTAATTTTTTGGCTGAACGTACATCTGATCTGTGGATAATTGGCCCTGCTGGCACCACCCGAATGAAAATCAATACCATAATCCACGTGAGGCAGCACCTCATTCATCAATACATAGGCCAGTAATCTTGCCAGAGATCCACCCCTAATTCCTGGAAAACTACGATTGATATCTTTTCCGTCAGGTACACCACGCACGTTCTGTATGAAGCCGTACACATTTACGATGGGCATGGCAATCACTGTTCCTTTATCCGGCTTACAGAGTCCCCGCTCAATCATGCGGCGTACAATTTCAATGCCGTTAATTTCATCCCCATGCAATCCACCTGTAAGCAGCAAAACCGGGCCGTCTGTTTTTGCCCGGCTCACAAAAATTGGCAGATTAATAGGTGTATGCGTCGGCAGCATCGCCACATTCAGCAATATTTCCTTTTCTTCACCGAGCCCGATTTTTTCCCGGTTGAGTGTGATGAACTCAGGCATTGCTTTTAATATTTCTGCGGCGTTGGGGTCTACTCTGGTTTTCTTCAACCTTTTTCACCACATATCGGATAATCGAACCTGCAATGTTCTTACCGGTTGCATTTTCAATGCCCTCCAGGCCCGGTGATGAATTCACTTCCAATACCAGCGGACCCCGTTCTGATTGCAGCATATCCACACCGGCTACCGGCAGGCCCATGGCTTTGGCAGCGGTTATTGCGGTTTCTCTCTCCTGTCTGCTCAGCTTAATGAGTTCTCCACTTCCACCCTGGTGAAGATTGGACCTGAACTCCCCTTCTTTTCCCTGTCGTTTCATAGCTCCAACCACACGATTGTTGACAACAAATGCTCTTAGATCAGCTCCTTTGGCTTCTTTGATGAATTCCTGAACGATCACCCTGGCCTTCATACTGTGAAAAGCATCGATAATGGATTCAGCAGCCTTTTTGGTTGGTGCCAGAACCACACCGTAACCCTGCGTGCCCTCCAGTAGTTTAACGATCAGAGGGGCACCTCCCACATCATCAATAATTTTCTTTACTTCTTTGGAATAGTTAGTAAACACCGTTTTAGGCAATCCTAGACCTGCTTTTGATAGTATCTGAAGGCTTCTCAATTTATCTCTGGATCGTACCAGAGCCTGAGATTGGGTGGAGGTAAACACATTCATCATTTCGAACTGCCTAACTACCGCAGCACCATAAAAGGTAACGGAGGCTCCGATACGCGGTATAACAGCATCCACATCAGTCACACGCTCTCCCCTATAAAGAATAGAGGGATTGTCCTGCTCAATGGTGATATCACATTTTAGATGGTCCAGTACAAGGTACTCGTGCCCGGCATCCTCTATGGCTTCGATAAGTCTTCGCGTTGAATAAAGTTTAGGGTTTCTTGAGAGGATGGCGATTTTCATGAATCAGTATGCTTTATAATTTCGTGGATATGCTTTTTGGATACATCTACAATAAAACGGTGACGTAGAAATTTGCGGCCCAGTAAAACGGGATATTTCATCTCACTGCGATCAGATAAGGAAAGTTCTATCCTGAATGTCTTATTGCTCAGTACCATGGATGTAGATATAAAAATGCGATCCTGAATGATTCCGTTTGATGATCTTACCCTTCGCTCGTCGTGAATGGGCAGGATAAACTCCATCTCATTGTAAGCCGGATGTTCAGGGTCAAGCAGGTTGAATCGAACACTGGCTTTACCCTTATGCTCAATTTTTTCGATATGATGACAATGCAGGCTACTGGAATAAGCTCCGGTGTCTATTTTAGCGTCGATATTGCTCAGATGCAGATCCGGAAATTCTACTCTTTCTAACCGTCCGATTATTATCTTTTCTTTCACAATAAAAACTAAGAAATAATCCGGCAGCAATGAAGCTAAAAGGCAGTAATTCAGATCCGAACCTGCATTTACCCCGACTTTTATTAAATACCCGAATTGTCGAGAATAACATTCGCACAATGGCCGAAAAGGCAAGGCTTTCAAATGTCGAATTCAGGCCTCATTTCAAGACGCATCAGTCTAAAAGAATCGGCCAGATATTCAGTAAATATGGGGTTAAAGGCATAACCGTATCCTCGGCCAGGATGGCTCATTATTTTGCAGAAGATGGATGGAAAGACGTCACTATTGCCTTCCCCTCTCCAATACATGAGATAGAATCCATAAACGCTTTCGAGGATCAGGTTAACATAAACCTGCTTATATCAGACAGAGACAGTGCCAATTATTTTAATGACAGATTGAAAAAACCATGTGGAGTTTATATTGAGCTAAACAGCGGGCAAAACAGAAGCGGAATATGTTTTGAAGAAAAGGAACAAATTAGCAGGCTTATTGATCACATCAGATCGCTGAATAAACTAAAGCTTGTTGGCTTTTACTGCCATGCCGGACAAACGTATCGTGCTAAATCAGCGGATGAAGCTAAACAAATGGCGATGAATGCGTTAGGCGAGCTTAAATCCATTAAAGATAGCTTTCCCTCATTTGATGTCTGTTTCGGAGACACTCCCTCCTGTTCGCTGTTGAATGATTTTGGTGCAGCTACTCAGATCAGTCCCGGTAATTTTGTGTTCTATGATTTAATGCAGGTGAATATCGGATCGGCTGATTACTCAGAAATCGCTGTGGTGTTGGAATGTCCGGTTGTTGAGAAACATCCTGCACGCAATCAACTCATCATTCATGGAGGCGCCGTTCACTTTTCCAAGGACGCACTCTTCGATTCGGAAGGAAACCGGTATTTCGGATTGGTATCAGATTCAGACGGTAAACCACTGGTAGACAATCGGTTAATTGCTGTTTCACAGGAGCACGGGGTTATTCAATGCACGGAGAACTATCTGAGGAATACGAATGTGGGTGATCGTATCCGCATCTATCCAGTTCATTCCTGCCTCACTGCGAATCTCATGGGTGCATATGTGGATATGCACACGCTGGAAGAAATTGACCACATCGAAAAAAGGCCTTAGCCAGAACTTAGATAGGTGCTATTGTACGGCTGTTTCCAGCAATCGGAAGGTGTGATTATCAGAATTCATTTCAGCCTGGATTCCGATAGGCACTGTTGTATTCAGTAGATCATGGCTGATCATGGCCCCATAAAAGGCAGGGATTTCAAGAGGCTTTATGTAATGATCCAATACCTGCTCAAGTGAAAGACTGTTTGCATTTTGTTCACAAGCCAGACATTCTCCAAATATAAATCCGCTAATCTGATCCAGTATCCCGGATAACTTTAACTGAGAAAAGAGACGGTCTATGCGGTAGATGTCCTCACCTACTTCTTCTATGAACAGGATCGATGCATTGAAATCCGGTAAATAATCACTTCCAATCAGGGAGCAGAGCACACTCAGGTTCCCGCCGAGAAGCTTAGCGCGCACAGATCCGCTGTTGATGGTTTTACAATGAACCTGCTTCGTATCGGGAACACGGTAAGTATGTTTCTGACCCTGTTGTATGACTGATCTGAATTCCTTTTCGCTGAACGCATTCCACTCTGATTTACCCACAGGTGAGTGAAAGGTTGTTAAACCGATAAGTTTATGTATGGCCATGTGAATAGCAGTGATATCTGAAAAACCGGCAAAAACTTTAGGATTTTCAGATATGAGGTCATAATCAATGAGACCCAGAATGCGGTTTGAGCCGTATCCTCCCCTGATACAAAGAATGGCATCAATCTCAGGGTCCCTGAACATGCTATTCAGGTCATCTGCCCGGGCTGAATCGATTCCCGCCAGATAACCAAATTGTTTCTGAACACTTTCACCTGCTTTTAACCTGAATCCAAGTGCTTTCAGGCTTTTCACCATTTTATTGAAATCTTCACTTTGGTAAATAGGGCTGGCGGGGGCTATCAATCCTACAAGAGGATTATCCGGAAGAGCGGCAGGTTTTACCTTCTCTGCCTGCGAGCTATCCCATGAGGCCAAATTGAATGTCAGAGGAGAAAACCCCAATAATTTCAGGAAATCCGCTCTCTTCATACCTTCTGCTTTTTGTACACCCCTTCTTCCTCAATGATATCCAAAACGGAACCGGGTACGCAATCTTCTATGCTTTCCCCGGAAGAAATCTTATCACGCACCTCTGAAGAGGATATCCTAAGTGGTTCGTGTTCAATGAATAAGCTTCGTTCACTTACCAGAGAATCCACATTTTTATGCGTTGAACCCGGGCGCTGTGCAGCCAGCAGTTTAACCTCATCCAGTATCCGATCGTAGTATTTCCATTTATGAAAGTGCTCAAGGCTGTCTTCTCCAAGGCAAAAGTAAAACAAGGTGTCCGGATAGGCCTCTTTCAGTTTCAGAATGGTGTTGATGGTATACGAAGGTTTAGGCAATTCATTTTCGAGGGTAGAAATTTGAATCTTTTCATCATGCCCGAAAGCAGCTTTAAGCATTTTAAGACGAATATCATAATCCACATAATTTACTTCTTGTTTATGTGGCGGATAAGGGGTTAGCAGGATCCACAATTCGTCAATGTATCCTGAACTAACAAAAGAACGGGCAATTTTGCAGTGTCCGTTATGAACCGGATCAAAGGTACCGCCCAGTAATCCGATCCGTTTCTTCATATTCAGGACTCAGCGATGTTATCGGATTCCTCTTCCACAATTTCAATATCACTTATACCGGCCACGGCTCGATCTCTCAGGTTTTCAACCTCTGCGCGGTTGTCACTTCTTGGGAAAAGCTGCAGAAATTTGTTATACCCATCTATGGCTTTCTGATATCTTTCAAGTTGTTTATCACTGATACTCTTCTCAGCATAAACCACATAGGTCTCAATCTGTCTCATCAGGGCATCTTCTGCCAGATCAGATTCCGGAAACTGGTCAATGGTGAGGCCAAAATAAATAGCCGCGGCTTCATAACGATCGGTTCTGAGGTAGAAGTCAGCCGCCATATAATATTTCTTTGCAAGCTTGGAGCGGAGTTCATCGATATACTTTGCTGATTCCAGAACCAATTCAGAATCCGGGTACCGATTATTAAAGAGCTGGAAAGCCTCCAGCGCTCGTATGGTATCTGATTGATCCAGTTTAAAGCGGGGACTCAATTCCTTATAACAGAGTGCAATTTTGAAATCGACTTCTTCCCTCCTGTTGTCATTAGGATAAAAAGCCACAAAACGCTCATATTCGGATGCAGCGAGCAGAAATTCATTGTTTTTATAGTAGGCCTCGGCGAGATAATACTGAGCGTCCTGAGCGTATTCTGTTCCTCTCCCGACCCTAGTTATGGTTTCGAATGCGTTAATAGCATCGCCATAGCGTTCTCTTTCATACAGATTCATGGCTTTTTGATAGGCCGAATCCAGGGGTTCACCTGGCCGAATCAGGTTGGGGTTTTTACAGGCTTGTGATGAAACAAACAGGATAAGAATTAAACTAAGCAGTGAAAGATGTTTCATTAAATTCAGTGATCGCGTTCTTTTAGAAATGTGAGCAGTTTTTCTATCTCGGATTTATGTGCAGATGTTTCAAAGTAATTCAATTGCCCAAAGGCCGAAAGGTAATAAGAATCGATCAGATTTCGAGTTTCCGTAAGGATATTCAATTCTTCATACAGATTGATGAGCCATTCAACTTCTTCATCACGGACGGTGCTTTTTCGAAGTATTGCATTTATTTTTTCCGCCTGATCATTATCTGATTTCTGTAACGCCAGAATACTCAGATATGTTTTCTTGCCCTCATAAATATCTCCACCGGGTTTTTTACCGAATTTTTCGGGATCAGCGGTTACATCCAGCAAATCATCCTGAATCTGGAAAGCAATCCCCATCTCACGCCCGGCATTGAAAAGATGTTTTACCTCCTCTTCTCCGGCTCCGGCCGACAGTGCACCCATTTCCAGGGCGGAACTCAGCAGTGCCGACGTTTTACCTTCAATCATGCGAATGTAATCCTCAACTGAGACCTGTTCCAGGCCTACAAAATCCATATCCAGCGCCTGTCCTTCGCAAACGGTTCTCACTGCATACTGAAAAGATTTCAGAATATTCAGAAAGGTAATTTTTGGTATGTGTTCATCTTCTCCGTAAGCATTTAACAACTCATAGGCCTTACCGAACATGGCATCCCCGGATAAGATAGCGGTAGCTTCATCCCATTTGGCATGAACGGAGGGTTTACCTCTGCGGATGTCAGCCTGATCCATAATATCATCATGGATTAAGGTGAAATTATGGAGCACTTCTATTGCGAGTGCTGCTGGCATAGCTTTTTCTATACTACCCCCACACATTCCGGATGCCAAAAGGGTGAGATAAGGTCTTATGCGTTTACCTCCCAACTCAAGAGTATAGCGGATGGGCTCATACAATGAAGCGGGTTCCTGTGGAAGAGATAACTGCTCCAGTGCCCTGTTGATTTCTGCTGTGAGGTCGTGCTGTAGGTTTTTACTCAAGACTTGGCCTTTTTGAATACGGGCAGAATATAAGCAATCTGTATCTAAGATTTGAAAAGGTGTGAAGGCGATAACTGCTGCAGATTTTCACACCCAAGCAGGCATAGAATGGTTTTCAAATCTTTTTCAAGGTTATCCATCCAGCGATTCAGGCCATCCAGGCCCGAATGATGAATATTTTTAATTACAGGCTGAGCCATTGCTGCAATACTGGCTCCCAGGCACATTGATTTTACAATATCCGCTGAACTTCGAATGCCTCCGGAGGCAATGATTTCGAAGTGTTTTTCCCACTTCAGTGCGGCCACATCTTCCAGACAGAATGCCGTAGCCAAACCCCAGTTATCAAAGCTAGTTTGAGGGTTTTCATTGGTTTGACGCTGATTTTCAACTTTTGACCAGGAGGTGCCACCGGCCCCAGCCACATCGATGACTTTGACACCAAGATCCAGTAACTGCCGGGCCACATCCCCTGATATCCCGGCCCCGGTCTCTTTTACCATTACCGGTAGATTGGTCTGTTCTACCAGAGAACCGATTCCATCCCTGATACCCCGGAAATCCCGATCCCCTTCCGGCTGCATGAGTTCCTGCAACGGATTCAGGTGCACGATAATGGCATCAGCTTCTATGCTTTCAATCAGTAAATTCAGTTTATCACTTTCAAGACCGCCTATCAGCTGAGCGCCTCCGATATTGGCAGCTATAAAGGCATCCGGTGCTTTGGTTCTTGCTACTTTGAATGAGGCAACTTCATCCTCATCTTCCAGCATGGCTCTTTGTGATCCGACTCCAAATGGAATATTTCTCTGCTGACAAAATTCAGCAATACTGGCATTTACTGCTTTTGCACCGGCATACCCACCGGTCATGGATGAAATGAATAAGGGAAAGGAGAAACTGCGATCCAGAAAGATGACATCTGTTGAAATAGTATCGTAATTCACCTCTGGCAGAGCATTATGCAGAAAGTGATAGGAATCAAGGCCTGTAATCCTGTCGTACTGGGTCTGGTCTGAGACGGTTAATTCAACGTGGTCTTTTTTTCGATTTTTTATGCTCATAGCTACTGAAGATTATACTGAACACCGGCCATTGCCCCAAGCGAATTTGATAATGCTCCGTTATCGATACCTATTCTGAATATTGCGGAGGCTACAGAATTGTAACGAATGCGCAAGTCAGCAGAACTGTACCACTGATCAATGCGAGGAGTTCGGTTAGGTTGATTATCCGGATCGCATAATTCACCGCCCGGACAGTTCGAGGACAAGCCATAATTTCTGGAGTAGGTGAGCCTGAACCCGAGCTGCATTGCGTTTTGGGACTGGAATATCTTGTCCAGATTTATGGCAGTACCCAGATGATGCGCTATGATAATGTTATTGAAAATAAAGACCCCATTATCTCGAATTCCTCGTACTCCGACCAATGGCAACCCCATTAATCTGTTTTGATGTGTCCATCCATCCTGATAAATAAAATTCGTGTAATAGCGATCTGCTCCCCTGATTTCACCTTCACCTCTTTTGGAGTCTTGTTTGAGCGTATTCACTAGTTGATATACCGCGTAATCGATAAGTTTCCTCTTCTCACCTGTATTACGCCATTGCAATGACCATAGACCATCAGCAGGGCTTCTGAAGCGAACACCCATCGCAGATTCAATAAAAAACTGTTTAGCAATAAGTAATTCACTCTTTTGCATGGGAACAGCGATACCGAATTCATAGCGACCAAGTGTATTTCCCTGAAAACTAACCGGTTCAGGATCATCAGAGGTTGGCGCCCCTTTTTGTGCGGTTACGACATTAAAATAATCCCGAAATGAATCGGGCAAGTCGCTGAAAACGGGATGTGTGCCCGCCCACTGAACATTATGATTCAGTGTTCCCAGAAACTGAACCGGCCAGTTTTGTTTTCCCAGCTTCAGGCTCAATTCCTTCATATGCAGATAGGTATTCTTGACAAAGCGATCTTCTTCCAGCCACCCGTGAGCATAATATCCTTTGAACTGAAACAGATCTGCCGTTAGAGGTAGAGTTTGCCAGTCATCGAAACTTAGCATTACCATGGGTATGGTGGGTGCATTGCTGCTGAACGTAATGGAACCAACGGCAAGACGATTTTGAATATACCCATCGGTAAACTCTTGTTTACCAATTGTTAGGCTGAGAGACTTGAGTACAGATTTAATATAGAGCTCATGGATGATTGCTGTAGTACTGTTGCCAGTCCTGAGCATGCCTGAGGCTTTTATTTCCAGGCTTCCAAATTCAGATTCAGACCGTCCGTATCCGGATATGAACTGATTTATGGAACTGCTTCTGTTATCAAATAAACCAAACTGATTAGCCTTAAGCCATAAGGGATTCGAACCCGAACCAATCAACACGTCAGACTTTAGTGTAACGTAGGTCTGCTGAGCAGCGGCAGACTGACTCAGGGTGACGAACAGAAGAAAGTAGAGTAGAAAAGATGTTAACCGCAGCATGAGTGCCAATATAGGGCTTATTCTGCGATTTATATCAGATAAGAACCACTGTTGATGTGGAAATTCTGCCCTGTTGCATGTTTAAGCTTGCCGGAGGCAAGAAGTAAACACAATTCAGCAATTTCTTCTGGTGGGGCAATCTGATTTAAGGCCAGATCTTTGGTGAGATAATCTTCCCCATAAACCTGCATGGATTCAATGGCCATATCTGTTTGAACAAAGCCAGGCGAGATGCTGTAGGCGGTTATGCCCTGTTTGCCAAAGCTTCGCGCTATACTTTTGGTAAAAGCTACCAGAGCACCCTTTGTTGCTGCGTAGGCTGCATATTCCTGTGTATCGCCTCTGCTGCCCGCTCTTGAACTAATGTTGATTAAAGCTCCCTCCTGTTCTCTTTTCAGCCAGGATTGAATGGCCCATTTGCTAATCAGGGATGGAGTGATAAGATTCACACTCAGGTGATGCTCATAATTATGCATCCAGAAATCATCCTCGCTCTGGAAATCAGCCTCCGCAAATATGGCGGCATTGTTAATCACAGCCTGTGGTGCATCATTTGATTCGAATACAGGTTTCAGTTTATGCTCAACTTCTTCCCGGGATGATAATTCAATTGGAATATGAATGTAATCATGTTCTTCAAATGGGTTTAAGTCTTTACGGGAAGTGCCCGTAACCTTAAATCCTTCCTGAAGAAGTCGTGCGGCAATGGCATTGCCAATACCACGAGAAGTTCCGGTTACTAATGCATGTTTAGACATTGGAGTTAGCTTGATTCCAGATGGGTACATTAGAACAAGCCTCACCATACATAATTTTCCGGGCAAAGGGTTGCAAAAGATTGGTAACCGCTGCAAACACGGATGCTGAAACCGGTTTATCGGAACAGCCCTTAATCATGACAAATTTGTCTTTGTAAACCGACCAATCCTCTGTGTTCAAGCGTTTCAACATGTACTGCTCGGCGGCCACCTGAGGGGTCGAGATGTAAATTTCATTTGCAATACCCTGAAGTCTGGATGCAATTAACATATATGCCCAGGGCGCAATAATTGCATCGGTTGAGCAAAAAACGGCTACTTTTTGATCACTGAACTGTTCCCAGTTGAATTCAGATATCAATTCCCGGAATTCTTTTTCTTTGAGAATGAGCTCCATATGCAGGAAGGACTTAATATCTAGTTCAGTCAGATCATCCGGATAGTACTTTTCGAGATCCAGATTCTGTAGCTTTTTATTCTGCTTAACGCGATTTATGATTTCCTCTGCCATAGCTTAATCAAAGGGAAAATGATTCACCGCAGGAGCAGGTACGGCTGGCATTTGGATTGTTAAAGTGGAATCCCTTGCCCTGAAGTCCATCCGTATAATCAAGCTCGGTTCCTGCTATGTAGAGGAAACTGCGCATGTCAACCAGAATGTTCAGATCTCCAACTTTGAAGGTCTTGTCATTTTTGTCAACTGGTGCTTCTGTATCAAAATCCAGTTCGTAGGTCAGACCCGAGCAGCCACCGCTAACCACACCAATCCGAAGAAAAGCAGATTTATCTACATTTTTTTCGGAACGAATCTCGTCGATTCGATCAATGGCACGATCTGTGATAGAAATTTCCATAATCCTTATACAGAAATCACCTGAATTTCCGGATCAATCCGCTTAACCATGCTTTCAATGGCATAAAGGGTACCGGTAGTAGCTGTTGGGCAGGTCCCGCATGCACCCTGATAGTGCACTTTAAGTCTGTTATTTTCCAGTCCAAGTACTTTCAATCCCCCGCCATCGGCAAGCAGATAAGGTCGAACCTGCTCGTCCAGCATGCGATTAATTTCCTGAAGTCTTGGATCATCAGAATCCATGGCTTCTTTGGAGATATGCACTTCACTGTCTTCTTCAGCATCCGTTACCGGTTTTGCTTCGCGAATGGGTGGTGCAAGTTTTCGAAGTAACTCTGACCATACAGCACTGCCGTCTTGAGTCACCGTTACAAACTTGTCAACATAATAGACGTTTATTACACTTTCGATGTTAAACAATGCTGATGCCAGCTCATCGTTCTCAGCATCCATCATGCTTTCATAAGAACGGGTAACCCCATTCGTTAACGGCTCATCCAGCACAAAACGCATGGCGTCCGGGTTGGGTGTACGTTCTATTTCTCTGATCTTTGGCATAGTCTTAAATGATATTTAGCTGAAAAATTCTTTTGCATATTCGATTCCGGAAACGAGTCGGTCAATATCCTCTTCATTATTATAAAACGAAAGAGATGCTCTTGCAGTACCGGGAATCTCATAAAAATCCATAACGGGCTGAGTACAATGGTGACCTGTTCTCACTGCAATACCCTCCTGATCAATGATAGTGCCCAGATCGGTGGGGTGAATTCCATCTACCATAAATGAAACAACAGAGGCTTTACGGGGGGCATTACCAATAATTCTCAGGCCATCAATATTTTGCAGTTTACGAGTCGCATAATTGAGTAAGCTGTTCTCACGTTCAGCAATCTGATCCATACCGATATCCATGAGATAATCAACAGCTTTGCCAAGTCCGATACCGGCAGCAATGGGTGGCGTCCCTGCTTCAAATTTGAAGGGAATGGTGTTGTAAGTCGTCTTTTCGAATGTAACTCTATCGATCATATCCCCACCTCCCCGATAAGGCGGCATTTTCTCCAGCAGCTCAGCTTTGCCGTACAAAACACCTATCCCAGTAGGGCCACACATTTTATGGCCTGAGAAGGTTAGAAAATCTACATCAAGCTGCTGCACATCGATTCTGGAATGTGGTACAGATTGCGCAGCATCCAGTAAAACCGGTGCTCCAACCTCATGAGCAGCCTCAATGATCTCTTCAGCTGGGTTAATGGTGCCAAGCGCATTTGAGATGTGAATCACGGCCACCATTTTGGTTTTAGAGCTGAGCATTTGGTGAAATGCTTCCATATTAAGCTCACCGGCTTCCGAAAAGGGGACCACTTTCAGAACAGCGCCAGTCTGTTCACAAACCATCTGCCAGGGCACAATATTCGCATGATGCTCCATCGCTGTGATCAGGATCTCATCACCTTCTTTCAGAAATGTGTTGCCATATGAACTGGCTACCAGATTAATAGAATCCGTTGTGCCGGTGGTAATTATGATTTCCTTTTCATCTGAAGCATTGATCATTTGCGCAATTTTGCGACGAGTCTGCTCATAGGCATCAGTAGCCTGCTGACTAAGCGTATGAATACCCCGGTGAACATTTGAATGCTCATTTAAATGGTATTGATGGATTCGATCTGCAACAACCTTCGGCATCTGACTGGAAGCACCATTGTCCAGGTATACCAATGGCTTCCCGTTAACTTCTCTGCTGAGTACTGGAAAGTCTGTTCTTATCTTTTTCCAGTCGATATGTATTGCTTCAGTAGTTTTGATATGATTATCCTAAGTTTATATGCTTTACACTTCTACGGGTTCTCTATTTGTATATTTGATAACTTCTTCGAGCAATAGTTTTTCAACGGATTCAACCTCCATGCTTTCCACACTTTCAAGTGCGAAGGCATAGACGAGTAACTCCCTTGACTTCTGCTCAGTGAGTCCGCGTGAATGCAGATAAAAGACTTCTTCCTCATCCAGGTAGCCAATGGTTGCACCGTGTGAGCATTTCACATCATCCGCAAAAATCTCAAGTTGTGGTTTGGTGTTTACTTTACCATCCTCAGAAAGGAGTAAATTTCTGTTTTCCTGGAATGAATCGATCTTCTGAGCATCCTTAGCTACAAAGATTTTGCCATTGAAGATGGAATGAGCAGAATCATTCACCACAACTTTATGCAGCTGATGGCTATTTCCATGTGCAAAGCGATGATCCATGATGGAGTGGGTATCCGCGATTTGCTCCCCGTCAATCAGTACCAGTCCATCAACAGTGAAATCCACCTCTTCTGCATTCTGAATCACACGTGGTTCATTGCGGAAGATTTTGGCACCCAGACAAATGGTGTAGGAATGGTATTCCGCGTTGCGTTCGAGTTCTGCTATGGGCCGGGAAACGTGATTCGCAGATTTGCTGTCGCGCTGAATACGTGCATGATGAACATGGGCGCCTTCAAACAGCTTAAATTCTGTTACCGGAACATTCAGATACAGATTGTCTGAGAGTCCGATGTGTTCTTCAATGATAGTAGCCTTCGAAAACTGCTCTCCTACGAATAAGAGTCTTGGCGTGGCATAATAAGCTTTGGCAGAATCGGTAAATAGATTCAGAATATGAATTGGTGCCTCTACGACGGTATCCTTGGGTACATAAATAAATGCACCATCATCGATATTTGCGTCGTTGAGAGCTACAAATACATCCTCTTCGTAATTAGTAATGCTGCCCAGATACTTTCTGACAACTTCGTGGTCTGCGTAGTCGCTGAGGTTGCCTACAATCACATTTTCAGGCAAATCCGAAATGGAAGAGAGTTCAGCGTCAAAGTTTCCGTTGACGAAAACAAAGCGGGTGTTTTCAGATTCCGGCAGGTGAAACTGATCCGCATTTTTGACATTGGCGACACCGGAATCCGTTACCGGAGAAAACGTATTTCTGGTGATGGACTTCAGGTCAATGAAGCGCCAGTCTTCATCTTTTCGGGTAGGGAAAGCAAAATTCTGTAGTCCTTCCGAACCTCTTTTTCGCAATTCCGCAAAACGTTCACCAGCTGGTGAGGGATTTGCTTCCAGGAATGCCTGTATGGTTTCTTTATTGATCACTGCTGTGCTCATTACTGAGCCTCCCCATTCAGAATTGCTTCATTTTCAAGCCATTCATAGCCTTTTTCCTCCAACTCAAGCGCCAGATCCTTGCCACCGGATTTCACGATCTTACCGTCTCTCATTACGTGAACAAAATCCGGTTTTACGTATTCCAGTAGTCGTTGATAGTGGGTAACCAGTATAATTGCTTTATCCTCGCTTGCGAAACGATTAATACCATCAGAGACGGTTCGAAGCGCGTCAATATCCAGGCCGGAATCTGTTTCATCAAGCAGGGCAAGTGTTGGGTTCAGCACAGCCATCTGAAAGATTTCATTTTTCTTTTTTTCACCGCCTGAAAAACCGGTGTTGATACTTCTTTCCAGAAATTGATCACTCATGTTGATGATATCCAGCTTACTGATCAGGTAGTCTTCAAATTCGATGGGATCCAATTCATCGCGGTCATTCGCTCTGGCTATGGTGTTATATGCCTCACGAAGCAGGGTTTTGTTAGTAATCCCAGGTACTTCAACCGGATACTGGAAAGCGAGAAACAGGCCCAGGTGGGCGCGTTCATCAGCATCCATTTCCAGGATATTTTCACCGTTGAAAAGAATTTCCCCTTCGGATACTTCGTATTCAGGATGGCCGGCAATCACTTTAGACAGCGTACTCTTACCGCTACCGTTAGGACCCATGATGGCATGGATTTCACCCTGATTAACTTTCAGGTTTACTCCCTTTAGAATTTCAATTTCATCGCTTTCGACGTGGGCGTGTACATTTTTAATTTCTAACACTGTGCTCTGTTTTTAGGTTTAAGTTTTGTAGGAGCTTAACCAACGCTACCTTCAAGTTTAACGTCGAGTAGTTTATTTGCCTCTACCGCAAATTCAAGCGGCAGTTCTTTGAGGACTTCTTTCACAAATCCGTTCACGATCATGGAAATGGCATCCTGTTCGCTGATTCCACGCTGCATCAGATAGAAAATCTGCTCCTCGCCCACTCTTGAAGTAGTCGCCTCATGCTCTATGCGAGCTGACGGATTTTCTGATGAGATATACGGAAACGTATGTGCACCGCAGGTGTCCCCGATCAGCATTGAATCACAAACCGAATAATTTCTGGCTCCGGTGGCTTTTTTAGCAATGCGAACCTCCCCGCGATAGCTGTTATTGGACTCGCCGGCTGAAATACCTTTGGAGATGATCGTACTCTTTGTGTTTTTTCCGAGATGAATCATTTTGGTTCCCGTATCAGCCTGCTGCTTCTTGGTTGTTACAGCTACGGAGTAGAATTCGCCTACTGAATTATCACCCTGTAGAATTACAGAAGGATATTTCAGCGTAACAGAAGATCCGGTTTCCAGCTGGGTCCAGGAAATCTTTGAATTATCTCCTTTGCAGATGCCCCTCTTGGTTACAAAATTGTAAATACCGCCTTTACCCTGCTCATCGCCGGAATACCAGTTCTGAATGGTTGAATATTTGATTTCAGCATTATCCAGTGCAACCAACTCTACTACAGCCGCATGCAGCTGGTTTTTATCGTACATAGGAGCGGTACAGCCTTCCAGATAACTCACGTGGGAATTTTCTTCACAAATGATAAGGGTACGTTCAAACTGCCCGGATTCCATATTGTTGATCCGGAAATAGGTAGATAGTTCCATAGGGCTTATGGTGTCCTTGGGTACGTAAGTGAAGGACCCATCTGAGAATACTGCAGAATTTAAAGCCGCATAGTAATTATCACGTACCGGCACTACAGAACCCATGTACTTCTTAACCAGCTCAGGATAATCACGAATGGCTTCTGAAATGGAGCAGAAAATAACACCGGCTTCAGCCAGCTTTTCTTTGAATGTTGTGAAGATCGATACCGAATCGAATACCGCGTCAACAGCCACTCCAGCCAGCATTTTTTGTTCATCCAGCGGAATGCCGAGCTTTTCATATGTTTCGAGAATGTTTGGATCAACCTCATCCAGGCTGTCCAGTTTTGGTCTTTTCTTTGGTGCAGAATAAAACTGCATGTTTTCATAATCCGGCTTTGTATAGGTGGCATTAAACCAGTCCGGTTCTTCCATTTCGGTCCAGGCTCTGTAGGCCTTCAGCCGAAAATCAAGCATCCACTCCGGTTCTTCTTTCCGGGCGGACAGCTCTCTGATGATATCTTCATTAATACCTTTAGGGAAATCTTCGTATTCCACATCGGTGGTAAAGCCATACTTATACCCTTCACCAATCATGGATTCAAGCTCTTTAATCTCTTCGCTCATTCTACCCTGTTTTTTGTTGTTTTAATTTGATGTCAATCGAACACCGGACTTAACCACTCCGTTCAGCCCATAAACCCTTATTTAGATTGATTAAATATAAGTAATTAAGAAGGATTGCCGAAGTTTAATGCTATTCATAAAATCTATCAGGAGGTTAGGGAAACGCTATTTTCAATAATCACATATTTGTATGGGATTATTGATTTAACTCATTACAGCGCATACACATACTGTGTCAACGATGTCGACCCAGTTGCACCCGCGAGAAAGATCAAACATAGGTTTATTGAGCCCCTGAATGATTGGACCGGTGGTTGTGGCACCAGCAAGACGCTCAGTCATCTTATAGGCAATGTTACCTGCGTCCAGATTTGGAAAAATAAAAACGTTCGCACGTCCGGCTACGGGAGATTTTGGTGCTTTCCGCTTGGCAACGCTTTCAACAAAGGCTGCATCGAACTGAAGTTCCCCATCCACAATAAAGTCTGGATTTCGGGATTCAACTTCTTTCAGTGCATTCCGAACCAGGTCCACACTTCCATGTTCAGCACTGCCCTTTGTGGAAAAAGAAAGCATGGCAACGATGGGTTCGGTTTCCGTAAGCTTTCGATGGGTTAAGGCCGAATCAATGCAGATACTGGCCAGCTGCAGATAATCAGGATAAGGAACCACCGCAGCATCGGCATAGGTGTAGGTTCTTCCATCCTCAAAACTCATCAGGAATGTACTGGATACCACTTTTGAACCTTCTTTGAGACCTAAAACCTGAATAGCAGCTTTCAGCACATCAGCAGTGGTTGCCACCGACCCGGCAACACAACCGTGAGCTTCTTCCGTGGCCACCAGGCAGGCACCGAAATACAATGGATCTTTAGCCAGCTCCCGGGCTTTTCGTTTGCTTAAACCCCGATGTTTTCTTTTTTCGTAGATATACTCTGCAAAACTTTCAGTACGATCATCCTTTTCCGGATTAATGATCCGTACAGCCTGCCCAAGCCTCACCCCCTCTTTTCGGCATAGCTCAAGAAGCCTGACATTATCACCGAGCAGTATGGGTTCGCACATTGCGTGATCGCCCAGGTAGGCAGCGGCCTTCAAAACCCGTAAATCCGTGCCACGTGGTAGAACAATAGTCCGATTCAGGGAAGCCGCTTTATTTCGAAGTTGATTCAGAATTTTCATCAGATCAGTAATAATAAAGATAAGCAGGCCAATACAAGTCCGATTTGTCGGGCGCGACCCAGCCTGTCTTTCCAGCGAAAGATACCAATGAGGGTACTTCCAATCACCACAGATATATTTATTGCAGGAAAAACGGTGGATGCATCCAATCCATTTAAAGCATATAGCAGAAAAACGGTGGAATACAGGTTAATCACGCCAATACCGAGTCCGTATTTCCATTCTCTGGGCTTGATACCCAGGTTTTTCTTTACACTGAGGTAAACGATACCGCTTAAAAAGGCTGTCAGAAATAATATTGAGGTAAACCAGCTTTCTGAAACGATATCCCTGTAATTAATTTCATAATACTTGAGAAGGATATCATTCACACCGGTTGCTGCAAACAATATCAGCAGTAAGAAACTGCGTCCATCTATGTTATGTAAGGCTTTCTCTTCCTGTTTCAGTAAGAGTAAAAGAGCAATCACAACCAGTACAATGCCTGTGATTTTTGTGATGGTCACCCCTTCACCAAAGAACAAAAATCCAAAAACTACGGGAAGAAGCAGGGAAATACGCATGGATGTTACTGAAATACCAACGCCATTCAGATGAATAGACCGGCTCAAAATCAGGAACACCGTGATAAACATCACGCCCAGATAAGCAGCAATGATTAAAATCTCGGTATTGAGTTCTGAAAATTCTAAACCGCCGCCCATGATTACCGACTGAACGATGGAAATCAAAGTGGCTGACAGGTAATTGACGGTAATTACGCGAACCCGATTCAGTTTAAGGTGTTCACCTGTCTTAAGTAGATGAGCAAGTGCCAGAGAACAGCAAACAGCCAGAAATACGTAGAGCCAGGCCATCACTCAGCCAGATCCAGGCTTTTATTTCCGTACACAATTACTTCCTGAGGGCGATTAAATAGTCGACGTGCTGTATAGGATACGTTCCTGTTCAGGTAATCTGTGATGGCAGTTACGGAAGTTCTTTTCTCCTTCATGGCGCTGGCAAGGTAATAGGGAAAAATGTGATGTCTTTTTTGATCAGAATAAGCGGACATAAAAGGAAATGAAGACTCACCAAAGCGTCCTGAAAAGAAAACCACCGATTCATTGCTACCGCTATTCAACGTAGAAGCCAGATCGTTCAGATTATAATTCAGATCCTGCGATCCTGAAAAATCGATGTCAGAAAATACGAATACTGATTTAACACTCAGGTTCCCCAGAGCCTGGAAGAGGCTTTCCAGATCCACAGCGGCTGTCGGTCTCTCCATTCCCTCAATGGAAAGTAGATAGGGTTTTCCGTCAATCAGAGTTCCGTTTCCAGCGAGATATACAAAGACTGTGGAGTTCTCTCCGTAAATATTACTCACAAAGCGTTCATAGGTTCTGAGTACCTGCTGATTGGATTCAAAATCATAAACCTTGACTGAACGGTAATCCCTGACCCCGAGTGCATTCCTGAAATACTCCTCCATCATCCTGCCATCCCGGAGTACATATGGCCGCTCTGTGCCCGGAATCCGATAATTCTCATTGGCAATGATCAGTGCTGCACGGTCGGGAGTAGCCGGATATAGAACGGGCAGATCGGATTCAACGTCGATATTGCCAAAAGGAACAACCGGAACCTCAATAACCGATATTCTATCAGCAAAATCTGAGGGTCTCCAGATGATATTGATATCATCTGTTGAAATGTATGATTCATAGGTACCATAACGCACTTTGGTCCAAAGCTGTGATACTTCTATCAGCTCCAGCTGACTTCCCTGCGCAAGATCAATCAGTACATTTTCCCGGTCTATTTCTGCTTCATTCCTGAGCGGGGTTATGTCTGCTTTCACCTCAGCAAAAGCACGGAATATGGCGGATACCGGAACATTGTAATTTCGGACCTGCCCATCCCTGATGAATTCTATCCTGAATTGGTCGTCCGGATCACCGGTGTAGGTAACTGGCTGAATTTCTGCCGCCAGATTTACTTCTACCTGACCTTTACTAAAATCCCTGTCGGTTCTGGGAATGACCACTTTATCACGGAAATAAACCGTGATTCCTACGGTTTCTTCAAATTTACCGTTCACACGTACGGTATCCACCCTGATTTCTGAACCGGAAGTCCTGATCAGTCTGGTTTCACCTGTTTTTTTGGGTTCACCTACCGGTTCTGTATTCAGAAAACTCATTCCAACCAATAATGCACCTGCTGAATTAAGGGCAACCGACTGTGTCTGTGACAAACTGCTCTCAAACTCGGTAGTATTGGCTGCATAAAATGCAGCTGAGGCCCCCATCAAACCAAAGAGTGCATAACCCAGACGTGGCCTGTATCTTTGCAGTGAGCGCTCTACTTCCACCTTCTTTTTGTACTCATAGGTGTTTTTCGCATAGAGAGCCAGGTTAAAAACCGGCCGGGAGGGAGTGACCGGATAAGCCTGCTGTATGAATTCCTCTGAGCTCAACAGTTTAAAATCCGAAGTATCTACACGATCCAGCTGTGTAACCTCCCAACGTGTTACTGAGCATCCATTCAACAGCAGTGCAGCGCTTAATAATACGAAACTATAGTAGATGTGCCTGATCATATCCTGATTTAAAAACTAAGAATGCCTCCAAATCCGATCACCTGCCGGAATGCAAATGAGTCATCACCTTCAATTGGGTAAGATAGCCAAATCGGCAAATCATAGCGTATAATAAAGCCACGTCTGTTTCCTAGAAAATCCGGGAAATTCAAATCCAGCGCCAGTCCGGCACCCGCATCCCATAGCAGATCCGGAAAATCAATGAACGGGCTGGCAGTAAGTGATTCAGATGCGTTATTCAGAGGTGCTGATAAATGCCCGGCATCCATAAATAAATAGGTCCTGAAATCAAGCACAGCAGCCGTGATGTTTGATTTTTTAATCTTGGTTTGTACCGGATTGTTGATGTTAAGTTCCAGATTAATCCCGGCTGACCTGCCAAATACAAATTGATTAACTGTGCTGTTCTGTAACAAAACTGCCTCGTGCTCCTGATAGCCCCGCAAATTTACCCCACCTGAAAAATGAATGAGACCGTCATCCAGCAGTGTCTGCGGCATCAAGCCTTCTGCCCGAAAAAAGGGACTGCTCAATCGGCCATGAAAGGAACGGGATGCAGGCAGCAATCCATGTTCCGGGGCAACATCCCCTTCCGTAAGAAAGCCTGAAATGCGGCTCCGAAGTTCAAAAACCGACAGCGATTTAGCAAAAATTACCTGAATATCGAAACGACTGAAAACTCCGCTGTTTTCGCTGAAATTTCTTAATGCGAATGTCTGCAGGATGATGCTCTGCCCTTCACTATTGCGATTTAGCTGGTACTGAATCTGTGCCAGCCACTTATCATTGTTTTGCCAAACGGCAGGATAAGGCAGGTACGCTGCTTCAAAGCGATCTTCATATAAAAGGGAGAATCCAATATCAGTGTAGTTTTCAGCATTAAAGCTTTGAGAAAACCGTTTCCTGAATTCTAAGCCATGTTGCTGTACGCCAACTCTTGAAAAAGAATTGACTGTTAGAAAGGCGGGTTCATCCAGACCATAGAATGGCCATATTATGGACCGATATGAGGCATGGTAACTGAGCGGAGATTCCGGGCCACCGGTTGCATAAGCAAGAGCAAGGTCCAGTTTGTGATTATCCTCATATTCAAGCGGCCGAAATACACCAAAACGCACTCCGAATCTGAGTCCGTCTTCGGTATTGTACCATAAATCCGGGTAGGCTTTGAAAGCGAATGAATTGTCCTGCTGAGCCTGTGCAGATAAACCACTGCCAAGCAACAGAAGAACACTTGTTATGATAATTCGATGAGCCACTGGGCTAACAACGTATCGGATTCAATTATATGGCTAATGAGTTTCATTAAGCGCTGTTGTTCCGGCCAATGGATATACTCGTCTATTTCCCCGGCGGTGATCCATCTGAAATCGATGTGTTCATCATCCAGCTGCGGACTGACGTCAGCGGGCAGTTCAGCGGCAAAAGCCGGTATATGGTGGATCTGGTCTGAGGCAACCTCATAAAACTGGTTCAGGGAAGGAACCGACCAGAATTGTTCAGGTTCAAGACCCGTTTCTTCCTGTAGTTCCCGCAGTGCAGCCTGCCAGCGGGTTTCTCCCTCCTTAACCTTTCCCCCAATCATTCTCCATTGATTGCTGTAAATCTTTGTGCTGGAACGGAGTAGCACAAGAAACTCAATAGATTTTTCGGAGCTAAGCCGGTAGGGATAAAGATCAATGAGCCTTTTCACGGGACAGGCTTAAATGACCTCAATATTGCGAATCTCAAGCTGAAGCTTTCCTGCTGGTACATTCACTTCTACCGTATCCCCTACTTCTTTGCCCAGTAATGCATTACCAATCGGTGAATCCACTGAAATTTTGCCGGCGGCAAAATCTGCTTCATCCTTACCAACAAGCTTGTACTTCATTTCTTTTTTCATCGTCACATTGAATATTGTAATAGTCGACATCAGATAGACCTTTGACGTATCAATGTTGGTTTGATCAAGGATTTTCGACGTAGCCAGAGTGTTTTCAAGCTCCTGAATACGGGTTTCCAGATGCCCCTGGGCTTCCTTTGCCGCATCATATTCGGCATTTTCACTGAGATCGCCTTTTGCCCTTGCTTCCGCAATTTCTTCTGCAATCTCTCTTCTGCCTCTGGTTTTAAGGTCTCTCAGCTCCGCTTCTAGCTTGTCGTAACCTTCCTGAGACAGGTAATTCGCTTTTGCCATATTAAATCTTTTTAGCAGTTTCCATAAATAAAAAAAGAAGTGCAGATTGGTTCTGCCCTTCTTAACATCATGAAAATAATACCATTCGCGTTGGATATCAATCTTTTAAATGATGCCCCGAAAGCTCAGCACCCGCGAAATCCTTGAATTGAATCTGGGACGCAGCCGGCCACACAAACAGAAAATCATGCTATGGGCCCATAATATCCGAAGCCTGCATAACATCGGTGCACTCTTTCGGTCCTCAGATGCTTTTGGTGTGGATGAGGTCATCTTGTCGGGATACTCACCAACTCCCGACAGACCAGAAGTAAATAAAACAGCGATTGGTGCTGAGGAATTTGTTAAATGGACCTACTACGATGACTGGAACAAGGTGATCGCTTCTCTCAAAAAAGAGAATGTAAGCCTTGTAGCTCTTGAACAGACCGATGAGAGCATAGCACTTCCTGAATTGAATATTTCCGATACCGAAAGCATATGCATTCTGCTGGGTAATGAAGTAAGCGGTATTGAGGAAGAACTATTGCCCTATGTTGATCAGTGTGTGGAAATCCCACAGTTTGGTCATAAACACTCCCTGAATGTATCGGTAGCTGCGGGTATTGTTCTGTATGATATCATCATAAAAAACTGGAGCTGAAAAAATTAAAAGCAGAGGTGATTATTCACCAAGCCATTTGTTATTTTCATCGCCCAAAGAACCCAATTAGCGAATGTCTGACCGAATACTTGTTACTGCTGCCCTCCCCTATGCCAACGGCCCCCTACATCTGGGGCATATAGCCGGCGCCTATTTAACCCCCGACTTATTTGTGCGTTTTAAGCGCCTGCAGGATAACGATGTACTGTTTATTTGCGGATCTGATGAACATGGGGTTCCAATCACCATCGCGGCTGAAAAAGAAGGGGTAACTCCACAGGATATTGTGGACCGTTATCACTTCCAGAACAAGCTGGGCTTTGAGCAGCTCGGTATTTCATTCGACTATTACGGACGTACCAGTTCGGATGAACATCGTAAAACCTCACAGGAATTCTTCAAAAACCTTCATGACAAGGGTCTCTTCCGAAAAAAAACAGAAAAACAGCTTTATGATGCAGGTTCGGATATGTTTCTGCCCGACAGGTACGTAAAAGGTACCTGCCCGGTGTGTGGCTTTGAGGAAGCTTATGGGGATCAATGCGAGAATTGTGGCACCTCGCTGTCTCCTTCTGAACTGATCAATCCGGTGAGCGCCCTTTCAGGTGAAAAACCGGAACTCAAAGAAACAGAGCACTGGTACCTTCCCCTTGGCGACATTCAGCCCAAAATTGAGAAATGGCTGGAAACCAAAACGAACTGGAAACCCAACGTGATGGGCCAATGCAAAAGCTGGCTGAATGATGGACTGGCAGATCGGGCAGTGACCCGAGACCTCAGCTGGGGGGTTCCTGTTCCCTTAGAGGACGCCAAAGGAAAAGTGCTTTACGTGTGGTTTGATGCCCCTATCGGATACATTTCCGCTACAAAAGAATGGGCCAGGCAACAAGGTGATGAAGATGCCTGGAAAAAATACTGGCAGGAGGATGAAACGAGGCTTTTTCATTTCATTGGAAAAGACAACATCGTATTTCACTGCATCATGTTTCCTGCCATGCTGATGGAACATGGAGACTATGTGCTGCCTGAAAATGTACCCGCCAATGAATTCCTTAATCTGGAGGGCAAGAAACTATCAACCTCCCGGGGGTGGGCGGTTTGGCTGCACGAATATCTGGAAGAATTTGAAGCAGACTACCTACGCTATGCACTGGGCTGTACACTGCCGGAAACCAAAGATTCTGATTTTTCCTGGAAAGACTTTCAGGCACGTGTAAACAATGAACTGGCAGATGTGCTGGGTAACTTCGTCTTCCGCACTCTTTCATTCACTGAAAACTTCGCCGATGCAAAGGTTCCGGAACTGAATGAAGCCACTAATCTGGATCGGGATACCCTCCAGACTATTAATGACCAAAAAGCCAAGGTTGAGGATGCTTATGAGCACTTTCGTTTCCGGGATGCCATCCAGGAAGCGATGACACTGGCCAGGATAGGAAACCAGTACTTTACCAAAACGGAGCCCTGGAAAACCCGCAAAGAAGATCCGCAAGCCTGCCAGAATACGCTGCATGTGAGCTTGCAAATCTGTGCGGCTCTTAGCCTGCTTTTTGAACCGGTTCTCCCGCATAAAATGAAAGAATTGAGAGAAAGTCTGTCCATGGCGGAAAACCTTGGCTGGGATGATATCGGACAGGAAATGCTGAAAGCCGGTACCAAAATTTCATCCGGAGAAATTTTATTCCGCAAAATAGAGGACGATAAAATCAACGAACAGCTGGAGAAACTGATGGAGCGTTCAAAACAGCAGCATGCAGAAACAGAAAACAGCTTCGAACCCTTGAAAAAAGATATTGCTTTCGAAGACTTCATGAAGCTGGATTTGCGTCCCGGCGTAATTTTAAAGGCTGAGAAGGTTGAGAAATCCAATAAATTATTTAAGCTTCAGGTAGATATCGGAATCGAAAAGCGCACCATTGTTTCAGGGATCGCTAAGGATTTTGATGCAGATACATTGAAAGGCCAGAAAGTGGTGGTGGTTGCTAATCTGGCTCCAAAAAAATTAATGGGTATTGAGAGTCAGGGCATGATCCTGATGGCTGAAACGGAGCAGGGGGAATTGAAATTTCTGGAGTCGGATGCCCCTGCCGGCTCAGTGATTTCTTAAAGAACATCAATTTGTCACCATCGTTTACCAACATTCCGCTCGGAAATACGGTTAAGCCAGAGGGAACCTATTTTCGATTTTATTGCCCAAAGGCAGATGGCGTAACCCTGGAAATCTATCATTCCTATTCTGCTGAAGCAGAACAAAGCCTTCCTATGCAAAAAGATGGAGAGGGAATCTGGAACCTTCTGATTGATAAGAACCTCAGGGGTTATTTTTATGCCTACAAAATAAAGCCACCAGTAATCAAATCGGCTTTTTTCATGGAAACCGACTATGCAATAGCTGACCCCTATAGTCTTCATGTGGCAACAAAAAATCACTATCTGCAACACCCCCGCACCAAAATTATTGATACGGATTTCGACTGGGAAGGTGATCAGTTTGTTTGTCCGAATGATCCGAGAGACCTGATCATCTATGAAGCGCATCTTAAAGATATGACTGCTCACCCCTCGGCGAGAAGTCATGGCAATCGCCCATACCTGGATTTTATTGAGGCAGAAAAAGGAGGCTTGGCACATCTTAAGCGAATGGGTGTGAATGCGGTTGAATTTTTGCCATTGCAGAAATTTGCCTATTACGAGCCCCCGTATGGTAAACGGGTGAAAACGGGAGTCAAAAACACATGGAATCATTACAGCCGCAATCACTGGGGGTATATGACTTCCTTTTTTCTGGCGCCAGAAACCCTGTATGCTACCAGTAGCAGCACAAAAGCAGGTCGGGTTGTTGGCGGAGAGGAACATGCCGTGTTTGAGCTTAAAAATCTCGTAAAGACACTACATCAGGAAGGCTTTACCGTGCTGATGGATGTAGTTTACAATCACGCTTCCCATTATGATCTGAATCCCCTGAAGTATGCTGATAAAGAACATTATTTCAGGCTGGATCAGAAAGGGGTGTTCCAGAACGACAGTTGGACCGGAAACGATATACGGACCGAAGCTAAGTTTGCACGCAAACTGATTGTGGATTCCATCAAATACTGGGCATCTGAATATCATATTGATGGGTTCAGGTTTGATCTGGCCGGACTCATCGACTGGGAAACCATCGAGCTGATCCGCGATCAGCTAAAAAAAATCAACCCTAAAGCTATTCTGATTGCTGAACCCTGGGGAGGTGAATACCGCCCACAGGGCCTTTCTTACCATGGCTGGGCATCCTGGAATGACCGAATTCGCAATGGTATAAAGGGCCACCATACCGAGCATGGAAAAGGCTTTATTTTTGGTAAATGGATTCATGGTTTTAATCGATTTACCCTGGAAAATCTCATCCGTGGAACCCTGGAACATGGGGATCACGGGCTTTTTACCCATGCTTCACACTCGGTGAATTACGTAGAAAGTCATGATGGATACACATTGGGTGATTTTATCCGGATCGGCCTGAAAAATTCCAATCGCCAACGCCATTACCGCTCTGCATCAGAAGCCACCAGGATGAATGAGGATGAGTTAAAGTTATCCAAACTGGCGGCAATGTTCCTGTTTGTAAGTCAGGGCATCACCATGATACACAGTGGACAGGAATGGGGACGAGCAAAAGTGATTCAGGATCCGGACGGGAAGGATCCGAATATCGGTAAGCTGGACCACGACAGTTACAATAAAGACAATGAAACCAATTATCTGAATTACGACGACATCAGCCTGAATAAAGAGCTCTTTGATTATTATCGCGGTTTGATCAGGCTGAGGAAAACCGCTCCTGCCCTATGCCGGGCTGAAGCCAACGAGATCAATTTTAAAGTCTATAATGAACCCCTTCACATCACCTTTGAAATTGATTCAAGATATTCAGGTGACCCCTACCGTTATTTTATTTCCCTGAATGGTCATCGCAGTGATTTCCATAATATAGTTTTACCACAGGGCGAATGGGAAATGGTAGCAGATGCGAATCGTGCAGGAGCTCATCCTTTTGATTACGTGAGTCATAATTATCTGCTAGAACCTTCCACCGGAGTCATATTAAGACAGTTGCGTCGTAACTAAGCTTGAAATATTTTACGCGTCTTTAAATTGATCAGTCACAACAACCTTTATCTCAAACAGGAGTAGCACTTGGCGGCACCATCCACAACTAACGACCGCGGAAGCTGGAATTCAAAATTAGGTTTTATTCTCGCGGCTGCGGGCTCAGCCGTAGGCCTCGGAAACATCTGGGGATTTCCTACTCAGGTAGCTTCGAATGGCGGCGGGGCCTTCCTGCTCATCTATCTGCTCTGTTCTTTTCTGATTGGCTTTCCTGTAATGACGGCCGAACTCACCATGGGCCGTAAAACGGGAAAAAACCCATTCGGTGCATTCAAAGCCATACGGCCCGACAGTAAATTCTATCCGCTTATTGGCCTGTGGGGTGTGATTTGCGGGGTTATGATTCTGTCCTTCTATACTGTTGTTGCCGGCTGGGCCTTCAGCTATGTATTCGCCGAGTTATTCTTTTTCCTGGAAATGCCCGCTGCTTCCGCATGGTTTGCCGATATCGGTAATGGTGTTTTGAGTGCCGTACTGGCCACCTTGTTCATGGTTGCCACCGTCGGTATCATTACCGGTGGAGTAAGTGGAGGTATTGAGCGGGCTACAAAGACCCTGATGCCAACTCTGATTGGTATCCTGATCATTTTAATCGGATACATCCTTTTTCAGCCCGGTGCTTATGAGGGCATCCGAACCTACTTATATCCAGACTTTACAAGCATCACCCCTACACTGATTTTCGATGCTATGGGTCAGGCCTTCTTCTCGCTTTCTCTTGGGATGGGTGCCTTAATTACTTACGGGTCGTATTTAAATAAAAAAGAAAATATTCCTCAGGCAGCGGCTTTTGTAACCCTGGCGGATGTGGGCATTGCTTTTCTGGCCGGATTCCTCATTATACCGGCTATGTATATGGCTCAGAATGCCGGTGTAGAAATCTTCAACGAAGCGGGACAGCTACTGGAAGAAGACACACTCGTATTTCAGGTCTTGCCTGAACTCTTTCATACAATCGGGATGCCTGTTGGCCTGATCTTTGGTGTTACCTTTTTCTTTCTGCTGAGTATTGCAGCTCTTACATCTACGATCTCCTTACTGGAAGTACCAGTTGCTTTTGCTATCGATGAATTTGGCTGGAGAAGAAAAGTGGCCGCAAGAGTTGTTGGAGTTGGAATCTTGGCAGTCAGTATTCTGGTAGCTTTCAATCAAAGTCTTATTGGCACCTTTGTGACTATTTTTAATGGTGTAGGACTTCCACTGGGCGGATTCCTGATCTGTTATTTCATTGCTTATGTGTGGAAAACAGATAATGCCCTCGATGAAATGGAACTTGGATATGTCAACATCCGCCAAAGCCTGTTTTCGAAGATCTGGCCACTGTTTATCAAAATAGTTTGCCCCCTGGCTATTCTGTATGTATTGATTCAAAAGTTAGTCGAAAGTTTCGGTTAATTCTTGTTATCCAAGCGGGCTCGTGCTATTTTTGCTGGAATTTGAAAACCGGATAATTACCTGAATGTCTAAAGTCTCTACCTCTGATTTCCGAAATGGTTTAGTTCTGAATATGGACGGCGAACTCTACTCTATTGTAGAATTCCAGCATGTAAAGCCAGGCAAAGGCCCTGCCTTTGTTCGAACTAAACTCAAGGGCCTCCTGAATGGAAAAAATATTGATAAAACCTGGAGGTCCGGAGAAAATACGGAATCGGTTCGCATCGAACGCCATGAGTACCAGTACCTCTACACCGACGGGCAACTCTACTACTTCATGGATAAAGAAACCTACGAACAAGTTCAGATTAACGGGAATCAGGTGGAAAAGAAAGATTTCCTTGTTGAAGGAATGGACGTGAGTGTTTTATTGAATGCTGATGATGAGCAGATTTTGTATGCTGAACCCCCGGACCACATCACAGCAGAAGTCACACAAACCGATCCGGGCGTCAAAGGCGATACAACCCAGGGTGGTTCAAAGCCGGCAACTCTTGAAACCGGAGCTGTTGTGCAGGTTCCGCTTTTTATAAATGAAGGCGATAAAATCCGTGTGGATACCCGCACAGCCACTTACATTGAACGAGCAAAATAACGAAGTACTATGGATTTAAAACAGATCAAGGCCATCATTGACCTGATTGCTGAAAGTGATGTTAATGAAGTTTCTATAGAAGAAGGCGACTTCAAAATTAAAGTTAAAAAGCAGGTTGAAGTACAATCGGTAACTTACTCACAGCAAGCTCCTGCAGTCCCTTCCGCGCCTGCAATGCCATCAGCACCTTCTGCACCAGCAGTATCCGAAGCCTCAGCAGCAGATAATACTTCAGCAGCAGCGGATGGTGATACCGTTAAGTCTCCTATCGTCGGAACCTTTTATGAAGCCCCATCCCCTGGCGCAGATCCTTTTGTGAAGGTGGGTACACGTATTGAAAAAGGACAAACCTTGTGCATCGTAGAAGCGATGAAAATCATGAATGAGATCGAAGCGGAATTCTCAGGTACTGTTCAGGAAATATTGGTAGAAGACGGACAGGCAGTAGAATTCGACCAGCCTCTATTCGTGATCAAGAAATCCTGAGTCAATCTATGTTTAACAAAATCCTGATTGCAAACCGGGGAGAAATTGCCCTCCGGATCATCCGAACTTGTAAAGAGCTGGGCATCAAATCAGTGGCTGTCTATTCGAAGGCTGATGAAGATTCACTTCATGTAAAATTTGCCGATGAAGCCGTATGTATAGGCCCTGCCGCGGGTAAAGACAGCTATCTTAAAATTCAGAACATCCTTTCGGCAGCTGAAATTACAAACGCAGAAGCCATTCACCCCGGATATGGTTTTCTGGCCGAAAATGCTGAATTCTCCCGGATTTGCGGCGAACATGACCTTAAATTCATCGGCCCTTCTCCTGAAGCTATCAGCAAAATGGGCGATAAAGCCGTGGCAAAAGCAACTATGATCGCGAACAAGGTCCCGGTTGTTCCCGGAAGCGATGGCGTGGTGAAAACCTTTGAGGATGCTCAGAAAGTAGCGGATGAAATCGGCTTTCCCCTCATGATCAAGGCTTCAGCTGGCGGCGGTGGCCGGGGCATGAGAATGGTACTTGATTCCAAAGATTTTGAGAAGAACTACAAAATGTGCCGCTCCGAAGCGGAAACTGCATTCAGTAATCCGGACGTTTACATAGAGCGATTTGTACAGAAGCCACACCATGTTGAGATTCAGATCCTGGCTGATCAGCACGGAAACGTAATTCATCTGGGTGAACGGGACTGCTCCCTGCAACGCAGACATCAAAAGGTACTGGAAGAAGCCCCTTCTCCGCTTATGACCCCGGAACTCCGCAGTAAAATGGGTAAAGCAGCGGTAGATGCAGCAAAAATAGTGAATTATGAAGGAGCCGGAACCGTGGAGTTTCTGGTCGATAAAAACCTGGATTTCTACTTCATGGAAATGAATACCCGGATTCAGGTTGAACACCCGGTAACTGAAGAAGTGACGGGTTACGACCTTATCGCGGAACAGATCAGAATTGCCGCCGGTGAAAAAATTTCTACCGATGTTCCTGAAATGGAGGGTCACGCTATTGAATGCCGTATCAATGCAGAAGATCCGGAGTTTAACTTCCGCCCATCAGCAGGTGAAATTACGGTTTTTCACCCGCCTGGCGGACACGGAGTTAGGCTGGATACCCACGTCTATTCCGGTTACCGAATCCCTCCTCATTACGACTCCATGATAGCCAAACTGATTGTGAGTGCTCCAACACGGATTGAGGCTATAAAAAAGATGAAGCGAGCCCTGGAAGAGTTTGTGATCGAAGGAGTTAAAACGAATATATATTATCAGTATCAGTTGATGGATGATGAAAATTTCATCAAAGGCACCTTCGACACCAAGTATCTGGAAAACGAATTTACATTTAAACCCAAATCAGACCGACAGCTATGAATTTTCCTTCTGAATTAAAATACACCCGCGAGCACGAATGGATAAAAGATAACGGGGACGGCACAGCAACGGTGGGCATCACCGATTTTGCCCAGTCAGAGCTTGGAGACATCGTTTTTGTGGAGCTGGAGGATGAAGGCTTTGAGTTTTCAAAAGACGACGCTTTTGGCACCGTGGAAGCCGTAAAAACCGTTTCAGAACTTTACGCCCCGGTAGATGGTGAGGTTGTTGAAATCAATGCTGAGCTGGAAGATGAACCAGAGATTGTGAACACAGATCCCTACGGGGGCGGCTGGATGGTCCGCATCAAACTGGCTGATCCTGACCAGTTGGATGAACTGATGTCGGCCGAGGAATACCAGGAGATTATTGCCTGATTTATGGAACACGCCCCTAAAGAATGGATCCTCATTCTTGACTTCGGATCACAGTACACCAAACTCATTGCCCGCAGGCTCAGGGAACATAATGTGTACTGCGAAATCCACCCTTTCAATGAAAACCTTGACAAATTCAGGGAGTATCCACCATCAGGCATCATTCTTTCCGGTGGTCCTAAAAGTGTAAACGATGAAGGTGCTCCAGAGCTGAATACTGAAATCCTTGAGTGGGATATTCCCATTCTTGGAATCTGCTATGGACTGCAACTGCTAGCTCATTTTGATATTCCGGGCAGTGTGGATAAAGCTGAAAAAAGGGAATTCGGGAGAGCAAAGCTGCTGATTGATGATGACACCAATCTGCTTTCCAATATCCCGGACTCCTGTGATGTCTGGATGAGCCACGGCGATCATATCCATGAACTATCCGATAATTTTGAAATTATTGCGCACACCAGTAACGCCCGTGTTGCTGCGGTTAAACATAAGAAAAGACCCGTTTTTGGGGTTCAGTTTCATCCGGAGGTAGTACATACCACCCATGGAAGTGAAATACTGAAAAATTTCACCCATGAAATCTGTGGGTTACACGGAACATGGACTTCGGCCTCCTTTATCGAGACGCAGATCGAGTATATTCGCAATGTTGTCGGTACTGAGAAAGTACTCTGTGCCCTTTCAGGAGGGGTCGATTCAACAGTTGTTGCCACACTGCTCCATAAAGCCATTGGTGAGCAGCTTCAATGTGTTTTTGTAGATAATGGCTTGCTCAGAAAAAATGAATTTGAGCAGGTTATGGAGCTTTACACCCGGGATCTTCACCTTCCGGTTAAAGGTGTGGATGCCTCCTTCCTTTTTCTCGACCGTTTAAAAGATGTTTTTGACCCGGAAGAAAAGCGAAAAATCATTGGTCGCACCTTTATTGACGTATTTGATAAGGAAGTCACAGAACTTAACGAGTATAAATTTTTGGCTCAGGGTACGCTTTATCCTGATGTGATTGAATCCGTTTCATTCAAAGGACCATCCGCCACAATTAAATCTCATCATAATGTCGGCGGACTGCCCGAGAAAATGAATCTCGAACTCATTGAACCGGTACGTGAACTGTTTAAGGACGAAGTTCGGGCTGTAGGACGTGAATTGGGAATCCCGGAGCATTTTATAAAACGCCACCCATTCCCAGGTCCTGGATTGGCCATTCGGGTTATTTCTGATGTAGATCGCCAAAAACTGGATTTACTGAGAGAGGCCGATGCAATATTCATCGAGGAGCTGAAAAACAAAGGCCTTTATGATGAAGTATGGCAGGCCCTAGTGGTACTGCTGCCGGTTCAAAGTGTGGGCGTGATGGGTGATGAGCGCTCATATGAGTTCACTGTAGCTCTACGGGCGGTCACCAGTATTGATGGAATGACCGCCGACTGGGCACATCTGCCCTACGATTTTCTTTCCCTGCTTTCCAATCGAATCATCAATGAGGTTAGAGGGATTAACCGTGTGGTTTATGATGTAAGTTCAAAACCCCCGGCCACCATTGAGTGGGAATAAGCAGAATATTCATCAGAACATAATTACATTTTCAGGGTTAATATTTTAAAAACAGCATGATGAAAAAACTGTTTCTGCTCAGCCTGTTCCTGTTTAGTGCAATGCCTGCTGCCGCCCAGATATTTGAGAGCGGGATGTCTCTCTATAATGCCGGTGATTATACCCGAGCTGCCCGGGTATTTGAGCAATTGGATGAACCCAGAGGTCAGCTGTTTGCCGCAAAAAGTTATTATAACCTTTCAAAGGTACACAAAGCCCTCGGTTATTTAAAAGAGCTTGAAATCACGGATAATTTTGAATCCGAGGTCTCACAGGACATTCAGCTTACGCTGGCCTTGTGCCATTTTGAGCTGAACAACTTTGCACGTTCACTGGATTTACTCTACGAACTGAAGAGCAGCCGGCGACAAAGTGCCATCTACTTTTCCGGAGTAAGACTCTACGATCAGATATTGGATTTCTTGAGTGAAAAACAACGACTGGAAACCTATCAGATGGCGGAATATGCCCAGGTTCGCTTTGATGTAATCCGATCGGCTGTCGGGAAATACAATGTGGGGAAAGTTCAGCAACTATTGGATTATTTTACGGAAAATGAACCCGATCCCTATCGCTTTCCACTTGGCGAGCTCGAATCCCAACTTTCAGATTCTACCTACCAGGATTACCTGAATGCATATACCTATCCTAAAGCACCGGATGGGATGATGTATAATATCGGAGTTGCTCTGCCATCCTACACCGATACCGGCGCACCATTTGAAGTATCCAGAGAAATTTACTTTGGGATCATGCTGGCGGTTGAAGAATTTAACACCAATCAGTCTGATCTGAAGGTTTTTATCGATTACCTGGACACCGAATCACAACCACAGCTCGCAGAACAGAAGGTATCTGACTTCGCCTGGAAACACCGTTCAGACATAATCATTGGCCCCCTCTTCTCTGAAGTACTTAAGGCCTATTCACTACAGGCAGAACGATACGAAATTCCAATACTGGCTCCGCTTGCAAACGCTGATTCTGTAGCACTATTCAGCAACTATACCTATCAGTTTAATCCCAATTTTGAGGTGCAGGGTGAACGTATGGCTGAATATGCCGTTAACCGCCTGGGTTATGATTCACTTGCTGTGCTTGCAGAATCAAATGGTCTTGGCGCTGCCTCAGCAGCTGCTTTTCGATACCGTGCCCTTCAACTGGGAGCGCATGTAGCCTATTATGATGTACATAATCTGGAGGACCTAGGTTACGATATTCGCGAATATACCCAGGTTTTTACACCAGACACCCTGCTTATCGACTCACTTAGATATGTGCCCGTAGATGCCGTTTATGCTCCATTTACCGGTATTGCCGCACAGACACTGGTTGAGTCCCTCCTAACCGATCTGGAAGCAATGCGTTCGGAGGTCAATATATTGGGGTCAGAAGAATGGGAGAATGTAGATCTGGATGCACGCGGTATGACCAATACGGATTTATCCTTTACCCTTTCCTTCGATCTGGGTCAAGACAGTCTTAAAACGCAAACATTTGAAACTGATTACCGGTTAAGGTTTAACCGGGACCCGAGCCTCTTTTCCTATATTGGATATGATGTGGCAACTATTGTGCTGGATAACCTGCTGCTGGTTGGCAATCCTGAATACCTGAAAGACGCCATGCGTTTTTACAGAAACAAGAACACCTATACGCTGGATGTTGATTTCAGAGGGAAACACGTGAATCAGGTGGTGAGAATTCGGGATTATTACCGTGAAGAAATTCTAGCTGATTCGTTAAGCAACGGAACAGAGGGAAACCGGTAGTCGGATCAGGAGCTGACCTTCTCCTCTTTTTCTCTTTGCTTTTTGATACGGTACTGCTCCCTCAGCCATTTGCGCCACTTCGCACTTTCTCTCTGATGCGCTTCGAAACTGCGCGTGAAAACATGCCCGCCTTCCGGACTCGCAACCATATAGAGATAATCGTGTTCCTCCGGATTAAAAGCTGCTTCAATACTGCTTATAGAAGGATTTGTGATAGCTGCCGGCGGCAATCCATAGTATTTGTAGGTGTTGAAGGGATGATCAATTTCATAATCTTCAAACAGCAGTCTCCGGCGTTCACCAATAGCATAATTCACCGTTGGATCTGCCTGTAGCTTCATTCGCCTGTTCAGTCGGTTCCAGTACAAACCGCTGATTCGAGGTTTTTCCTCATCATTATAGGCCTCCCATTCAATGATGGAAGCCAGAACAATCATATCATCTAATGAATATTTGCTATCAGGTATTTGACTTGCGTAGGTACGGATAACCCTACTGTCAAATTCTTTGAGGATACGATTGACAACATCTTTGGGTGATGCAGTCCAGTACATAAGGTAGGTTTCAGGTAACATTCGACCCATCAATTGTTCTGCAATCAACATTTTTTCAGCCAGGAAAAGACTATCATCAAAAACAGCTTGTATTCCGGCTTCATCGAAATGAAGAGCCGAAGCCAGTTGCTCACTCAGGCGATAGCGATCTATCCCCGGCAGAATTGTTACCTCTACCGGATCCTGAATACCCCGGGAAAGTTTGGACAGAAAAACATCGTAGGAATATCCTCCCTCAACCAGATACCGACCTCTTCTGAACTTTTTCCATCCGAGCATCTTAGCAGCCCACTTCAGATCTGCTGGTGAATCAATGACCTGCTTTTCCATCAGAATATCGGTGAGCTGATTCAGGTCTGTTTTATCCACCAGTATGATTTCTACAGCTTTATCACTACTGATGGCGTCATGATTTGCAATCCTGAGCTGCCTGCTCAGATAGGAAGTCAGAAAAACACTCAAAAGGCATAGCAAGCCTACCAGTATTTCAACCCGGCTGTATGGTATGTGATTCAGAAGTTTCAATCGGATGAGTTCATTTCTAATAAAACATAAACATAGCCAAAATATTCCAAGGTCTGCAACTATATGAATTAACGGACGTAGTGCCACACCGAAGAGCAAATGAGCTTTTGGATGCTATATTTAGCACCAAATGCCCTAAAGAAAAACCCGAACCTTGACCGGTTCGGGTTAATTTTTGTCACAAATCAGCCATCCGATTTCTTTTTCAGGAGAATGATTTTCTCTCTCTTTTCTGTTAGGCTCTCATCATGACAAAAAACAATACATTAATAGCGTCCATTTTGCTCCTTTCCATGAGCGCCTGCAAGAACGACAAAGTGTTCAACATACCAGATGAGGATTTTGATGAACCCATTTCTTATGCAGAGCAAATACAGCCCATATTCAACACATCCTGCGGCGGTAGCGGATGCCATATCAATAATCGAAGAAGCGGCGTAAACCTTAGCAATTATCAGGAAACGATAAACAGCAGTGGTTCGGCCTTTGGTAGATCCATTGTCGTTGCCGGCAAAGCGGATGATAGTCCTCTTACCCTGGTACTTGGCCCAAACCCTCCTGCCAGCAGAAGAATGCCACTCAACGCATCTGCATTAACGGCTGAGGAAGTTGGTTTGATCAGAGCCTGGATTAATGAAGGAGCATTAGACAATTAATTATGAAAGCAATCTCTACACTACTATTCGCACTTTTCATCAATTTTGCTGCACACAGCAACTCTACCCAGGCTCAAGTGTTTTATGCAGACGACGGAAAAGCGGTCTTTTATTCAAAAGTACCGCTTCACAACTATTCAGGAACTTCAGAAAATCTTGTAGGTCGCATTAATCTCGAAGATCTAACTGTCGATTTTTACATTGACTTGGAAACACTGGACACGGGGAATGGAAAAAGAGATCGGGATATGCTTAAGACCCTAGACACCAAGCAATACCCTTTCGGTGAATTTTTTGGAAAACTGACAACACCCTTTGATGCTGACTCTTCAACCGAGCAGGAAGTGACTGTGGAAGGCGTTTTTAAAATCCATGGTCGCGAAAAGGAGATTACGGTTGATGGTATTCTTCAAATGGTTGGGGAAAACCTGCAGTTACATGCTGAATGGATTCTGAATCTGAACGATTATGACATCAAACCTCCTCAGCTCCTGATTTTGAAAGTTGATGAGGAACAGGAAATAGAAATTGATATCATACTGAAACCTGAAGAATGAATACGTTTCTTACCACTTTAGCCCTCATTGGAATCCTCATTTCCCTGTCGGATGAACTCAGGGCCCAGATGCAACGAAAAAGAGCCGTTCCAGATGCACCTGTCACTGAAATTTTTCTTGCCCCAACCATCATCGGTACCGGAACCGTATCTACCTTGCAGAAAGGTGATCTCAATTATAATGTTAAACATAATTTCGGGCTTGTAAGCGGTGGAATTGAAACCTTTTATGGTCTGGATCAGGGTGCCGGTGTCCGATTGGGTTTTGGATATGGTCTAAACGATAACTGGATGATTGGGATTGGCCGTACTAACGTACAGGATTTGATCGATGTGAATACGACCTACCGTTTCCTCAGACAAAAAAGAGATGGCAGTTTCCCGGTGGATGTGGCCGTGAAAGTAAGCGTTGGCGTAATCACTGAAGAAATCCGAACTTTTGAGGAAGATTTACTCGACCGAATGAATTACCTCTCCTCCCTTATGGTCGCTAGAAAATTTGGAGAACGCTTTAGTGTTCAGGCAGCACCCATGATTGCGCACTTCAATACTGTGATTGTTGAAGAAGCCGGACAGGACGTCCAAAACACCCTTTTCGGTTTAGGTCTTGTTGGACATTATAAATTCACAGACTTAATATCGGTTTCAACCGAGTATGTACCCGTGCTCAGTAAACGTACCGACGGCACTTTTGACCCTTTTGGGTTTTCTGTTGAATTCGATACCGGAGGTCATGTTTTTCAGGTTTACATGACCTCAGCTGATGTGTTCACTGAGCAGCAATTGTTAGCTGGTACTGCAAATAATTTTCTGGATGGCGAGTTCCAGATTGGATTCACCATCAATCGAATATTTTAATTAAACCATGTTGCGGATATCGAGTGCAACTTTTCGATTGTACTCAAAAGTCAGATCCTTATGGTTTATGATATCCACTATGCTTCCGATCAGGCACAAACCGCCGGTAAAGATGTAGAGTATGCCCATTCCCACCTGTCCAAGGACAAAACGGTTAATGCCTCCAAACCCAAGAAAGACAACTAGTGTCAGCAATAAGATGGTTTGAGGGTCTTTTCTTCGGCTTCGATAAGCGCTTGCGAAACGATTGGCTTGATCGTCGCTCATATCCTGAATAATTTTACTTACATACATTGCTTCTTCACCGCTAAGCTCCGGCAAATGATCAATTAATTTTGCCATCGGTTTCCTCCTCTTTTTGGATAATCCTATTTTGAAAAATATCCTTGATTAGTCGTTTAATTTGATAGATGATTCTTAGGGAAAGCATGCCTACGGCAAAAGGTCCCATAATGTTAGCCTCAATTGCTGAATCCAGTTGACCTCTGAATAGATAGGCAATGGAATGTCCCAAACCCTCGCCCGGACAATAACTGTATCCAAGAAATTCGAGTAAGCAAAAATCAGGACCCGTGGTTTGCGGATTCATTAAAGCCAGGGCAACCAGACCAACCATGAACACTGGTATTTCGATATATTTTGTTGTTAATCGCATCATACAGAACTAAATATGCAAATCCCTCGTCACTTAATAAATGAACATAATAAATCATCAGACGAAACATAACCGGAGAAGTTCAGTAAAGTCGCGGATCATTACATTGAGACCATGATAAAATTCAGCCTGATCTTTTTGATCCTGAGTATAGGGGGATATTCAGGAATACAACCGGATAAAAAAATATCTGAACAATTCCCCATCGAAATAGTGGATAAATCGGGTGAAATCATACTTGGCTTTGATGGTAAAAGAATATACATGATTATCTCAGATGCATCCTTACAGCGTCTGAATAACCAGCTTCTTGTTGATTATCACAGGGATTTGCAGACTTTCACTGACTCAAACGGATCCTTTATTCCGGGCGACACTCACTTAATAGCCTCAGAACGAATTGAATACAAACTTGAAGACCTCATTATTACCCTGGACCCCGAAGGTGAAATTCGTTTTGAATACCTGCAACCAGGCCCAGTACTTTTTGAGCAGGTAATGTTACCAAATGGCAATTCAGCCCTGCATTCATTTGATCAGGAAGATCTGACAACTCTATATGCTGCCATCAGTGAGGTGGAATAAACCAAGCTAAGCTCTCCTCTTCCGCACTAATAAGTACTTAAATTTTTCGATTGAAATGCCGATGTAACACTTAGGCATCGCAAACACTCCTGTAGTAAAAGAGAAAAACCCGAGTACTTATGATAAAAAACATTCTTGCAGGCGTTCTGATTATTGGTGCGTATTTTATTTGGGCGCAGCGTGATGTTTCTCACGGCCCAGGAATAGTTGCACCTGAAAAACCCACCATAAGTCGTCTGGCATGGCAAAAAGCTACCACCCAGAATGATTACCTGATCAATCCGATTCGTTCCATCAAAGGTGAAGTTCGTATTCTCAAAAAGAGACGCTACTACCTGGATGAATTGCATGATCTGATGCCATACGATTTCTTCGTTGGCTGGGATGATATGTCGGACGAGAGAAACCTTAATCATATGTTCATCAATCTGGATGCACGGGATGTGCATCTTGAATTCAGCAATCACCCCCTCAGTGTAAATCAGGTTTATAATCAGACTGATTTATTTCACATTATTCCGGCCAATGAGGATGTGAAGAAAGCACTGTCTCAGATCCGGAATGGTCACATTGTTGACTTCAAGGGTCACCTTGTCAGCGTTGAGAAATCTCCGAATCTTACGTGGACCAGCTCCGTTAATTTCAATGAGATTGGCACCAATTCAAATAAGATCATCTGGGTTGAAGAAATAGTGATCCGCTAGGCAGGCTATACGATTGTATTGACATCCTCTCAGGCAGAAATTATTTTCTGCTGTTCTTTTAAACCGTACCGGTTATGAATAATGCAATGGGGGCGGTATTATGAAGAACCGTGAATCCGGCATTGTAAAATGGTTTAACAAAGGTTAGGGATATGATTCATCACAGGTGAAAATGGTGAAGATATCTTTGTCCACTTTTCTGACATTGAGTTGAAAGGTTTCAGAAAACACAGACGAAGCCAGCAGATTGCATTCACCGCGTTAAATGGTGATGAAGGTCTGCATACTACAGAAGTAGTGCCAAAAAACTATTTTTTTAAACAATTACTTAACGCTGAATGAAATTTTTAAAGGCCAATCTGCTTGATTTGTTGGCCGTTGCCTTGGTTGCTTTTGGGCTTTTTCGGGAAGTTCAAGCCATTACAGTCATCTTATGGATTTATCTGGCCTTATCACTTTTAACCCGTGTTGTTGGTTTTTTTGTGCCATCGATGGTCCGGAGAGCAACCAGTGATAATCAAACTCCTGTCTGGTTTTATCATCTGTTGTATGGCATTTCTATTGCCATTCTGATTTATACAAACCGTATTGAACTAGGCATAGCATGGTTTGTATTATGGGTTTCATCGGCTATTAGTTATTGGCAGGCAACAAAAAAGATTACATCAAAGAAAGGAGCACACAAATAATGATTAAAGCGACTATCTCTACATCAAAAGGAGACATACATCTTGAACTTACCCCGGAGAAAACCCCAAAAACGGTTGCGAATTTTGCAAATCTGGCAAACCGTGGGTTCTATAAGGATCTATCCTTTCACCGGGTAATTGAAGATTTCATGATTCAGGGCGGATGTCCCAATGGAGATGGCCGGGGTGGTCCGGGGTATCGGTTTGAAGATGAATTCGATTCATCGTTGCGTCATGATGCACCTGGCAAGCTTTCAATGGCTAATGCTGGTCCAGGTACAAACGGAAGCCAGTTTTTCATCACCCATGTACCTACCCCATGGCTGGACGATCGCCATTCCATATTTGGGATGGTGCAATCTGAATCGGATCAGGAGGTTGTTAATTCCATTCAGCAAGGCGACAAAATCCTAAATATTTCCATCGAAGGTGATTATCAGAAGCTGTTGAACGATACAGAAGAGCTTGATAACTGGAACAATGTGCTGGATGACAATTTCGAAAACCTCTCTGCTCCTGAAGCGTGAGAACGCTTAACATATATAGTCACAATAAACCTGATTCCAGCTGGCGGACCCGGATATACACCATCATATTCGAAGCCCACACTCCTCTTGGTAAGTTTTTTGATGTTGGTTTAATTTTGGTCATTATCCTCAGTGTAATCGTAGTGATGCTGGATAGCATTGAAACGTTGCGGGACCAGTATCAATCCCTGTTCTATCTGTTGGAATGGATTTTTACCATCATATTCACCATTGAGTATGTTACCCGCATTATAGCCGTCAAAAAACCCAGTATTTATATCTTCAGTTTTTATGGCATTGTGGATTTACTTGCCACCATCCCTACATATTTAAGTCTGATCATTCCCGGTACCCAGGTACTGCTTGTAATTCGAATGCTTCGGATTTTACGCGTTTTCAGAGTGCTTAAACTGGTTCAGTATCTCTCTGAAGCTGAGTTCTTATCGAGAGCTCTATACAACAGCAGGCGCAAGATATCTGTATTTCTTTTTACGGTTCTGAACCTGGTCATCATAGCCGGTTCCGTAATGTATGTGGTAGAAGGAGCTGAAAACGGTTTTACTTCCATCCCAAAAAGCATCTACTGGGCAGTAGTGACTCTGACCACCGTTGGATTTGGTGATATTATTCCGGTAACCAATCTCGGGCAATTCATAGCAGCTGTGATTATGATCATGGGTTATGGCATTATTGCTGTTCCTACCGGCATTGTATCTTATGAACTGGCTGTGGCTACCAGCAGGCGAATGTGCCCCAAATGCGGAGAGGTAAATATTCCTTCAGAGGCACATTATTGTTCCAATTGTGGGGTTAAATTGGATGACGTGGAGTCCCCAACTTTTTGATGATTCACTCGTAGTCTGCTCCATACAATAATTGGATCGGCGAATATGAAAAAAATCATCTCTTTTCTACTCTTTGGGTTGCTTTTCAATTCTATTCATGCTCAGGCGCAGGTAAATAACGGACGCTATAGCGACCTGAAATACCGTTCATGGAGACTCACCCTTATTCCACCTCTGAGTACAAACGGAGCAAATACTCTTGACTACACGGCCCGCTATTCCATCAACCTGATTGGTGGCTGGCATGGAGGCGTTGAGCGATTTGAATTCGGAACCCTGTTTAATTACACATCCAAATATGCCGATGGATTTCAGATAGCGGGTATAACTAACATATCTGCAGGTGATGCAAATGGATTACGGATTGCTGGTATCACGAACATAACCCGGGGCGATGCAAATGGAATGCAGGTTGCGGGATTAACCAACATAAGTCACAATGATCTGGCCGGGATGCAGGTATCAGGATTACTCAATCTCTCTAAGTCTGATATTGCAGGACTTTCCGTTACCGGTGGACTTAATCTATCAGAGGGTTACGTATCCGGCTTGAGTGTTGCTGGCCTGGGTAACATTGCGGACCGAAGCGTGGAAGGCCTGTATGCAACAGCGGGTTTTAATCTGGCCCGCAGCAACCTTTCAGGACTCAGTGCAGCAGGCGTAGCCAACATAGCAGGAGGTAATCTCGAAGGACTCTCGGCAGCCGGGATATTCAATTTATCAGAGGGATCCATTTCCGGCCTTGTGGTGGCTGGTGGCGCCAATATATCCGAAAACCTTGAAGGATTGACAGCAGCAGGCTTATTGAACTTCAGTGAATATAATGCCGGGTTATCGGGGGCAGCGTTCAATATCAGCCGTTATGCTGAAGGTATGATGATAGGGGCAGTTAATCTGTCAAGGGAAGTAAGCGGAGCGCAAATCGGGATCATAAATATTGCCGAGAATATGAAAGGAGCGCCCATTGGCATATTGAGTTTGTATGGTAATGGACGTAAAAATGTGGATCTGAGAATACAGGATGCCGGTTTTACCGAATTTGGCCTGAACTTGGGCACCTACCGGGTGAATAACATGATTATACTTGGATATAACCAATTCATACCTGAACCGGTGCTTCGTATTGGCTGGGCTATTGGTTTTGAACAGCGGGCTTCTGACGTGTACCCAAAGTGGGGCAATGAAGATCTGTACATCAACCGGGAATTCAGTATTACTCATCAGTTTGAAGGAGATTATGACCGGACATTAAATCTCATTTACTCCTTTCGGCACACCATAGGTAAACATTTCGGAAATGGATTTTCAGTATACGGTGGCCCAAGTATAAATATGATGGTAAGCCGGGTTGACGAAAGTAATACCTACACCTGGTATAGTTTATGGTCGCCAACCCGTAAAGGCAGGCAATATCGTTTCTGGATTGGTGGTACCATCGGAGTACGTCTTTTCAAACAGAAACGCCTGGCTCCCAGGCCTGATGACGATGACTGGTCCGGATATTTTTAGGATTTTGTGATAAACAGGAATCGAAATTTGATTTAGCGTGTTTTGCAGTAAATCAAACAATTTCCTCATGAAATACCTACTCATCCTATTAGCTGTAGGGCTTATAGCCTTACTGACAGCAAAACTGCAAAGTGTGAATAAAGATGATATTCAACATTCACACAAGCAAAAGCATACTCATATCGCACTTAATGACACCCTGCCAAATGGAGGAAAAGTGATTAAGACCGATGAAGAGTGGAAGAAAATCCTGACTCCCGAGGAATTCCGAATTCTCCGAAAAGCGGGTACAGAACTTCCATATGTGAATGAATATTTTGACAACAAGGAAGAAGGCGTCTATGTTTGTGTTGCCTGCGGTACCCCTCTATTCAGCTCAGAACATAAATATAAGAGCGGAACCGGCTGGCCCAGTTTCTGGAAACCCATCTCAAAAGCAGCAGTAGCCGAACGCGAAGACCGAAGCTTTTTCATGGTTCGTACCGAAATCATTTGTACTACCTGTGAAGGGCATCTGGGTCACGTTTTCACGGATGGACCGGATCCAACCGGGCTCAGATATTGCATGAACTCTGCTGCGATGGATTTCAGGAAGAAAGATTCCAAAAAGGACCTTTAAGAAGATGTAATTTTTAATCGGATTTTGTATTTAGGGTGCTCATTGCACCCTTTTTTTGAATTATATCCGATAAAATGAAAAATCCGGTATTGATTAACGCTCAGTTCAATCCAAAAATTAAGACTTACTTTCTGATTAATGCCATCCTCATAAGCGTTTTTACCATAGTAGGGTTGGTTTTCTTACCACTTGTTCTGATACTTGCACCCATATTTATCGGCAAGTACTTTGACCGGTTGGAGTGTCAGCTTACAAGCAGATCGCTGAAATTCAAAAAAGGTTTTCTGGTTACGGTAGAACGCACCATCCCATTGGATAAGATTCAGGATCTGACTTTTAAGGAAGGCCCGATTTTGAAATGGCTGGGGCTAAGTATACTTCGTATTGAAACAGCCGGGAACTCAGCACAAGCAAGCGCTGATCTTTCTTTAATTGGAATAGTGGATGCAAAGAAATTCAGAGACGCTGTGCTGGATCAGCGGGATGTAGTCACCGACAATCTTTCATCCTCCACACCAACCGACAGTACCTCAGAAGATGTTGCTTCTATTCTCAGTGACATTCGATCGTCCCTTAAAAACATAGAAAAACATATCAGCTCGAAGTAGCTTCAACTGTTTTGCTCTCCCCTTCAGGCGGGTTAAACAGCTTTTTATTGAAGATGTAGAGCAGAATCATAGCTATACCCCACTGAACGGCAATTGTGGCTACTGAATATAAACTTAAGGGATTATACCATGTATCCGGTGCATATTCGGTAGCCGACAGGTAAATCCACCAGCCAAGCAGGGTTACCACTTCAACAGGGACAATATACCGGATCACAATTTCCCACCATTTACCCAGCTGAACATCATTTTTATCCAGGTTTACGCATTCTTCCCTGAATTTATGAGCACCGAATTTAATGACTGCAAAGGAGATAAAAGCTCCAGACACCATCAGCCCTACTCCCCAGACAAAATCCTGATTGGCAAAGAAGTTCAGATTCATTGCTGAAGGCAGGCCGAATAAGAAGCCAACCGTACAGATCAGCATTGTGGCTTTCTTACGATTAAAACCATTGTCCACAAAAACTTTTACCACAAGTTCGATCATAGATATCAGTGAACTGAAAGCGGCAAAGGATAATCCAAGGAAGAAAAGAATGGCGAAAAACTTACCACCTGCCATCTGGTCGAAAAGCTGAGGCATCCAGATGAAAGTTAATCCTGTTGAAGCGGGTCCGGATGTTTTCATCACTTCCAGGATTTCACTGTTGCTCATGGTTTCACCCAGCGTGCCAAACACGGTGGAGAAGATAATTATGGCTGACACCAGTGAGATCATATTATTCCCAATTCCGGTCTGAAAAGCGGAAACGGTAACATTGTCCTGCTTACGCATATAAGCTGCATACGTAAGGATCAGTCCCCATGCTGCTCCGGTATCCCATGCGTTTTGGGTGAGTGCCTCCAGCCATGTTTCCGGTTTGGCAAGAACTGACCAGTCGGGTGTAAACAGATAACGTATGCCCTCACCGCTTCCCTCAATGGTTAGTGCTCTAACCAGCGATATTACCAATACCAGTAAAAGGGACGGAATGAGCATTTTATTGATTTTTTCAATGGATTTAATCCCTCTCATGATGATGAAAGCACCTGAAACCATCACAATTGCATGTAAAATGGAGGGAGTAAAAGAAGCTTGAAAGGAGTCCCATTGTCCCATTGCTGAATCGGTACTGGCTGGCAGGGCTGCAAAAACAGATTGTCCCAGATAGTAAAGACACCAACCTGCAACTACGCTGTAATAGAACATAATAGCTGTGGCTACAAAGCCAACAAAACCACCCAGCCAGGCAAATTTCTGCCCGATAAGCTCTACAAAAGAGCCTACAACACCGCGTCGGCCATTCCTCCCCATTCCGTATTCAGCGATAATGAGTGGTATGGACCACAAAATCAGGAAACAAAACCAGGCCACCAGGAAAGCCCCGGCACCATCCTCACCGGCATTTTGCGCCGTAATTCTCGGGAAACGCCAGATATTTCCGGTACCAACGGCGATTCCGAGTACACTTAAAATGAGTCCCAGTTTAGATGAAAATCGTTCTCCTGATGCGTTAGACATAAATTGGTTTTAGGTTGATTTATTTGACGCTAAAATGACGTGCTCAGGGGATTAGCCGTTCCCTGGCATATGGTGTTGATTTGTAAATAAGTGTAAGGCTTAATCGAACTGATAAAGCGGGTCCAGTCCTTCTGAGGAATTCACGGTTACATTTAGGTTGATGAGCTCACCGTTTTGAATATTAAAGACCCATCCGTGAACGTATGGAAATTCGTTGGTTTTCCATCTTTCCTGAATAAAGGCCATTTCGGCCATGTTATGCACCTGCTCCTGCACATTGATTTCAACAAAACGCTTTTCTCGTTCTTCCTCATCATGAATTTTGTCAAGTTCAGGCCGATGCATTTTGTATATATCTTTGATATGTGCTAACCAGTTGTCCAGCAGTCCATAAGAATTATTATCTAAGGCAGCTTTTATACCCCCGCAACCGTAATGCCCGCATATAATGATGTGCTTTACTTCCAGGTTAGTGACTGCGTAGTTTACAACAGACAACAGGTTGTAGTCGGTGTGAACCACCATATTGGCAATGTTCCGCTGTACGAAAATAGATCCCGGCAGAGCATTGGTTATTTCCTCTGCCGGAACCCGGCTGTCGGCACAGCCAATCCAGAGATAGGTTGGGTGCTGTCCTTCGGTAAACTGATCAAACAGACCGGGGGAATGGGCCTTGACGTTTTCGATCCAGACCTTATTCCCCTCAAGCAGTTTATTAAACTTGTCTGCCATATCAGTCAGTTAGCGGGCTTATTGCCCCTGCCCCAGAGAATAGCCTCTGACGCCATCAAACTCATAGAGATTTTCTGTTTTGATGACATCAACCCCTTCTTCTACAGCTCTCTGCATTACTGCAATTACATCTTCACTGCCGACGGTCTTGTTATCTTTGGCCTGATAACGGCATCTCCAGTGATCGGTACAAAAGGTTTCTTCGAATCCTTCCGGCCAGACCTTTACTCCACGATTGGTGATCATGATCAGTTCAATCTCACCATTCAGTTTTTGAAGGATTTTGCCCAGATCATCCGGATTCTCACCTTTCCAGTCTACAAATATATCTACGCCTTTGAGTTCTTTGTTTTTTGGCTCAGGGCGCTTGTAAACGGGCAGGTTCATCTCCTCACCCTTATTATAATTAGCGGCGGGTAGTTTTCTTGGTACATTTCCTATACGCTCAATAATGGCATCTGCAAACTCTTTGGTACCCACATGCACTTTGCTGATGCCTTCAGAGTAGATGTCTTCAGTATGAATGCCATCTTCAATGGTGCAACTCCAGGCATTCTTTACTTTCTCAGCCACATCCTGCTGCCCGAGATGATTCAGCATCATCACAGAAGCACGGAGCAATCCGGTCGGATTGGCGATATTTTTGCCGGCGATGGGTGGTGCAGAACCATGAATGGCTTCAAACATGGCATGGCTTTGCCCGATATTCGCTGATCCAGCAAGTCCCACAGAACCGGTAATCTGCGCGGCGATATCAGAGACCACATCCCCATAAAGATTCAGGGTAACAACCACTTCAAACATCTCAGGTGTATCCGCAAGACGGGCAGCGGCAATGTCAATGATCCAGGTATCTGCTTCAATATCCGGGTATTCGGCTGAAATTTCGTCAAAAACCTGGTGGAAAAGTCCGTCGGTATGCTTCATGATGTTATCCTTCACAAAACAGCTGACTTTCTTACGGTTATACAGCTTGGCATACTCAAAAGCGTACCTGATAATTTTCTCACAACCCGGACGCGTAATCAGTTTTAGACACTGAACCACTTCATCCGTCTGCTGATGCTCAATTCCAGCATAAAGGTCCTCTTCATTCTCACGAATGATGACTACATCCATATTCGGATGCTTAGTGTGTACAAAAGGACTAAAGCTCTTACAGGGGCGGATATTGGCATAGAGCCCAAGCGATTTTCGGAGGGTCACATTCAGGCTTTTATATCCACCGCCCTGAGGTGTGGTGATGGGTGCTTTGAGGAAAACCTTGTTTCTGCGGATCGTTTCCCATGATTCGCTGGATATTCCACTGGTATCTCCGGACAGATAAACTTTTTCACCGATATCAATTTCATCTATTTCGATGCGTGCGCCTACAGCATCCAGAATGCGAAGAGTGGCATCCATAATTTCGGGGCCGATACCATCTCCCCTAGCGACTGTAATCCTTTGCATATAATTTCCCTTATGAATGTGGTCATTTAGTGTTTCAACAGCACGTAGCAAAATGATGATGGGCTGTCATAAATCGCGCCCAAAATATCCATAAATCGCCCAAAATGGAAGGAATAATCAGGTAGGCCTCCTCGTTTACTATCCTGCTTCACCTTGCTCACTGAGGTATCTGTTATTTTGAATCAAATGCTGCTATTCCTATTATTGCATGCTTATCGGATAGCCCATGAAAAACGCAATTTAATCACCCGGATAACAGATGGGATTCATGTCATCATTGCTGAATAACCACACGCAGACCAACCGCGTATTAGCACTATTCACATTCCTGCTTTCACTCATTATTTACACCCTTACCTTAGCCCCTACCGCCAGTTTCTGGGATGCCGGGGAATTCATAGCGGTAGCTCACGGCCTACAGGTAAACCACCCGCCCGGAGCCCCTTTGTATTCGATAATCGGGCGCATGTTCTCCATGTTTATGCCGATGGAGTATGTAGCGGTGAGTATAAACTTTATTTCCGCACTGGTGTCCGCACTCTCGGTAATGCTGCTCTATCTGATCATTATCCGACTGGTTCGTGAGTTCAAAGGTCATCCGGATAACTTTTCGCTGATGGATAAAATCGGAGCTTATGGCGGAGCGCTTGTAGGATCTCTGACTTTTGCGGTTACCGATACCTTCTGGTTTAATGCTGTCGAGGCTGAGGTTTATGCCATGTCGATGTTTTTCACCGCTGTTGTAGTATGGCTAGCCCTTAAATGGGCTGAAAATCACGACAGTGAATACAATGAACGATGGCTGGTATTGATTGCCTACATGTTTGGCCTCGCGATCGGGGTTCACCTGCTGAATCTGCTTGCACTATTTTTTGTGGCGCTCATTGTCTATTTCAAGAAAAGAGATTTTACACTGATTACTTTCAGCATCATGGGAGCCATCTCCGTGGTGGCATTTCTGACTATTTATCCCTTTACCATACAGGTTCTGCCCGGCATCGCGGATGGGGTCACCTCATCCAGCTATGGCCTGATCGGGCCGCTGGCCTTTATAATCATTATTGGAGGCGCTCTTGGTTTTGGGATTTATTACACCCATAAAAAACAATACCGCCTTTCAAACATTATTCTGGTCTGCTATGCCATGATCCTGATCGGTTATTCATCCTATGCCGTTATTTTCATCCGGTCTATTGCAGATCCTCCCATTGATGAAAACGATCCGGAAACTGTTGAGGCCTTTGTGAAGTACCTGAAGCGTGAACAATACGGCTCCACTCCTATTTTACGCGGAAGTACCTTTGATCCCCAGATCGGTAATATTAATCGAGAAAAAGAAAGTCTTTTTCCTCGGCGTTACTCACCCGATCCACGCCACATCAGTTTCTATAAGCAATATGACAGCGATCTTGAGTTCTTTATAGACTATCAGGTCAGCCACATGTATATCCGCTATTTCAACTGGAATTTTATTGGCCGGGAGGCCGATATACAGGATACAGGCTGGCAGTCCGGTTTTTCGGAAGAGAAATACCCGGATAATTTTGCCAGTAATAAGTATTTCTACATTCCATTCCTGATCGGTTTATTCGGCTTTATTTTCCACTTCAGTACCGACTGGAGGCGGGCCCTTGCCGTACTGGTACTTTTCATTGTAACCGGACTGGCTATAATCATATTCCTGAACCAGACACCCTATCAGCCCCGGGAGCGGGATTACGCTTATGTGGGTTCCTTTTTTGCTTTTTCCATCTGGATCGGGCTTGGGATTACGGGCATCATAGATCTGATTAAGTCGTACATCAATGAGAATGTACCCGCAGCCGCTGCAGTGGTTGTGCTTGCTCTGATTGGGTCACCAGTCTTGATGGGTGCCCAGAACTGGGACGACCACGACCGTTCTGACCGGTATGTAGCCCCGGATTACGCTTATAACCTGCTCAATTCCCTTGCACCCAATGCTATTGTATTTACCAACGGGGATAACGATACCTTCCCGCTATGGTATGCTCAGGAAGTTGAAGGGGTGCGAACGGATGTTCGGGTAGTTTGCCTGAGCCTGCTGAATACCGACTGGTACATCAAACAGCTGAGGGATCAATGGTCGCATGAATCAGCACCGCTACCGATTTCCATGTCGGATACCGAGGTAGCTGAAGTTACCTCTTCCCTTACCCGCTGGTCTCCCCAGCAGTTATCCATTCCAGTGGATAAAGAAATGCTGAAAAAGGCTTTTTCTGAGGATGCTGATTATAAAGAAGCTATTGGTGTTAAACCGGATACCTCATTACAGATATTCAGAACCGGCACCGATTTCGAGATACCGGTAGACTCCCTGGATGACGAAGTCACCTGGCAGCTCAGAGGCCGCAGCTTTGGACGTGATCGCAATGGCAATGAAATAAACTATCTGCAGACGCAGGACGCCTTGATTCTGGACATCCTGCAAACCAATAATTGGCTGAGGCCGGTTTACTTTGCCAATACCGTATCCTCCTCTTCCCAGCTGAATCTGCAGGATTATTTCAGATTTGAAGGAAAAGCCTATCGCATTGTTCCAAAGAAATACGCAGCCGGACCCTTTGGCTATGTGGACCCGGAAATCGCAGGTGATCGCTTCCGCAGTTTCCGTTTCCGCAAGTGGGATGATAAAGATGTTTATTTCGATGAAAATATTCGACGAATGCGCGGTAATTACCGCTATGGATTTACTCAGCTGGCCGACACCTATATTGAGATGGGTGAAGCTGACAGTGCCGGTTACTGGCTCAAATTTGGTGAGCAGGTAATCCCCTTCCGCAGCGATGAAACCGAGTTCAATACCCGTGTATTATACGGTTATCGGTATTCAACTGTGGGACTCGCGGAAGATGCCATCCGGGTTGCTGAGTCCTCAGAGGAGAAACTCTTTGGGGAAATCACCAAGTATTACGAACAGTACAATGAGATTCAGAATCAGCTTACTTCCATGAATGAGGAAGCTAACGAAGCCCGCCGAAACGCTCAGCTCAGCAAACGAAATAAGCTTCTGCAGCGTATGAATGCGCTGGCGGATGACCGTCAGGTTGTGCTTTCCAACATCGGGGATAACCTGAACCTGCTGGCCATTGTACAGAATATTTACTTCAACAATGAAGCTGAAGAGAAAGCCATGAATGTAAAGACCCGTTTTGCTGAGGTAACCAATGATACATTTGGCGAACAGATTCCTTTGTTCGATTCAGCCGAACAGAGCACCAACCAGATGCGGGCATTCGGGCTGAACTGATGCGCAGCACTTTGTTATAATAGGATCAGTTGACTATTTTAGCACGGAATTTAATGAGACAGCAATGATTCACCAGTTTACCACTGAAAACATCGAAACCATCGGAAAGGTACTTGGGGCAAAACCAAAGCCACTGGGCGATGATGTATACCGTTTTGAGGTGGTTGATGAGAATGAAGGGCGCAAAATTGCGCTTGAAATCCACCTAGGCCTTGAAATCAAAGGGGATCGCATGAATATGGTTTCAGTGTACGCGACTAATACCTTCATTCAGCTTCATTCCTGCACCGCTTTTGTTGCTTCTGATATCCTCAAACAGGTTACCTTTTTCGGACGCTCAGGGGAAATGACTTCTGGTCTGATTGTTGAAAGCACCGCAGGGTGTTCCCTTTATGCCAATGTACATGAAGCTGTTCTTGCTGGCGACTTCACCCAGTTACCTGAAGACCTGATGATGTCAGGTATCGCCCTGTCCCTTACCGAATCCCTTGATTTCGGCGACTTCAGCTTTGATGACGATGAGCCGGCATCCTGAATCCCCAGCTTCTTTCTTTAATCCCTCCAATTTTGACATTCCTGTTGCTGAATCCGAATTGCTCGGTCTTTTTGATGCTGTCTGCGATGGAGAAAAAGTGGATTTCAGTTTTTTAGAGACCGTTTTTGTGGATGAAGCAGAGATACAGCGCATCAATATTGAATTCCTGAAGCGTGATTATGTAACGGATACCATTTCATTCCGCTATAATGAGGAAAGCGGAGCTTCTGAAATCGAAGGGACGCATTACCTGTGCATCCCCCGCATTCTGGAACAGGCTGCTGAACTTAAAATACAGGCCGCTGAGGAAGTAAAAAGGGTTTTCGTTCATGGCCTGCTGCATATCATTGGTTATGATGATGCAGGTGAAGCTTCCCAAGAAGCTATGCATGAGCTTGAAAACCGTTACCTGGAGCTATCCTAATCTATTGAGCCTTCGATCAGCATTCCCGCAAGCTGATAGAGCTGAACTTCCGAAATCTTAGCCTGAATCTGAAGGTTAACCAACCTTTCCTCAACCCTGGATACATTCAGTTGTGCTTCCCGTATGTCGGCACTGCTGATTTGTCCCAACTCGAACTGCTCCAGTGCCCGTTCATAATTCAGCCTGGCTGTTTCCAGGTTCAGGGCTTCTTTATCCAGTAACTGGTGGTTGGTTCGGTAATTTTCAAAGGCATTGAGTACATCCCTGCGAAGGGCCAGCCGGGCAAATTCAAACTCTTCCTGATTGGATTTAAGGCTGATCTGAGCATTCTGAATCCGGATCTCCTGCTGTGTACCGTTGAAAAGGTTCAGACTTATGGTGATGCCGCCATTAAAGCCACTGGTGGTTGTCTGGTTAAAAATCCCGGCTCCGCCATCAATATTATTGTAGATGTAATTCCCCTGCAGACTGATTACAGGAAATCGGTTAGAACGCTCGCTTTTCAGGCCGAGACGAGCATTGTCAAGATTGAGTTTTGAAATTACCAGCGAGGCATTCTGAACCACAGCTGTGGCTAATAGTTCAGATGATGATAAGGCATCATTCAGCCTGATTTCATCCAGAACGGAAACGGGATTTTCCGGGTCTAATCCAAGACTGATATTCAGGCTTCGCTTTGAGTTTTCGAGATTACTTCTGGCCTGAAAATAATTAACCGAATCGGTATTCAGATCCACCCGTGCATTCAGTACTTCCAGACGGGTTCCTGTTCCAAGCTCATAACGGGTTTCTGCTCTTTGCAGGCGTGTTAATGAGCGGTCAATCGCCCGCTGCGTAATTTCCAGCGATTTATCGAGTGCAGCCACCTGTAAAAATTGCTGGATCACCTGCAGAAGCGTGTTTTCGATCTGCAGACGTTCCTGCACCCCGGTTTGTTCTTTTAGATTTTGAAGACTCCGAAATCGGTAAACATTCCCGAAACCGTCAAACAATACATAATTGAAGTTTACAGATGCTGAAAGCTGATCAGCCTGCACCCCACTGGTATCCACATCAAAAATGCTCCCTGATGCTTCAAATTGTTCTACACTCCGGTTGAATGATGCATTTGCAGTAATCTGTGGCAATAGTCCGGCATTTCCGGGCGAAGCGTTATTCTCAGCAATATCACTGCTGCGACGCGCAATGGAAATCTGATAGTTCTTCTGAAGGGCTAACTGTACGGCATCCGACAGACTAAGTAAACTGTCCTGCGCCTGCAGCGGAGCCGAGCCCAACAGAAAGGCTAATGTGATGATTGATATGAATTTATACATCGATCTCCTCCCATTGTAATTCTTTATGAGCGGGTTCAACCAGTTCAGGTTCAACCCATTCGCCTTCCCAGATCCAGTGCAGTGCACGTCTCAGATAATTGGCGACTAACAGCAGCGCAGGCAGTAAAGCAAGCAGCAATACCGTAGCTACTACTAAACCGTAGGCAATGGTAATAGCCATAGGAATCAGGAACTGCGCCTGAAAGCTTTTCTCAAAAATCAGCGGAGCAAGTCCGGCAACCGTGGTGATGGTGGTGAGCAAAATGGGCCTGAAGCGGGATCGCCCCGTTTCAATCAATGCCTCCCGGATCTTAGTGCCATGCCGTATGCGATCATTAAATGAGCTGATAAACACCAAGCCATCATTTACGATTATACCCACCAGCGCCACAAAACCCAGCATAGAAAGCAGTGAAATCTGCACATCATGAATGTAATGTCCCAGTCCGGTTCCTATAATTCCAAAAGGGATAAGTGAATAGAGGATAACGGCTTGCAGAGATGACCTGAAAGTCCAAATAACAATGGAAAATAGAATAATCAGGATTACGGGGAGTACGGTTTGCGCTGATTTAGCTGTTTTCTCTGTCTCCCTCACCTGTCCTTCAAACTCATAATCCACACTCGGATGCCGGGCAAGAATACCGGGCAAGATATCTTCCTGAATCAGGCCGAGCACATCCGTTGCTGAAACATCCAGGCTGGAGAGTTCTGCATCCACTCTTATTTCCCGTCTTCCATCTCGGTGGTTTATGGCCACCAGTCCGTTGGTAAATTCCACATCAGCCAGTTCACTCAAAGGATAAGCGCGTCCTCCAGGCTGGCGAATACGCATGTCGAGCAGATTACCCACACTTCTTCGGTCTTCGATATCATATCGCACCCAAACCTTAACTTCATCATCGCCACGCTGCAGTCGTTGGACTTCTGCACCGAAAAAGCCTGCACGCACCTGTGCAACCACATCCTGCAGTGAGAACCCAAGCAGGTAAGCTTGTTCCTTCAGTTTAATGGATACTTCGGGCTGGTCTTCATTGTCGTTGTCTACCACATCCCTGAGTTCAGGCAGTTTATTCAACTCGGCTTTCAATTCCTCCTTAGCGGATCTCAGTTCAGCAAAGTTATTAGATGAAAGAGAAACGGAGACCGGTTTTCCAAATGGGTTAGCGGATAGAAAAGACAACAACTTTGTTTCAGGAACCGGACCTGTTTCGTTTTTGATGTCTACCGATATATCAAAGCTTCGGATACTTCTCTCCTCCGATGGAGAAAGATACATGTTGATGGTGGCCTTGTTGGCTCCGGGGCCCAGTTGTATGAAAATATCGCGGATGTAATCACTTTCAGCCCCTTCATCCTGATAACGCTGGTTAACCCTCCTCGCTGCCGATTCAATTCTCTCTGAGATAAGTCGGGTTTTTTCTTCCGGAGTACCCTGAGGCATTTCTAGGGAAGCAACCACGGTATTGCCCTCTACATTCGGGAAAAAGGTGGTTTTAACATGACCGCCTCTGATCGCTGCAATCGTAATGATCAGGAGAGCAATTCCGGAAAACACGGCCAGCGTCTTGTTATCCAGCGAAAACTTAAGAAAAGGAACATAAATGCGATCTCTGAGCAAAAACAACGCTTTCTCGACTTTAGCCTCTATATCAAATTTAGAGGGTTTCTTTTTCTCTTCGTTGATATCAATACCTTTCATATGAGAAAGGTGAGCCGGCAGAAAAATAATGACCTCAATGAGGGAAATCGCCAGAGAAGCTATTACTACGAAAGCTACCTCAGAGAAGAACTCACCCAGTCGCCCGTCCAGGAAGTAGAAAAATGCAAAAGCCGTACTGGTGGTTGCAATCGCTGATGTGATAGCCGGTAAAACCTCGAGTGTTCCATCAACTGCTGCTCTTAATGGATTGTATCCCTCTTCGATCTTCTGGTAGATGTTCTCACCCACCACAATTCCATCATCAACCAGAATACCCACAACGATAATCATTCCGAAAAGTGAAATGACATTGATGGTAACACCGGCAAAAGCGGCCAGTATAATCATACCCATAAATGATATGGGAATTCCCATAGCCACCCAGAAGGCAACCCGGATTCTCAGAAAAAGCATCAGCAGGATAAATACCAGCGATACCCCGAACAGGCCATTTTCCTGCAAAAGGGCAATTCTCTCCCTCAGATTCACAACTGAATCGTCAATGAGTTCAGCTTTGATCAGTTTATTATCCCGATTGAAGACCTCGATGTATTCCTTCACAAAAGAATTGGCATCCAGGATATCTTCCTCATTCAGGGTTGTGACCGTCACAATCACCGCAGGAGTCCCATTCAGATAGGCTCTGTTGGTAGATTCATCAAAATCATCTCTGACTTCGGCCAAATCCTTCAGACGAACAATGCTGCCATCCATACCGGCCCGAACTACAATTTCAGCCAGATCTTTAGCGTAGTAATTACGCTCATCCACCCGTACCGTATATTCAAGATCCTCTCCTTTGATGGTACCACCCGTTGTTCGAATATTTGACTGTGCAATAGCCTGAGATAAATCCGTAAAGGTAAGTCCGAAACGGCGAAGATCATCTTCCCGAACACTAACTTCAATTTCAGGATCAGTAAAACCGGTTAGCTCGACCTGTGAGATGCCCTCAAATGCACGCAGATTGTCTTCAAATTTCTGGGCTGATTCCTTCAGAGCCGATAAAGGTGCCTCGCCGTAGATTGCGATTACACCCACTGAGCTGACCGGCTCTTCCTTGAAAACCAGTGTTTTTTCGAGACCGGCAGGGAATGAAGTGATGCCATCAATGGCATTTTTAACTTCCTGCAGCACATCATTAGCGTTGGCCCCGTACTCCAGTTCAATGCGGATATTTCCGGATGACTCGGAAGAAACGGAGGTAACCCGGTCGATGCCCTGAATTCCTTCCAGTCCCTCCTCAATTTTAAGCACCACACCCTCTTCAATTTCCATCGGTGAGGCGCCCGGATAGGTAGCCTGAACCACAATGAAACGGGTGTCCTGCTTAGGAAAAAAGGAAGATGACACATTCAGGGCTGCAAAGGTGCCGAACAATATCATCAGCAGGATTAACAGGTTTACCAGGATCTGATGCTTCGCAAAAAAGAGTATAATCCGCTTCATATCAGTTCCTCAGCACTGAAACTTTGGTTCCCTTGAATACAGGTGAACGGAATTCATTGATGATTTCAACGCCCTCGCCCGGAGAGCGGATAATCAGTTTTTCTCCCAGCCTGGCCAGAACTTCAACCGGCTCAAGGTAGGCTACCGAATCCCTTACTGTGAAAATCATATTGTTCTGTGACATGATACTTCTGGGGATGAGCATGGCATTCTCAAAAGCACGCCCTTTGATGCTGCCTCTTATAAATTCACCAGCCAGCAGATCGCCAGATTGAATCTCAAGATAAACCAGTACGGTCTGGGTACCCGGATCGATGGATGCGTTAATGCGTTTCACAGTAGCCGAAACGTCCTCATTTCGATTACGGCGTTGAATCTGAAGCTGTACTGCATCTCCCAATTTGATGTAATCAACCTCATCCACACTGACTGAGGCTTCAATTTCAAAAACATCGTTGCGTATAAAAGTGCCCAGCGGCTGATTGGGCCTAACCAGCGTTCCTGAGTTGATCTGAGCGCTGTTTACTACTCCATCAAAAGGAGCGCTAATCGTATATTTTTCCAGGCGACTCTCTGACTGACGTATGGCAAAAAATTCGCTCAATACATTCCGGCTGGTCTGGAAAAGGTTGAATTTTTCATTGTTGCTTTCCGGTAAATCGAGAATACTCTCCTCTGCTGAAAAATTACTCAGATAATAGGCCCACTTTTCATACTCATCAGGATAATCGAGTCGGATATCCGGCAGTATTTGTGAAATGAGTGAAGCAAAGCGGGATCGCTGCGACATCAGGCTTCTTCGGAATTCCCGATCGTCTATGCGGATGAGAATATCTCCCTTGCTGAATGCATTTCCCGTTTTGAAGCTCACCGTAGTCTGTTGTAAAACACCGGAAACCTCAGCAATAACATCAATCCTTTCTTCCGGTATGACACGCCCGGTGAAAGCAATGTCGGCCCGCACGGTATCACTTTTACCACTCAGCACCGGGACACTCACCACAACTTCCGGTGAATCGGTGAATTCATCGCCGTTACCTGAATTCATCAGCAGGTTTCCCAGAATGATGGCCAGAATCAGTGAAGCGATACCTCCGATTACGGTTAATTTTCTCGTATTCATTTATCAGATGTTTGAGATTGATCTTTCAACTGGTTGTAGTTCAATACTTTAGCCATTATTTGATTGAGCGTTTTATGCTCTTTTTTATTCAGGCATGCATAGAAATCCTGTTCTTTATCAAGAATCTGTGGCACTGCTTTTCTTAGTATGCTGATGCCTTCATCCGTGACGCACAAGGGCTGTGTTCGACTCCCATCGCATCCCTCCTTTGTTTGAATGAACTTACGTTGCATCAGTTTATTGACCATCCTGCTTACCAGCATTCGGTCGATATGCAGGAATTCAGAGATGCGTGCTTGTGTTACGCTCCCGGTTTGATCATTCAGATGTATCCACGCAGTAGCCATCAGCACCAGATACTGGGTGTAGGTAAGGTCAAATTCAGCAATGGATCTGCTTATTTCCCTTTTCCAGAGCAGATTTAACTGGTAAATCAGGTAGCCGCTCTTTTCCTCTAAATTGATCAGATTATCCATGAGAGTATTTACTGTTGTCGCGACAACATATAAAAAGTAACTAACATTTCACGGATTCTGATTTTTTTCAGTTTATTTTAGGAACAGACGACGGTTATCTACGTAGACGCACGCATGCCCAAAAAAGACGAACAGCAACTGATCAGCGAAAAGAGCAAGAATTACGCCCTTCAGATCTGGGATTTGATTTCAACTCATGTTGAAAAGAACCAGTCGGAAATCATTGAAAGCAGAGACCGGGAAGGTCCGCCCAGGGTAATGATATCCAGTCGATGGGCTCTCAAACTGCTGCTGGCTTTCCCCCTGTTGCTGGTGGCTCTCTTCATACTTTCCTTTTTCTGGGATTTCGAAGGTATCACCGGCCAGATTTTTGGTTATGGTATTCAGTTTGAAGGTTTATTGAGCATTTTAGCTATTTCTGGACTGATTGGTTTTGCAACAAACTGGGTAGCTATCACCATGCTATTTCGCCCAGCAAAAGAACGTCCGCTACTGGGCCATGGTTTGATCCCGGCCCAGAAAGACCGTATCGCCTTTCGCCTTGCACGTGCTGTTTCAGAGGACCTGATCAACCCAGATATCATAAAGCAAAAAATTCATGAGTCTAAAGCCATCAGCAAATACCGGGAAAAGGCAACCGAATATGTACGCTCCATCATCGATGATCCCACTTTTCGCCACGATCTGAAAGCACTGACCTATGGCTATGTGGATGAAATGATTGCCAATCCGGAAGTGCGGGCCAGTATCGCCAAAACCATCATCGAACAGATCGAAGACACCATCGTAGAAAACACCATTGAAAAAGTGGCCCTAAAGGCTTACTCCTTCGTCAAAGGACAGGAAATGCAGGAAATTGTGGAAGAAGCCATTCAAAAGCTGCCGGCCAGCGTTGAAAAGGGTTTGGACAAGCTGGATGATTTTCTGGACACCCTTCCCGACCGAATCGATGCCAACAGTGATATTATTGAAAATGTTGTGACTAATCTGCTTTACAAACTCATCAATCAGCTGGATGTTCATCAGCTGGTGGAAGATAATTTGCGGCAGTATGATGAACACCGTCTCGAAACACTGATTAAAAATGCATCCAACGATCAGCTCAAATTCATTCAGTATCTGGGCGCCTTACTGGGTACCGTCGGTGGATTTGTAATCTGGGAACCCTTTCTCAGCCTCATCATCCTTGGAGCATTGGGTGCACTCATTTTGTGCACGGATTATCTCCTGCTTACCCTCCGAAAAAATGCAGATTAAATTGGATTAAAGGGCGTTAATCCCTTTATTCAGCCTAACCTAAGCACAACCCAAATCTTTCTTCAATGAGATCTCTGAAACCTCTGCGTTCATTCACCATCCTTAGCCTTTTCTTCTCCATCCTCTTTGTATCCTGTTCCGGTACAAAAAATGTTGCAAGCAATTCCGAACCTGATTCCAATAACGAAACACAAACCAGTGTTGTTAAAACAACCGCTGCCGAGGAGGTAACGCTTGAGGGCTGGCACTTACTGGAAACAGATCATCCGGTATACCAGGGTATCGGACTCGAAAAAGCCTATGCGGAAGTACTTTCAGACCGGGAACCAGCCCGGAAGGTGGTGGTAGCCATCATCGATTCGGGGATCGACCGCTTTCATGAGGATCTGAGTGAGGCAATCTGGGTAAACAGGGATGAAGTCCCCTTAAATGGTGAAGATGATGACAATAACGGCTATGTGGATGATATCTACGGCTGGAATTTCATCGGAGGTCCGGACAGCACTCATGTGATCAATGATTCCTATGAGGGTACCCGCATTTATTTTCAGCTGGATGAACGATTTGCTGACCGGGATTCTGCCGATATCGACTCCACAGAAATGGAAGAATATGACTTCTATCAGCGCCTTCGAAGAAACCACATGAACCGAAGAGCTGAACTTCAGAGTCAGGTTCAGCAAATTGAGCAGATTATCAATTATGCCAACTTTGCCAAACAAACCATCGGTATTCAAAGCATTGAGGAAGCCAATACCAAAGATCTCACTCCTTCCCCTGAGGATGATCAGAATGTAGCCGTTTCAAAAGAAGTACTTCGAAATTTACTGGCCAATAATATTACAGAAGAGCTGATTGACTACGAGTATGAGAGCATAAAAGGTCAGCTGGGTAGCCTGAGTCCGGAAAATGATACCCGAATCATTGTGGGCGATGACTATGATGATCTCAGCAACAGGTTTTATGGCAATAATGATGTGGTTGGCCCCTTTGCTGATCATGGAACTCATGTGGCCGGGATCGTAGCCGCTTTGCGCGGAAATGGAATCGGTATGGATGGCGTGGCTAACAGTGTTGAAATCATGGTGCTTCGCACCGTTCCTAATGGGGATGAGCGGGATAAGGATGTGGCCAATGCCATTCGATACGCCGCCGAAAACGGAGCGCATATCATCAATATGAGTTTTGGTAAATCGTATTCTCCGGAGAAATTCTATGTAGATGAGGCCGTTCGTTTTGCGGATTCGCTGGGCGTTCTGATGGTGCATGGCGCGGGTAATGACGGGGACGACATCGACCTTGAAGATAATTTCCCAAACAGATTTTATGAGGATGGTGGCCTGGCAATGAACTGGCTGGAAGTGGGTGCCAGCGCTCCCGCTTTAGGCGAAAACCTGGCCGCTGATTTTTCCAATTATGGCATTAAGAGCGTGGACATCTTTGCCCCGGGGGTTTCTATTTATTCAACGGTTCCTGGTAACGGTTATACCTTTTTCAATGGAACCAGTATGGCTGCACCGGTGGTCTCCGGAGTGGCTGCATTGCTTATGAGCTACTTCCCCGAACTGGATGCTACTGAGGTCAAAGAAATCATCCTCGAAACGTCCACACCTTTTGGGGATCAGATTGTGATCAAACCCGGGACTCAGGATGAAGAAATTTCTTTTGGTTCTCTCTCCGCAACCGGAGGAGTGATCAATGCCTATGAAGCCGCCAGGGAAGCGGCCTTCCGAGTAAATGAATAATAGCTCAGGAAGCACATAGTGTTTATCTTTGGGATGCTTTGAGCAAAAAATCCCACACATATGATGCTTTGGTTGTCGGTTCCGGTCCTAATGGACTGGCCGCTGCCATCCGCCTTGCCCAGGAAGGCAGAAAAGTCAGAGTGGTTGAGGCTTATGATCAGATCGGAGGCGGAACCCGTACCCTTGAACTTACACTGCCCGGGTTTAAGCATGATATCTGTTCTGCTGTACACCCTACAGCCGTTTCATCCCCTTTTATGAGAACCCTTCCTCTCGAAGACTATGGTGTGGAGTGGATTCATCCTGAACTGCCGCTGGTCCATCCCCTGCCCGATGGCGATGCCGTTGTTATTTCGAAGTCACTGGATGAAACGCTGGATGGATTGGGGAAGGATGCAGATGCTTATCGCAGATTGTACAAACCTTTTGTGAACAGCTGGTTTGGTCTGGCCAAAGATCTCTTTGCTCCTTTTAGTTTGTTACCTGGTAAGCCGTTTAAAATGGCCCGATTCGGATGGTATGGCCTTCGATCGGCCCGTGCTTTTGTGGATCAGATTTTTAAGGAAGAGCGAACAAAAACCATGTTTGGAGGTCTTGCCGCTCACAGTATCATTCCCCTGACCTATCCTGGCTCCGCAGCCTTTGGCTTGGTACTGGGGAGCAGTCTGCATGCGGTGGGATGGCCCTTTGCCAAAGGTGGATCCTCAACCCTCACCTCGGCTATGGCTGAATATTTTAAAAGTCTGGGCGGGGTGATCGAAACAGGGGTAAGAATCACAGACCGGGAACAGCTCAAAGACTATCCGGCTGTTTTTTTCAATACCTCACCTAAAACTATGGTGAATGTGATGGGTGGTGCTTTTCCAGAAGCCTATCGAAATAAAATCAGCAAATACCGTTACGGACCGGGAGTTTTCAAAATTGATTACGCTCTTTCAGCTCCGGTGCCCTGGAAAAACCAACATGCCCGTAAAGCCGGCACTCTGCATGTGGGAAGCAGTATGGAGGAACTGGTTCATTCTGAACAACAGGCCTGGGATGGTATCGTATCCGAGAAACCTTATCTGCTCATTTCTCAACAAACCATAGCGGATCCCGGACGTGCGCCTGAAGGCAAACACACCCTGTGGGTTTATGCTCATTGCCCCAATTCCTCCACTTTCGATATGACCGCAATCATCGAAAACCGAATTGAAGAACTGGCACCCGGATTTAAGGAATGCATTCTGGCTAAAAATACCGTCAATACAGCTGAATTTGAGGATTATAACGCAAATTATGTGGGGGGTGATATAAATGTAGGCGCAGCAACCCTGTCCCAGCTTTTTACACGGCCGGTTGCCCGAATCTCACCATATACAACTCCGCTGAAAGGCATTTACATTTGTTCCTCGGCTACACCACCCGGAGGGGGTGTACACGGTATGTGCGGTTATCATGCTGCGAGGGCGGCTATCGCAAGACAATTCTGAGTTTTGGCTGAATTCATTCAATCAATAAAAGTACTTGGGGAAAGACTGGAATCCGGTGCCCGGAAATCCTCCCTCATTTGGCTTGCAATCAGCTCGGTGATTGCCCTACTGATTTCCATCCCTATTCTGACGGTGATTTTTAACATTTTCATGCCTTCAGGCGATATCTGGGCTCATCTGGCTGAAACTGTTTTACCCGATTACATCCTGAATTCCCTCATCCTGATGATTGGTATCGGCATACTCACAACTATTTTGGGAGTATCCACTGCCTGGCTGGTCACCATGTGTGATTTCCGGTTTCGAACCTTCTTTGAATGGGCGCTGCTGCTCCCTATGGCTATTCCTGCTTATCTGCTGGCTTATATTTTTACGGACTTTCTGGATGTGGCCGGTCCGATACAACAGCTGATACGGGATCTATTCGAAGTAAACAGCCGGGATTACTGGTTTCCGGATATCCGCTCCCGAACCGGGGCTATTATCATTATGTCCCTTTCCTTTTATCCATATGTGTATTTGCTATCAAGGGCAACTTTTCTGGAACAACCCACTTCCTATCTGGAGGCGGGCCGAAACCTGGGATACTCCACACTACAATCATTCCTGCGAATTTCCCTGCCTATGGCACGACCTGGAATCATTGCGGGACTGGCTCTGGTGCTGATGGAAACGCTGAATGACTTTGGCACGGTAGAATATTTTGGCATTCAGACCTTCACCACCGGTATTTACCGCACCTGGTTCGGCCTGGGTGAGCGCACAGCGGCTGCTCAGCTATCGGCCTTTCTGCTGGGCTTTATCGCCATTTTATTAGTTATTGAACGCTATTCCAGATCGAAAAGAATTAGTCAGGACCAGAAAACGCGTTTCAAACGCATACAGCGTTTTCGGCTTAAAGGAGGCAGAGAAAGCGGCAGCATCCTGCTTTGTTCCATTCCCGTTCTCTTTGGTTTTGGGATGCCGCTCATATTACTCATAGTAATGTTTTTCAACTATCTGGACCTGGCCTTGCATCCCCGCTTCTTTGGGTTTGCCTTAAATACACTCAGTGTTGGTTTCCTGACGGCTGCTGTTGCCATTGTCATTGCTTTACTCATGGCCTATGCGCGCAGACTCAATCCCACCCGAAGCGTACGTTTCATGAACCGCCTTGCTTCCATTGGCTATGCCATACCCGGATCTGTAATCGCGGTCGGTGTCTTAATTCCCTTCGGTGCCTTTGATAACTGGATTAATGATCTGACACAGGAGACCTTTAACTTCACCGCCGGACTCATCTTCAGTGGCACCCTGTTTGCCATGATTTTTGCTTATCTGGTGCGGTTTCTGGCCGTTTCCTACAATACAGTTGAGGCCAGCATGCAAAAGATCACGCCGGGCATGGATGAGGCCGCAAGAGGCCTCGGATATTCTTTCTTTTCCGTTTTAAGAAAAATCCATATCCCTATGATGGGCAGCAGCTTACTGACAGCAATTCTGCTTGTGGTGGTGGACGTGATGAAAGAATTACCGGCCACGCTGATCGTAAGGCCATTTAACTTCGAAACCCTGGCTGTTCAGGTTTACCGTTTAGCCTCAGATGAGCGACTGGGCGAATCATCAGGTGCAGCACTGGCCATCGTCGTGGTTGGACTCATACCAGTGCTGATCCTGAGCAGGTCTATTGCGAAAACCCGAAAAAGTGATTCCGATTAGAAGGGTTATTTCCAGCCTACCCGGTCCATGATGCGAACAGCAGCCGGATTGTTGATTCCGTATGCAGATACGTTCACCTCATCACTTTTGAAATTACCCAGTTCATCCAAGGCATCCGGTGTAGGTACGAACTGGTTGGCCGGATACTCCTTATTGCTGGAAACCAGGATTTCCTGCGCTTCCCGGCTGGTCATGTATTCAATCAGTTTTACCGCATTATCCCGATTAGGGGCATTGGCCACCAGTCCGGCTGCACTCACGTTTACATGAGTTCCCCTTCCCTCCTGATTTGGGAAAAAGAAGGCCGTTGCTGCAGCAACCTCCTGGTCTTCTTCACTATCGGATGCTTTAAGTCGCATGTAGTAATAGTGATTGGCGATCGCTACATCACATTCACCGGCTGCAACCGCGCGAATCTGATCGGTATCGCCTCCCTGCGGATCACGCGCAAAGTTTTCAACCAGTTCTTCAGCCCAGTCTTCGGCTGCTTCCTCGCCGGCACTTTCTATAATGGATGCTAGCAATGACTGATTGTAAATATTATTGGATGAACGTACACAAACCCGGCCTTCCCATCGGTCATCGGCAAGGTCTTCGTAGGTGCTCAGTTCATCAGTCTCAACCCTTTCCGTACTGTAGACAATACCTCGTACGCGCCGGGTCAGGCTAATCCATAAATTATCAGGGTGTCTTAATGAGGAAGGAATGCGATTCTCAAGTGTATCGGTGGTCAGTGAAGTCAGAATATCGCTCTGTTCCGCTCTCCACATACGGCCTGCATCCACTGCAATGAATACATCAGCCGGTGAATTTTCCCCTTCACTCTTGATGCGCTCGATCAGTTCGTCGGAGCCGCCCTCGATCAGGTTAACTTTGATTCCGGTTTCCGCCTCAAAATTTTCATACACGGTAAGGTCGGAATCATAATGACGGGCGGAATACACATTTACTTCCTGTTGACTTCCGGAGCAGGCAGCTGACAGGATAACAGCTGTAATTAATAAAGCAGTAGTTAGAATTCTCATAGCTTTGCTTTGTTGTAATTATCAAATTCGATGCAAAACTAAGGATTATTTAGACTAAATCTTATTAAAGATGCAGGCTTAATTCCCTGAGGGTATGCCATCGGTACATTCCACTGTTGTGGTTGTCACCCCAGTCGATCTGTATGGCATGATTGCCTACTGTTTTGATGTTTTTTATTTCAATGTGCGGTGGGTTTTTGATCCTAAATGCTTCAGGTTCAAATTCGTTCATGTGCTCGTGTCCACCCCGGCACATTACACATGGACAATTTTTGCGTAATCCCCAAAGGGGAAATACTTTTTTCCCAAGATCGGCCCATTCAATCTCAAGTACCTGTTCTTTATTACTCACTTCAATAGCAGACGGGATCAGTTCTTCGCCTTTTTTCATCTGTTCAGTTCTGTTAACTTAGTGTAAACTTATATGGAAACTTCATTGCTCTGGATCATAATAACCTCCTCACTGGCAGCCATCATTTCCACCTATTTTGGCTATCAGAAGGTAATACATCTTCAGAATCTGAAGCGAAGCAAATTTCTGCTTTTTGTATTGATTCTAGCTGTGATTTTAACCCTGCTTCGCATCCTGCATATCAATGGTTTATTTCCTGAAGAAGTGGGTGGTGCCAGTATGGCGGGTTTTTATGCTTCAATTTCCGGCTTTCTGCTTGGAGGAGCGATGGCGAATTACCGCGAAAAACGAAAATGCGGAAGGCTGCTGTACAGAAACCGAAGTTTTATTACCGATTATATGCCGGTCATTCTTTCTATCGCATTACTTATGGCGGGATTGTATCGAACTTCCATCCTATCCGATCTGCCGGTAACCCCCATTCGTCTTACATCCGGAGTTTCCATCTTTATGCTTGGCCTATGGACGCTTACTATTCAGGCTGTACCCGAAATTCGTGATCAGGGCATCATACTGCTTGATCGGTTCATACCCTGGAGAGACTTTGTATCCTACACCTGGTACGACGGGGAATCCATACAGCTTGAATTTATGATTGATGAACACATTCAGGTGTTCAATACCCGTATCCCGGAAGAAGAACAGATTGAGGTGGAACGCATACTAAACGAGAAATTAATGAACAGGATGGAGCAGGAAAGCTAAGCCTGCCTTCCCCATCCTCTTTGGATTGAGAAAGGAGCAATATCATGAAAACACAAAAAGGAATCTGGATCGACAAGAAAAAAGCGATACTGATCACACTCAAAGGGGGCAAAGAAGACGGACGACAAATATTTGAATCGGATGTGATTACCCGGGAGCGTATTGAAGGTGAATCAAAAGCTTTTGGTCGTTTTGGGGATCAGTTTCTGAATGAGGAACGCAAAAAAGAAGCCCGCGAAGAGCTTCAGATCAAAGACTTTGTTGAAGATATGGCTGAGCAACTTCGTGATGCGGAAGAAATTGTAATATTTGGTCCGGCTGAAATGAAAACCGAACTGAAGAAGCATTTGGAAAAGGACCATCGCCTGTCTCTCAAGATCAAAGGAGTTGAGAGTGCAGACAGTATGACCGAAAATCAGGTAGCGGCCTGGGTTCGGGACTATTTTAACAACTAATTACCTTTCGTTTTACCCGTCATTTTCTACATTTTCGGTTGCTTAAACTTGAACAACCGGAGAAAAGACCGTGAAACGTATTTCTACCCTTCTGATTATTCTACTCCTTCTGCCTGCCGGCCTGCTGCAGGCGCAGAACACCGACGAAATGGTGAGCCGCATTGTAGAAGAGGCTACCAATAACTCTCAGCTGGAAAAGCTGGCGCATGAACTGCTGGATGTAAATGGCCCGCGGCTTGTTGGTACTCCTCAAATGCAAAATGCGCATAACTGGGCCGTTGAAACATTTAAAGGCTGGGGAATAGATGCTGAAAATGAACAATGGGGAACCTGGCGCGGCTGGGAAAGAGGTATTACCCATGTTGACCTGATTTCACCACGTGTAGTATCCCTGGAGGCTATGCAGCTGGCTTTTAGTCCTTCGACTGGGAAAAAAGCACTGGAAGGCGGTATCGTAATCATTCCTGAAGTGGCTGATTCAGCTGAATTTCAGCGATGGCTGCCCAATGCTAAAGGCAAATTTGTGATGGTTTCGCAGCATCAGCCTACCGGCCGACCTGATTATAACTGGGAAAAATGGGCTACAGAAAAAAGCCTTGAAAAAATGAGGGCTGAACGCAGACAAGCCACACTTGACTGGCGTGAACGTCTCCGCAAGACCGGCCTGAACAGCAGAGAACTGAATGAAGCCCTTGAAAATGCCGGTGCGCTTGGTATTCTGCAGTCTCGCTGGTCTGGTGGATTTGGAGTCAATAAAGTATTCAGAGCAACTACCAGAAAAGCTCCGGTTATAGACCTTGGACTGGAAGATTACGGAATGCTTTATCGTATGGTTGAATACGGAGACGATCCCCGAATCCGTGTCCGATCTGAATCCAAAGAACTTGGGCGTGTTCCGGCATTTAACACCGTTGCCACCATACCCGGGACGGAGAAACCTGATGAGTATATCATCCTTTCAGCTCATTATGATTCATGGGATGGCGGTACCGGTGCCACCGATAACGGTACCGGAAGCATCATCATGATGGAAACTGCCCGGATTCTGAAGAAACTGTATCCAAACCCGAAACGAACCATAATTGTAGGTTTATGGGGTGCTGAAGAACAGGGATTGAATGGTTCCAGAGCCTATGTAGAAGACCATCCCGAAGTGGTTGAGGGCCTTCAGGCACTGTTTAATCAGGATAACGGTACCGGCAGAGTAGTTAGAATATCCGGACAGGGCTTCCTGCATGCCTATGATTTTATGGGATCGTGGCTTTCAGCTGTACCACGTGAAATCACCTCTGAAATTGAAACCACCTTCCCGGGAACACCAGGTGGTGGCGGCTCCGACTATGCCTCATTTGTGGCTGCGGGCGCACCGGCATTCTCCCTTTCATCCCTCAGCTGGGATTATGGAACCTATACCTGGCACACCAACCGGGACACTTATGACAAGATTGTGTTTGATGATGTAAGGTCGAATGTAATTCTGACCGCCATTCTTACATACATGGCCAGTCAGGATCCGGAAAAAACAAGCCGGGAACGTGCCGTTCTCCCGATCAACCCAAGAACGGGCGAACAGAGAACCTGGCCAAATATGCGTTCACCAAACCGCAATGGCACCGGATACTGATCCGATCATCCTAATCTAATAAGGGCCATTTAGTTGGCCCTTTTCATTTAAGGTGAATAATTCTACTATTCCCTACCCTTTTTTTAAATCAAACTTAGTACTGATGAAACTACGATTCTATTCTGCGCTCGCTCTTATCCTGATGTTCGGCGCCTGTGTGCCCACCTCATCCAAATACGATCAGCTGGGTCTTGAAGAAATAACCATACCTGAACTGCGGCAAGGCTATGAAAATGGAGACTTCACCATAGAAGAGGTAACGGAAGCCTACCTGATGCGCATTGTTGAGGTGGATGTTGATGGGCCGGAGCTCAATTCCATCATCACGGTAAATCCTGAAGCTCTGGATATTGCCCGTAAACTGGACGATGAACTGGCTGCAGGTACAGTACGCGGACCTTTACACGGGGTACCTGTTATTCTGAAAGACAATATCGATACCGGCGACAAAATGCCGAATACTGCTGGTGCAGTGCCCATGAAAGGTTCCATGCCATGGAGAGATGCATTTATTACGGAAAAGCTGAGAGAAAATGGAGCTATCATCATTGCAAAGGCTAATCTCAGTGAATGGGCTAATTTCCACAGCAGCTATTCCTCTAGCGGATGGTCGGCTCTGGGCGGACAAACCAGGAATCCGTATGACATCACCCGCAATCCCTGCGGTTCAAGTGCCGGTTCGGGTGCTTCCGCTTCCGCCAATCTGGCCATGTTCGCCATTGGCACGGAAACAAACGGATCCATCACCTGTCCTTCCAATGCAAATGGATTGGTGGGCATTAAACCAACGGTAGGACTGCTTAGTCGCTCCGGTATTATCCCCATTTCATTCACACAGGATACTCCTGGTCCTATGGCGCGTACAGTAACCGATGCAGCCATTGCGCTGGGTGCCATGACCGGTGTAGACAGCAGGGATTCCAAAACATCTGACTCAGAAGGACATTACCACACCGATTACACCCAGTTTTTAAATGAGGATGGTTTAGCCGGCAAGAAAATCGGTATCTATACTTCTTCTCTTGGGAGAAGATTCCGTATTGATTCCCTGTTCAATCAGGCGGTTCGTGACCTGGAAGCACAGGGAGCTGAAGTGGTTGAAATTGATGAACTGATCACTGAGCGAATCGGTAATGCGGGTTTTCAGGTACTGATGTATGAGTTCAAAGATGGACTGAATCAGTATTTCGCCTCTCTTGGAGAAAATGCAAAAGTGCGCAATGTGGATGATCTGGTCGAAAAAACCTTCGCAGATTCAGTCACCATGCATTATTTCGATCACTCCCTCATCAAGCAGGCTCAGGAAATCGGAGATATCACTGATTCTGAGTACACTGAGGCCGTAGAACGTATGCTCAAAGCCTACAGAGAGGACGGCATCGACAAAGTGATGGACGAGATGGAATTGGATGCTATTATCGGGCCAACAGGTAGTCCCGCCTGGAAAACAGACCTGACCAATGGGGATAATTTCGGCGGAGTTTCATCCAGTACGCCTGCTGCCAGAGCAGGATATCCACACATCACGGTTCCCATGGGCTATATTGATGGGCTCCCGGTGGGTATCTCCTTTTTCGGACGTGCCTGGAGTGAGCCGGTATTACTGGAAATGGCGTATGCCTACGAACAAAATACCAGACACCGGAAAGCTCCCGAATTCAGGGGCTGGAACGGGAAATAAAGGGTATCAAAACCTGGGCTCTTCGGAGCCCTTTTTTATTTTTTCCGGATCAGGTTAATGCCGTCTCTGACAGGTAAAAGAACCTTTTCAACGTCTGAATCCTCTTTTACCATTTGATTGAAGCGGTGAATGGCCTGTGATTTGGGATCTTCCGGATTGAGTACCATCCCGTCCCAGAGCACATTGTCGGCCAGCATAAGGGCCCCGGAAGGCATTCGCTCTTTGAGTTTCTGAAAATATTCCGGATAACGCATTTTATCTCCATCCAGATAAACCAGGTCAAAATCCCCTTCCAGCTTATCGATACTCTGCATTGCATTACCTTCAAGCAGGGTTATGCAGTTCTTCTTGTCATGGCGTGCAAAGAAGTCTTTTGCCAGTGCGATGTAGCGCAGATTCATCTCGCAGGTAAAAATCCTGCCTCCCTCCGGCAGAACCTCACTCATCATCAGGGCGGAATAGCCAGTGAAGGTACCGATCTCCAGAATACGCTTTGCCCCGCTGATCTGAATGAGCATTTGTAACAGCATGCCAACCAGCCGACCGCTCAGCATGTCCACATATTGCAGTTCTTCATCCGATTCCTGTATAAGCTGTTTAACCTCCTTCGACTCCTCACTGCTCATTTGCTCCGCATAAGCATCAATTTCTGCAGGTGTAATGGTGTATAACGGTTTTCCCCGATGTTTCTTCATAAAGGCACTGTATATTCCTGTTATGGATTTTATTAAAGCCGATGAATCCGCATTCATCATCCGGTTTTTCCGAACTTACAGTAAATGGCTGATCAGGAAAAGGTTTAAGCGCATTCTGATCCGTAAAGAGTACGAAGTTACCGCTTCATCGCGAACCGTCTATTTCCTGAATCACAGCATGTGGTGGGATGGCCTCATCCCTCTCTTACTTAATGAATATCATTTCAGGCAAAAAGCCCGTGCTCTGATGGAGGATAAACAAATGCGGGAATTCGGTTTTTTCCGCAAAATCGGGGCTTTTTCCATCAATCTGGAAGATCCACGGCAAAGCCTGATTTCCATGCGCTATGCGGTTGATTCCATGAAAAGGGAAAAGGCCTGTCTGTTTATTTATCCGGAAGGCGAACTCATACCTTTCACGGCCAAAAAACCTGTTTTCAAAGAAGGTCTTGCCTGGCTGAGGCAGAAGCTACCGGCTGATGTGGTGGATTTCGTACCCATTGCCATCTGTTCCAATTTTTATGAATCCTCCCGGCCTGATTTGTTCATTCGCATTGGTACAAAGTCGGAAGCCAACCCGGACTGGGATCGCGCTGCTTTGACGCGTTATTTCGAGGATGATCTTCATCAGCAGATCCTGAGTTGTCTGCATGAGTCAACTGATGAAGCTGAAAGCTATAAACCTTTTTTCTGAGCTTACCAGGTCCAGCGATACAGGGTTTTGGACTTTTGAACCCAATGAGGACTCTCCCTCCGGAGGATTCTCATCTTAACCAGTGGCCAGAACAGTTTCTTTTTTATTCTTGCTGGATGGATGTATTCAGATATTCCATAAGCTGAATGAAGGCTTTCCCCCTGCTGCAGTACTAACTCGGATCGAAATCGCTGGTAAAAAGGTCCATTATCCAGGATTTTACTGAGCTGTATGGTAGCATTGATCTGTTTTCCGGATAGCTTCAGTTTGCGGGCCGACTTCAAACCGAAAAAATTAGTACGGAAGGTATCATAGCTGATATCATTGAATTCCGTTTCCATCTTCCCTTCTCTATCGAAGATCCATGCCCGGTAATCCTGCCCCTCTTTCTTGTTCATCACATAATACACCAGGCTTTTATCTCCGAAGTGAAAGCGTCCCCAATACCAGTCCGTAAAACTCCGATCCATGGGTTCATCACCATAATTATGGTCGTGATAGCCACTTCCCTGGAAATTCAGTTTCTTTCCATTTACCATGAACGAACCACTGACTTCTGCCCTGCTTTGAATCAGGTTCCAAAGGTGATCTTCATCCCTCTGCTGCGTGAAGCCTTCAACACCCTTACGACCTTTGAATTTCAGCTCAGCCTGCAAGTGATCTCCGGTAGGCAAACTTTCCTGTAGCTTAATATGGTAACACAATTCACCATCCTCAAAACTGCCTGAGAATGAATTGGCAAGCACATGCCCCTCAATGTTTTCTGTAGAAAAATCAGCTTCACTTTTATCAGCTTCCGTAAAACTGTAGTAGATAGGCTTTCCTTTTTTGTAGATGGAAATGCTGATAGCCGGAAACTCAGATGGATCCATTACTTTCTTTTCAGAATGCTTAATGTAGCGGGTTGAAAAAGGATTGCCATCATAGAAAATGATCACAAAACCCAGCTCATTCTGATCATCCCAACCATCAAAATACCACCATTCATAGCCCCCCAGTGCTTTGTCGGCTTTTCTTACATCAAGGTTGTGATCTGAAATTATTTTCATCTAAACTGTGTACGAAACGGCTGCAGGTTGAGATTACCTATTCCCTACAGATGATACCATTACTTTACATTTCCATTTTATGGCTGCTGTTAACCGGTTTTACCCTGATCCGGAATCAGTTCGAATTTACTAAGCTGAAGCGCATCAAACCAAGTTTTAAGTCGGCTGAGAAAGTGAGCATTTGCATTCCCGCCCGAAATGAGGAAGATGTGATTCAGAGATGTGTTGAAAGTATATTGATGCAGGATTATCCGGATTTTGAGGTACTGGTACTCAACGATCAGTCTGATGATGCCACCGGAAGCATAGTGCAGGAATTGAGCAACAAACACCGCAGGCTACAGATTCTAGAGGGTGGTGAAAAGCCGGATGACTGGCTGGGCAAGCCAAACGCCTGCCGGCAGCTGGCTGATCAGGCGAATGGAGACTACCTGATTTTCATCGATGCAGACACCTGGTGGGAACAAGGGACCCTGACCAAACTGATTTCGGCCATGCAAAAACAAAACCTGGATGCCATAACAGTGTGGCCACAGCAGCATCTACACTCTTTCTGGGAGCAAACCATCCTTCCCCTGGTCTATTACGCCCTGAATACACTACTGGCTGCCTCCAGTGTTCACAAAACCCCGGTTTGGATACCAGCCTTTATCCGAAAAAAAGTAGCTCATCATTTTGCGGCAGCAAATGGTCAGTGTATCGGGTTTCGAAGAGTGGCTTATGAAGGAATAGGCGGGCACGCGTCCGTAAAACAGGAAATCGTGGAAGATGTGGAGCTGGCCCGCACACTGATCCGAAGCGACTTCAGCATCCGGATGTACAACGGTGTACAACAGGTTCACTGCCACATGTATGGAAGCTTGGGTGAAATCTGGCAAGGCTTCCGAAAGAATTTCCTTGCCGGATTCGGAAATAACCTATTACTCTTCCTGTTTGCATGGGTAATGCACATCACCGTTTTCCTGCTTCCTGTTGTTACCCTGATTATTGGCTTGATAGAAATAAATGAGGATTATGTGGTACTCAGTCTGATTTCAATCGCGTTGATTATTCTTCAGCGAATATTATTAAGCATTCAGTTCCGCTGGAATCCCCTTTATGCCCTGACCCACATCCTTGGTGTAATCTGGTTTCAATTCCTGGCTTTTCAATGCATTGCAGATTACTTCTCCGGAACAAAAGGCAGCTGGAAGGGACGTCCGGTCTGAGCTTCATACCTTCTTCAAATACCTGTTTATTTTGTTTAAACAGTTACTCATATTGAGTGCAGATGAAATCATTGATAGGCACATATATTCGCTACCTGAACATTGAGCGAAACGCATCTGAACACACTATTACGTCCTATCAAAATGACCTGAACAGCTTTTTATCCTTTCTTGCTGAAGAGACCCGAAAACCCGAAGACGACATACGGATTGATGAAGTAAACCGCCTTTTGATCCGGTTATGGCTGGGTGAACTAACAGAACAAGGATATGCAAAGAGCTCACTTGCAAGGAAAGTAGCAGCCATCCGTTCATTTTTTAAATTCTGCTTTAAGCGCGGACATATCGATAAAAATCCCACCCATCTTCTTGTGGTACCTAAAAAAGATAAGCGCCTTCCTAAAACAGTGAATGAGGAAGACCTGCAGCGGATGATGGATCTTGTTGAGGATGAACACCCGTCAGGCCGACAGCATAAAGCCATTCTGGAGCTCTTTTACAGTACCGGAATCCGCCTTAGTGAACTGGTAACTCTTAACCTTGATCAGGTGAATCCGGATCAAAAGCAAATCAAAGTACTTGGAAAAGGCAATAAGCAACGGATTGTTCCTATTGGTGGTCAAGCACTTAAGGCTATCAATGACCATCTTGAAACGCGCCCTCAGCTTTTTGGAAAACGCACGGATGCCGATGCCCGCAAAGCCGTTTTCCTGGCAACCGGTGGTCAACGAATTTATCCTAAAGCCGTACAGCGACTGGTTGAAGATTACCTGAAACGCACAAGCGAAGTAACCCAGAAGAGTCCGCACGTACTCCGACACAGCTTTGCAACCCATATGCTCGACCGAGGGGCCGACATCCGGGTGATCAAAGAGTTTCTGGGCCACGCGAATCTGGCGGCAACACAAATCTACACGCATACCAGTGTGGAAAGACTTAAAAACGTGTATGAAACAGCACATCCAAGAGCCAAAAATTAGGAGATTATCATGAAAATTACCTTTACAGCCCGACACTTTAACGCCAGCGAAGATCTTAAGGATTATGCCTATGAGACCGTAGAAAAGCTGAATAACTTCTTTGACCATATTTCTTCAGTCGAAATCCTGCTGGAACCTTCACAGGATGTGAGTAAGCCACAAAAAGCCGAAATCAAGTTAAATGTACCCCAGAAATTTCTGACAGCCACTATTGAATCACAGACCTACGAGCAGTCGATCCGTGATGCAGTTGAAAACCTGAGCCGTCAGTTAAAACGATATAAAGAAAAACGTTTCAGTAAACACTGACCCCTATGCCATTTAGTTCTCAGTCCCCTATTCCGCGTACCGAAAAGGTTTCGGTGGACTTCATCATAGAAAAATTGATTAAACAGGTACACGTGAATGTGGTCAACTGCACCTCACCTGAGTGCGCAAAAGACAAGTATGTGGTTGAAGCTGATCTTCACAGGCCGGGGCTGGCTCTGGCGGGATATACCGAGCTTTACACTCATCACCGTGTTCAGATTTTCGGAAATACCGAGACACAGTTTCTGAGAAACCTGGACAAGAGTAAACAAATGGAGGCATTCAGGAATATTGTCGATTTTGATGTTCCCATCATCTTTTTGACCGATGGCAACGACCTTCCTGATTATCTCACTAATATGGCGGATGAAGTCAACCTGCCGATCTACAAAACCCCGCTCGAGACCACTAAATTCATGGCCCTGTTGAGGGATTTCCTGGATGACCAGTTTGCCCTGCAGACAGTGGTTCACGGATCGATGGTGGATGTTTACGGGATCGGAATGCTGATTGCCGGTAAATCTGGAATTGGAAAAAGCGAAGTGGCACTGGACCTTGTGGAGCGGGGCCACCGCCTGGTTGCCGATGATGTGGTCATGCTTACCAAAAAGAATAACATCCTGATGGCATCAGCCACTGAAATGAGTAAGCATTTCATGGAAATACGCGGACTGGGCATAATCGATGTGATGTCTATGTTCGGTATCCGATCCATACGCTATCAAAAAAGGCTTGAAGTTGTTTTAGAATTAACGCTCTGGGACGATAATCAGGATATTGAGCGTACCGGTTTGAAGGATGACTATGTGAATATGATGGATGTGGATATCCCGCTAATCCATTTACCGATTACCCCGGGAAAAAACATTACGGTTATTGCCGAGGTTATTGCGATGAACTACCTCCTCAAACATTACGGTTATGATGCAGCTCAGGCTTTTGCCGACAAGTTGAAGAAATCCATTGCTGACAAAAGCAAAGGTGATTCATCCAAACCAACCAGAGCCATTGAATATTTTGAAGGAGATATTGAGTAACATTAGAATCTGGCATTACTCTTGTTATAGCTAAGTTAAGAATTTAACTTTACTCGATTTTAAATCGGCAAGTTTATGGCGCTTAACAACCACTACTTCTACGATGAGAGCAACTGCGAATTCATTCCGGTGCAATACGACCCGGTTGAGCAATTCGTCTACAATGCCGCTGTATGGATACTGACGGGGGTAGTTATGGCCGGTATTGGAATTATTTTCCTTTCCAATTATGTGGGCACCCCATCTGAAATTGCGCTGAAGGCTGAAAACGAGATTCTGATTGAGCAACTCGAGTTTAACAAAGAAGCGTTGGCCAGCCTGGATCAGTCATTGAGAGATATATCCAAGCAGGACAACGAGATTTATCGGTCTGTGCTGGGAATGGATGAACTTTCTTATGATGAAAGAGAAGCCGGTGTGGGTGGTGCTGAAGAATATCCCGAGTTTGATCTGTACAATTCCAGCACCGCCGAACTTCTGAAATGGACTTCTTCCAAGATTGATAACCTGGAAAGAAGAATCAGTATTCAAAAGCTCAGTTTTGAAGAGATCAAAGCTTATTACAACGCCAATAAAGAGAAAATGCAGAATATGCCGGCTATCAAACCGGTTAATGGAATATTGCTCAGTGGCTTTGATGTGAGAGAACATCCCATTCTTAAATACCCAAGAATGCATTATGGCCTTGATTTCCGGGCCAGTATCGGTACACCGGTACATGCTACCGGAAACGGAACTATCGAGTATTATGGACGCCAGGGTAATCTGGGCCTTATTATGATTATTGACCATGGCTTCGGATATCAAACCATGTTTGCCCATCTTTCGGGATATCCTGAGGATGTGAAAATAGGAAAAGAGGTCAAGCGGGGCGAAACCGTAGCTTTTTCCGGAAACTCAGGGCTTTCTGAAGGTCCTCACCTCCATTATGAAGTGCGTTATAAAGGGAAGAGAGTTGATCCCCTGAATTACCTTTTCGCGGATACCTCTCCCGAAGAGTACCAGCTGTTCAAAAAGATTGTAGCTGAGAATACCAAATCAATGGACTAAACATTCAGTAATACTGAATGTAATTCCTCCCAATTGATTCGCTTTTTTAGAGGCTTTTCCATTTATTTTCGCTTCAACTAACCGGAGCATTATGAAAACCTTGAGATTACTCCCTATTCTCTTCCTTTGTTTTACCATCAATATTCAGGCCCAGCAAATCGCTGAGCAGTACCGTGATGTAGCTGAGCAATTAATCCGAACTGCCGTTGAAAGCGACGAGGCTTTTGAATACCTGACCGAATTCGTTGATACTTTTGGCCATCGTTTTTCAGGTTCAGAAAGCCTTGAGCAATCAATTGACTGGATTGTTGAGGATTTGAAAGCAGAGGGCATTAAAGTCTGGACACAACCGGTGATGGTACCCCACTGGGTTCGGGGCGAAGAATCGGCTACAATGATTTTACCGCGGGAAATGGACTTGCCCATGCTGGGTTTAGGGGGATCGGTTGGTACCACAGAAGATGGACTTCAGGCTGAGGTCATGGTTGTTAACAGTTTTGAGGAACTGGAGAACCGGCAGGATGAAGTGCCCGGTAAAATAGTGCTCTACAATGTACCCTTTACCACCTATGGCAGCACGGTTCAGTACAGAACCAACGGTGCCGTAAGAGCTGCAGCTTTAGGGGCGGTTGGCAGTCTTGTCCGCTCTGTTGGCCCCTATTCCATGAAAACCCCACATACCGGAAACTCACGTTATCAGGAGGATGTACCCAAAATTCCCCATGCAGCCATCACAACCGAGCATACCTCCCTCATACAGCGTATGGTTGATCGCGGAGAGAGCGTTGTGGTCAATCTGAAGATGAGTGCCCAGACACTGCCTGATGTTGAATCCCGAAATCTCATCGCCGAGATCGAGGGTTCTGAATTTCCAGAAGAGATCATAGTGATGGGCGGACATATTGATTCATGGGATGTAGGACAGGGTGCAATGGATGATGCCGGAGGTTGTTTTGCAGCATTGCAGGCTCTGAAATACATCAAAGAATTGGGTCTGCAACCAAAAAGAACGATTCGGGTGGTACTTTGGACCAATGAAGAGAATGGGCTGAGAGGTGGAAATGCCTATCGGGATTATGTCATGGAAAAAGGTGAATTGGACCATCACGTACTCGCTATGGAATCAGACAGTGGAGTTTTTGATCCAATCGGATTCGGGTTCAGCGGTTCAGACGAAGCTTTTGAAATGCTTTCCCAAATCGGAAGCCTGTTAAATGATATAGATTCCGGGGAAGTACGACGCGGTGGCGGTGGAGCTGATATCGGCCCTGTTATGCGTGAAGGAGTTCCGGGTATGGGTTTATTGGTAGACGGTGAAAAATACTTCTGGTACCATCACACAGCCGCAGATACCATCGATAAACTGGATATGGACGATTACAACGAATGTGTTGCAACCATGGCCGTATTTGCCTACGTGGTGGCCGACATGGATCAGCGCCTGCCCAGATAGTCCGGGTGATTTTCAGATAGGTATTGCTTTTCTAGAGCGGTACCGGCTTTAATACTTTTTCTGATCCATGAATAGCGAATTTGCTGCAATTCATGCTCAGCAAGTTCCCAGTCCAGTTCTGAGCTACGCATTCGACTGGTGAAATCGTACAGGCAAAGGGCGGCACTCACTGAGATATTGAAGCTTTCACTGAACCCGAACATCGGAATTTTGACATAAACATCAGCCAGTTCTAATGCTCTGTCACTAAGTCCCTCCTGCTCTGCACCAAATACCAATGCCGTTTTTCCTTCCACCGGTAGTTCTTGAATGGCAACATCCTCTGTATGCGGAGTTGTGGCCACTATGGTATACCCCTGCTTTTTCAGATGATCCAAACAGAGTCTGGTATTATCCGCATCGGTTTTTTTATACCGGTGAAGGCTGAGCCAGCGATCAGCTCCGATCGTGACCCCGCTGGAGGCATCGAAACTATTACGGTTTTCGATGATGTGCACGTCCTGAATGCCAAATCCATCGCAGCTGCGTAATACCGCACTGGCATTATGCGACTGATAGATATCTTCGAGAACCACGGTCAGATGCCTGGTTCTTTGCTTCAGTACCTGCTCAATGCGATCCAGCCTGTCTTCTGTTACAAAGCCGGATAGATATTCAGTTATTTCTTTGCGAAGGGCTGCATCCATAAACAAAAAAGCCTGTCGAAAGACAGGCTACTTAGATCCTTGCTGATTTTTCTATTCTTCACAACGGAAGACAAAACCTTTTTTCCTCACCGTTTCAATGTAATCCAGTTCCGAGAATTCACGGATTTTCTTTCTCAGGTAGGATATGTACACATTGATATAATTGGTCTGGGTATCGAAATGAATATCCCATACTTTTTCCGCTAATTCTTCCTGAGTAATAATTCGATTTTTATTCTTCAGGAAATATATGAGCAGATTAAACTCATTATTGGTTAGCTGTACCTTATTTTTATCAACAAAAAATTCACGATTCAGCAGGTCAACTTTCAATTCCCCACAACCTAGCATCTGATCACCACCCTTAGCCTCAGATCGGCGGGTAATGGCTTCAATGCGGGCCAAAAGTTCTTCGGTGTTAAAGGGTTTGGTGAGGTAATCATCAGCTCCCACCCTCAGGCATTTGATTTTGACATCTGTATCCTGCTCTGCCGACAAAATAAGAACCGGGGTTACCACATTGTGATCACGCATGGACTGGCAGATTTCGTAACCATCCCCGTCGGGTAAGCCAAGATCGAGAATGACCATTTCGAAATCGTCCTGCAACGCAAAATCTTCCCCGTCTTTCGCCGTGTCCGCTGTGGTTACTTCATTGCCGTTATGTTCAAGAACAGCCTTGACCAGAGTCCTTACTGAAGGATCATCTTCGACAACAAGTATTTTCATCTATGTCCTGTTTTAAATTGCACAAGGGAATATATTAGAAATATTTAACAAACATTAAAATTTTTCTGATCGGAAAATCTATCCTACAAAACCCTTAGAAACAAGCCATTTCCTGCTCAACTCAGAAAACACAGGCTGCAGATCATGGTCGCAGTCGGGTGTTATGAATTCCGCATCAAAACCTGATTGTTTCAGTTTATCAATTTCTTTGCTCTGGGGGTCGGGATAAACACTGTGGTCACCCTGTCCATGAAGGGCGAGCACCGAAATGGATGAAGCCTTTTTGAGTTGCTCAGCAGTAAAAACTTCCGTCTTTATCCTGCCGTTGATATTTATACAGTGTGATAGCAAAGAAGGCCTGCTAAGCATGTAATATCCCGCCTGATATGCACCCATAGAGTAACCGATGAGGCATAGCCTGTCCGATCCGAATTCTTTCCTTAAACCGATGATCAGCTGTTCCAGATTTTTAGAGGTTTGTTCGAGTGAGTGAATAAACTGTTCCTGAACCCCGTCATACAGATACCAGGCCCTGCCCCATTTTTCAACCGGGCGCGACCGGCTGCTGTCATACACCGGATACGGAGCATTCAGGAATACATGCACACCCTGCAGATCCATCAACAAATTCATTTTGCGCCGCATGATGTATTTATTCTGCATATAGCCATGCAGATATATAAATAAAGGGCCTTCTCCGTTTTCAATGAGGTCATATTCAATTGTGCTTTCAAAACTGTAATAGCGGGTGATTTTTGTCTGCATCCTGTTTTCGAATAATGATGTTTGTTTTTCTTTGGAAGCATCTTACTTTCCTGAAAATAATCATCTTAATGCATTGAAATGACCGATATCAGAAACGACTGGACAAAGGAAGAAATCACTGAGATATACAACACTCCATTAATGGAGCTGATTTATCGCGCGGCTACCGTTCATCGGCAATATCACGAAACCGGGGAAGTTCAGGTCTGCACTCTTCTTTCCATCAAAACCGGCGGTTGCTCTGAAGACTGCGCATATTGCCCTCAATCAGCTCGCTATGATACCGGTATTCAAGCAGAAAAAATGATGCCGAAAGAGATGATCCTGGCTTCAGCACAGCGCGCTAAAGAAGCCGGCTCAACCCGTTTCTGTATGGGAGCGGCCTGGAGATCCGCCCGCACCAATAAGGATTTTGACCAGGTTCTGGATTTAGTTTCTTCTGTTGCCGATATGGGCCTGGAAGTTTGTGCTACCCTCGGAATGCTGAATGATGAACAGGCTGAGAAACTGAAAGAGGCAGGTCTGTATGCCTACAATCATAATCTGGACAGCAGCGAAGATTTCTACAAGAAAATTATAACTACCCGCACCTATCAGGACAGGCTGGATACCATTCAAAGGGTGCAAAAGAACAATATGAGTGTGTGTTCGGGAGGTATTATCGGGATGGGTGAATCACATGAAGATCGAATCGGCCTGCTGCACTCTTTGTCTACTCTTGAGGAGCATCCAGAATCCGTTCCGGTAAATGCACTGATTCCGGTTAAAGGAACTCCAATGGAAGATCAGCCCAAGGTGCCTAGCTGGGATATGGCACGTATGATTGCCACTGCCCGCATTCTGATGCCTAAAGCTATGGTTCGGCTTTCTGCCGGCCGGGTTCGCATGAACTTTGAAGAACAGGCGCTATGCTTTATGGCCGGTGCAAATTCCATTTTCACCGGAGAAAAACTGCTTACCACGGATAACAATGAGCTGGATGAGGATATGCACATGTTTGAGCTATTCGGGCTTAAACCCCGTCCGGCATACAAAGATGCCAAACCAGAGCATATTCCTGAGCTACAGTAAGATAAACGTATTACCTGTTACTTATTTAACTTCCCAGGTATCCGTACCGCGGAGTAGTTTATCCAGATCCGTTTTCGGTTTTCTTTGGATGGCGTCTTCAATCTGAAGCAATACGCTTTCGTCGTACACCGGACGATCTACTGCATAGAGCACACCGAAAGGTCGAGGGAAGGCCAGTCCGCCTTCCCCATCCGGGTGTTCAAAAAATCTGGAAAGCAATTGTGCTTTGGTGATATCCTTTTCATCGTGAATCCAAAGGTCATCTCTTGAAAAACCATTACCCAGATCAACCACTTCCGGTCTCAGGCCATCAAGCCGAACTCCCTTATCGCTATTCTCACCGAATATCACCGGTTCTCCATGCTGCAGATACACTGTTTCACGGGGGCGTGATTTTTTATCCGTAAATATGGAGAAGGCCCCATCGTTGAAGACGATGCAGTTCTGATAGATTTCAAGCATCGAGGTTCCCTTGTGCTGCGAAGCACGCATAATCATTTCCTTTAGATGCTTGGGATCACGGTCCATTGCACGTGCTACAAAAGTAGCATCAGCACCCAGACTAAAAGCCAGCGGATTAAAGGGATTGTCAACCGAGCCAAAAGGTGTGGATTTTGTGGTTGTACCCCGGGGTGAAGTCGGGGAATACTGTCCTTTGGTTAGCCCGTAAATCTGATTATTGAAGAGCAACAGATTCACGTTCACATTTCTGCGCAGCAGATGGGCAAAGTGATTTCCGCCGATAGAAAGGGAGTCGCCATCACCAGTTATAATCCAGACACTCAAATCCGGGCGGGTCACCTTGAGGCCGGTTGCCATGGCCGGTGCCCGACCATGAATCGAATGCACACCAAAGGTATCCATGTAGTATGGAAATCGGGCTGCACAGCCGATACCGGATACAAACACAATCTTTTCGCGTGAAATACCCAATTCAGGCATCGCGTTTTGTACCTGCTTCAGGATGGTGTAATCCCCGCAGCCAGGACACCATCGCACATCCTGATCGGAAGCAAAGTCTTTGGATGTATACTCGAAATCAGGCTCGGTTAGGGTTGCCGTTTCCGTCAAAAAATCATCAATTCTGGATGTCATATGCTTAGACTACTTCTTTCTCAGCATCAATGCTGTTGATTATCATTTCTTTGAGCTCATTCACGCCAAAGGGTAAACCTTTGATTTTATTTATGGCAATGGCGTTGACTCTAAACTGGTCACGTATCATGCGTACCAGTTGCCCGTCATTTACCTCGGGTACCACTACTCGGTTAAAGCCACGAATCAGTTCGCCCAGGTTTCTGGGGAATGGTGCGATATAATTCAGGTGCGCATGAGAAACCGACATGCCCTTATCTCGCAACTCATGGACTGCTGAGCGAATTGATCCATAGGTTGAACCCCATCCGATCACCAGCACATCCCCTTCTTCTTCACCCTGATCCATTTTCTGGAGGGGGATAAAATCGGCCACTTTGTCTCTTTTATCCCGGCGCAGTTCCACCATCTTCTGATGGTTATCCGGATCGTAGCTTACATTTCCGGTCTCATCCTCTTTTTCAAGTCCCCCTACGCGATGCTCGATTCCCGGAGTTCCGGGTATGGCCCAGGAGCGCACCAGTCGCTCGTCACGCTTGTAAGGCAGGAAGGGTTCCGGACTTTCTTTACGACCCGGTTCAAAGGTTATTTCGATGTCTTTTAAATCAGCGGATTGCGGGAATTTCCAGGGCTCAGAGCCGTTGGCCAGGTATCCATCCGACATAAAGAAAACCGGGATCATATGCTCCAGCGCGATGCGAGAGGCTTCAAAAATCATATTGAAGCAATCAGCCGGCGATTTCGGTGCCACCACCACCACAGGGCTTTCTCCGTTTCTGCCATAGATTGCCTGCATGAGGTCTGATTGCTCCGTTTTTGTGGGCATTCCGGTTGACGGTCCTGCACGCTGTACATTGATGATCACCAGTGGAAGTTCAAGCATAACGGCAAGTCCTATAGCCTCCCCTTTCAGAGCTACGCCCGGACCGGATGAAGAGGTTACTCCAAGAGCACCGCCAAAAGCCGCACCGATACAGGAGGTTACCGCAGCAATTTCATCTTCAGCCTGGAAGGTGATGATGCCGTAATTTTTGTGGCGGGATAGCCCGTGAAGAATATCGGATGCCGGTGTTATGGGATAGGATCCGAAAAACAATGGCAAGCGGCTCTTCTTAGTAGCCGCTACCAAACCCAGCACGGTTGCATCGTTACCGGTCACATTCCGGTACACACCCGGTTTCAGTTTTGCTTCTTTGATGGTATACCGGGTGGTAAAAATTTCTGTGGTTTCCCCAAAGTGATACCCTGCTTTAAGCACCTTGATATTGGCTTCAGCGATTTCCGGATTTTTACCAAACTTTCGATTGAGGAAGGCGATAGTGGAATCCATCGGCCTGTTGTACATCCAGTAAAGCAAGCCGAGTACAAACATATTCTTGGTTCGCTCCTGGTCTTTATAGGACAGGTCGGTATCCACATGAGCCTCTTTATTCAGCTTACTCACGTCAATTTCGAGTACGGTATAGTTTTTCAGGCTTCCGTCTTTAAGTGGATTAACACCATCCGGATATTTAGCCAGACTCAGGTTCTTTTTATCAAAGCCGGCCGTATTTGCAATGATGGTTCCACCCATGCGCAGCAGTTTCAGGTTAGCTTTGAGGGCAGCTGAATTCATTGCAACCAATACGTCTACCTGGTCTCCGGGAGTCATGATTTCCCTGGAGCCAAATTGCAGCTGAAAGGAGGAAACTCCGGGTACAGTACCGGCTGGTGCGCGTATTTCAGCCGGGAATTCTGGAAGGGTTCTGAGGTCATTGCCTTCAAGGGCGGTGACGTTGGTGAACAGCGATCCGGTAAGTTGCATGCCGTCGCCGGAATCACCTGCGAAGCGGATGGTTACCTCTTCGCGCTGAATCTCTTTTCTGGTCATTCAGTGGTTATTTTGCGTGATTTATGCTGACTTGGAAAGGTCTCTTTTTTCACAATGAAATGAAACCAAAATTAATGCTGCAGTGCTGTCTATTCCCTTTCGGCATTCAAAATATCTTCATACGGGAATGATATATTTATCAATAATAAAAGGAGGGAAAAATGACTTTAGAAATGCTCCGCGAATTCTTTGGCTGGGGTACCCTTATCAATTATGGTATCCTGCTTTTCTGGTTTATTTTCTTTGTTTTTGGAAATAATCTGGTGATGAAGCTTCACGGTCGATGGTTTAAACTGTCAGAAGAAGATTTCCATCGCATTCATTACCAATCCATGGCCGTGTATAAAATGATGATCTTTATTTTTTTCCTGGTACCCTGGATTGTTTTGCTCATCTTTTGATCTTTTCATCACGGATCATGAGTTCATAATCCTGCTGTTCAATCACCTGACTGTTAGCAAGCCCCATTTTAGCAAGGGTATCGGCAACCATGCGGTGGTATTCCGCATCAAATTCCTGAGCCGAAAGGGTTTTTGCTCCGATCAGGAACAGAAAAAGCGATATGATCAGGTATTTAAACATTTTCGCTCTGGAATAGGGCTGGTATGGTCATGAACATGATTTTAAAATCGAACCAGAGGCTATAGGATTGAGCATAGCTGTTATCCAGCTGTATGCGCTCCTCAGGGCTCACCTCTCCTTTACCCCGCTGGGTAACCTGCCAAAGTCCGGTAATTCCTGCCGGAGCAGCAAAACGGAGTGAGGCTTCATCACGGGTGAGTTGTTCAGCTTCGTATAATGGCAGAGGTCGATTACCCACCAGGCTCATATCTCCTTTCAGGACATTAATCAGCTGGGGCAACTCGTCTATACTGGTATTGCGCAGGAATTTGCCCACTTTCGTGATTCTGGGATCGTTTACGATTTTCACAAACGTTTCTTCCTGTTCAACGGCCTGTCGCTTCAGATACAATTCCTCACAGATTTCTTCTCCGTCATGGAAAAGCAATGCAGAGCAGGGCCGGCCTTTTTCAATGCAGCACTTACATACACTCAGATCGTCAGACTGCTGTACTTCGCCGGCATATTGATTCAGATGTTTGAGGTCATCCAGCCGTTTATCCGCATCCCTAAACATGGTGCGGAACTTGTAGAGCTTAAAAATCTTGTAGCCCTGCCCTACCCGACTGGACACATAAAAAACCGGACCACGGCTCTCCAGCTTCATCGCAATAATGACTGCCAGAAGTATGGGGCTTATCATAAACAGCAGCAGGCTGCTCACCAGGATGTCAAAAATTCGTTTATTCATTGCACTTGTTTTTTTGTTCGGTGCAATAATACTTAGACCATTATGGCATATAGCCTGTTTTTCGACAACATTTGTCAAATCATCGATAAACGTAAAACAGGGTCGACAAACAGAATACCGGTTAAAGGAAAATACGGATCACTGCTGTATCTGACTGTTTATATATATGCTGTGAACTTTTTTTACACCTTGTGGCTTATAAAAGTCTTAATCTTAGCTTAATACTGGTCTGTTTCTGCCGAATATTACACTAAGACCATTGCCGGCAAATGATGAGTAATAACAAACGAGTAAACATACTCCTCCTGAATGATGACAGAGCAGACTTCGGCTCTGTGATTGAGGGGCTGAAAGCAGAATTTCTCACAGTGAGAGAAGTTCTGGATTTCAACCACGCCAAGAAACTGCATCTGAGCGGTGATTTTGATGTAATATTGCTGGATGCCGATAGTTTCTTGGAAGATGAGTTCAAACACTGCATGAACTCCTTTACACACATCAGGCCGGTAGCTGTAATCCCGGTTTGCTCAGTAAAAATGCTTGAATCCAGATCGGAACATTATTGCCCGGGTGACTACGGATGCATTATAAAGGAAACTCATCCTTTCATTGTACAGCAAACCATTCGCTCAGCGCTTAAGCTGTTTGATACTGATCAGAAAGCTAAAGAGGCACTCAGCCAGAAGTATGTAAATGAGAACCTTTTTGTTCATGTCTGTGAATCCATGAAAGCCGGCATCCTGGTCCTCGACAAAGACTATCGCTACACTTACTGGAATTCAGCAATGGCTGAGATCACCGGTAAAAGCAAAGAGGATGTAATTGGCGACCCCCTTCATAAACACTTCCCTGATATTCAGCCTGAGGTGATGGAAGCCAAGAAACAAGCTTTGGTCGGGAAGCCGGTTTTTGATCTTGAGCTGGAATTCATGTATCCCGATGGGCGCCTTGGAACCGCCTCACATAATTTTATGCCGCTTAGAAACGAAAAACGTGAAGTCTACGGGATTCTGGGTGTTGTTCGCGATACAACGAACCGGCATGCATATGAACAACAGCTGATTAAGAGTGAAGAAAGATACCGGGAGCTGGTAGACACCAGTATTAACGGGGTTGTGGTGCACAATGAGAGCTATGTGCTGTTTGCCAATAAAGCCGCTTTAAAGTTACTGGGAGCTAAAAGTGAGGATGAAGTCACCGGACAGAAAATTAAACGCTTTGTTCATCCGGATTATGCTGAGGCAGCTATGGACCGCATTGAGAAATTACTGCAGAATGAGGAGGTGCCCTTTGTGGAAGAGAAATTACTCCGGCTGGATGGTACCCCCTTCTTTGCTGAAGTTACCGGTGCCGTGGTCCACTTCAACGATCAGAAAGCCATTCAGGTCATCTTCCATGATATCACACAAAAGAAACGGGTGGAAGCTACACTGGTGAAAATGGTTCAGCGCCTCTCAGACAGCGAAAGCCTGCTTTCCTCCATCAACAAGAATCTGATGGAAGGCCTGTATCGCTCAACAAAAGACGATAAACTCGTATACGTGAATGAAGGCTTCGTGAAAATGTTCGGCTATGATTCGGTGGAAGAAGTATTGCAAATGAAGCCCTCAGAGTTTTATGCCGATTCTTCGGAGAGAGAAACAAAGCTGACGGATATCGATACCAGTGGCAAAGCCGACGATGATGAAGTACTGTTGCGCCGGAAAGATGGCACCACCTTCTGGGGTCTGGTAAGTTCTTCGGTGATCTTTAATGACGACGGTAGTGTACGCTACTATGATGGCGCTATTCATGATATCAGTGATATCAAAGCCCATGAAGATTCCCTTCAAAGCTCACTGAAAGAGAAGGAAATCCTGCTGGCTGAAATCCATCACCGGGTTAAAAACAATCTGGCTGTGATATCAGGACTCATCGACCTGCAACGTCATACCCTCGAGGATGAGGAAATGAAATCCATCCTGCTTGATTCACAGAACCGAATTTTATCCATTGCCAAAGTGCACGAGCTGTTATACGGATCCGAAAATTTCGCTGACATCAGCATACAGCAGCTTGTGGAACAATTGAGTGAGGGTATTTCCGGTTCCTACAATTCCAAAAATCTGGACATTCACTTTCATATTAACACCGGCAGCATCAGCATGAATGCCACTCAGGCCATTCCATTTGGTTTGCTGCTTAATGAGCTGATCAATAACTCCTATAAGCATGCATTTTCTGAATCTGAGGAAGGCAACATCAGCATTCGCCTGTTTGAAGCCGATCGGCGATGGTTTCTCAGCTATGAGGATGACGGAATAGGCCTCCCTGATAACTTTAATGTGGAAAAAATGGCTGAAAGTTCACTGGGCTTCTCCCTCATCTATAACCTGAGTTATCAGCTAGAGGCTGAACACATTGAGGTTGAAGGCGATGATGGCTTTCGTTTCAGTATGGATTTCATACCGCAGGAAAAACCCCTTGATGAAGCCCTCCAAAACTCCTGATTGCCCTCTCAGAATTGCCAGCTAATCCGTATCTTTCCTGAATGAAAAGCGTCGCCTTCGAAACACTGGGTTGCAGACTTAATTTCTCCGAAACCTCATCCATGCGCAGGGATTTTATGGATGAAGGTTATGAAATCCGTGCATTCACGGATAAGGCCGATATGTACGTGATCAACACCTGTTCGGTAACGCTGGATGCCAACTCCGCCTGCCGAAAGACCGTGCGCCGTGCCCTGAAGCAAAATCCGGATGCCTTTGTGGCCGTTGTTGGCTGCTATGCCCAGCTGGAACCCGAAGAAATTGCCGCCATCGAAGGTGTGGATGTGGTGCTAGATGCCAAACATAAATTCCACCTGCTCGACCTCTTCGACGATTTTATCAAACAGGAAAAAACCATTGTCTACGCTTCGGATGTAAATGAAGCCGTTGATTTCCACAATGCCTTCTCCTCTGACGATCGCACCCGGGCCTTCCTGAAAATACAGGATGGCTGCAACTACAAATGCTCATTCTGCACCATACCCCTGGCAAGAGGCAAAAGCCGTTCTCCCAAGATCGAAACTGTAGTGCGTAATGCCCAGTTACTGGTGGAGGAAGGTTTCAAAGAAATCATAGTAACGGGTGTGAATGCCGGTGATTTTGGATATGGCACCGATGAGGATTTTCTGCAGTTATTGATGGAACTGGACAAGATTGACGGCCTTCAGCGTTTAAGGGTCTCCTCCATCGAGCCCAATCTGCTGCATGATGATATCATCCATTTTGCAGCCGAATCCCGCACTCTTCAACCTCATTTTCACATTCCACTTCAAAGCGGTTCGGATGAAATGCTGAAGCTGATGCGCCGTCGCTATCGCAGCGACCTGTATCAGCAGCGCGTGGAGCTTATCCGGAAACTCATGCCTGATGCCGCCATCGGCGTGGATGTGATCACCGGGCATCCCGGCGAAACCGAAGCCCTTTTTCAGGAATCCTTTGAGTTCATCCAAAGCCTGGATGTATCCTACCTGCATGTATTTACCTATTCTGAACGGCCTAATACCCACGCACTCAGCCTTGAACAGGTGGTAGACAAACCGATCCGGAAAAAACGCACCCACAAACTCCGCAGGCTATCGGCCAGCAAGCGTTTTGAATTCAACCGAAGATTTATTGGATCCACTCGCCCTGTCCTTTTTGAAGAGGAAAATAAAGACGGCAAGATCGCGGGCTGGACCGACAACTACATCCGTGTGGAAGCCGGATATTCCCCAAGGCTGGTAAACCAGATCGTACATGCAGAACTGGGCCACATCAACAAAAACCAGTCATTTGAGGCAGAACTGCCGCAGGAATTCCTGCAGGAAGAAGCCGTTATAAGCTCACTCATCGGATAAATTATGTCAGAAAGCCGGGAAGAACTGATCCGGAAAACCCTCAATTACCTGCAGAGCCAGAGAGAAATTTATGGAGAGGCCGAAATAACGTCTACATCAGCAAACAAAACCCCTGATCAGCCTGTTGTTGAGAACATGGATAAGGAACCGGATCTTAATGAGCAGCTTCAGGCCTTGCAGAATCTGGACGAATTACAGGACTTTTGCGCGAAGGCTGCGGATCTGAAAACCGATCTGGAAGGTACCAATCTCGTGTTTGGCATTGGAAATTCAGATGCCGATCTGATGGTGATCGGGGAAGCTCCCGGTGAACAGGAAGATCAGCAGGGGGAACCATTTGTAGGCAAAGCCGGACAACTGCTGACCAAAATTCTAAAGGCTATCGATTTTGAACGGGAGGATGTGTACATCGCCAACATACTAAAGCATCGCCCGCCAAATAATCGAGACCCGAAGCCTGAGGAACGTGAACGCAGCCTGCCCTACCTGATGCGGCAGATCGAGATTATCAATCCAAAGCTGATTTTGTGTGTGGGCAAAGTATCAGGCACCACCCTTCTCGGAAAAGAGGACAGCCTGAAAAATATGCGGCAGAAGTTTCATCCCTTCATGGATGGCATCGAACTGATGGTAACCTATCATCCCGCTGCCCTGCTGCGCAATCCGAACTGGAAACGCCCCTGCTGGGAGGATGTTCAGCTGCTGAAAAAAAGGTATAACGAGCTGATTTCCGAACTTTAACTTGAAAAAGAATCCGCCCCGCCTTACACTTATCAATGACACACAAACAGTCATCCAGCGCCTGAGACGGATGGCTTTTTTTATTTAAGGAAGATAATCAGTGGCCAGCGAAAACGGTTCGAACTACGAAAAAAGGGATCAGCGCAATACCGAGCATGAAGGGAGGGTTCCTCCTCAGGCTGTGGAAGTTGAGCAATCGATTCTGGGCGCCATGCTGATCGAGCATGAGGCCGCCACCATTGCTCTGCAGCTGCTGAGTTCCGATGATTTTTATAAACAGGCCCACCGGCATATTTTCGATACCCTTTATGGTTTGTATGAAAGGGACAACCCGCTGGACCTACTCACGGTCGAAAATGAACTCCGGGATAAAAAACTGCTGGATGCGGTTGGGGGAGCCGCTTACCTGTCTGATCTGACGCGTGCAGTGAGTTCTGCGGCAAATATTGAGTATCACGCCCAGATCGTTACGGAAAAAGCCATTAAACGTAATCTGATTCTGAACTGTACCCATGTGATCAGGGATGCTTACGATAGCAGCAGCGATGCCTACGACCTGCTCGACATGACCGAGCAGCGAATTTTCGATCTGGCCAATCAGAAAACCAAATCCGCTATCGTACCCGTAGGCGATGTACTTAAAGACACCCTCGCCAATCTGGAGGAAATGCGGGGTAAACCTTCCGGTATTACAGGTGTGCCTTCCGGACTGGATGTGGATCGTTATACCGCAGGCTGGCAGAAAGGCGACCTAATCATTATCGCTGCACGTCCTTCCATGGGTAAAACCGCCTTTGTGCTTACCGTTGCCCGGAATGCCGCCCTCCACCTGGATGAAAAAATGAGATCTAAAGTGGCCATTTTCAGCCTGGAGATGTCGAATCAGTCACTGGTTCAGCGTTTTCTGACCATGGAAGCCCGGGTTAATGCCCAGAATGCCCGCTCCGGCCGATTACAGGATGAGGAATTCAAATCCCTGATTGATGCTGCCAGCCGTCTGTTCAATGCCGATATATTTATTGATGATACGCCCGGACTCAGCATCATGGAGCTGCGCACCAAATGCCGCCGGATGAAGTCCGAACATGACATTGACATCATCATCGTGGATTACCTGCAGCTGATGACGGCCAGCGGTAAGGATTTCGGCAGCCGGGAACAGGAAATTGCTTCTATCTCCCGGGGACTCAAAGCCCTTGCCAAGGAACTGGATGTTCCGGTTATCGCCCTGTCACAGCTCTCACGGGCGGTTGAACAGCGTTCTGGCGACAAACGACCTCAACTATCCGATCTGCGTGAATCCGGCTCCATCGAGCAGGATGCCGACGTGGTAATGTTCCTCTACCGCCCCGAATACTACGGAATAACCACAACCCCTGAGGGACAATCCACTGCGGGCCTGGCCGAAGTGATCATCGGGAAACAGCGGAATGGCCCCACCGGTAGTGTACGACAGTTCTTTGTCGGTGAATATGCACGCTTTGAAAATCCGACAACCAGCAATGTGAGCGATCCCTTCCATCAGGGATATGTGGAAGAAGCTGAATCCAATGAACAGCTGCCTCCTCAGTCAGACGCTCCACCCCTCCCGCACAATCCCGGTGGGGACGAAAAAGCTCCCTTCTGATTCAGGATCACCTGTCAGAACTGGGCAAAAAACTCATCAAATTCCTGAATCTTCTCCGACCAGTTCAGATGCCTATTTATACTTTGTAAACTGCTCTTGGGCAATGACTTATTTGTGCCATTTAAAAGATTTTTGAGCATTTTAAACAGCTCATCTTCCGACTCATACAAGGTAGGCGAATGCAAAAGCGGATCGTGCAGGTGTTTGGGAATCAATTCAGGATAATGAAGGGCCTTAGGCATGAGCGGGTGACAGCCGCAGTAAATAGCCTCCATGATGGGCGTACAGAAAAATTCATAAGTAGCCGTTGAGACCACGATGTCGCCCTTGTGCAGCAGTTTACTGTAATTGGCCTTGTCTTCTACATAGCCAAAATGCGTGATTTGCCTGCCATAGCGCTCCCAGGCCTTGGCAAATTCTTCGGGCTTCTCATGACGGGTATCGCCGGCGAGAATGAGCTCAAAATCCAGATCGATGTCATTCAACCGATTCAGCACCCGAAAAAACATGGCAGGATTGCGATCAAACTGCCATCGCTGATTCCACACAATCACCGGAACCTTGTTATCCTGACGCAAATCAGCTTGCTCATCGAACACACTCAGCTCGAGCCCGGGATACATCACCACGCTTTTATCCCGGATTTCATCAATCAGGTCCAGGCGTTTCTCATCCGGGAAGTTATCCAGAAAGGATGGCAGGGCCTGCAAAAGATCATTCAGGTGAAAGTGAGAAGGAAATATCAGCATATCCGCCACCAGCATACTCAGGTAGTTGATATAGCAGTAGGTCAGATCTCTGCTCTCCCCCTCCGGTATAGGCCGGGTAAACTGATTATCATGCATCAGCATGATTTTGGGCGTAAATGCAAAACGGGGATTGGTAAGCCCCATAAATGCCGGTAGATTAGTCATGGATGAGATAAGCAGCAGATCCACATCTTCCGTCACCTGTTCAGCCATTTTAGCCAGAGTGATGGAATCGCCATGCATGCGCCATTTCCAGCCTTTGTAATTGAGTTTAAGAGGCAGCACCTTGTGGGCAGAATACTTTTCAAGGCCTTTCAGAAAAGCTTTGTGGGATCCGCTGTAAAAAGGCTCAACCGCAAGTATATTCATGCTCAACGAAATCGGGATTGAATTTCATCCAGCGGAATATAAACGATTGTGGGCTTTTGTAAAGGATCTTTATAGGGCTCAGAACAGGCGAAAAGCTGGTCAAAAATGGACTCCATTTCTTCCTGATTCAGCTTTTTACCGCGGTTAATGGCCGCTCTGCTGGCAAAGGCAATGGCCAGCCGCTCCCGGGCGTCCACCTTCAGAACCGAACCCAGCTCCTGATACTGATGCAGCATGGGTATGAGGATACGCTGTTCATCCCCGATATCAAGATCGGCCGGCACTCCGGAAACCATCACGGTATTTCCGCTCATCAGTTCTATGGAAAAACCCATCTTCTGCAGGATGGGATGCAGCTCTTTAAGGAGGGCAAAATCGGATGCGCTCAGCTCCAGAGTCTGTGCAAAAAGCAACTGCTGGGTACTGGGCAAAGCTTCATCAGCCGCACTCATGGCCCGTTCAAAAAGGATGCGACGGTGGGCGTAGTGCTGATCAATCAGGCAGATTCCGGTGCGGGTCTGGGTAACAACATAACTTTCATGCAATTGCCAGAATCGACGTTCTGGCGTTGTTTTCGGAGCTTCATCACCCTGAAAAAGAGGTTCCTCCTTATCCCGCTGATAAATCAGTTCATCCCAGTCTCCTTTCGGCGGTCTTGAAGGCTGTCGGTAGTTGATGCGGGAGGGCATTTCAAGGTTGCCGGAATCCTCACGGCCGGCAGGCGGAGCCTGAAAGTTAAAATTATCAAAGGATGACCTGCCTCTACTATCACCTGCGGTCAAAAAAGGATCATGATCCGGCATTTCCGGGATCTTAAAATGCTCGTTCAGTGCCCGGCTCACCACCGAACGTGCCAGCTGAATCACAGAGCGCTCATCCTCGAATTTCACTTCCATTTTGGAGGGATGTACATTCACATCCACCTCTGAGGGATCCACTTCGAAAAAGAGGGCGAAAAAGGGATACTCATTCTGCCGGGTCCAGGCATCATAGAGACTCAGAATCACATGCGTCAGATAACGATGCTGAAACGGCCTTCCGTTGATAAACAAAAACTGTTCGCCACGGCTTTTTTTGGCCAGCTTGGGATCCGACACAAACCCATAGATACGCATCAGGCTGGTTTGTTCCTCAAAAGGGATGAGCGAAGCCCGGTAAGGGGAGCCAAACAGCATGGATATACGCTCAATCAGGCTCTGGGCAGGCAGATTATAAATTTCTTCCCCATCGGCATGCAGCTCAAAAGCTACTTTGGTATTCGATAATGCCGCGTACTGTATGGTGCGCAGGATATGCCGGAATTCGGTGGCATCCGTTTTCAGGAACTGCCTTCTTGCCGGCACATTGTAAAAAAGATTACTGACGGTGATGGAGGTGCCGTTTTCAGCTCCGGCCGGCATCATCTTAACTTCCTCACCCCCGTGAAGCTCATATTCATAACCGTGATCGTCCTCCACCCGCTTGGTTTTAACCAGAACATGAGAAATGGATGCAATGGAGGCCATGGCTTCACCCCGGAAGCCCAGTGTGCGGATGCGAAAAAGGTCATCCACCTTGCTGATTTTTGAGGTGGCATGTCGCTCAAAGCAAAGCCTTAAATCATCTTCGGCCATGCCCATACCGTTGTCGATCACCTGTATGGAAGTACGGCCTGCTTTTTCGGTGATAATGCGGATGTGATCGGCTCCGGCATCAATAGCATTATCCAGAAGTTCTTTAACCACGGAAGCCGGACGCTGTATCACTTCTCCGGCTGCAATTTTATTCGAGATTTCAGGGGGCAGCACCCGAATAATGCCGCCGGTTGCGTCTGTTTGTTTCAATGAGGTTTAAAGCTTGGAGATGATAAAAACCACCAGGAAGAGCAGGGCCGCCAGCAAAAATACCTTTTGTACCTGTCTGGGCTTTCTGCGGTTATGCGTCTCAATTCGAATTCTTCTTTTTCTTTTTTCGTCCTCGGCAGGATCGTAATAGCGCGGCTGATATTCGAAGCGCTTGGCCTTGGGACGATATCCAAACATAGGTCTTAGCATTAGTGCTACTTCAGTTTGATGTGCTGTGTTTTTCGTTCCCTTTGATAGGATTATTTAACTGGTAATTAATATTAAATGCAAAAATAAAGATGGCCTTAATGTCTTAACCAAAGTATAACAATGCCATCTCTTACCCTTAACACAATACTAACATTACGATAATCATTCGGGGATACTTTCCGCCTTCCAAATTCAAAGATAACCAATCCCTACTGAAGATGTTTATCCCAAAAAATCTACGGACTTTAAAAAGTCTCGCTTTTCTTATTCTGTTTATCTCTATCTCTACCTTTACTTATGCTCAAAATGCCCGCCTCATAGGTGAGGTGAAAGCTGAAAACGGTGAATTGCTGGCCGGTGCCACCGTTGAAATTCAGGAACTGAACATTGGCCGTATCACTGACGCCAACGGTCGTTTTGAATTCAGCTCCATCGCCAGCGGCACGTATACCCTGCTCGTTCGCTTTGTTGGTTTCGAAACCCTCGAAACCACTGTAGAAGTCAACGGAACCACCCGTACCCAGCTTACGCTTGTTGAGGAAGCCCTGGTGGTAGAAGGTCTGGTGGTAACCGCACAGCGCAGAAGCCAGTCCATCCAGGATGTACCTTTAACCGTGACCAACTATCAGGGTGAGTTCATCCAGAATAATGGTATTCAGGAGTTTGATGTACTATCGGCTTATGTACCCGGACTTCAGGTACAGATTCAGTCAGTAAACAACCCGGGCTTCGTGGTTCGCGGTATTACTTCTGACAGTGGTGACTCCCGCATCGAACCACGGGTTTCCGTTTTCCAGGATGGAGTTTCCATTTCGAAGTCGCGCGGTTCTGTGGTTGAACTCTACGACATGGAGCGTGTGGAGGTACTGAAAGGCCCACAGGGTACGCTGTTTGGTCGTGGTGCCCAGATTGGTGCCGTTCACCTGATTCAGAACAAACCAAAGCCTTATCTGGATGCTGAACTGGCGCTGGGCTATGGTAACTTCAACGAGTCTTTTGCCCGCGGTTTTGTTAACTCTCCGATTGTTGAGGGTAAACTGATGGGCCGCTTTGCCTTCATCTACAACCGAAGAGACGGTTTCATCGAAAACCTTTCCGGTGGTAACCTGAACGGTAAGGAAACTTTTGCTATCCGACCTTCTCTGCGCTGGATTCCGGATGAGAATACCATCATTGACGCCATCTTCAACTATCAGTATGATAACCCTGATGGAACCTCCTTCAAAAGCGGATCCATTGCTGCTGCCGGCGACAACACCAACCCTAACGACCCGGCCCGTTTTGACGAAGGTCGCGATTTCTTCGTGGAAAGAACCGTTTGGGGCGGTACCCTGATTGCAGATCGTACCCTGAGCCAGTCGCTCAGCCTGAAATCCATCACTGCCTATCGTCGATTTGATTCTCTTGAGCCCTTTGATGCGGATGGTACCGTGGCTCCGGTGCTTTATTTCGAGGAAGACGCCGAAGGTCGTCAGTTTTCTGAGGAACTTCGCCTGAGCTACAATTCCGGCGGTAAATTCTCCGGTTTCATCGGAGCCAGCTATTTCTATGAAATCGGTTCTCAGGGGGTACCATTCGAAACCAATGAGAACAGCTATTATGCCCTCATCAGCCCATCACTGGGTGCATTTGGCCTGCCTGCCCTTCCGCTGCTGAATCCGGATGGTTCTCCAAACCTATCTGCCGGAGCACTGCTGGGTATCCCCTTCAAGAGCCTGCATCAGGAAACCTTCACCAACTACGGTGAACTCTCCGCATATGAAATCTTCTTCGATGGTACGTATCAGGTAACCCCGAAACTGAGCCTTACCGGTGGTTTGAGAGCTACCTATGAGGATGTAACCGGTGGTTTCCAGACCTCACAGGTTGATCCGGTTAATGATCCTGCCAGTGCCTCTGTTCTGGGTACAGCTCTGCTTGGTCGTACTGATGGTTCTCTGCTTGTTAATACCACTAATGGAGAGCGTTTTGAGGCAAGTGACTCCTTCCAGTCCTGGGTAGGTCGTTTTGCTGTTGATTATGAAATCGCTTCAGGCTCCAATGTGTTTGCTACCATCTCCCGAGGCCGACGTCCGAATGTGATTAACGTAGCTTCTGCTCCAACCGCTACTCCCGGAGTTAATGAGGCTGCTGTGACCATTCTGGATGAGGAAATCGTTATCAACTACGAACTGGGCTTCAAACAACTGGCGCTCAACAATCGTCTTCGTTTTGATGTGAGTGGTTTTTACTATGACTACAGCAACTTCAGAACCAACATTGCCTTCTTCGACTCCAACAACAACCTGGTGTTCCAGCCTCGTAACTCCGGTTCGGCAACAGCCTTAGGCCTCGAAACCTCTGTGGATTACACCGCAACCAAAGAACTCAGCATCTTTGCTAACTATGGCTATGTGGATGCAACCTTTGATGATGAGGATGACGATGGTAACCCACAGCAGCTGGCAGGCAACCGATTCCGACTCACTCCGGAACACTCCTTCTCAGCAGGTATTAACTTTGATTATGTGGTATCAAAGGGCATTAACTTCTTCGCCCGTCCTACCTACAACTACCGTACTGAGGTATTCTTCGAGGAAACCAACCTTCCGGGCATTCAGGAAGATGCCTATGGTCTGCTGAACCTGCGTACCGGATTCGGTTTCAATGATGGCCGATATGAAGTAGCTTTCTATGCGGAAAACCTGCTGGATGAGGAGTATATCATCGATGCCGGTAATACCGGTGGTAGCTTTGGAATCCCAACCTTCATTGCTGGACCTCCGCGATTCGTAGGCGTTCAGGTTACAGGTCGCCTGTAATACCAAAACCATCAATTCTATGAAAAGAAGAGAATTTATCTCCATTTTCTCCAAGGGTATCGGCTGCTTTTCAGTGGCCGCTACCCTTCCTTTTAATGCACTTCTTTCTGATGCCGATCAGGATGCAGGAACCTATCATTTTCCCCAGGGTCTGGCCTCCGGCGATCCCGCGCAGGATAGCGTGGTACTCTGGACGCGGGTTCAGCGTATAGATGGGGAAGCCGAAGACATCGAAGTAACCTGTCAGGTTTCAAAAAGCCCAGACTTTGACACGCTGGTTGCCGAAAAAAAAATGACCGCCACATCGAACAGCGATCATACGGTTCGCCTTATCGTGCATGAGCTGGAAGCGGATACCAAATTTTATTACCGCTTTAAGGCCGGACAGGATATGACTGATTTGCTGGGTGAAACCCGCACAGCGCCCGCTCCTGATACGGCAAAAAACGTCACCTTCGCTTTCGCCAGCTGCCAGAGTTACGAAGGCGGCTACTATCAGGCCTATCGCACGCTGCTCAATGAAGATGCAGATGCTCCTGAATCTGAAAAGATCGATTTTGTGCTGCATCTGGGCGACTTCATCTATGAAACCCTCGGATATGGAAGCGCCCGAAAACTTCCGCCCTTCCCTAGCGGTGGCGCCAATACCGGAGAAGATGTTCAATGGGCCAGCACCCATGCAGAGACCTTAGACGACTACCGACATTTATACAAAGAATATCTGTCCGATCCCGATCTCAGGGAAGCCCGTGCGAAGTGGCCGTTCATGGTGATCTGGGATGATCACGAGTTCACCGACGACAGCTGGCAGGGAATGTCAACTTATGAAATTGGCGGCGAAC
>CAYPTY010000007.1:108063-127813 GCA_964413935.1 uncultured Balneolaceae bacterium | reverse complement strand
GGACTTGGGACTTGGGACTTGGGACTTGGGACTTGGGACTTGGGACTTTTAAAAAATCTCACATTTCACATTCCAAATTCCACATCTCATATCTACTCTTCCTCCTCACTGCTCACCGATAATTGCTTGGTATTCTTAACCCCCAGCTTTTTCATCATTTCCGCCTGACGGATAAGATTACCTCTGCCGCTTCGAAGCCGATTCATGGCTTCATCATAGGAAAGCTGAGTTTGATGGATGCGCTGTCCGATTTCCGTCATACTTTCTACGAAGTTGACGAACTTGTCATAAAGCGCTCCACCCCGCTGCGCAATTTCAAGGGCATTCTTGTTCTGATATTCCTGCTTCCAGACGCTTTGGATGGTTCCCAGGGTTGCCAGTAAAGTAGAAGGACTTACAATCACGATATTTTTCTCAAAGGCATCCAGGTACAGGCTGCTGTCATGCTGCAGAGCCAGCCCAAATGCCGGCTCAATAGGGATGAACAGCAATACAAAATCGGGGCTCTGATCGCCGTGAATCTGCTGATAATTCTTTTCACTGAGTCCCTTAACATGAGCCCGTACTGAGGCAATATGCTGCTTGATGATATGCTCGACTTCTGTGTCGGTCTCTGCAGTCACAATCTTCTCGTAGGCCGTCAGGGAGACCTTGGAATCCACAATCAGGAATTTTTTATCTGGAAGGTGGATCACCACATCCGGCTGTAGCCGGCGACCATCTTCCGTAGTTGTGCTTTCCTGAATTTCATATTCCCTGCCTTTTTCCAAGCCTGATTTTTCCAGAATACGCTGTAGGATCACTTCTCCCCAGTTACCCTGTGTTTTGGTATCCCCTTTCAGGGCCTTTGTCAGATTTTTGGCATCCTCACTCATGCGCTGATTCAGTTCAGCCATCTGCCGGATCTGCTCTTTCAGTGTGGCCCGGTCTTTGGATTCCTGCGTGTAATTCTCTTCCACCTTTTTCTTGAAGGATTCCAGTTTTTCGCCCAAAGGATTCAGCAGCTGATCCAGCTGTTCACGATTTTGTTTGGTGAATTTCTGCGACTTCTCATCCAGGATTTTATTCGCAAGATTCTCGAACTGTAGCTTGAGTTCCTCCTGCATTTTGCCCAGTTCTTCTTTCTGCTCGTTGAGTTTTTGCTGAAGATTGCGATAATCGGCCTGTAAACCGGCCAGTTCCTTTTCCAGCTCACCGGATTTTTTCCGGGCTTCCTGCTCTTCAGCTTCCAGTTCCTGCAATTGCTTGTCCAGCTGATTATTACGCTCTTCTAGCCTGCTTTGCTCAGATTTTGCCCAGAAGTAAGCCAGCCCGAATCCAAGTGCTAGACCAATAAGTAGTGCCGCCAGTGCGATGATATATTCCATGTGTTATTCTCTTGTTTTTGAAAGTAATCGTGACAAATGCTGCTGCATCAGCGGATGCCGGTAGACACCGCCATGTCTTTGCCCATCAAGTATATAATATTCATCTCCCTCTTTCAGGTATTCATTTAACTTTAAAGCACGGTCCACGGGCAGCACTTCGTCCAGTTCAGCATAAAAAATGGCCACCGGCTCGTCCACCAAAGGCAGATTTTCATTTGTTTCGAGTGGAAATTTGAGAAGGAAATCGGGCAAAAAGGGATATCGGATGTTTTTCATATCCACCATGCTGTAGTATGGGGTCCAAATCATCAGGTTTTTGGGATCATGCATACTGGCCAGCCGGGTTGCAATACCGGATCCCAGAGAATTGCCGAGTATAGTGATATCTTCTTCCGGATACCTTTTCAGCATTTCGCGATAGAGCAGGTCCACATCACGGATCAGCTGTTCTTCATCAGCGATGTAGCCATCGCTCTTGCCATAGCCCCGGTAATCGAAATAGAAGACATCAAATCCACGATCAAGGAAAACCTCGAATTTCAAAGGATCGGTTTGAATAGATCCTCTATTGCCATGACAAAAGAAAATTAGGCCATTTGAGGAACCAGATCTGGCCAGTACCGCATTCAGTTCGACACCTTCATCCACCTCAAAAAAATATTCTTCGAATTCAAAATCGTAATCCAAGGCGTATTCCCGGTCCAGGCGATCAGGTTTAAATAAGATGTCGTCCTGAATAAAGAAAAAGAAGCCGCAAAGCGTAAGGTAAACAACCAGTAGTAGCTGTAGTGAGATGAGTAGAATTTTACGTTTCATTGACTGTAATCAAATTGGTGCTTTTCGATGAGGTCAAATATAAGCTGTACAAAGATAGCGAGCACGGCTGCTGGTATGGCTCCTTCCAGAATTAATGACATTGAATCCAGGCGAATACCCTGCAGAATAGGTTGACCGTAACCACCTGCACCGATCAGCGCACCAAGCGTGGCCGTTCCAACATTGATCACGGCAGAGGTCTTGATACCGGCCAGTATGGTGGCCGCAGCAAGGGGTAATTCAATTTTAAAGAGCGTATTATAGAAAGGGAGTCCAAGTGCAAGGGCCGACTGCATCACCGGATCCGGAATATTTTTGATTCCCGCGTGGGTATTTCTCACAATGGGCAGAAGTGAATAAAGAAACAGAGCGGCCATGGCGGGTACTGCGCCTATTCCGAATAAAGGAATCATAAAAACAAGCAGAGCCAGAGATGGAATAGTTTGCAGGATACCTACACTTCCAACAATCAGGGATTCCAGCTTCTGGGTTTTTACAGCCAGTACTCCAAGGGGAATTCCGATGAGAATGGCCAGACTAAGTGAAATCCCAACCAGATAGAGATGATCCAGGGTGTTTGTAATCAGGCGGTTAATGAAACTTTCTCCGGCTTCTACATCTTCCACATCGAAATAAAGATTCAAGAAACCATATGCTATTTCAGAAGTGGGAACCTGCTCTATTTTGGCATCTGCATTCATCCCAATCATGGCCTCTTCGTTGATTTTTCCGGATAGACGATTCAGTTTTTGAACAAAGTCAGGATGTGTTTCCTCCAGTTCTTCGGCATAGAGAAATACGGCTTCATAGTCGGGGAAATAATTAAGGTCGTCTTCCAGTGCTTTTATATCGTAGTAGTCAATTTCCGCATCGGTAGAATACAGGTCGATAACATCAATACTTCCGCTTCCTAGCCCTCTGTAGGCCAGTTCATGCTCCAGCGTAGTGAGGTTTTGAGGGTTCAGTCCATAGGTATCGCGAAGTCCGGGCCAGCCATCGGCCCGATCGATGAATTCATTTCCCAGCCCATAAAGCAGTTCCGGGTGATTCTTGAGGTCTGATATTGATTTAATACCCAGGTTTTCAGCCTGCTCCCTCCTCATCCCGATGGCATAGGTGTTATTGAAACCCAGAGGGCGCGTCATCCGGATGCCCTTTTTTCTGAGGTAGGTTCTAAGCTGATCGACGTTTTTAAGTTTTTCATCAGCCAGGATTTCAAACAACAGTGTTCCGGTATATTCGGCGTATACATCGATTTCGCCCTCATTTAAAGTTGACCATACAATCCGAGTGCCACCCAGCTGTTCGAAATACTCGGTATTGTAGCCTTCGGATTGGCCAATTTGTCTGGCAATTTCGCCAAGGATGACAGATTCTGTAAACACTTTTGACCCAATGCGAACCGGTTCCTGAACTTGATCACTTTCCTGCCAGAAACTGCTGATTAGGATGACCACCGATATTAATTGTTTCAGATACCTGATACCGGACTCCTTTGGGCATTTATGAACTCATTTACGAAGGGTGTTGCGGGATTCTCCATGATTTCTTCGAAGGAGGCATCCTGAACAACACCGGCTTTATGCATAAGTATGATCCGGTCTGAGAGAAAGGCGGCCTCACCCAGATCGTGAGTGACCAGCAACACGGTTTTAGACATGTTATTAAAGATCTCAAGGAGATCGTTTTGCAGCTCATAGCGAACCAGCGGATCAATAGAAGCAAGGGGTTCATCCAGCAGGATCAGGGGTGGATCCATCATGAGGGCCCGCATCAAGCCCACACGCTGCTGCTGCCCACCGGATAACTCTGCTGGATATCGATCCAGAATTTCGGGTCTGATCTTGGTCAGTTCACATAGATTATTGACCCTGTCTTTCATCCAGTTTTTGTCCATCTCGAGATGAGAGGCAAGCAGGGTGATGTTCTCAAAGCAGCTGAGATGCGGGAATAAGCCCCCTTCCTGAATTACATATCCGATGTTATGCCTCAACTCAAGAATATTTTCCGGCGTCGGTGTGGTATCCATAATCCTGATTTCACCGCGGTCTGCTTTTAACAGTCCGAGAATGATTTTGAGCAGCGTTGATTTTCCGCTTCCGCTGGCCCCTATTAGAGCCACTTGTTCTTTTTCCCGGATCTGCAGGTTTATATCCTGAAGTACTTTTTCCTGTCCGAAGGCCTTATAAATACCGGTAAGTTTTATCATGTCGTTTTGTACCTTTTTGCAACACTATTCCACCACTACAGACCAGAATATGAAAGCTGAAGAAGCAAAAAAGTTAAGCATACAGATCAGTATTGGAGTTTTTATCCTGATATTCAATTGGATTTTCCCTGAAATAACAGAAACAGTACGATATCCATTACTTGGCCTGGTGATATTGCTGATCGGAATGCCTCATGGAGCCATAGATCACATCATTGCTCAGCACTTGTATACCTTCAAAAGTAAATGGTCGTACCGACTCAAGTTTTATGGCTGGTATCTGGGTGTGATGGCTGCGTTTACCCTGGCCTGGATTATTTCACCCCTGATTTGTTTTATCATTTTCTTTGGAATGACCCTGTATCATTTTGGTCAGGCCGATGCTGAACGTTTTGATTTAACCGGCTGGAGAAAAATCATTATTCACTATGGGCGTGGAATCTCTGTAGTAGGACTTATCTTTTTCGGGGATCTCCCCTATTCTTCTGCAGTGATTGAATCCGTTACCGGTTTCTCGCTGGCCGAATACACCCGATCGATGGCTGAGCCTCAGGTTCTGACTTATGGGCTTGCGGCCGTGTATCCACTGTGCTTTCTGATGGCAGCCTCGGGAAAACTGTCAGGCAAGGGTTTTGCATTTTATCTTGCCGACGCTTTAATCGTTTCTCTGTTCTTTTTGTACGGGGATGTTATTGTGGCATTCGCGGTCTACTTCGGGGTATGGCATTCCTACAATCATGTAGAAGTGATGCTCAATTTCCTGAGCAGGAAAGGTAAAGAAGTGAACTACGGCTGGTTTTTCAGAGAGTCGTTTGTCTTCAGCCTGATCTCTTATATCGGGATTCTTTTTCTGTACAATATCATGGATGCTTTCGGTGAAGAGGAGCTGCTGATTTCACTGCTATTTATTTCGATCAGTGTACTAACCTTACCTCATATGTACATTGTTGAGAACCTTTACAAAAACTGGAAGGCATAAAAAAAGGCGATCTCCGAAAAGATCGCCTTTGAAGACTTTGTCTGCTGTTTTTGTTAAGCAGTCGCAGTTTCTTTTGATGAAGAAGCTACAGCTACAGAGTAAACAACCAGACCGAATCCGATTTTGTTGATAGCATCACCAATGTTGTATATAACATCAAGGTTGAACATGCCATCAAGCAGGTTACCTGGAAGTGTCATGTATCCGATTGGATATATAGACCAGCCTAGGGTAATGAAAATCTTCAACAGGAACATTGCCTGACTTAGGGCAGGATTGTTTGCTCCTTTTGCCAGTTTAGCTACATCTCCGAAGAATACTTCGTATACGATCCAGAGGTAACCGATAGTAGAGATGATACCCCACATAACGTTACTTTCCAGACCAAGACCAGGAGTCTCACCGATGTAACCGGTAACAAGCATGAGTACTGAAGCGGCGATAAGCTTGAAGAGAGTAAAGGCCTTTGCACCGTATGGACGAGTGAGGAGATAGAACTCAACACACATCAGTGGTACAGTCAGAATCCAGTCGATGTAACGGAATTCAGTTGGACTTTCGCCCATTGTGATATAATAGTCGCGCATGTAGTAATAGTGGACAGCCGCAATACCTGTGATAAGGCCGGAAACGGTAAGAGAGAGTTTCCATTTGCCTTCTACTGAGTTTCTTTCTACGAAAAAGAAAGCAGTAGCCGCAAGCATCGCCATGCTGCCGATGAAGAAGGTGAAGCCTACTACATCCCCGGCTTCAATGGTGCCGGCAAACATTAACGTGTTTAGCATTATTGCTCCATTAGTTATAGTTAACAAGATCGTAACACTAACTTTCCGGCAATTTTAAGAGTTCCCGGAAAAGCCCTTTTCTGTTACATATACCCAGTTATTTAATGACGATATTTACTAACTGGATGTGCCACAATAATTTAAAGCAGTGAATTTTTCAAATCTTTTTGAAAATAAATATCCATAACAAGTGGATTATTGCCTGATCTTAGCCATTTCAGCAAAAATCAGAGCTCATTTTGCTGTTCTGATTCCCTCTTCCGGTCTCTGAGTTTCTTCAATGCATAAGTCCCTCCGGCAGCGGCAAGTACGCCAAGTCCACCGTCAATAGGAGCCTGTGATGGCCCTGTTGGCAAGGATGGTTGTGCATTAATTACCATGGACAGTGCCAGAATTGTCAGAAGGGTGAGTATGATGATTAGTATTGGTTTCATATTTCAATGAGTTAATCGTTTACGAAAGCATGCCTTCGCAGTAATGTGAAATGTGAAATGTGAAATTTGTAATGACCTAAATTTCACATTCCTCAATTTCTAATTACTAAATTATTATTTGATTAGGGTCATTTGCCGGGTAATGCTTTGACCGGCGCTCTCTAAGCGGTAGAAGTACACGCCGCTGGCGTTACCTGCCGCATTCCAGTTCACCTGATAGCTTCCTGAAGCCTGATTTGCGTTTACCAGTTCAGCTACCTGCTGACCCAGCATGTTGTAAACAGCCAATCTCACCTCACCCGCTCTCTCTATGGTGTACCGGATGGTGGTAGATGGGTTGAAAGGATTCGGGAAGTTTTGTTCGAGGGTGAAGGTGGACGGTTGCTGCTCTTGTTCATTGCTTACAGCCTCTCCGGGGATTAATTGAATCTCAAATCTGACTTCTGTTCCCCCATCTTTTTCAGCAAGCAAAGCTGGTTGAGCCAGAATAGACTGTCCTGCTCTTTTCTGCAGAGACTGAACAACGATGGTATAGGAGTTTTCGAGCATCATATCCACAGATTCTCCGGTTTCTTTATCCATAAGTACAAATTCCCAGTCCTCAGGTATATTTTTCATTTCCGGCCAGCTGATGGTGTAGTTTCCACTCACTCCGGCATCATTCAGATATAACCGATAGCGCTGGATGTTATCCGGATTAAGTGCCCTGGCATCCTGAACATAAAGCCTATCACCTTCGCCGAAGTCATTAACAAAGGAAATCTGAGGGCTGCCGCTCAGTGATCCGATCTTCAGTCCGTCGTATGCATCTTCTGAATCTCCTGATATGGCAGAGAAGTATAATTTGGTGCTTTTGTCTGAATGGCCCTCATCCGTTCGCAGATGCAGGGATAGCTGACGGAATTGAGGGTTTAACTGCTTGGTAAAAATGGCTGCATCTGCACTGCTGTCTGATTTAGCTCCGGCCGGTATGGTTACCTGGGTCGTGGAACTGCTGCCTCTCTGCAGGAAAAAACCCTGCCATACAGCCAAATTCTGGCTGTTTGATGAACCGAAATTAAATGTTCTCCAGGTGGATGCGGTATCATCCCAGACGGATACCGGACTTGCTAAGCCATCATTCACCCCACTCCCGCTATCGTTGCCTTTCAGGCTATCCAGTTCAATATTGGACTGATAGGGATTCCCCAGCAAGGTCCAGGTATTGGACAACGAAACGGTGACATCACCCGTCGGTTCTGTACCTGAAACATCAAGCGCAAGCGGCAGTTCGGCACTGCCGTTGGTAGTATTATCAAAGAAATACATGATGAAACCCAGTCCATCTCCCCAGGCTGTACTTAGGCTGGCTGGAACGGTATATCCGTTTCCTGATGAACCATCAGAACCTGTGTTAATGTAAAAATTAGGGTCTGCTGTAGCGTCACCTCCTCCATTGATACCCTGAACCGGAGCATCATCGCTGACATCGGCAACGGTTCCGTCTTCTTTAGGTAAGGACAGTATTCTCCAGCCTGCATCTCCTGAAATAATTACCGAGGGGTCTGTGGAAACGGTAAAAGAGTTACAACTAGAGGTAGTATCATAAGCAGCGCTATTTGATGTCAGCCAATTTGAAGCGTTGTTGATGGATACAAGTAATTGACTCCTTGAACCGATATTCAATGAACAATCGTAAATAGCGTTATCCTGTTCTGTTCCGGATAATGGAAATAAGGAAATTGCGGTGGAGCCATTTATCAGTTTGTCAGGCAAAGTGGAAAGTGTGGTTCCTGAAACTTCACCTTTTTTTGTCCATCCGCTCACCGGATCATTAGAGCCGGATATTGTAGTACTTCCGTCATCACCATGAAGGGCTACTATAAACTCAGGTGATGCAGGCCTCAGTCCATTATTCCCGGAATAAACCAGAATCTGATCTCCATTGAATAAGGAGAAACTGCTGCCTCTTCGAAGTGTGATATTACCTCCTGCTCCTCGAACCGAAAAGCTATCAGGACTGATTTCATCAATGTGTACCACATCTCCAGCTTGCAGACCTGGAGAGGTATACAGAAGATGTTCTTCTGAGCTTTCACGCCAACCAGTCAGTCCTTCGGTTGCATCCCAGCCTTCGTCCGTAAAGAACAGACTGTCTCCTGCATTAAACTCCCTCAAAACAACGAAAGAGAAGCCATCCGGCGAGTCGGTATTGTATCGGATTATTGCCAGATCACCAGGTTCTGTCTGTGCGACAAGCGGAAGTGGCAATAATATTGTGAAAAGGAAAGTATTGACTAATCTCATGTAAAGGTTTATTGGTTAGAAGTCTCAATGGCAGATTACATAACCTGCTGAACCTAAGACTCCTGTAACCAGTAAATCCTTACACCCGACTTATCACTACTTTTGGTAGTTAAAAAATCCCTCGCCGGTTTTGTCGCCCAATTTTCCGGCATCCACCATTTTTACCAGCAGTGGACAAGGACGGTATTTGGGATCTTTGAATCCTTCGTAGAGCACATTCAGGATATCCAGACAAACATCGAGACCGATGAAGTCTGCCAGTCGGAGCGGACCCATCGGATGCGCCATGCCCAGCTTCATCACTTCATCCACCGCTTCTGCAGTGGCCACGCCTTCGTGAACCGCGAAAATGGCTTCGTTGATCATCGGCATCAGTACCCTGTTGGATACAAAGCCCGGGAAATCGTTTACTTCAACCGGTATTTTACCCACTTTCTCGGACAGCTCCATGATGGCTTTGATGGTGGCATCATCGGTTTCGAATCCGCGAACCACTTCAACCAGCTTCATCACGGGAACCGGATTAAAGAAATGCATGCCAATAAACTTGGCCGGACGGGAAGTCGCCGCGGCAATTTTAGTAATGGAGATAGAGGAAGTATTGGAGGCCAGAATAGCACGCTTCGGGGCATGTTCATCCACTTCCGTAAAGACTTTTACTTTGAGGTCATAATTTTCAGGCACAGCTTCCACAACCAAATCCGCATTGCTCACCCCTTCCTTAATGCTTAGCGTAGGACGGATGCGCTCCAGAGTTGCAGTGGCCTCCTCATCAGTAATTTTCTCTTTTTTAACCATGCGGTCCAGATTCTTCTGAATGGTATTCAGGGCACGGTCCACAAATTCCGATTTGGTTTCAATAAGATGGACTGTGAAACCACTCATGGCAAAAACATGTGCAATTCCATTTCCCATGGTACCACCGCCGATTACCGCAACTTCCTTCATATTCATAGATCGCTTTATTAGGTTAAAAATGAGTGCCAAAGAGTACGCCTTTTGAAAGCGTTTTTCAAGCATCACAGAGCCCTTTTACAGACTGTATTTAGGAAATTATATTCCTGAGCTTTCTGTATTTTGGGACAAATAAATATGACTATGAATAATTTCCTGAAGTTTGCCCTCTTCCTGATCATCCTGCTGCTCGGTGTACTGGCACTGGCCATTCAGCAGACCTTTTATAAACCCCTGCCCGATTACTCCACAACCATCGAAATAAATGGTTTGAATGAAGAAGTGAATATTTTCTGGGATGATTTCGGTGTGCCGCATATCTACGCTGAAAACGAAGCAGATCTATACTTTGCTGCGGGTTATGTGCAGGCCCAGGACCGCCTCTGGCAGATGACCCTATCACAGATTGCAGCTGAAGGGCGTTTTGCGGAATTCTTTGGTGAGGAACTGGTGGATTTTGACCGTTATCAGCGCACGCTGGGTTTTTATCGTATTGCTGAACAACTTTCTCAACAAATGGATGAACAGGACCGGCTGGTTCTGGAATCCTACAGTGCCGGCGTAAATGCCTTCATCGATCAGAATAGACGCAAACTACCGGTTGAGTTCAGCCTCACAGGCATAGAGCCCATCCGGTGGTCGCCGGTGCGGACCATCGCTGTAGCCCGGCTGATGGCCTGGGAACTGAATATGGGGTGGTGGAGTGAGGCGATGTACAACCATCTGAGTACCACCCTCAGCCCGGAACAGTTTGAAGAACTCAGGCTTCGTTTCCCGGAGGATGCGCCTACGTCCATGAATACAAACGAAACCCGCGCTCTGTCCCATTCTGTGCTGCCCATGCTGCAGATCGAACAGGAACTTCGAAAGGAACTGAACCGAAGCGGATCGCATGTGGGATCCAATGCCTGGGTGGTAGATGGCTCCAAAACAACCAGCGGTTTTCCGCTGCTGGCCGGAGATCCCCACCTGGGACTGGACATGCCCGGTAAATGGTACGAAATGCACCTTAACCTGAATGGACGCAATCTTTCCGGGGCCACCATCGCTGGTATTCCGGTGCTGGTGCTAGGACAGAATGAGCATCTGGCCTGGACATTTACCAGCATAATGGCTGATGACACCGATTTCTTCATCGAACAGATGGATCCGCTGGATAAAAGCCGTTATGTAGCCGATACCCTTGCCGATTCCACCGTGGTTTATGAAGCCTTCGAAATTGAGCGTCAGATTATTAAAGTCAAAGACGGCGATCAGAAACTGATGGAAATCCGCTACACCGGGCACGGTCCGGTGATCTCTGATATTTATCCGCATCAGCATCTGATACAGGATCAGGTGATCAGCATGCAGTGGGCCGGACAGGATACCTCATCCAATGAACTGAAATCCCTCTACAAAATGAACTGGGCTGCATCCTTCCAGGATTTTCAGGATGCCCTGCCCTATTTCGGAGTTCCCGGACTGAATCTGATGTATGGGGATGTATCCGGTAATATCGCCATGTTTTCTGCAGGAAATATTCCGGTTCGGGATGGAGACCCGATTACATTTCGCAGGGGCTGGGATCCGGCAGACGACTGGAAAGGCTACATCCCTAAAGAACAAATGCCCCGGGTGATTAATCCGGAACGCGGATGGATTGCCAATGCAAACAATAAGCTCTACACGGATGAGTATCCCTATTACATTGCTACCTTCTGGGAACCGCCTTCTCGTATCGAGCGCATTACCGAGCGCCTCTCGCCGGATACGCTGTTTGGTGTTACGGACTTCGGTAGGCTGCAGTACGACAGCTATTCCGTTTTTGCCCGTAAGAATACGCCCATCATCCTGGACGTTATTCGTGAGCAGCAAGTGTACAATTTTGATGAAGTGGTTTCCTATCTGGAAAACTGGAATTATCTGTATGAAGGAAACGAAACCGCTGCTTCGCTCTTTGACGCCATCTTCCTGAACATCACCAAGAATACACTGATGGATGAGTTCGGGGAGGAAACCTTCGATGTATTCCTGCATCATGAAAATGTACCGGTTCGCACGCTCACTAGGTTTCTGCGCGACAGCTCCTCCTTTTTTGATGACATCAACAGCAGCGATATCGAAACCAAGGAAGATATCATCCTGAAAAGTGTACAGGATGCCTTGTATTTTCTAAGTGATTCATTAGGTGATGAATCCTTTGAATGGAGATGGGAGCAGTTGCATACCATTACCTTTGAACCCCCGCTCTTTGCTGAAGCAGCCGAAAGTGAGGATGCTCCCACTCCTCTGAAACTAATTGTAAATAATGTACTAAATAAAGGACCCTATGCGGCACCCGGTCATGGAATGTCGGTGAATAACGGGCAATACAACTGGGAAAAACCTTTTGAAATGGTGCTTGGACCTTCTATCCGCAGGATTGTGGATTTCTCCGATATGAGTAAATCCTATAGTGTACTGAGTACCGGACAGTCCGGTAACCCGCTTTCCCGGCATTATGGCGATCAGATCGAGCTCTGGCTGGAAGGCAACTACAGGGAGCTTTATCAGGATTCCACCCTCTTTGAAATACAGCAACCGGATAAAATGATTCTGAAGCCGAAAAATTAAGCTTTGATCATTTCGTTTTAATCCTGAATTGATATACTACACAAAACTTCATCTGCCGAGCGGTTAGGAGAAACCAACTTTTATGCACACGCGCAAACATCCTATTATCCATTTTATCTTTCATTTTTTGTTGATGCTGCCATTGCTCCTGTTAACACAGGTTTCTGAGGCACAGAATCCGGATGGTGGGGAGTTTAATCCATTCACCAAGCGCCCCTATGCACCTGCAACACCCAATTCCTACTCAGCCAAGCTGGATGTGGATTCCCTGCTCAGCACCCTCAGCCTGAAAGAAAAAATCGGGCAGCTATTTGTGGTACCTGCCAGCGGACGTTTCAGCAGTGAGGATGAAGACCGTTACAAAGACCTGGTGGATATGGTGCAGAACCTGCACATAGGGGGCATTATTTTTATGCGGGGCGATATTTACGGACAGGCTGTTCTGACCAACCGTTTGCAGCGCATCAGCAAGATGCCCCTATGGATTACGCAGGACATGGAGTATGGAGCAGCCATGCGCGTGGAGGGAACCACCCGTTTTACACCGGCTATGGGAATAGCCGCTACCGGAGATCCGGCCAACGCCTATCTGGTGGGCAAAATCACAGCTATTGAAGCCAAAGCGCTGGGCGTAAACCAGATGTTTGCCCCCGTACTGGATGTAAACAACAATCCCGATAACCCGGTAATCAATGTGCGTTCCTTTTCGGCCGATCCGAATATGGTTTCACAATATGGCAATGCTTTCATCGCCGGGGTGGAATCAGAAGGCGTGGTTTCAACCGCCAAGCATTTTCCCGGCCATGGGGATACCGATATTGATTCCCACCTTGACCTGCCGGTTGTGGATCATGATTATAGCCGGCTCGACAGCCTGGAACTGATCCCCTTTAAATCGGCCATCAGCAAAGGGCTCTCCAGCATTATGAGTGCTCATATTGCCTATCCGAAGTTATCCGAAGACGGACTGCCCGCCACACTTGACCGTACCATCCTGAGCGAAATTCTGGTGGATTCCCTCGATTTTGACGGTATCATCATCACCGACGGACTTGAAATGAATGGCATAGCCTCCAAATTCTCCCCCGGAACAGCGGTGGTGAAAGCCCTGCAGGCGGGTGCCGACATCATGCTGATCAGTCCGGATGTGGAAACAGCTATTCATGAAGTTGAACAAGCGGTTTATCAGGGCCGGTTAACCGAACGTCGGCTGGACCGCTCAGTCCGAAAAATCCTCGAACTGAAGAAGCAGCATCAGCTTTTTGATGGCAATGAAGTTGATATTGAGCATCTCACCCGCAATATCGACCGAAATGATTACAAAGCCATTGCCGAGCGCATAGCCCGTGAATCGGTCACCGTACTAAAAAACCGAAACGGTATTCTTCCCATTCAGGCTGCCAAATATCCGAAGATCATGGTACTTGCTGTGGCCGACGATGAATCGGGTTCTACAGGTACCGCCCTGGCCCGTTATGTGCGGGATTTTCATCCCGATGTAACTTTTCGTGTTTTCGACAAACGATCCAGCGCGGAAGAAAAGGGACGCATCCTGCGTGATGCCAGCAAATCCGATCTGGTGATCATCGGTAGTTTTATTGCCCTTCGCTCCCAGCAGCCCATTCAAATTGAGAAATCCCAGCTGCAGCTGCTCTGGCAGATTCAGAATATGAAACAGCCCACGGTACTGGTTTCTTTTGGCAATCCCTATGTGCTTCGCGATCTCAACCGCTCCAGTGTACATGTACTGAGCTGGTCAAATCATTACGATCAGATCAAAAATACGGTACCTGCCCTGTTTGCTGCCGCAGAGGTGAAAGGCAAATTACCCATCAACATACCGGGCTATTATCAAATCGGGGACGGAATCAACATTCCCCAGAGTTCTATCCGAAGCGACCGGCCCGAATCCGTTGGGATGAGTTCGGATTCGCTTCGCGGCATCCGCTATGTGATGCAGCAGGCCATCAAGGATTCGGTATTTCCCGGAGGCATTGTAGCTGTTATGCGAAAAGGAGTAATCACCTACCAGGAAGCTTATGGTTATCACGATTACGACAAAACCAAGCCGGTGAAATTCAATGATGTATATGATGTAGCCTCCATCACTAAAATCATGGCCACCACGCTGGCTACCATGAAACTGGTGGATGAGAAAAAACTTTCGCTGGACGACAAAGTGGCTACCTACATACCTGAATTTAAAACAGACCGGAAAAAGAATATTACCATCCGGGATTTACTGCTGCATCAATCCGGACTTCCCCCTTTTAAAATTTATGTGGACAAGCTTAAAACCCGGGCCGATATCATCGAGGCCATCAAAAATGAACCGCTGGAGTACCAGTCTGGCACACAGTATGTGTACAGTGACCTGGGTATGATTCTGCTGGCTGAAATTATTGGGGATATCACAGGAAGCCGAATCGACCGCTACATCCGTAAAGAATTCTACTTCCCCATGGGTTTGTACTCCTCTTTTTACAATCCTGCAAAGATGGGACGCTGGATGGAAATACGGATCCCCCCAACCGAATTCGATACACTGTACGGGCGTGGTCTTGTACAAGCGCAAGTGCATGATGAGCGGGCCTATTACATGGACGGAGTGGCCGGACATGCCGGTTTATTCTCCAGCGCACGGGATATGGCCAAATTTTCCCATTTATTGCTGAATGACGGCTTTTACGGGGGCGAGCGGTACCTAAGCAAGGAGATCATCGAACTTTTCACAACCAAACAAACCGGCCTGAGCGAGCGTGGACTGGGTTTTGACCGGAAATCTCCATTCGGTTTCACCACCGCAGGCCAGCTGGCCAGTGACGATACCTTCGGTCATCTGGGATTTACCGGCACAAGCCTGTGGATCGATCGTGAAAAAGAACTGACTGTGATTCTGCTTACCAACCGAACTTACCCGGATCGCTCCTTTGGCAAACAGATCAGCCGGATTCGAGCTGAAATTGCCGATATCGCGCACGCGGCAATAGTTGAATAATAGCTTTGTATATTCCTGCATGAATTGGCAAATACTTTCAGAGCGGGCTCATGTGCCCTATTCCGTTAAAAATGAGGCTGCGGTGGTACTTGGTGAAAGCGGCAAATCCTATTCCGGGGTACGCGTGGAAAATGTCTCCTTCCCCCTGACAATGGATGCCGTTCAACTGGCGCTGTTCAACTGCCTGAGTGAAGGGGATGAGCCTCAAAAGCTGATTTTACCTCCTGAACAGGAAGAGGATTCCATGCTTGCATACTGGATTTCGGAATTTAAGCTGGAAGCAGAAAAACGGGAGGACATTCAGGATCTGCATTTCGCGGATTTACTCCATTCAGTTCCGGAAAAACAGCGGGTACTCCATCAGCAACTGCAGCAAAACAGCCGGGTTATTCACTCAGATTTTCCGGTTTCCGCCATTCTTTACTGTCCAGGGGGTGTGATAACAGGTACGAATATCGAAGTAAGCAGCTGGTCGCTGGGACTGTGTGCCGAACGCGTTGCCCTGGGCAAAGCCATCAGTGCCGGGATTACTGAGTTCAGCATGATCAGTTTGCACAGCCGGCATGGCGATTACAGCACTCCCTGTGGTGCCTGCCGGCAGGTAATGTCTGAACTGCTGCCCTATCATCCGGTACACCTGTTGCATAATGACGGAACGCGGTCAGAAATTCTTTCGGTTGATTTACTCCCCTATCATTTCAAATCAGAATATCTGACAGAACGAAATTCATGAATTATATCGCCGTTCTCGATTATGCGCATCTTGACAATGCCATATTCCTGACAGCTTTTGCTAAAGCCCTCAAAGCCCATGACACCCGAAAGGGAATCATCATCCATGGAGAAAGCGAATACACCGAACGCCTGATTCAAACGGGCATGATGCGGGAAGATGCACGCATCCGCTCCATCAAAGATTTAAACAGAAGACTGGTTGCATTGCTGGCCGATCATGGAGTATCAACCATCGGTTTACATGGATTTCAGAAAGAGCTGATTTCGCGCACAGAAAACGGACTTGAACTGAATATGGATACCTTTGAATCACTCCCTCAAAGCCCATTTTTACTGCTTTCCACCCTGATCCGGAATCAGAATGATGAACTTGAAGCACTATCCCTGACCCGGCTTGCCGCTTTTCTGTCTGATCAGCTCCAAAACCATGTACCTGTGGTCTTTTCGATGGATGAGCAGGAAGAGATTATCTCTGAATTCAAAAGACCTAAACAGATCGCAGGCATAGACTTAAGCGCTGAATTCAGACAACAGTACCTGCCAGTGGAATTCCATGATTTCGACCAGCAATTTTTTCTGAGCAGTTCCGGAGATTTCAGCACCTGGCCTTCAAATGAGAAGCTGACGCATATCGAAGGTGGAGCTAAATAAGCCCTTCTGTAAAAAAAACAGCTTCAGATGCTTTTTTACTTGAATTGAAGGGCGCTAAATATATAGTTTGGCTTCAGTTTCGAATGAAACGGGTATTAACATTAATTAATGGAGTATAGGATGAGTCGAATTGACGAAATCAAAAACCTAGTAGACGCGGCTACAACTGAAATGGAAAAGTTCTACGATAAAGGAAATAAAGCAGCCGGTACCCGAGCCAGAAAAAATCTGCAGGAGTTAAAAAAGCTGGCTCAGGACGTACGCCTTGAAATTCAGGAAATGAAAAACAACGGCTGATTCTTTACTATACCGATACATTTTGAAAAGCCGCAGTCAGCGGCTTTTTTTATTTGGGGAAATGAGTCAGGAGCAACCTTCCCGCTTTCGGGTATCAATGATGTAGATAATCTGCCAGCCCTGGGCAGGGTCCCGGAACAGTTGAAAAGAATTGGACCCGCAGTGAGAGAATTCATCCCCATAATAAAATTCGTAGGGAGTCCACACCGAGGCCAGATCGCCATCAACCTGTATGTTATAATTCAGGATGCGCTCATTCAACATACCGGGCTGTGATCCGCTCACCCGCTGAATAAAAGCCTGCACAGGAACTTCATTCACCACAGCTTTTCCATCCGGATCCGTGCCGATGGTGTTCATTTTTGCATTATCAGCAAAAAGAGCGTTCAACCTGTTTCCGTCTGATGCCTTCATAGCTTCAAACAGGTTCTCAATAACTTGCTGTACCTCTGCTGCATCGGATGCTGACGGCTGAGCATATACCGCGCCGGTGAACAGCACGATCAAAGCAATCATTAAAACGTGTTTCATAGGTTATCCCATTAAGATAGAGTTCAGCTTAATTAACAGGGATTGATGACTGCCTGCAAATCTGAAATCGGGGCTTTACGCTTTTTTGCAGCAGTCAGATTTAAGTTGGGATTTCAAGCGTCGACAACCTGAACACATGGACGGAATACATGACATATCACATACGGAAATTACAGCGGGTCAAGCTGCAGCTGATGAGGATTATGGGAACCTGTGGCTGAGGTCGTACATTCACGAAAACACATTACTGCTTCGTGACTACATGCAGGCCGGAGGATCCGAACAAAGCCAGCATTTTCTCTTTGACCAATACGGGACCCTGAAAGAACTGATCTGTTTTGACCGGCCGGCAGCTTATGCGGCCAAAGAACTGACCTTTGGGATGCGCAGGCAGAATAAAGTTACACCTAGCGGATCCTTATCGAGCCTTAGCAGAACGGCCCCCGAATTTCTGAACCGGCGTACGGAAACCTTCAGCAGGGAACGAAATTTTTACCAGGATCCCCCCGGCAAGGGATTCATCGGTGAATTATAATCTCGGTTTCTGCAGCCGAATCAAGAGGCCTGACGGCGATTCATTTTCATGCTTTCCGCTTCACGAAACAGGATGGTGAAGTCAGAACCCTCTCCCACCTCACTTTGAAGGCTTAGTTCGGCATCCATCATATTGGCGAAAGCTGAACTGATATAAAGGCCCAGACCAAAGGATTTACCGGCGTGCTTGTCTCTTTTATGCACTCTGGAAAAAGCATCGAAAATTTCTTCATGCTTCTCTCTTGGTATTCCGATGCCGTTATCTTTAACACTGATTCCCGTTCCCCGAATCGAATTGAAGACCTTCACTTTGATCTCACCGCCTTCGGGCGTGTACTTGATGGCATTCATAACCAGATTATGGAGAATGCGTTTCAGCTTGGTCAGATCCGCATGTACGAAGATGGGTTCATCGGAAGTTTGCAGCTGGAGTGTCTGATTTTTCCGGTCAGCAACGGTCTGCAGCAATGAGCAAACATCACCGGCTATCCAGTTCAGGTCAAGTTTAATCAGGCTGAGTTCCTCATAGCCGTTTTCCAGCATCACCACTTCACGCAGCTGGTTCAGCATATCCGAAATATCATTGGCTCCGTTTCGGATCATGTCTTTATATGATTTCAGGCGGTCCATGTCAGGATTGCTGTCCATGCATTCGTTCATCAGGTCGAGGTAACCAAAAATGGCATTCAGTGGGGATGACAGATCATGGGTGGTGAGTGAGAGCAGGTGTTTATTGTAATTCTGCGCCCGTTCCAGTTCTTTCTTTTTGCGGTTCAGCTCTTCGGTATAGTGGTTCAGGATAAGTCCGCGGGTAGTCAGGTCGAATTCAGTACCCATATACTTGCTGATACGCCGAACTTCCCGCTTCAGGGAGTGTGTCACCTGTTTACGATTCATCTTGAGAGCCAGCACAACCTGTACTTCACCAATGTGTTTTATTTCGGTGATAAAGAGGTGATCAAAAATCAGATCCCTACCCTGTCTGAGTTCTTTTTCTTCCAGGCGGCTGAGTTCCAGCTGGCTGTATATTTCCCCCTGATTCAGGATCAGGTTGTTCTGCTGTACATTAATGTAAATCCCGCCGCTTTCAGCATCGCACATTTCCACCGCTTCCAGCAGAAGAAAGTGCAGGTTTTCCCGGCTATTCGGACTCAGGAGATCGTCGTAGAAGGATTGCTTATTTGGTTTTTTATAGGATTGATGAACAGAATTTCGTCTTGATGCAGGTCTTTTTCTGCTGATGTTAACTGTTTCCATATACCTCGATTTGCCACGTTAATTTGTACCCGTCAGAATCATTAAGATTTTCTAACAATTGGAATATAGCATTTCCTGTATAACATTAAAATTTTTTAATGTTTCCTCTGTGTTAAATCGTAACAAATCTTGTTGTCATGAATCTAAGTCGGCTTTGCCCTGGTCTATGCGTCAATACTAGAATACATTGAAAACAGCTCATACGTATTCATAAGGCCATCTTTCTATAAAAATTTAAGTCCGCTCCTTTCATCACGATAAGTATCGCAACTTGATCATTTCACAACATGCGAAATCAATTTCAACTCAAACAAAGGAGCAA
>CAYPTY010000007.1:0-107963 GCA_964413935.1 uncultured Balneolaceae bacterium | reverse complement strand
TACCGTTTCTGTATCTCTGAGCGCCATTTCTGTAAACTCTCTGTTCAGCAGCATCCTGGACGCGGATGAGAGTGATGGTCTGGCAGCCTTCTCAGTAACCAACACAGATACCACTGGTGTTTCCGGTACTCCATCTGCCAAAGGTGATCTGAGAATTACAGACGGTACCGGTTCTGCCGATTACCGTTCTTTCATCGATAACCTGGACACAGCCATCAACACTGTTGCAACAGCTGTGAACAACGTGGGTATCGATCAGTCCAAGCTTTCACTGAGAGAAGAATCCCTGACTCAGGCCATTACTTCTAACAGTGCTGCGAAATCCAGAATCATGGATGCTGACTTCTCCAAAGAGCAGTCAAATGCCATACGTCTGCAAATCCTTCAGCAGACTGCAACTTCTGCTTTCGCTCAGGCTAACTCTTCCCCTCAGGCAGTTCTTAGCTTCCTGGGATAAGATTATTGATTCCCTAATCAATAGCCCAAACTATATAGGGGCCGGGTTGATACCTGGCCCCTTTTTTGGTTTAAAAAAAGAAGTAAAAAATTTTCAGAAAAATATTTAAGCCCCTAATTCTCAGGCCGATAAATCCAAAAAAGGATATTTCTATGACTAATCAGGAACTGAATTACCAAAAACAAGCGATTTTGAACTCATCCCCAACCGAACTGATCCTGAAGCTATACGATTTTACGATTCAGGCCTGCTATAAGGAGGATGAAGAGAAAGTGGTGGATGTACTTACTACCCTGAAAAAATCCCTCAATTTTGAATATGAAATTTCCTCATCCCTGTATGAGCTTTATGACTACTGCCAGCGTCAGGCCAGACAAAAAGAATTTGAGGAAGTACGTGAGCTGATCGAACCCATACGTTCAGCCTGGCATGAGGGCATCATTAAAAAGAAAGAGCAAATCCCTCAGCTCAACAGTAAAGGTTTTGTGGTATGATCTCAGCCTCGTCACTTTTAAACCAGACTAATCCCTATGAAAGCACTATTCAGCAGCTGAAACTGCTGGAAGAACTGGATAAAATACGTCTGGAAAGTGACCGGTCTCAGCTCGACAAGCAAAAGAACTCCATTTCTGAATTAGGATCCCGCCTCTCCACCTTAAGTACAAACCTCACCTCTTTCCGGGATAACTTCAGCGATCAGTTCAAGCCGCTTAAGGGCTCTTCATCTGATGAACAGGCCATTGAGATCATATCAGCTTCCGGAATGCAGTCGGGTGGCAATTTCAGCATTTCCATTTCGCAGCTGGCCAAGCAGGATATTGTGCTGTCCGGCGGATTAAGCAGTGCCGGAACTGATCTGAGTGCTACCGGCAGCGGATCCTTTGATATTACCGTGGGTGAAAATACGGCCACTATCAGCATAGACACCACCGGCCTCACCAATCAGGAAGTAATGCAGGCTGTAGCCGATGAGGTAAATACCCTGTTTGAAGGCACCCTCTCCGCTTTTGCATTCAATACCGACAGCAGTAATGGTCAGCTGTCTCTGAAAAGCCTGGAAACCGGATCTGCCAATCGCATCAGCATAACAAATGTGCAGGGCGACATGGCCGGACTGAATCTGGCGAATGAATACCTTGAATCTGAACTGGACGCCCAGTTCACTATTGATAATGTGAGTTTCTCCCGTTCATCCAATATTGTGGATGACGCCATTCAGGGTTTATCCTTTGAGCTGCGACAAACAACCACGGGCAACGAGCAGCTGGTGGTAGACCTGGATCAGGAAGCAGCCGTTGAAAATGTGAACAGCTTCATCGAAAACTTCAACGCGGTAAACTCATACATACGCTCAGAGACCCGTATCGACACTGAGGGCGATCGGGACGGAATTCTGTCGGGCAACAGAAGTATCCGGAACCTGGCTTTTGACCTGCGGCAGATGATGATTGAGCAGGTTTCATCCCTGTCGGGAGAATCCATTTCCTCCCTTACCGACATCGGAATCAGCCTGGCTGAAGATGGTACCATGAGCATTGAGGATCAGGATAAGCTGGAGGAATTACTCAAGACCAATCCTCAGGGAATCGAACAACTGTTTAATGCTCCGGATGGACTGAGCAATCGCCTGATCGGTAAAATCGACCAGTTCATTACCGGAGATGACAATATTCTGGAGACCTTCGAAACCGGCCTGGATACCCGAATTGAGCGATTTGACACCCGCATCGAAAGAGAAGAACGCCGACTCGATGAGTATGAACAGCAGTTAAGACAGGAATTTGCAGCTCTTGAAGCATTGATTACGGAGAGTGAATTCCAGTTCAATCAGGTACTGCAGTTCCAGCAACAGCTTTTATCATTGAACAGCAGCGGTTCCTTCTTCTAACCCCTTAGCCTAATAAGAGACGACTATGAAAGTGACCACACTCCTCGACGAAATCAAAAATGTAGACCACAAAATTTTAAGTGAGCTTGAATCAGAAAGCCTGAGTGTCGATAATCTTAATGAACTTTATGAACTTCGGAAGTCTTATGTTCAGGGGCTGAGCGATTATACCCTTGATTCTTCTGATTTTTCATTCAATAAGCTGGATGCCATGTCCAAGAAAAACATCGCAGACAATCTGACACTGATACACTTACTGGAAAAGAAGATAAACATGAAACTGACCGCAGCTCTTGAGCACCGAGCTCAGACTCTGGAGCGGATATCAGTAACCAAAAGAGCCCGTTATTCATACAACCGGGCTTATGAGCAGGAAACAACAAGCCTTTACGTAGATATTAACCACAGCTAATTATGGATATCAAAAACATCAACAAGGGCGCCTATTTCGATCCGAATTATTCGGCGGATAAAGTTAACCGGCAAGAGGTATCCGGAAATAAAACGGCTGAGCAGTCAAAAAACAATCCGGCTTCTGTAAGCGATAAAGTAAGCCTCAGCAATGCGAGGCTGGATTCTGCCAAGGCCGTAGGACTTAATGAGCTGAATAAGCTGAATGCGGCGGCGCCCGAAAAACTGAACGCCATTCGAGCGAAGATAGTGGACGGTACCTACAATTCAGAAGAAGTACTGTCTAAAGTAAGTCAGGCCATAGCCAACGACCTGCAAAACGTACCCGCAGCTGAAGGAAGCAAACTCAGCGAAGCGCGGAAAGACTTTCTGCTGAACGACTCCGAAGTACAGCAGACGGTTGCGAATAAGATTTCGCAAGAACTTAAAAATCTTTGATTTAAAACCTCCCTTTTCGGGAGGTTTTTTTATTTTCAGCCAACGTTGCCGGAGAAGTCCGGCATTCATATTCTTAACTGCCCGCTAAATTACATTGAATAGAATGGCTGAAGGGGAATCCAGAAAAATACTGCTGTTTGATGACGATCCGCATCTTCTGAGTTATATGGAAGAAGTGCTTCGCCTCGAAAAATTTGACGTTAATGCCTTCCAGTCGCCGGTTGAGGGACTAGAATTCCTGAAAAACAATCCTGTGGATTTGATTGTAAGCGATGTCAAAATGAATGAGATGACCGGGGACGAGGTACTCAGTCATGTGATGAAAAACTACAGCTCGGTAGGCGTGATTCTCGTTACCGGTTTTGGTAGTATCGCGCACACCGTAAATGCTATGCGCAAAGGGGCTTTTGATTATATGACCAAGCCATTCAGTGGTAAAGAGTTTGTGTCCCGCATTAATCAGTACTTCAAACAGCGAGATCAGCAGCCGGCAACTCCCGTAGTGGAAGTCTCCGATTTAAAAACAGGTCCGGGCGCAGAATCTAAGATCCGAAAGAAACAAAAGGCCGCCTCTTCCGGTACCCGGCTGGTTGGTGAAGATCCTAAAATCCGTGAACTACTTGCTGCTCTAAAGCAGATTGCCCCGACTACGGCCCCGGTTATGATTCAGGGCGACAGCGGAACCGGTAAGGAAGTTTTTGCCCGGCTTATCCATGAAAATTCGGATCGGGCCGATAAACCCTATATCCGTATCAATTGTGCAAACCTGCCTTCTGAACTGGTTGAGAGTACCCTTTTCGGACATGTGAAGGGGGCCTTTACCGGAGCCATCGATGATAAGGAAGGAGCCTTTGACCATGCCGATGGCGGAACCTTGCTTCTGGACGAGGTTACAGAGATTGACATCAACATACAGGCCAAACTGCTGCGTGTGCTTCAGGAAAAGGAATTTCAGCGGGTGGGCAGCCAAAAGCCCAAAAAAGTGGATGTTCGCATCATCTCCACTACCAACCGGGAGATGAGTGAATCCATAGCCGAAGGTATTTTCCGTAAGGATTTGTATTTCAGGCTGAATGTTTTTCCCATCACCATGCCCACTCTCAGTGAGCGAAAGGAAGACATCCCGCGACTGGCTGATTATTTCTGTGAAAAATACGCCTCTGAATACGCAATGGAGAGCAAAGCCATATCGGAGGAACTGCACAGACACCTGCTTACAAAAAAATGGAGCGGGAATGTGCGTGAACTTGAAAATTACATTCAGCGCGGGGTTATTATGTCGAATCAGGAGCCTGAAATCCGCATTGAGCACGTAGAAAGTACCCTCTTCAGTAATGTGGATGAGGAACTACAGAGCGAAGTACTCACCGACCTCCCCCTGCTGCCCATTGAGGAAATGGAATTACAGATGATCAAAAAGGCCCTGGAAAGAACCAACGGCAATCAGAAAGAAGCCGCAAAGCTGTTAAAGATCTCGGATCGCACTATCCGGAATAAGCTGAAAAAGCTGAACTTCCCGGACAGTGAAGACGATGCTGCTGAGGTTTAAATCAGGCTGGTTTTTTCTTCTTATTGATAAATCCAATGAGTTCCTGAGCCTGTTCCAGCTTATTGGCTTTCACCAGAGTGGCCACCCATCCGTGTAGCAGGCGCTTGTTTTCGGGATCATAGCTTCTGAGTTGTTCGTAAACGGTACTCACAAAGTCGAACCAGCCTTTCTGATTGAAAAGCGACAGGGATTCGAACATTTTTACCGGAACATCATTTACTTTTTCTGCTTCCAGATATTCTCCGAACATGTTGTTGAAGAAACCTACAGCCTTGTCGAAGTCTTCCAGTTCGATGGAGTAAATGAATAAGCGCTCGGTTACGGACGAGGTAACATTGCCGTTATTCAGTTTGTAGAAGTATTCGTAGTGCTTGAATGCTTTGGCATAATCTCCTTTTCGATGGGAAACTTCGCCCATCAGGAAGTGGCATTCCATCACCGGAAGCACCACATCCATGGTTGCCCTGGATGCATAGCCCAGGGTGGTCAGATATCCGTCCAGTGCGGTATAGGCCTTATCCCAGTTACCATTCACATAATTCACTTTGAAGAGAATCAGATAGGGAGCGCGCTGAAGGCGGGCATAATTCAGGGATTCAAGGGCCACAATTTCGGCTTCCGACCATTTGTGCTGTTCCATGAGTGAGTCGGCCAGGCCGTTGAGTGCGGCAGCCTGTTCGAAGGTAACCGGATTCTCTGTGCGTATCAGTTTTCGGAAAATCTGCTCAGCCTTCAGGTACTGTCCTCTGGAACTGGCCAGTGTGGCTGCCCAGAAGCGGGCTAGTCGCGTTTCTACCTTATTTTCCACCTCCAGCTCCACCCGCGACTGTGGGAACAGGTCTGAGAATTTTTGAAGAGGCACGGATTCTTCTGCCAGTGTCCATTCCTGCTTTTCGAAGGTTGCCGATATATCCGGAAGCAGTTGACCGGTAAAGGTTTGTTCACTCATTGTTTTCGGGAAAATCCGAACCTGATAGTATTTCTTTGGTGCTTCATGTTCCGCTATGTTGCACTCAATAAGAAAAGCATAGGCTTCTCCATCCTTAAAGGGAATGTAATCCAGATGTTTGGTTTTCAAATACTCATCCCCTTCCAGCAGCATTACCCATTCGGTCTCGGCGAGTGAGATACCCAGATTCAGCAGCTCCGTTTTGCTGTCTTCTTGATCATAAACCACGGTTGAAACATTGGGGAATGCGGGAACCTTAGTTCCTTTCGGGCTGATCACAATAACCCCTGTGGTTGCTTCCCGCAGGTTTTGGATATGATTATCCAGGTTGTAGTGCTGATCGCCAACGTAAAGTATGGTAGTGAGTGATTCTTTGATTTTATTCATGATTCGGCTCTCTGTTGATTAAAGAAAATTGAGCAGACTGGTCTGCATGGCTTCACTATGAACAGCCAGAGCGGCTTCATAGGCGGTCTGGTATTGGCGGAACAGAGCTACGGTTTCCGCATAATCCGCATCTACCAGTTCACTGATCCTTTTTTCGCTTGAGATCATCCTTTTCTCGTACTGTTCATAGAGAAATTCCATCCGATTAATACTGTTACCCTGCTCGCTTGCCAGCGCTACCACATGGTCGATGGATGCATTCACATCATCCAGCGCTCCGCTGATGGCTGCCTGGTCGTTATTCTGAAGGCCCTCCGTGAGGTTCTGCAAGGTCTGGAACAAATCGGTTCCGGCCACATCCCTGAGCTCGGTGCCGGTTACAGAAAATTCAATATTGGTGGCATCAGAGGCCTGAACCGATAAACGACTGTTATTGCTTCGATCTGCAATCTCACCCACGGCCAGGGGATCATCATAAAAAGGTTCCTGATCGGTGATGGTGCCACCAAACAAATAAACCCCATTGTAGTCGCTGTTCAGCTCGTTGAGCATGAGTTCTTTGAGACTGTCCACTTTCTGGGCCAACACTTGTCTTTCCGAAGCGGTTTGTGCATCATTGGCCCCCTGAACCGCGGTTTCCTTGACGCTGATCATGAGGTCGATCATATTGTCCATGGCATCCTGAGCCAGCCTGGCCTGAGCCAGTCCGCTGCGCAGGTTGTTCTGATACTGTTCCTCTTTAAAACCCTTGGTTCGCACCGCCCGGCTTTCCGAAAAGGCGATATTATCATCCGAAGCCTTGGTTACTTTTTTACCGGTTGTGAGACGATTCTGAATATCCGATGCCTCTGCCCGGTTTGCATTAATCCGGTCCAGAAAGGAGTTATAAAGGAAGTTCTGGGTTATTCTCATTGCTCCGTATCTAGATGATTGATATGAGTGTGTCCATCATTTCCTGGGCGGTTCTCAAAGCCCGGGCAGATGCCTGGTAGGAATTCTGGAATTTGATGAGATTGCTGAGCTCCTCATCCATATCTACACCGCTCACGGCATCCTGCTGGCTTCTCAGCATGTTGATTACCGATTCTTTGGTGGACATCTTGGAATCAAGATCATTCATGGCCCTGCCCGGTTCAGACATCAGGCGAATGCTGCTTTCAATGATGGAGCGGCCATTGAGTACATTCTGGTCGCGCAGTTTCGAAATCAGTATGGCATTTTCATTATTTCCCGATTCTCCCGGTGCGGATGAGGCGGCGATATGCCCCACATTCTCGCGGATCAGTCCGTTAACTTCCATGCTGTCTGCTGTAAGTCCGGATGAATTGAAGAAAACCCGCTGGTTGCCATCCAAAATACCGTAACCGGTGGCATGCAGCGTATTCACTTCGGTTACTATACTGCTTACCAGTTCATCCAGGCTGTTTTTGATGGATGGAATTTCCTGCTCCACCATCTGTATAATTCCCCCGAGTTTCCCACCCTGTATGTCGATGTTGCGGGTTGCCTCAGAGCGTACATTGAAAAAATTACCCGCCGCACTGCTTTCGGCACGCAGCGTGGCAACAAAGGAATCATTCAGCAGAACAGTGCCGCCCAGCTGAACCGTTGCCGTACCGGCTTCGCTGAAAGTGATGTCGGCGTCTACCATTTCGGATAGTTCGGTAAGCAGGCGTATCTGCTCGTCTTTCACTTCATTATTGCTGGAATTGGTTGCATAGGCATTGTACACCGTTTCGTTGATGTCGTGTAAATTCTGAAGGATGACATTCACCCGGTTCAGCATGCCTTCTCCGGCTTCAACGGTTTGTTCGGTAATGCTGCCGACATCGCTGTGAATGGTTCGGAACTGATCCGCCAGGGCATCTGCCTTATTCAGCACATTGCGTCTGAGCGCCATATCCTGCGGTGCATTGGATAGTTCCGAAAAGGCATTAAACAGCCCTGAAACCGTGAGGTCCAGACTGTCGCCCAGATCCGTAATCATTACCGATTCCAGCTGGGCAAACACTTTGGATTGCTCCATGAAGGAATTCAGGTCGTTGGATTGCCTGAATATCTGTTTGTCGGCCAGCTCATCGCGGATTCTTTCGATGCGGGTTACCTCTACGCCATATCCCGTTTTGATGCGTTCCGGAACATTATTGGCAACCGGACGCAATTCAGCCCGCTGACGGCTATAGCCTTCCGTGTTGGCATTGGCGATGTTGTTGGAGGTCACTCTCAGCGATTGCTGAGCTGCTTTGAGTCCGCTTCGTGATATTTCAAACAGATTACTCATCTCAGGCCTTTCGGTTTATTATCACACTTCTCAGGTTGGAGGTACGCTCACCTTTCTGGGTGTAATGAACGGAGGCCGCTTCCCCTTCGGAATACACCTCCTTGAGTATCACCGCATTGTGTTCCCGGGCAAATTCCAGCAGCCCCAGCAGCTGTTCTTTGTATTTCTGGGTGAGTTCCACCTGTTCTTTGAGGTGATCTCTGAGTGTATTCAGATCCTCATTCGGAGTTTGAAGCTCGCTCATAAAGCGCGTAAGGCTTCGCCCCTTTTCCTGCGTGTCGCACTCGTCAAACATTTTATTCAACTCATTCCGGAAACGATGTTCCAGATTCTGCAGGGTTTCATAGCGCTCCACCTGCATTTCGGTGATTTTGTTCAGCTGGTCCAGGTCGTTTCTGACCAGGGCCTGAATCTGATCACCCATCAGGTTGCGTGTTTTTCGGTACTCATCCGTCAGTTCTTCCATCACCAGCAAAAGCGGAGTGGTGTTTACGGATTCGTGGTATTTTTTAGCCGGCTGTGCCATTTTCTTCTTCTATTGGAGTTTCGGACTGAGCTTGGGGAAATATGCCCTCGCTGTCCCAGTGTTTGATGATCAGGTCGGCCATGCCCAGTCTGCGTTCATCAGCCAGTTCATCAGCCAGTGTACCGGTGATAAAATCCCGGTAGAAATTGCCGCTGTTGCCAACCACGCTGTTGCCTTGATGCTCGAAAAGGCCTTTAGTCATTTCTCTGACCAGGTGATGGGCAAAGAGGCGTTCAAATTCGGTTGCGGTTTCTTCCTTATTACCGGGCAGAGCTTCCTGCCTGGCCTGCTGTGTGCCGGCAATTGGATCAGTAGGTGTGAGTTTAATATCCATGATCAGATGATGATTAACTTCCCTTTCAGGGCTCCCGCCTGATCAATGGCCTGGAAAATGGCGATGATATCACGGGGTGAGAGTCCAAGGTTATTGAGGGATGTTGCCAGTTCGGTAACCCGGGTGTTGGCCTCCAGCACCAGATTCTGCGCTGATTCCTCCCGGATAGATGCGGTATTGATGTTACCCACGATGGTTTGTCCGCCACTGAATGCAGGAGGCTGGGAAACAAAAGGATTAGCCTGGGTTTGAACCTGTACATTACCGTGGGATATGAGCACTTCGCCAATGGTGACATCACCGCCGGCTACAATCGTACCGGTACGTTCGTTGATAACCACGCGAGCCGGTACATCTACATCAATTTCAAGATCCAGTACCATGCTGGTGAAAAAGTTCAGGTCGCCGGTATCCTGGAAGTTATCCGGCCAGTTGATATTCAGCAGTCCGGCATGGGCAACCTCTGCTATTTCCTCTTCGAAGGTGGCATTGATTACATCCGCCATGCGCTGGGCATTGGTGTAATTCGGACGCTGAATACTCAGTTTCAGCGGTTTGGACCGGTCAGGCACATAATTCTCATTATAAATCACAGAACCTCCGTTGGGGATGGTTGCGGTCAGGCTCTGGTTTTGTGCCACCCGCGCCCCCGATACTTCCGCGTTCAGGGAACCAATGATGAGCGGACCCTGAGCGTAGGCGTAGACCTGCTGGGTCTGTGGATCGATCAGGGGAGTCTGCAGCAACAAACCGCCCTGCAGACTGTTGGCATCACCCAGAGAAGAAACAGCTACATCCAGTGCTGATCCTTCGGCGTTGTAGGGACTGATCTTTGCGGTCACCATAACCGCAGCAACGTTGCGAGTTCTCAGGTTTTCAACATCCACGTTGATGCCGAAGGTCTGAAGCATATTCGCAATAGATTGCACTGTGAATGTGGCTCCCCTCCGGCTGATGGATCGATCACCGGTACGGTCAAGTCCGGTAACCAGACCATACCCGACCAGTTCGATACTGCGGGCATCCTGAATTTCTACCAGATCATTCAGCTTGGTTTGTCCATTTGCGGAGTGTGTAAACAGACATCCTACGATGAAGAACAGGATGAGCGTGGTTTTTTTCATGATCAGTTTCCGGATGAATCGTTTGAGAGGAAGATGGCAGCAGTGGCAACTGCACCGGCCACAAAAAAGACGGCGCGCCGGAAGAAACCGGCTTTTCGTCTTGAGCTTTTTAATTTCTGTTCCTGCTGATAGGAAATCACTGCATTGGCGATGTTATAGGACATCACCTGGTTCAGGTCGTTGATATCGTAGCTGCGAACGATTCCTTCCACTTCCATTTTATGCAGCTCGCCATTGATTTCGGTGCTACGGCTGCCTTTCACCAGTAATTCACCGCTTCCGGTTACCTCCTCGATGCGTACCGATACGGTACCTCTGAGCAGCTGACTCTGATTGGCAAACATGCGCTCATCGGAATTGAAGTCAACGGTGGCATCGGCACCGAAGAAAGGTTCGAAGGGAATAAAGTTGCCGCTGATGGAGGATGCAGCAGCCCCGGCGGTATTGGATTGGGTGGTTGCATCGGTTTGTGCACTTCCTGAGATGTTCTCAGACAGGATCACCGTAATCACATCTCCGACTTTTCTGGCTTTGATATCCGAATACATACTCTGTGCGAAAAGCTGTGCCGGCATCAGCATTAAAATGGAAAGAGCGGTGAGATACATTGCTTTCATAGGGTTCTCTCCCACTGGGCCGATGAGGGAGAAATGAGGATCCCCACATACACCTTCCCGGTTTCTTTGTTCATGAGTTTAATTTGTTCGCCAACGGCTTTGCTTTGACGGGCAATGCAGGGTATCACCACATTGATTCCGTTCTGCCGGTAAATGAGGTTTACGTAATCACCGGCCGTTACTATAGGTGCTTCGATGATGTCCGTCTTAAGGATGCCCTGCCCTTTTTTGATGATGCGATCCACCGCTTTGTTCTGCAGTGTGGACAGGTCTTCAATGAATGCACCACGAAACCGGGTTACATCCACCCACCGGTATTCCACCAGCGTAGAATCGATGGCATCGCCTTTGTTCAGTTGCTGCTTTGCCACCGGCACACGTTGTTCCAGTTCGATGTACACCTGTGAGGTTGCTTTTTTTAGTCCGCGGGGGCTGTTGTAACTCACGTATACCATCTCATATCCACGTGGAGAGGAATTCACGAATTTTACGGATTCGAAATCCTCCTTACGCAGACTTCGGATCTGCTCAGGTACCCATTTTGTGCGCACATTAAAGCGGTAACCGCTGTTCTTATACACTTCGGTGAGTTGCGCACTCATTGCATCGATAAGCAGCTCATCAATGGTTTCCTGAGCTTTTGTCAGCGAATGAAGCGAAGCAATAAAAAGCAGGATGAGTACGAGGTGTTTCATGTTAACGCTTGATGGAGTTGGTCATTGACATCATATCCTCAGCGGTCTGTACCATCTTAGAATTGGTTTCATAGGCGCGCTGAGCCTGGATCAGATTCACCATTTCAGTTACAATATCTACGTTTGCCTGCTCGAGGTATCCCTGCTGCAGTGATCCAAAACCTTCAAAGCCGGGATTCCCGAAAATGGGCACACCGGATGCCTCAGTCTGAGCGTAGAGGTTATCACCGAGGGCCATGAGTCCGGTTGGGTTCACAAACTTCACCAGTTCAATCTGTCCCAGGTCAATTTCGCCACCGTCCCCATTCAAACGGACCGAAACGGTTCCGTCCTGAGCGATAAAAACACCGATGGCATCCTCAGGTATGTCAATCTGATCAGCCAGTGGCAAACCGGAGTTGTTTACCATTCGGCCGTTGGAACTGAGGGTAAAGTTACCATCCCGGGTGTAGGCCAGGCTGCCATCCGGCATTTCGATCTGGAAAAAGCCGATTCCGTTAACGGCCAGATCCAATGGATTCCCGGTATCCTCAAGAGCACCCTGTGAGAAATTCCGGATGGTGGCAACCGGTTTGGCACCGTGACCCAGCTGCAGGTCAGGGGCGTCGTTTCGGTCGCCGGTGGTCACATTCCCGCCTCGGTTGGAAATGGCCACGTTCTGATAAAACAGGTCCTGAAAGGCGATGGTTGATCGTTTAAAACCGGTGGTATTCACGTTTGCCAGGTTGTTGGCAATGTTATCCACTGTTTTTTGCTGGGCACTCATACCGAGTGCGGCTGTACTTAATGCTCTGGTTGGCATAGTCTTCTTTTATGTTTGGTTAAAATCGTCCTAGTCTTGTGGTTACCTGTGAAAGAATTTCGTCGGAGGTTTGCATGATCTTCTGCTGAGATTCAAACAACTGCAGGGTTTTGGTCATATCCACCATCTCCAGAACGGGATTCACGTTTCCGCTCTCGTAATAACCCTGCACCAGTTCTGCATTAACCGCTTCCCTCATCTCCTGTCCTTCACCGAGAGCCAGGTAGGCATTGGTACGACGTTCCAGTTTATCCACTTCATCCACAGTCATGAGGGTGATGCGGTCAAATATTTTGTCATTTACCCGGACAGTACCGTCTTTGGCAACCTCTATACTTAATTCAGCTGAATCATTAACCGAGCTCATCACCTGATTGGGTATCTGAACCCTTCCGCTGTTGCCCTGCAGATAGGCTCCGTTTTCATCCACCAGGAAGCCTTCATTATCAATGTTAAAGCGACCGTTTCGGGTGAGGTAACTCTGGTCTTCGTATTCCACTCTGAAAAATCCGTCTCCGCTGATCGCGAAATCATAGGGATTGCCCGTGGCTTCAAAAGCGCCCTGCTCCATTCGAATGGTCTGATGCGGTGTGGGACTCACCACCGGCCGGCCCTCGTATTCATCCATAAAGGATCGGAAGAACAGACGATCAGCTTTGAAGCCCGGCGTATTTATATTCGCCAGGTTATTCGCGGTTACCTCCTGATTGCGCATCAGCATCTGAAGGGTTCTCATGGTATGTCTTAGTCGGTCGATCATGTGATTTTTTTCTCTCTTTTATTTCAAACAGCATGCCATTCCCCGATAAAGCTGTTCTGGGCAGGTATTTACCGATCATAAAATCGGGCTCTATCGGCAGCAGGGGCTACTTTCTTAAGGCCTGAGGGCGATTATTTTGTGTACAGCTTAGCTTTTGCGTGGCGGTCACCATACGTGGAAATCTTTTCCTGAAGGTGGAATTTTTTGGCGGTTGCTTTTTCCTGAACATCCCTCTGGCGGCCTCTTATAAAGTACCCGGCGCTGTGGCATCCTTCTTGATATTCATGAGGCATGTCACAGAATGATCAAGAAAAAACCGAACAGCCCACAGCGAAAAAACTTCGCCAGGCACGTGAAGATGGCAACGTTGCGAAGAGCACGGAGATCTCATCCGTTCTGCTTCTCATCATGAGTGTCATCATCATGTCTTTCACAGGCAGGTTCATGTATAGTCGTTTCGAAAACCTATTCGAGTCCTATTTCCAGAATGCATGGCTATTGATGGATAATCAGGAAACGGCGATGCGCTATCTGGCCCTTGCTCTCTGGCAAAGCATTCAGGTACTTGCTCCTTTGTTAACCGTACTCATTGCTGTGGCTGTTCTGGTTAATGTGATTCAGACCGGCGGACTCTTCACCACTAAAATCCTTGAGCCCAAAGGCAGCCGCATAAATCCCCTGGAAGGCATCAAACGAATAGTATCCATTAAAGGGCTGGTGGAACTGGTGAAGGCCTTTTCCAAAATCGGCATCGTGGGCATGGTTATTTACTTCACCATCAAGAATGAAATTGAAAACATCACCTCATTTATGATCCTCCCGCTGGGATCCATCCTGAGCGATTCCGGTGATTACATCTATGATATTGTAGGTAAAATACTGGCAGCCCTGGTTCTGCTTGCCATTTTCGATGCACTCTACAGCCGATATAAGCATATGAAAGACCTGCGCATGACCAAGCAGGAGGTGAAGGATGAATACAAGGAAATGGACGGGGATCCCTACATCAAAAGTAAGCGAAAGCAGATCGCCCTGAATATGTCCAGACGCAAAAGACTGGATCACGCGGTGCTGGCTTCCGATGTGATTGTGACCAACCCCACTCACTATGCAGTGGCCATTCATTACGATCCCAGCTTTAATGATGCCCCCATCATCCGGGCAAAAGGGATGCGTAAGCGGGCGCTTAAAATCCGTGAGTTTGGCCAAAAGTACGACATCCCCATTGTGGAAAATCCGCCGGTGGCAAGGGCACTGTATGCTACGGCTGAGGAGGATGAATTCATTCCGGAAACCCTGTACCAGGCCGTTGCTGAAATTCTGGCCTATGTATTCAAAATGAAAAAGAAAAAGGTAGCCTGATTCTGAATGAGTGAAGTGAAGAAAAATAATGACTTTATGAGCCTGCTCTCCGGACGAACGGAGATTCTGGTCTCATCCAGTATCCTGATGATTCTGGTGGTGATGGTGCTTCCCATCCCGACCGGCATCATGGATTTCTTCCTGGCACTCAGTATCTCCCTTTCCGTTGTGGTGCTGCTGGTAGCTTTTTACACTCTGAAGCCACTTGAGTTTGCCGTTTTCCCGGGTATGTTGCTCATGCTTACCCTCTTCCGGCTTTCCCTGAATGTGGCTTCCACCCGGCTCATTCTGAGCAAAGGCTACGCGGGTAACCTGATTGAAGCCTTTGGCTCTTTTGTGGTGCAGGGTAATTTTGTGATTGGGATCATCATTTTTGCGGTACTGATTATTATCAACTTTATCGTGATCACCAAAGGTGCCGGCCGGATCGCGGAAGTTTCTGCCCGCTTTACCCTGGATGCCATGCCGGGTAAGCAAATGGCCATTGATGCCGACCTGGCTGCCGGACTGATCTCAGATGAGGAAGCCAAAACGCGCCGAAGTGAAATTTCGAGGGAGGCCGATTTCTACGGAGCCATGGATGGTGCTTCCAAGTTTGTGCGCGGGGATGTTATAGCCGGTTTGCTGATCACCTTCATCAACATTATCGGCGGACTCGTCATCGGAACCATGCAGCAGGGTATGCCCATTCTTGAGGCCGCACAGAAGTACACTTTGCTCACTGTAGGTGATGGCCTGGTGAGTCAGATCCCTTCCCTGTTGATTTCAACGGCAGCCGGTATCATTGTATCGCGTGCTGCTTCGGAAGGTAATCTGAGTTTTGAAATTACCCATCAGCTTTTCGGAAACCCTAAGATCATGGCACTGGCCGGTGTCTTTATTGTGCTGATGGGAATTGTACCCGGCCTGCCCATCATCCCCTTCTGGGGCATTGCCGGTTTCCTCTTTTTCAAAGCCAATCAAACCAAAAATGAACAGGAAGAAGCCCGCATCATTGAGGAAGAGGAACAGAAAAGCCTGCCGGCGCCTGAAGAAGACAAAGTCGAAGATTATCTGCTACTCGATACCCTGGAACTTGAAATCGGGTACAGCCTGATCCCGCTTGTTGATCCCAATCAGGATGGTGACCTGCTTGACCGTATGGCCTCACTCCGCAAACAGCTGGCCGTTGAAATGGGTATCCTGGTTCCTCCCATCCGAATCCGGGATAACATTCAGCTGAATTCCAATGATTATGTCATTAAGATGCGGGGCATCATGCAGGGAAAAGGTGATCTGCTGCCGGATTATTACATGGTGCTGGTTCCCCCGAATTTCGATATCGAGTTATCCGGTATTAAAACCACGGATCCAACCTTCGGCATGGATGCCCTTTGGGTGAGTGAACGCAACAAGCAGCAGGCCGAGCGATATGGGCTTTCCGTAATCGAAGCACCAGCCGTGATCACCACTCATCTTATGGAAGTGCTGAAACGCAATGCACATAAGCTGCTGGATCGGGAAATGGTCAAGAAACTGATCGACAATGTAAAAGAAAATAACTCAGCCCTGGTCGAGGAACTGATTCCGGAAGGTTTGAAAATCGGCGAGGTTCAAAAAGTATTGAAGCGCCTGCTCAAGGAACAGATTGCAATACGGGATCTGGTAACTATTCTGGAGACCCTGGCCGATCATCAGTCCACAACCAAAAACACGGATGTACTCACAGAATATGTGCGGGCGGCGCTGTCTGAAAACATCACTAAGATGTTCCGCAATTCGGATGGTGAAATTACGGTAAGCGTACTCTCCTCCGAACTGGAAGCCCACCTGATCAGTCAGGCTCAGCAGGGCAATCTGAATCCTAACACCCTGGGCTTTGCTCCTGATACCGTTGAGAAACTGTATCTGGCTGCTTCCAAAACCTTTGAGCGGATGATTTCCTCCGGGCACGATCCCATCCTGCTCACTTCACCGGTACTGCGGCCGGTACTCTACGATTTTATGGTCACGGTAATCCCCGAGGTTTCCGTGCTCTCTTACAACGATATCACCATCGATACCCAAATCCGAAAATTCGAACGCATACAGCTTAAACAAGAGCTGGAAGAAACCCTGAACGAGGTATAACATGAAAATTAAACGCTTTTACGGGGAAAATATCCGGGAGGCCAGAGCCGAAGCCAAAGCCATGCTGGGCGAGGATATGATTGTACTGGAAAGCCGGGCTCCAAAAGGCGGATCTCCGGCCTGCATAACCGTGATGGCAAAAAAAGGTGCTGAAATAAAAAAACCGGAGGCCGTAGAAAATACAACTACCTACAGCCGGGAAGCCATCCGGGAAAAAGTAGCGGTGTTTGCCGACCTGATGGCAGAAAGCAATGGTTCGACCCGGCAAACAGCACCTGCACCTGCACCGTCCGCATCGACCTATTACCTGGAGGATGAGGAAGCTGAATCTGATCCGATCGAAAAACTTATTCACAAGGATGAGCAACCCCGCCTGAAGCGCCGCAACATCAGCCTGATGCAGGAACAACAGAAGGTTAGTGAACCTAAGTCAGAAGAGCTTTCAGGTCCTGCATCCCACAGCGAAATTCCATCAGCAGAGCTACAGCAGCTTATACAATCATACTTTATTCAGGCCAATGCCGAACTGATTTCACTTCCGGTTTACCAGCAGCTGCTGCAGGCCGGCATTCCCGCGGGTTACGTAAACCGCTGGCTGAATGAAACCATCGGAATGGGTGTGGATCCTTTTGCTAACCGGCGGGACTTCCTGCTGCAGCTGGGATCAGTGATCCGTAAACACCTGCCTCACGACAGCAGCCTCACCGTTAAGCGGGTACAGGTTTTTGTGGGTCCATCGGGAGCGGGCTGTACTTCGCTCATTACCAAGCTAAGCCGTAACAAACACCTGCTGGCCGGAAATCAACTGGCTGTGATTCGTTTGCTTGGTGAGGGTGATCGTTCGGATGCCCATCGTATGACGGAGCTGGCCCGTGAGCATAAATTTGAATATTTCGAAGCGGGAAGTGCAAGTGAGCTGGCAGAGCTGAATATGCAGCTCAAGCACTTCGACCATCTGCTGATTGATACACCAGCCATCAGCCTGAATCCGGAAAAAGCAGCCGCTCAAATACGCAGCCTGCAGGAGAAGCTGCAGCATCTGCCCGATTTTGAACTGCATTATGTGCTGAACGCAACGCTGCACAGCTGCTATTTTTCGGAAGCTTATCTGAGCCGATTCCCGCTTAAACCCGATTATCTGGCCCTCACCCATATGGATGAAGCCCTCAGCTGGGGACATTTCCTTCCCTTTATAGAGGTGGGAGGTGCTTCAATGCGCTACATCAGTGAAGGCGCGGGAGCCTTCGATGATATCCGGACCTATACCAAGGCCTGGTTTACTGAAAAAATTCTCACACCCAATACCAAATAAGGGTAAAGATGAACTACTCACTCGAACGACCATACATATTCTCATTTGCCAGTGGTAAAGGCGGGGCCGGAAAAAGCATTTCGGTGGTAAATGTAGCTGAATCTCTGAATAATCTGGGTTATCGCGTTGCCATACTGGACGCCGACCTGGGATTTTCAAGCTGTGGCACCCTCCTGAATGAATATCCGCAGGGAACGGTGACCGATGTAAAGCAGGCACGCTGTTCTGCAAATGACATCATCCATACCAGCCGTACCGGAATCAGCCTGATTGTAGGTGCGGATGAGCCTCTTCCCGAACATGAAAGCTGGAGCAGCTATTTCGATTATCTGGACCAGCTGATCCTGAGGCTGCACTGTGATCATGATTTCATCCTAATCGACACCCCGGCCGGCATCTCTGAAATCAGCCTCTGGGCTCTTGATCGCTCTGACCTTTGTGCGCTGGTTCTGATAGACGAACCAACGGCCATTTCAGACTTGTACCGCTTCTGCAAATATGTGCTCAATATTGATCCGGATTTCCCCTTTGCGGCCGTGATTAATATGAGCCAGGACGACACCGAAGCCCGCGATGTGCTGGACCGCTTCAATCATATTCTGAATCATTTCATGAATCGTGCGCTCCCATTTCTGGGAAAGGTGAATTTTGACGATAACATACGCACATCCGTCAAAGAGCAAATGCCGCTGGCCTCCATTTATTCAAAGCATTCAGCTATGAATGACTTCCAGGTTATAGCCAATGCTCTGGCCGGATTTGCAAACAAACAACCAAGAGCAAAGTTAGCTTAAAACGGAAAACATAAAACATGCTTGTACATCTGTTTACCATCATATCCCTGCTGATTTTCCTGATAACCATGCTGCTGGGTTCATCCTTTGAACCGGCTATAGTCAAGTCGTCCATGGTTTTCATCACACTGGTTGTGGGTACCCGACTTGGCAGTTTTATCGTGAACATCATCGGTTCACAAAAAACAGACGCTGAACAGGTGGAAAAGACAACCCCTGATCCAAAAATGAAACAAGCAGCATAAAGCTTTGGGCTATATCAGTAAAACATAAACATCAACACCATGGGAACATCATTACAGGAACTGGTGAACGCTTTTGTGGAGGATCCCTCCGAAAGCCTGAGAAATGCAATCATTTCTCAAGCCATGCCACTGGTCAAGAGCATCATCGGAAAAATTAAACGACCGGACAACGCGCTGTCGCAATACGAAGACCTGGAGAGCGTGGGCGTAATGGGCCTGTTACAGGCTCTGGACAACTATGACGCCTCAAAAAATATACAGTTCAACACCTTTGCCTATTACCGTATTCGGGGATCGGTCATTGATTACCTGCGCTCCATCGATGAAATGCCCCGCATGCAGCGCGCGAATTACGGAAAAGCCCAGGAGGTCATCTCTCGCCTTCAGCAGGAACTGGGTCGTGACCCCAAAGAAGATGAAGTTGCTGAAGCTATGGAAATCAGCGTAGAAGATTATCGAAAGATTCTGGAAACCGTACAGCAGCGTGCTTTCCTCTCGCTCGATCATGATGCCTATGGGGATGAAAAAGGCGATTCGCTGGTCAACATGATTGAAGACAAAAATATTGAAGCCCCTGACGCGGACCTGGACCGTGAAAGTGTGGCCAACCGGATTCAGGCTGCCATCAAAAACCTGAAGGAAAGAGAACGGCTGATACTGGCACTGTACTACTATGAGGACCTCACATTGGCTGAAATTGCTCAGTTACTTGGACTCACCGAGGCCCGAATTTCTCAGATCATCGGTAAGCTGCTGCTTCAGCTCAAAACCAATCTGGATCCGGTCGTTTTTCATTAGGCACAGCAAGACAAAGCAAGAGCAAGAATAAGGGTTGAGCCGGTGCTTGAGTGTACCGGCTCTTTTTTGTGCTTTATTTTGCCTGAGCTATCAGAATCTCAATCATGTCCGCCTACCACAATGCGCATGATCTTAAGGTTAAGCACAAAGAACCGGAAGATCTGATAGGGAATATTTCGTCTCCAGAACAACGTAGCTTTGGTGGGAACCGGCGGGTAAGATTCGTCTTTATACCCGATGGCAATGTCTTTATATCTTCTTAGCATAGCTTCTCCAATTTTTTTCAGGATTTATTCGGGTATGAGGTGCCAGAGTGGACGTGCTTTAGCTTTGTACATAAACATGTAATGCAACAACAGTTTGATCCAGTGGCCGGCAAGTCCGGGTTCGCCAACCGTGTATTTCAGGTCTCTTCCCCATTCAGGGTATTTTTCATAGTCCGGAACAACCGGAAATACCGTCATGGTGGCGGCTGAGCCGTCCGTGATTCCATAACCGGCTGAAACAATACAAGCCGCTCCCATTTTACCCATTGATGCGGTATGCTCATTAATGAGCTCACCCTTTTTAATGGATTCGGCAATATTTTCAGCCACAACTTTACCCATTACACCGGATGGCATTCCTGTTCGGGGCGGAGCGGGGAAAATGGCTGTTCCATTGGGGTTGGTCATAGGTTTGGAAATGGAATGCGGAGGGGCGAATGCAATACCGGGGGCATAGATATTGGGATACACCGGGTTAGTGTATGTGCTGGGCCAGTCGTCCACACTCCACTCTTCATATGGTTTTTTGCTGTAATCTGCATCCACTTTCATGAATCCGTTTGGGGCAAAAAGCTGATCGGTTATTTCATGGCCTTTCTTATCAAAAGCTTTGAAATCCTGGCCTGAAAAAGCCGGAATGAGCATCGCAAAATCAAATTCGATGCTGCCCTGTTCTCCGTCCAGGTTCTCATAATGAGCAATCCCTTTTTCTACTTTTGTGATGCCTGACCGCTTTATCCACTTGATTCCATATTCTGAAAGAATGGATTCGGTAAACACTTTGGTGGAAGTCACATAGCCGCCTTTTTGAATAAAGGCACCACCCATACCGAAATCACCTAGCTCGTATTCGTTCGTAAACCAGGTCAGATCAGCCATTTCCTGCAGTCCGCGTTTTCTGATTTCGAATGCCACATTCAGAATATATTCGAAAGCCGCACCCTGACAGGTTGCCATTGGATGGCCGGTTCCGATCAGAATCCGCTGTTTTTCACCTTTGGCCATCTTTTCCATGGCCAGCTGTAGTTTTTCCCAGGCCTCTACAGCATGGCTGTAGGTACAAACCGATGTGGTTCCGCCTTCCGCATGCGGGCCCAGTCCCGGTGTTTTATCAAATCGCAGGGCGGGTCCGGTGGCATTCACCAGATAGTCATATTCCACATGCACGGTCTGCCCTTCTTTATCGCCCGTTTTATACACGGCTTCGATAAAGGGCTGATCCGTTTCGGCATTTCCTTCCGGATAGAAGTTTTGCGCAGCTGCCTGTACGTAGTTAATCCCTTTCTTTTTGTAAACCGGGGCCAGAGGAAATTTCACCTGATCCGGAGTCATCTGTCCTATACCAACCCAGATATTGGATGGTACCCACTGATAGTTGGAATTCGGACTTACAACCGTGACCTCATGTTTTTTATTCAGCAGTTTTCTGAGTAACAGAGCTGAGGTATGCCCTGAAATTCCTGCACCTAAGACAACCACTTGAGCCATGTATTTGCCCTCCATTTTAAAACGCCTGACCAAATCAGGGCCTTAATTCATTGATATACTTATATGTTACAAGAGAAGGTGAAGAAATGATGAAGCCTGCCTTCAGGGTACCAGCGACTGAATCACCTGGTCCAGATAACCCCACATGGAGTTGAAGAAATGCTGAAAGGCAGCCGGTGTATAGGGTAACACCATGATGAGGAGAATGACCCCGATTCCCACTTTCAGCGGCAGGGAAAGGAAGAAAATATTGGCCTGCGGCATAATGCGGGCGAAGATGGCCAGACTTACATCCAGCAGGAAAAGGACCAGAATAAAAGGGGATGCCATCTGAACAGCCACCACAAAAATGTACATGGCCATTTCCAAGAAGCTAAAGGTAGCGCCTACGGGCTGGGCAGCTCCAAGAGGCACAATTTCAAAACTCTGGGCCAGTGCGCGGATGTAAATACTATGGCCACCAATTCCCAGAAAAAGTAAAATTCCAATGAAGGTAAAGAGCTGGGTCAGCAGGCCGCTCTGCCGCTGATTCATGGGATCCACCACACTGGCAAAACTCAGGCCCATATTCACGCTCATGAGCTCCCCTCCCATCTGAACACCGGCAAAAATCATCTGCCCGACCAGTCCCATGGAAATACCCACCAGCATTTCTTTCACTATGGCTACCAGCACATCCAGAATGGAGGCATCCATCGGAAAAACAGCTGCATAGATTGGAATAATGGGAAATAAGGCAATGGTGAGTACGATGGCCGTAAACAGCTTGATCTGATTGGGCACACTCTGATTGCTGAAAAAAGGAGCCGTTGCAATCATAGCCGCAATGCGTACGAATATCAGGAAAGAAGCCAGCAGGAATTCAACGCTCAGGTAGTTCATCGAGCGATATCCGGAATGAAGGTTAGGATGCGTTCCGTAAACTCAATGGCATATTCCAGCATAAAGCTGAACAGGAAAAACATGATGATGATTACCACCAGCATTTTGGGTACATAACTCAGGGTCATTTCCTGTATGGTGGTTGCCGCCTGAAAAACAGCAATAAGCAAACCAACGATCAGGGCTCCGGCCAGAATGGGCCCAGCCAGTACCACCATGGCGGTTAATGCTTCCTGTACCCAGTATAAGCCAACTTCCGTGTTCATGCAGCATCCTCCTAGGCGTTAAAACTTTTAACCAGCGATTCCACCAGCAGATACCAGCCATCCGTGAGTACAAATACCAGTATTTTAAATGGCAGTGATACCAGCACGGGCGGCAGAAACATCACCCCCATCGAAAGCAGTACCGAAGCCACCACCAGGTCAATCACCATAAAGGGCAGGTAAATCATAAAGCCAATCTGAAAGGCGATACGCAATTCACTGATCACATAAGCCGGTACCACGGCAAAGAGTGGCAGTTCACCGGGGTCATTCACCGATCCATAACCTCCCAGATCCATAAAGAGCAGCAGATCTTCTTCACGGGTCTGCCGTATCATAAATTCTTTAAGCGGAACCGCTGCCGCATCCAGCGCCTCAGCCTGGGTTATTTCCTCGTTGGAATAGGGTTGAATGGCTTCATCGGTGATGCGATTGAAGGTGGGCATCATGATAAAAATGGTGATAAACAGGGCCAGTCCCAGCAGAACCTGGTTCGGGGGCGACTGCTGTGTTCCCAATCCCATCCTCAGGAAGAAAAAGACCACGATGATCCGGGTAAAACTGGTCATCATGGTCACGATAGCCGGACCAAATGATAGCAGCGTGAGGATGATGAGGGTTTGAATAGCCAGGGAATAATCTTCATTGTCTTCACCCCCAACATTGATGTTTATATTAGGTACAGCACTCTGGGCCTGGACAGCAGTGCTCGCGATTAGCGGCAGCATCAGCATGCAAATACATGCGATCAGATAAATGAGCTTTCTTGGGGGTTCAGGTTGTCTCGGTAAAAGTCTCATATTGCTGGTTTTCCCTTTTCAATAGCGATAAAAATGATGCATCCAGACTGCTTTGCCCTTTTTCACGGTCTGATTGTGATGGTTTTCCCTGCCATTCTTCTTCGTTGTAGCGCTGCAGCAGGCTGATGTTGCCATTGCTGTGGCCCAGTACCCAGTATTCCGAGTTGATGCGCACCAGACTCACCTGCTGGTTCAGTGCCAGCTGCTGGGTGCCCAGCACATCCATAAATTCGGAGGCTCCCTTCATGCGTTTGCGCCCTTTTTTCATCAGCCAGAAGCCTGTGACCACAACCAGAAAGAGGAATAAAACCGGCATCACATTAGGCAGACTATTCCCCGATTCTTTTGTTCTTCGCTGGAAAGCCGGCAGCTGAACTTCAGCTTCAGAGCGGCTGCTGTCCGATGCGGAAACCACTGCTTCCGGCAACTCCGCTTTATTTACGTTTACGGTCTCAGGTACTTCCTTTTTGAGATTGGATGTGATCAATACATAGGCCCACATCACAAAAAAAACCGTAGCCAGCCCGATCACAAAGCTCAGGACCTTTTTAGGGTCGCTCTGCATCTGCTGGCGGAAGGCTTTCCAGTCGATCATGCTCAGGCACTCCGGAAGTTGAAGTTTTCTTCATGCAGTTGCGTGATGCGTACGCCGAAGTAATCATCAATAACTACAACATCACCGGTGGCAATGGTATGACCGTTTACGAGAATATCGACCGGTTCTCCGGCCATTCGCTCCAGTTCTATTACCGAACCTTTAACCAGCTGCAGAATCTTGCCAAGCGGCATCTCTCGGCGACCCAGTTCAACGGAGAGCCCCATTTCTACATCTTTCAGTAGATCAATGTTGGTTATTTCGCGGTCGTTATCGATCACTTTTCGTTTGTCAAAAGCCTCGAATTCAACCCGTTTACCTTTCACCTGAACACTGGGTTCAACATCGTAGGTCTGAGTTCCGATTTTGAGATCCGTATCGGCGAAGATATCCACGCTTTGCTGGATAAAATCGTCGGCCAGGAATGGGTTTTCCTCCTGCCAGTTAGTAACAACCGCTTCCACCCTGCTGGGATTGGGTTCACCGGCTGCCAGACCCAGCTGGAACTCACCAAAGGTTCCCTTGACCGCAAATTTGCCCATGTAATACTGTTGCTGGTTCAGCGAAGTCTTGATTTTGCCTGCTGGAATGATTTCCACTTCAGAAAAGCGGGTTTCGATGCCGGCAAGATGAAGGCTGCGGCTGAGGTGCTCTATCAGTTTCTCCGTAATGGTGAGCAGCACGTTATGGCTGAGATCTTCCGAAACTTCCACATCGTTTGAGGTGAGGCTGCGCAATAGCGGCAGCAGAGCACCAGAGGAAAAAGTAATGAGTACTTCGGTCTGGAAAATTTCATCCACCGTACGAACAGCGGTTTCATCCCCGGCCAGAAACTGAGCCGTTTCTTCCGCGTTTTTGCGGTCTACATCAGCGATGCTGACTTCAACCTTGCTGCCGGTAATGGATTTGAAAAATGCAGCCAGTGCTTCGGAATGTTTCTCCAGCCCCAGCAGCCAGTTTTTTACTTGCATATCAATAGCCCTTTTACATTTTAGCCTGTTTTGGTAAATCAAAAACCTTTATTGCCATCCTGCCGTCAAAGGTGCCCGGATAACCCGACATTTTTCGCGTTCCGTTAACGGTAATATTGAGTGGCTTGTCGATGGGTTGATCCAGTCGGATTTCATCTCCCACTTTCAGATTCATGAGGTCCCGAATCGACATTTTCGCATTCCCCAGCATCACTTTAACCGGAGCCGAAATCCCTTTCATGCGTCGCTCCATTTGCTTTTTCTGGGTCAGCGACATCATTTCCGGTTTCTTCTTGTCTTCCACATTGGAAATCTTGGAAATGTAATCCTTGACCAGCCTGAAGGGGTAGCAGATACTCATCGGTACAATCTGTCCGTACATACGGAAAGTGTAGACCACCAGTACGCCGGGTTCATTGGGCGAAAGCGTACGGATGTTAGTGGGCCGGCTTTCGTAGGCGTAATTGTGGATGGTCATGGACATGTATGGTGCCCAGACATGTGAGAGCTCCTTGAACATCCTGTCTAGAATGCGGGATAGAATGCGCTCTTCGATATGGGTGAGTTCACGGGTCTCTCTGAGTTCCTGTTTGGTTCCCCCGCTCTGTTTGTCGACCGTGTACACACAAAAGGCCGGATCCATATGAAGAATGGCCCACTCCCCGAGTTCTTCGATGTTGAACATGAAAACGGCAGCAGGTGATTCAATACTCTGTATGTAATCCGAAATAACGACCTCTTTGATATCCAGAATATCTATCTGAATTGAGGTATCCAGTCTATTCAGAAACAGCAGCTCCAGGTTTTTGGAAAGGGAGTCATGCACTTTTTTGAGGATGCGCATGGACTCTTTGCTGATTAGCCTCGGATTATTAAAATCATAAATCCGGATATGGGGCACGCCCCCATGCTGCCTCTCATTCTGAAATTCGATTTGTGGTGTCAGTCCATCTCCAACGGCTGTCTTGTTCGTCATAAAATTCGGTGTTAATGAAAATGTTTATTGCATCACATACTTCGTGAAAAACAAATTCTGTACCGAATTTTTACCGAGACTCTGATTTATGGCAATTCCGATTTCCTGTTTGATGCCGTCACGCAGCGACTGGTCGTTCAGCTGGTCTACCGTTTTGCTGGCCAGTATGGTATTGATCTGGTCCGTGATTTTGACATTATGTTTCTCAAGTGCTTTTACAGCCTCTGAACTGCGTAATTCGAGGGCTATAGTGAGCAGCAGATAGCGTTCTCCGTCTGAGTCAGAAGGGTTTACAATAATGTTTTCCATTTGATGATAGACCGATTCCGAGCTGCTGAAGCTGGCAATTTTCTCATCAATGGATGCATATGCACTGTCCATGATCTGCAGTGCAAGGAAAATCTGTACTCCGATAGCCACGATGGAAAGGAAAATTTTTCCAAAAATGGACACAAAATTACCGCCCTTTGCTTCTTCCCTAACTTCTTGTTGTTCTACAATTTCTTCTTCAGCCATAACGATCTCTATTCAGTTATAAACGTTTCTTTCATTAATGCTTCACTGTTCTGATTATCGTCCGGACTGTAGCGGATATAAATTTCCACCCTTCTGTTTTTTGCCCTGTTTTCAGCGGTGGCATTATTGACCAGCGGTTTGTGCTCACCATAGGTAGAGGCTTTGAATTTATCCGGAGAGATATCGGAATTGGTGCTCAAATGCTGCAGCACACTGGCGGCCCGGGCGGCACCCAGCTCCCAGTTGGTCTGATAGCGGCGTGCTCCGGCGCGAATGGGACGATCATCGGTGTGACCCTGTACTTCAATTTCCAGTAATTCTTCGAAGGTATACTTCTGAATCATTTCCACGACCACATCCAGTACCGCCTTGCTGGGTTCCATTAATTCCGCTGAATAGGTCGGAAATGAAATGGACTCACCCAGAATAATGAGAATACCTTCCGGCAGCAGCTCAATCTGTACATCATCGCCCAGCTCCTGCTCTGCGATATACTGCTGCAAGCCCCCTGCGGCCTCCACTTTCTTGGCGTTTTTCTTGGCCACCTGTACTTTCACATCCAGCATTTCATCACTGAATACGGATTCCTTATCCAGAACACCCCGTTTCCCGTTAAAGGCACCGATGATTTGCTCAAATTTCGAGGACTCTACCCCCGGCGTAAAGGTGTAGATCACGATAAAAAAGATCATCATCAGAGTGATGAAGTCGGCATAGGTCATTAACCAACTTCCAGAGCTGCCCGAAGACTCGTCCATGGCATGTGCTGTGAATTTTTCCAGGTTTCGTTGAGCTTGTCTTCCCGTTTCTTGTCGAAACTTCTGGTATCGAAATAAGCCAGATATTCTGCCCGCTCATTTGGCAGAAGGTAGTTGAGCATTTTGCTTTCCATGATGCGCGGATTTTCCTCATCCACGATGGAGAGAATAGCCGACATAAACATCTCATCTCTTATTATTCCCCTTTCGCCCAGATGGCTAAGCTTACCGCCGAGTGGGGTAAAGATCATATTTGCCGAAATGGTGCCATAAAGTGTGGTAAGAAGAGCTACAGCCAAACCGGCACCCAGTGATTCAGGATCCGCGATATTCTGAAGCATCAGCACCAGGCCGATTACCGTCCCGATCATACCGAAAGCCGGCGAGTATTCGGCCATTGAAAGCAGGATCTGCACACTTTTCTTCAGGGTTCGTTTATTGTTATTCAGGTTATCGTCCAGAATTTTGACTAGCGCATCTCTGGATGTTCCATCGATAGCCAGCTGTAAACCCTGTTTGAGGTATTTATTATCAATAAACTCGATGTCCTCCTCCAGTTTAAGTAAACCTGATCTCCGAACCTTTCGAATGAACATATTCATCATCTCGATGTCGGTTCTGAAATCAGACTGCTTGGTTTTCAGAAGATCAAAGAGCAGTAAAAAAGCGTTCTTGGTATCGTCTATGCTGTAATTGACAAAAGCGGAAGCAAATACGCCTCCACCAACAATAATCACCGAAGAAACACTGATAAAAATGGTGATATCGCCCTGGGTTACAATAGCTCCGATTACGAGTGTAAACCCTCCGGCAAAACCGATAATCGTTGATTTATCCACTAGCCTGTTTTTTTTGGGTTAGAAGATACCTCCCCGCCCTGCGCAGGGAGGCGTCCTCTTATGCTTATCGGATAAATCGGACTGCGGTTAAAGTATTTTTATTACCTCTTCAGGTTAACCACTTCCGAAAGAAGCTCATCAGCTGTGGTAATCACCCTTGCATTGGACTGATAGGCCCTTTGAGAGGTAATCATGTCGGTAAATTGCAGGGCCAGATCCACATTGGAAGCTTCCAGGAAACCGGCATTGATATTCACGGAACTGAGATTGTTGGCCGTGAGGATGTCAATGTTTCCGGATGAGGAAGTGGTTCTGAAGTTCCCGCTTCCCACCGTTTCCAGTCCGTCATAATTCGGGACATCCCCGATGGCCAGCTGAGCCAATCGGATGTTATTGCCGTTATCATAGATACCGTTGATGTATCCGTCACCGTCAATGTTAAAGTCCACCAGCTGACCCTGACCAAAACCATCCTGATTCACGATATTCGCGGTAACAATACCGGAATACTGTGTAAGCTTAGAACCGTTGGATGGATTGCCAAGATTCAGGATAAAATTAACCGGAGAAGCACCGTTACCCGGATCGAAATCCACAGGCAGGGTATTGTCGCTGGTCAGGTTACCGGCTTCATCGAAGATCAGCTGACCGGTTTCACCGGATGTAACCTGCTCACCATCCAGGAAGGAGATTTCATAATCCCAGACATTGGCGCTGCTTTGGGTGTAATCGATGATCAGGGTATGCTCACGACCCAGGCCATCATAAATGGTGGTGGTCATGGTTTGTGTACCGGTGATACCGCTTTGCGCGATCTCAAAACCGTTCAGGGTAAGCTGGCCGGTACCGCCCATGGTGATATCATCAACCATCAACTGGCTGTCGCCAAGCTGGGTCGAGCGAATTTCCAGCACGCCATCGTTCAGCTTTACATTGGCTTCACCCGGACTAAGTGCGGTATTCAGCTGGGCGACCAGATCGTTGAGGGTGTCCCCATCAGCATAGGTATAGGTCACGTTTGTTGTAGAACCGTCGTTTGCGGTGATGTCGAAGGTTATCTGATCACCGGCTACGAAATCGGTGGTCGTCTGAGCCAGGTCGTTCAGTTCAGTGGTTCCATTGGCTACAACCCCATCACCGGTAGTGAATGAAGACAGGGATTGCAGAACCTGGAAAGTTGAGGTATCCGCATCCAGGTTACCGGAGATGAATACATTTTCCGTTACCTGTGGCGGGAATAAGTTTTCGAAATCCACCTGAATATCATTGGTGGTACCACCAGCCAGGATGTTACCGGCCGAATCAGCATTAAAGCCCTGAACCGAACGGCCTGCATTATCTACCAGTACTCCGTTCTGGTTAAAGGCGAAGCTGCCGGAACGGGTGAGCAGGTTCTGGTTGCCTTCCCGTACCATGAAGAAACCCTGTCCTTCAAGGGCTACATCGGTTTGTATCCCGGTTTGCTGCAGCGAACCCTGAGAGAAATTTCGGTTGATGGCAGATACCCGGACACCCAGCCCGATCTGCATGGATGTCTGAGGAGCATCTTCCCCGCCCTGTCCTGAGCGAATGGTCTGGTTCAGCATCTCCGAGAAGGTAACCCGGGATGACTTGAATCCGGTGGTGTTGACGTTAGCGATGTTGTTACCGATAACGTCCATTTTTGTTTGAAATGCGCGTAGTCCACTTACGCCTGCGTTTAATGAGTTCATTAAAGCCATGATGGTCTCCTATTTGATGCGGCTTCAGTCGGTCGGCCGCGGTGGACTTCCCTTGCGGGGCCAGTCCGGTTGTTGTTTAATTTTATTTATTGGTAAAAACAGTACTGTCGATGTTGGTGAATACCCGCTCCCGCATTTCCATCACATCCATTGCGGTGATGATGGTTTTATTGGGAACATTCACGATAAAAGCCTGATTGCCGTCGAGCACCAGCGATTCCCGGCTTCCCTTCTGCTCCGCCCTGTCAATGGCTGCCCCGATGCGTTCCACGTCTCCGCTGTTGAGTTCAATGGATCGGTCCTGCAGTCGTTTGATGGCATGAGCAGAGAAGCTAAGTTTCGATTGCTCTCCGGAACCGGCTACCCGGTTCAGTACACTTGAGAACGATTCGCCCTGGGGCTGTTGGCCTCCTTCGGGTGCTTTGGAAGGCTTCCCTGAAGGCTGTAAGTCGGGTTGAATGCGTCCGGTTAAATGTTCAATGTTCATGTTCGGTGGTTAAATCAATTAAGCGCCGATAGACTCGATGTCGCCCAGCGGAATGGCTACGCCATTCACGACAAGCTGCACACCGCTTGATGTGTATTTCACACTTTCAACTTCACCTTTCACAAAGGTGAGTGCATTCACAGGTGTTTCACCGTTTACCGCACTGATCTCCACACGGTAGTTACCGGCGGGCGCAGAACGACCGTTGTCGGCTTTACCATCCCAGGTCCAGCTGTGGTCGCCCTTGCTGAAACCGGAGAGATTCTCGCTTCGGATTACATTCCCGTTCGAATCCAGAATATTCACCTGCACATTACTGGCCACGCTGTTCAGCCTGAAGGTGACATCCGCACTGCGCTCTTCTGCACCGATAGCGATGCGATCACTTAGTGCTGTCACGGATTTACCGGCCAGATTGGCACTCATGGTGTTATTGAGGCCGGCATTCATCATCTGCTGATTGCTGATGAGACTTTCCATGCCACTATTCAGGTTTACCAGCTGCTCCACACTACTGAACTGAGCCAGCTGTGCAGCATATTCGGCACTGTCGAGCGGACTCATCGGATCCTGATTCTGCAGCTGCGTTACCAGCAACTGCAGAAATTCAGTTTGTCCAAGGTTTGAGTTACCCGGCTGCGCATTGGCGGCCAGTGCGGCGGATGTGTTTGAGTTGATTGATGTGATATCCATCTTATCCTACCCATTCATTGTTATTGAATCCCAGATAGCGGGGATTCAACCTCGTGTCCGAGTGGTTATCATTTTGGCCGCTCAGGGAGGCATCCGCTGAAGCCTGAGTGCCAGTAGCATTTCTGCCCTTGCCCTCATCTGCACCGAATGACTGCGCCTCACCCGAATCCTGTTTGAGCTGAAGATCAATTTCAATATTCAGTTCATTTTTCAGGTGAGCCCGGATCTCATCAGCATGCTGCTGAATCAGGCGCATGAGCTCCTGGTTTCCGGAACCCAGCTGAAGGCTCAGGCCGGCTTCAGACTGTCTGGCCGCAACCTGTAAAGCTTCACCATCATCCAGCATAAAGGTATGCTGCTGATAGGCTTCCGAAGCCTGATTGGTGTTTGCAGCCATAAATCGCTGTCCAATCACACGACTAAGGCGATTGGCAAAATCAGACCGGTTTGCTAGATCCAGGGAAATACGATTCAGGTTTTCCAGTCCTGTTCCTTCCTGCAGCTCATGTTCGATGGCTGCCAGATCAAAAGAACCTTCACCCATCGGGGTGGCCGGGTTCTGATTGTTCAGCAGATTGATGTTGCCCTGCTGTGCCTGTCTTTTCAGGTTTTGATCTGTTCCGGAACCGGTATGGCGATTCGCATTTTCTGCATTCCCGTTCAGCATGCCTATGCTGCTGTCCGCTGAGTGTTTAGCGTTTTCTGTGCTATTCGAAACAGCTTCTTTCTGAGCCACCGACAGGTTCCTGTGCAGTTCATGCAGGGTTGCACGCTTGCTCATTTCATCTGTGGTAACCTTGCTTTCTGTAATCACACCTGAGGCATTCGATTCTGAAGGCTGGTTTTTGACCAGTTTCAGCCCGAATTCCCGGGTTGGTAATCCTTCCTTTACTGCCTGTGATTCAGGTACATTCCGTTGCAGCTTGAGTCCTTCTGCCGCTTTTGTTTCTGCATTATCGAGAATGGCTTTCACCTTATTCAGATCAATGCCTTCTGGCAGATCATCGCTCTGAACAATCTGCTGCAGAATCTTGCGACCGGTTTCGGTCTGGGCGAGCTCCTCCAGCTTAATAACCTCATCCATGGGAAAGGCACTTTGTAGCTGACTTCCATTTTGGGGAGTTAATTTGGAGGTTTCAGCACTCACTGCTGCGCCTGATAAACCCGAAATGATGTTCCCCGAAGGATTCACCAGTTTCAGATCAGACCCATGCGAAGTAGCATTTCCTTCCGGGATTTGCAGGGCTGAGGTATCCACCACATTCAGGGTCATCTGAGGTTTTGAATGTTCAGATGAAGCACCTTTGAACAGAGCCATTACCTGCAGGCCGGATCCATCAGTTGACGGTGTTTGTCCGTCTGATGGTGAAAGCTGCTGTGACTGCTGCGTGTAGTCTTTTGCCAGCACAGATGAATGTAACCACATGTGCGGATAGACTGGTGTCAGCACTCCATCAGGCATCGGTGCATCCTGCAAGGGAAGCTCCGGGCTCTGATCAGCAGTTTCAGCCTGTGATGCAGGTATCAAACCTGATGATACACCTCCAGCCGACTGTTCCCCCAGAAAGGAAAACAGGGACTGGGCAAAAGAAGACGCTGAGTCGCCGTTATTTGCAGATCCTTCAGGTCCTGCTCCGGCAACCTGGGGCGTCAGACTTCCTCCCAGCTGCTGTAAGATTTGATTGAGTATGTTAATCATGACATTACTTTTTTAAGTATGCTTGCTGCTTTTTCGGGTGTAAGTACCCGTAAAAGCTTTTCTTTCTGGCTTTTTGAAGCCGTTGAGTATAAATCCGCCAGTTCGTCTTCTGTCATCAGATTGGCGATTGGCGTTAACTCTTCCTCGTCCAGGTTCAGCAGTGTTTTTGCGATCTCCTGGATACGCTCGTCTACCTCGGGTTCTTTCGGTTCCGGTTTGGCTACTACAGCTTCAGGCTTTTTACTGACCGGCGTTGGTTTAGGCCGGTTCAGCAGTTCAGCCACCTGCAGTGCAAGGGAATCGATGTTTGCGAGATAGCGGGCTTCTCGTGACTTCATGAGCTCAAGCGAGTCCTGAAGTTCAACAACGGTACGGCGCAGACGGGTTATGGCCTCCGCATCAAAATCCTTGGGATCATAGCTTTCAATGGAAAACTTTTCTTTGGGTTTCGATGCCTCAATAGCCTCAATCGCTTCCGGTTTCAGGGTGGGGTAAAGCAGATAAACCACTACCACCACTACCAGAAAGGAGCCGATGAAAATACCCGCTAATATTCCGATTTTTTTGACATCCATAGCTTTAGTTGGTTCGGTTAAACATTTGGGTTGCGATTTCATTGAGCTGGAACTGCTCCTCCATTTCCTGCTCCTTCATATACTTAAGTCGGTCTTTGGCTTGCAGCAGCTCCATCATCTTGAATTGCTTATTCGCCTCAATGACTTTTTCCTTTTGTGCTTCGATTTCCTCATTCATATTCTGAATCTCATCCTGCAGCTTCAGAATGTTCCGCTGCTTCTCGTGCAGGAATTCATATCCCGATCTCATCTGCCGGCCCCGCAGTACATTGTCTTCTGAAAACAGGCCTTTGATTCTCTCTTCCTCCCTTTGCAGTTCTTCCATCAGCCTTTTTCGTTTATACAGCAGGTCACTCATTTTCTGCTGTTTCAGCTCGGCTTCGTGTTTGCGAATCTTCAGTAAGGATGCGAATCGGAAGATGAATTTTTTCATGCCCTATGTCCTCCGTTCTGACTTAAGACAATCTGGGTAAGCTGCTGCCAGATATCGCTTTGCAGGCTCGATTCATGATAATCCTGTCGCAGGAAGGCGTTGATCTGTTCGATCTTACTCACCGCTTCATCAATGCGGGTGCTGCTGCCCGGGGTATAGGCCCCAATGCTGATGAGGTCTTCAGCTTCCTGGTAAATAGCCATCAGGTCCCTCACTTTTCCGGCTATCTGCACCTTTTGAGGATCAATGATACTTTTCATGATCCGGGATATGGATTCCAGCACATCCACCGCTGGATAGTGATTTTTATGAGCCAGTTTCCGGGATAGTACAATGTGTCCGTCCAGAATGGATCGTGCAGCATCAGCGATGGGCTCATTCATGTCGTCGTTATCCACCAAAACGGTATAGAAACCGGTGATGGAACCTTTCTGAGTGCGCCCTGCTCTTTCCAGCAGTTTGGGCAGCATCGCAAAAACACTTGGCGTATAGCCTTTGGTAGTAGGAGGCTCACCGGATGCCAGTCCGATTTCCCGCTGGGCCATGGCCACACGCGTTACCGAATCCATCATCAGCAGCACGTTTCTGCCCTGGTCACGAAAATATTCCGCAATGGCTGTAGCGGTAAAGGCCGCTTTGACACGACTCATGGCCGCCTTATCCGAAGTTGTGGCAATCACCACTGAACGCTTCAGGCCTTCATACCCCAGTACATCCTCAATAAATTCTTTTACCTCACGTCCCCGCTCACCAATCAGAGCAATCACGTTAATATCTGCGGAGGAATGCCTTGCGATCATACCCATCATGGTACTTTTACCCACACCCGATCCCGCGAAAATACCTACTCGCTGCCCGTTTCCGACGGTCGTGAATGCATCAATACTGCGGATGCCGGTATTCAGGATACTGTCGATGTTGGCTCTCTCCAGCGGACCCGGAGGTGCATTATGTACCGGGTATTCCACACATCCGCTGATCGGCCCTTTTCCGTCAATAGGACAGGCATTGGCATCCACTACACGGCCCAGAAGGTTCGGCCCGGCATTGATACTCATGGATCGGGGTGTACCCTCCACCAGGCAGCCGGTTTTAATGCCTTCAATCTGATCAAGGGGCATCAGCAGCGTAGTTTCATTTTTCAGTCCCACTACTTCGGCCTCGGTTCGGTAACCGTTCTCACCCTGAATCAAGTGCAGTTCTCCTACAGATGCTTTCAGTCCGGAGGCTTCGATAACGGTACCGATCACGGAAGTTACTTTTCCAAAGTGTTTGGGGGAGGTGTCTACGGTGGGCAAGCCATCCCTGATTTCGGAAAGCAGGTCGGTCATCATGATGCATCCTCCTCTACTTCACCGGTGATAGCCAGTCGCTGCCGGTAGTCATTGAGCACTTTCCTGAACTGTTTCACAATCAGCTCAGATGCCGTTTCGATGCGGTATTCGCCCGACTTCAGGCCCGGATCAGCCACTACTTCAATTTTTTCACCATGCTCGCGGGCTTCCACAACCGAGGTGATCAGCTCATAGTCAATAGCTGAAATATCAATCCTGATTTTCAGGTTGCTGTTGATTTCTGACAACAGGGAGGTGATCTCTTTTTTCACCCGGTTTTGCATTGCCTCGCTTTCAACGGGATGCTCCAGTACTTTTTCAGCCAGGTCAAACACAAGCGTAGCCAGATGGGGTTTGAGTTCGTTCAGCAGATTCTGCACCATCAGGTTTGCTTCCTGCAAGGCATCCTGCAGAGGCTTGATTTGGGCCTCAAAGCGTTCACGTGCAATCACCTCCCCATCCTGCAAACCCCGGATAAAACTCTGTTCATGAGTCCTGATTTTTTCGAGACTCAGCTGCACATCAAATTCATGATCCTTGTTCTCCAGAACGCGCTGCAGATCGGATCGCAGAATTTTTTCATCCGGATCAAAATCCTCAGCATCCTCCAGATTTCGTGCAAAAACCATTTCATAGGAAAGGCGGGTAGGACTTTCCTCGATGCTTTCAAATTTATGATTGTTTTTCTCTTTCACGTGTATTCCGGATGATTAACCAAGCAGTTCTTCGGGATCGGGTTTTCGGGTGGTGATTTGTCCCTCCCTTTCCAGTTTCTTAACTACAGCCACCACTTTTTGCTGGGCTTCTTCCACCTGCTTCTTATGCACTGAGCCGGAGGCTTCCATATCGTCCAGGAACATTTCTTTGGCTCTTGACGACATATTCTCCACGATGCGTTCCAGCATCTGTTCTTCTTGTCCTTTCAGTGCCAGTACAAGATCGCCGCGCTGCACCTCGCCGATGATGACCTGCAGATCGCGGTCTTCCAGTTCGCCCAGGTTTTCGAAGAGGAACATCTTCTTTTTGATTTTTTCCGCCAGATCCTGATCCATGTTTTCAATATTGCCGAGAATGGAGCGCTCTGTTGCGATGTCGACCTCACCCAGAATATTGGCTACTGCTTCCACACCCACATGCATCAGATCTTCCTCTTCATAGCCTTCGATGTCGGTAACCATTTCGCGGATGGCTTCTTCGATCTCTTCAATCACAGCGGATGAGATCTGGCCCAGACTAGCCATGCGATAGCTTACTTCGGTCCGGAAGTTGTCATCCAGTTTTGAGAGGATATCGGCTGCTTTTGCGGGTTTCAGGTGAGCCAGAATAACCGCTGCGATCTGAGGCTGCTCATTCTCCAGGAAGCGGACAATTTGCGAGGTATCATTGGCCTGGAATAAGCCGAAGGTATCGTTTCCGGTTTTATTTTCGAGGCGTTTCATAAGTCCGCGCGCCTCACCTTTTCCTTTGGTCTCATTCAGAACGTTGCGGGCGTAATCCATTCCACCCTCAACCACCATAGACTTGGATTGCAGGGCCTGATAAAATTCGATGTTTACTTCCTCAACGGCCGATAGACTCACATTTTCCAGTCGGGCAATTTCCAGGGTAATTTTTTCCACTTCATCATCCTTCAATTCTTTGAGGATCATTGCTGCCCGTTCAACCCCCAGGGCAATCATGAAGATGGCTGCCTTTTGAACGCCGCTCATCCCGCTGATGCTGTCAATAAGTGTTTTTTCTGCTGCTGACATATCTTTGATTTATGATACTTTTACCCATTCATTCATCATGGAGCGCACCACTTTGGCGGCTTCCGAGGCATTTACTTCCACATAATCCTTGAGTGCTTCTGCAATTTCATTACTGTCGGTAAGCATGCGGGCTTCATTGGTCATCTTGGCACTGTAGATGTCGCCCTCCAGAGCCGGAGTTCCTTCGCCCTGAGGTAGCGCATGTTCATCACCCTGTTCATTTCCATCCAAGCTCTTTGTAAAATTCTCATCGCCGGAAAGCAGTGCTTGTGCTGCTTTATCTGATCCGCTCAGTTCATTATTCTGGTAGTCAAATTCACTTTTGGTAGCCAGTAAGGGATCGTACTGGGGCGTAAAATTCTTGGTGACCCGGTATATGAGCACAGAAATGGTAATCATCACCAGGCTGATGAGCGTCCAGCGGATGATTTTCATGATGGAGATGGGCTCCTGAAAGAAATTTTCGTCGACAGGCTCATCCAGATAGGGCTCCTGAAATGGGAACTGGGTAACCTGAATCTGATCACCCCGTGTTTCCTGAATCCCAAGAGCGGGAATCACTACATCTTTGATTTCCTGTATCTCTTCGGGTGTGAAGGGTTCCTGCCGGGTAACGGTTTCACCGTTTTCATTCACTTCAACCACCTGCTTGTGATCCAGTAATATGGATGCACTGATGCGGGTTACCATACCGATGGTTTTTTCATACTGCTCCCGGGTACGATTGGTCTCATAGTTTTTCACCTGAATAGAGGATTCATCATCCCGCGACTGGGTAGTGATGGTCTGAGTCTGTGGTGGCTCGGGTTGCTGGTTTTGTGCCAGCTGGTCAAATGGATTGTATGTGGTGATGGGCTCCTGAGTACGATCGGCATTGGTTGTGGTTCGCTTCTCCTCCGAAATCACGATGCGGCTTTCCGGGTCAATCATATCCGATTCCCGAATCAGGCGGTCAAAATCATGCTGGGTAGAAACTCTCAGAATGCTGTTACCGGGACCCAGAACCATGTCCAGCATACTCTGCCCTTTGTTGGTGAGATAGGCTTCGGTGTCTTTTCGGATTTTCATCTGGGAGTTGGTGATGGCGAAATCAGAATCCTCAGCGGTGTTATCCGATATTTTCTTCCCCTTCTGATCCAGGATTACCACTTTATCCGGGGTCAAGCCCTCAACCGATCCTGCAATCAGCGCTCCGATACCTTCTATCTGCTCCTGACTGAGACTGCCCCCGCTTTTCAGTTCCAGAATCACGGAAGCGGATGGTTCTACCGATGTCTGCTGAAAGGGAGAGCGTTCGGGAAGCACGATGTGAATGCGGGAGCTTTCCACCTGCTGTATGGAATTGATGGTCCTGGCCAGCTCCCCTTCCAGTGCCCGCTTTTTGTTGATACGCTGCATGAAATCGGTCATGCCCAGGGTATTCTGGTCAAAAAGCTCGTAGCCCTGATATTTACTGTCGGATACTCCTTCAGCCGCAAACCGAAGTCGCAGGTCATACACCTGATCCTGGGGTACATAAATGGATTTTCCATTGTCTTTGAGCTGGTAATCAACTCCGCTGGAGTTAAGCTCTTCCACAATGGTATTGGCCGATTCCGGTGACAATGATCCAAAAAGAATGGTATAGCTGGGTTGCAGAGCCCAGTAGAACACCACGCCAAGCGAAATCAGTATGGCAATGGTGAATAATCCGAAGAGTATCTTTTGTGCGGATGAGAGAGGCGAAAAAAAGGTGTTTACACTGTTGAGTATACGTTCCATAGCGTTGATTTATTGGCAATCAGCATCAGATCTGCATGCGGCTGAGTTCCTGGTAGGTTTCTACCATTTTGTTTCTGATTTCCAGCATCAGCGAAAAACTCAGCTGCGCCTGTTCCATAGATATCATGGCATCATGGATGTTATCCGACTTGCCGGAAACCACATCCTCCACTTTCTGATTGGCCGTTTTCTGGGCCTGGTCTACTGAATCGATGGCACTTTTCAGGTAATCTGCAAAGGCGCCGTTATCACGCAGTTCAGATATGTCGATCTGCTTATTGGCCGCTTGTTCCAGCATGCCGTCAAAACCATTGACTGCTTTATCCAGCCCGCGAAAAGGATTCTTTCCTTCCTGAATCCCTTTAAGTTGATCCATCTGCCCTGATAAACCCTGTAGTTGATTGGCAATTGGCCTGATATCCATGACTATACCGTAAAGTCTATGTTTCTTCCCTTAGCCTGAGGCTGTTCCACCCTGCTCTCCCCGTTGGAGGCATACAGTTCAAGTACGCGAGGAGATGCCGCTTTAAACTGCCGGCCGATCAGCTGTTTTTCATCACCCGACAGCCCGGTCTGTTGCTGAGGCTGTGCAGCGGATGCTGTTCTCAGGGATGGCCTCAGGCCGCTGATGTTTGGATTATGCTGAATATTCATGCGAATCAGATTTCAAGTGAGCGTTTGATAATTTCTTTTTCAGCCTCAATCACGCTGAGGTTGGCTTCGTACAGGCGGTTTGCACTTACGATTTCGGTCATTTCTTCCACCATATCGATATCTGGATATTTTACCATCCCGTTTTCATCCGCATCCGGATGATGTGGATCGTATTCAAAACGGTACTTTTCAAGTTCTACCACTTCACTTTGAGGTCCCATATCCGGGATGGGAGATTCATCCCCGAAAAGCACACTGTTACTGTGGCCGTCGCTGGTGGTCTGAACCTGAACCACCGTTTGCTGAAGAGCTTTGGTGAAGGTGCCAACTTCACCCACGCTGGTACTGAGTGTTTTGGGTTTGTAGGGGTTTATGCCGTCCGGACCCTTGCTCGTGTACGCATTCGCTATATTTTCTGAGGCCACTGCAATCCGCTCACGCTGTACGGCCAACCCTCGGGATGCGGTTTTAAATACTGAGAAAAATCTTCCGATTTCCATAATCAGGGCCTAGACTGAATTTTCGGTTATGCTTGATCTGAGAATCTCATACTCCGTCCGCAGTGCCCGAACGGTCATCTGCACGCGAATCTGGGTGTCTGCCATTTCCAGCATCTCATCTTCCAGTATGGGCGCCTGATCGGTCTGCACCACTTCAGGTGCCACATTGCTTAAATCTTCTCCATCCTCAAGACGTCTTAAGAACTCCTCGAACTTGACCGATAACTTGTTATATCCGGGAGTGTCAATGTTGGCAATATTTGCGGATGTGATTTTCTGCCGCATGGCATACACATCCATCGCCCTTGCCAGTAATTTTGTATGTGAATTTTCAATAAGACTCATAGTATGGCATTTGTTTACCGGCACTATGACAAGAGACGTGCCATTATTCTGATGAGCTCATATTGCTCGTTCTGCCTATTTTTTGGATATTCATCCGTCCGGCAGAGGCAAATTTTTCCGAAGAGGGGGAAAACCTATCTGTTGGTTTCAGCAAAAACGCATTTCCTTAAGTCTCAAACTGCCGGCGGCAGTGCTCTACTCCCATTATGGATAGCATAACCTCATTTATGGATAAGGTGAAGGAACCTGTGCTTGTGGTCAGCAAGGGCAAGGCGGAGATTCAGAAAGTGAATCGCTACGGACAGGAGATCTTCAGTGAAATAATCGGACAATCATTTTTCTCACAGGTACAGAATGTGGATTCCCTCCTCTCCGGAACCCTGTGCCGATATCAGGATGTGAATTATACCCTGAAAATTGTTGAGCTGGACGAATACGACCTCTATTTCCTGACCGAGTTCATTCCCCGCTCAGACCTCGACCGCATTGCCAAAGAACTGGCCGCTTTGATGGTGCATGTTTTTCGTTCGCCCCTGGGCGGAGTCATGGGCTTTACCGAACTTTTGATCAGTGTTGGTAATGAGGCTCAGAAAAAATATGCAAAGACCATCGAAGCCGGTTTGCAGAAACTGGTGAAAATCCTGGATGAGGTGGAAAGTCTTGCCAAGGAACCCGAAGCCCAGTTCCTGGACTTTAATGTAAATGCGCTCATGGTTGATATCATGCTGGGCTTTTCCAAAGAAGAACAGGAAGTGATTGACCTGATCATTGAAGACCGCAATGCCACCATCAACAATGACTACGTGATTATCCGAACCATACTACTTGAATTGCTGAAGAATGCACTGCAGTTCAGTAATCCCAGGGAAAAACATGTTCAGCTTACCTACAAGAAAAACGGGTCATTTCAGGTTAGAAGCTTTTCAGAACCCATAAGTGAGCGAAATATCCGCAGACTTTATCTTCCCTTTTATTCTACCAGAGCTTCCAATACCGGACTCGGGCTCACCAGGGTTGCCCTTCTGGCACATGCCGTACAAAGCGATATTATTTTGCTGGAGAATTCACAGCAGAAGGGAATTACTTTTGAGCTGAAAGTCTAAGCTCGCCTTTAGCTATTCGGTTGTTGTCTTAGAGGAATAACCAAAGCCGGCCGACGCAGATTTGACTGTTGATTCTCATTCAGATTTCCTCTACACTATTTCATGCATGAGGTTTGTTGCAGATCAGATCTGTAACAATTAAAAGGGAATCCGGTGAGAATCCGGAGCTATCCCCGTAGCTGTATGCTCTATCAGTTCATTAATCACATCTTTGCCACTGTCGTATTTTGTGATGGGAAGGCGGTTAATGATGAGCAAGCCAGAAGACCTGCCTGTTTGCATTTCGTTCAGGCTTTCGGAGGAAGAGCCGGGAATGTGATTCTTGGGTAAAACCAGTCTTCATTATCCCAACTTATATACCGAAAGCTCATTGTATCACTTAAATTTTTTACACAATGAGCAGAATTTTAATACTTACCGCACTTCTCGCACTGATCTACTCAGTGCAGGCAAAAGGGCAGGAAGAGAACATCAGGCCGGATACCCTGCGCCTTGAAGAAATCAATGTAACGGCCTCCAAGATACCCTTGAGCAGCCGGCAGACGACCAAGAATGTAATTCTGATTAGCCGGAAAGAGATCGAACAAAGTGCCTCCCGTTCAGTTGCCCAGCTGCTGAATTCCAGAAGCGGCATCATCGTCAATAATGCATTTTCGAATCGCTCCGCCAATCAAAATATCTACCTTCAGGGAGCCGATAATGAGTACACATTACTGCTGATTGATGGGGTTCCGGTAAGCGATCCTGCCGGTATTGGTGGTGCCCTTGATTTAAGGGTGTTGCCCCTTTCAGGCGTGGAACGCATCGAAATCGTTAAAGGCTCACAGTCTACTCTATATGGTACCAATGCTATTGCCGGAGTCATTAATATCATCACAAGGGAAAGTGAACCTTCATTGTTTAATGCCGATGGCAGCCTTTCCTACGGTTCCTTCAATACGCTGAATGCCACAGCAAATGTGAGTGGTTCAGGAGATGGCTTCGGGTATCTTTTCAACTACGGATACGAAGGATCGGAAGGTATTTCAGAAGCAGAAAATCCCGGTAATGCCGGTGATTTCGACAAAGACGGCATCAACAGTAATGCCTTTTTCGCAAAAGTCTTCTTTGAACCGGTGAACGGACTCACCATCACCCCTACCCTCAACTACTCCTATTTCGAATCAGAATTTGACGGGGGATCCTTCACCGATGCAGACAATGATCTAAGCCTTGAGCTGATCAATCCCGGGTTAAACGCAAAATATGAACGAGGCAGTTTTGAACTCAATGCCCTCTATGGATACACTGAAACCAATAATGCTTTTTTTACACCGACCGGAGCCACTCCTTTCAAAACAGAAGGGCGCAGTCAGAATGCGGACATCTATGCCAGCGGCTACATCGGAGGAAAAATTCAGCTGCTGGGAGGATTTGCCTATCAGAATTTTGAGACAGTGGGCAGTACCGGCGGTTTTGATGCCAATATCATCAGCCCCTACACTACCCTCTTTTTTCGGAATTATGACGGTTTGAATGCTGAGCTTGGCATCAGGCTCAATGAACATTCTGAGTTTGGTTCACAGCTCACCTACAACATATCCCCTTCGTATAACCTGTTGGTGGGGAATGATGTGCTGGATGATATCAAACTACAGGCCTCCCTGTCGACCGGTTTCCGTGCACCCACCTTAAATGACTTATTCGGGCCTTTCGGGTCAAACATTAATCTGAAGCCTGAGGAAAGCCGCAGTATTGACGGGAGCATTACTGCTCGTATGTACAGCCAGAAACTTGAACTCAGTTTACTCTACTTCAACCGCCGTATCGATAATCTGATTATTTTTGATGCCGCCACACTGGCGCTGACAAATGTAAATCAGCAGGAGGACCAGGGTATTGAAAGCAGCATCAGCTATCGTTTTAATCAGCGATATCAGCTTCGTGCCTTTTATAACTGGCTTGAGGGCAAAATTATGGGCGACGCAGGCGGAGAAGAATCCAATTTAATTCGACGACCTGAAAACCGGCTGGGACTGAGCCTGAATGCCCTGCCAGTGAAAGGTCTTAGTGCGAACGTTCAATGGATTTACAGCAGCAGCCGGGATGATCTGTTTTTTGACCCGGTTACATTTGCCCAGTCAGAAGTTAATCTGGACCCATACCATCTGCTGAATATGTTCGCTGAATATTCCCTGGCCGAATCAGGCATCAGCATATTTGTAGACCTCAGAAATCTGCTAGATCAGGATTATAATGAGGTTGTGGGATTCAATGCACCCGGCATACATGGCAACATCGGAATTCGAATACGCTTAAACTAGACAGAACCATGCAAAAACTTCCTTTCAAACTAAATCTTAGAGATACCATAATCTTAACCATCATTATCCTGACGGCGGTCTGGAGAGTGCTCATGGTGGATGATTCCCTCAACATAGCTGCATTCAGTAATTTCACCCCACTAGGAGCTATGGCTCTTTTTGGCGGGGCTTATCTGGGCCGGTTGAAGGGATTTGCCTTTCCACTACTCACGATCTGGTTCAGCGACATCCTCCTGAATCGATTCCTTTTCTATGGGGAGTGGGTTTTATTCTATGAGGGATCGGCCTGGGTGTATGGCGCATTCGCGCTGATGGTACTGGCTGGACGTTATCTGAAGCCCAATGAAAATGCCGGACGTTTTATCGGGTCCAGCCTACTCATTGTACTCATCCACTGGGTAGTAACAGATATTGGAGTGTGGCTGGGATCGGCTGTATATCCTCAGACCCTGGCCGGATTCTGGGCTTGTCTGGTGGCGGCCATTCCATTTGAACGTAATTTTCTGGTGGGTACCCTGGTCTATGGCGCACTGCTCTTTGGAATATTTGAAGTGCTGAAGGCCAGGTATCCCAGCTTACAGGCAGTGCCTGTATCCCGCGATTGACTTGATGGGCTCAGAGAGCCTGGAAAACATGATTTTCCTCTTTCTGTTCCTTCAATACATCAAAACTAAATTCCAGCCTGAACTGTCCGTCGGTATCAATGGTATAGTCGCTTTCCAGTTGCTGCAGCTGAAGGTGGATGAGGGTGAGTCCCAGATTACCTGAGCTCTCGAAACTGGTGATTTTGTTTTCGAAGCCCACGCCGTTGTCTTTATAAATCACCCTCAATTTGTGGGCTTCCAGTTTCATACTGATGCAGATACAGCCTTCATCCCGACCTTTGAATGCATATTTGAAGGTATTGGTCAGAAGCTCATTGAATAATAATCCCAGAGGAATAGCCTGATTTACACGGAGTTTGAGGCTGGGGATACTGAACTTCATTTTGATATTCTTGCTGAAGTCTTCCATGGTATCCCGGATAGCTGGTATTACCCGGTCCAGATATTGTTTGATATCGACCGACGACATATCATCCGAATCGTAGATCAGTTCATGTACTTTAGCGATGGAGTTGATCCGGTTAATACTCTGGGCAAAGTATTCCTTGCTTTCCTCATGCTCCAGTTCCGTGATCTGCAGTTCAAGCAGGCAGGAAATGATGGTGAGGTTATTTTTAACCCGGTGGTGAATTTCGGCCAGCTGCAGCTCAATATTCTCTTTGATGTAGTATTGCTGCAGTCCCTTTTCCACGATGTTGGTGAAATCCGTTTCATCCCAGGGTTTGATGAGATAACGAAAAATTTGGGCTTCATTAATGGCCGACACAACCGAAGTGAAATCCGCCTTGGCTGAGAATAGGATTTTTATGGCTTTTGGATGGGTATCACCCAGCCCGATCAGAAATTCATGCCCCTGTCTTCCCGGCAGAATCTGATCTACGATAGCCATCACCAGCTGCTTACCCTCTTTTTCCAGCTGTTGAATCATTGCATCCGCTTCATCCGCATCCTCAGCAAATAGGTAATCAAAGCGGTCACCGAACTTTTTTTCCAGTTGTTTACGAATGAGCTGCAGGATGATGGGCTCATCGTCTATGCATAAAATGACATCCCTTTGGGTCATGATTGTGGGTTAAGAGGTTTAGCCTTTTTCCACTTATCGGCAGAAAACGGAGGGCTTAAATCAAAGTTTTATATAGGGATGCTATCAAAAACTCAGGCATAAAAATTATTGAAACGCAGATGTACAACCAGACCGTCCTCATTGTGATAACGGATGTGCCCATCCAGCTGCTCCGCAAGGGAATGGATGAGATTGAAACCCATGGATGCCGCCTCATTGGGTTGGAAATCAGCGGGCAGGCCCGGACCATTATCCCGGATGGTGAGTTGAACTTCCTCTCCTTCAAGCTTCAGCTCAATCCTGAATACACCTTTTTTATCGCCGTTGAAAGCATGCTTATAGGCGTTTGTGACCGCTTCATTTATGATGAGTGCACATGGCAGCGCCTGATTGATATCCAGGTTTACATCCGAAAGCTCAAGCTCCACCTTAACTTTTTCTTCCGGATCGGATACGGCCGCTATATTCTGAATCAGATCCTCTATATTTTTTTTGAGAGATACCTGTGAAAAACTGTGGGACTTGTAAAGTTCTTCATGAATCAGCGCAATGGATTTTATTCGGTTGATGCTGCTGTTCAAGCGTTCTATCACTTCCTGATTGCGGGTTTCATAAGTCTGAAGCTGCATCAGACCGGAAACCACAGCCAGATTGTTTTTTACCCGATGATGGATTTCTGCCAGCAGGGTCTCTTTCTCTTTGATGGATTCCTCAATTTCCAGTTCATGCTCCTTGCGGGTGGTAATCTCCTGCACAATCCCGATAATTCTATCCGGATTACCAAGCTCATCGAATAACACATTGCCAGCGGCATAAATCCAGTGAACACTTTCATCCGGCCAAACAACCCGGTATTCCATTCTGTACTCGCTGCCCTTATCAAGGAAGTTGGAATGATAATCCAGAACACGCTGCCGATCGTCGGGATGAATGAGATTCATAAAGAGATCCGTACTCCAATCATCCTGAAGATTTTCAAAGCCAAAACATTTGTCATGCTGTTCGGAACGAATGGTTTGACCTGTTTTGACATGATAATCCCAGATTCCAAGATCAGAAAACTCCAGCACCGCTCTAAGACGGGCTTCACTTTCCTTTACCTGCTGTTCAATAAAATGCCGCTCTGAAATATCCTTCACAGTTGCTATGATGTTTCCGGGTTTCCCTTCTTCATCAATTACTTGGGATGGGGAAAAAATAACGGGTATTCTGACTCCGCTTTTTCGTACGAATTCCAGTTCATATTCTTCAAACTTCCCTTCACGACAAAAGTCCATTACCTCCTGAATGCACTCTGCGTGGTCTTCAGGCCAGAAGACATGGGGTTCAGCGGAACCCAGCATATTGGCTTTGGTGTAACCAATCATATCGCAGAAGGCATGGTTTACATCCTCAATCACGCCTTCCGGAGTGAATTTGATAAAGCCATCATTCATGGACTCAATCACGTTATAACTGTACGCGTTGGCGGCCAGCAGTTTTTGTTCGGCTTGCTTGCGCTCCGTGATGTCGCGTGAGATAGCAATAATGTATCCCCGCCCATCCAGATTCTCATAGGCTACTGTAACCTCAACGGGAAAGGTTTCTCCCGTGGTCTGATTTTTATTGACACCTTCAATCAGCATTTTCTTGTAGCGACGAAGGTGTTCCACATGATGTTCCCAGGCTCCTTCCTTCTGAAAAATTGTTTCGAAATCCGAAACTTTATACTGGCTTACCTCATCCTGAGAAATCCCGAGTCGATTAGCGGACTCTTCGTTGATATAAATCAAGGATCCATCTTCCGTAGCTACCTGAAAGGCGTCGGTTGAATTGTCTATAAAACTTTCAAGCAAGCGGAGTTGCTTATTGTTCTCAAAGATGGTGTGCTCCGCCTTTTTCTTATCCGTTATGTCATTGAACAATATGATGCGCCCATCGTCAGATGGATGTATGTGCACCTCATACCACCGGTCCCAGGGTGGAAAATACTGCTGCAGATAGCGATGCTCCCCTGTTTCAACGGCCTCCTGATAGGCAAACCAGTAAGGCTGCCCCACGCTGTCCGGAAATTCACTCCACATGTGTTTTCCGATCATTTCTGAAGCCTTTCGACCAATGATCTGGGCCGCCTTTTCGTTCACATAGAGGTATATATCTTCCTTATCCACCTGTACATAGGCATCAGATATACGCTCCAGGATAGAGAGGTCCTGCTTCTTTTTTTTGTCGCCGGAACTTTTGGTTTTTGACATAAACAGAATGGCTCAACGATTTATACTGACCCTGCAGCCAACTCGGGGTTCACCCATGCATTATCGGGAGAGTGGCATTAATTTTAAGTTATGCTTGTGTTAAACTCTGACCCTCAGACTGCATCCAGCATGGCTTTGATCTGGGTACTGTCCAGGAATCCACCGTAACGATAGAGTATTTCAAATGACGATGACAGTATAATAAAAGTTGGGGTACTCAGCACTCCATCTATACTTCCCAGAAAATCAGCAAGTTCGTGTACGCCGGTATCCACTCCGGTTGGTTTGAAGGAATAGATACGACCGCCAAGGCGTACATTCTTTCTCTCTTCTATATCAAATCGGATAAACCAGAAGTCCTGATTCAGTTTGTTGATGATCCCTTCATTTTTGAATGATGTATTTTCAACCTGCCTGCAATAGGTACACCACTCGGCGGTGAGGTAGATCAGCACCGGTCGTGACGCTGAAGCCTGAAGGGCGGGCAGGTCTTCGAAGTTGGTCTGTTGTAGCTGCACTGGCTGTGAAACGCTCGCCATAGGCCACATCATGAATAACAAAATAACAGCATAACTTCGGGTTTTGACATTCATTGGCAACGAGAGTCAGTTAATGCTGTAACGTATTCCGATGAAGCCTCTGATCCCCTGATTGGGCGCAAATACATAACTGGGATCAAAAGTGAGGGCATTCGGATTGGCTGGAGTGGGCAGCACAGAACCATCCGGTGCAAAGTTCACATTACGGTCAAAGGGATCAAAGGGACGGGCAATACTGTTGGCGGGTGGGGTGTAATTCAACAGATTTTTAACCCCGGAATAGAACTCAATGTTGCTGTTTGGCTTCTTAAAGCTAATCTGAATATTCTGAATACTCCACCAGGGCGAGTTTTCCGGTCTGGGATCATTGCTGCCCAGCACCGGTAGTCTCATAGGCCCATACAGGTTACCCGTGTAATCGATACTGATGCCGGTATTTCGAATGGGATAAGAAATATTCCAGGTCCCGGTCCAGCGTTCAGTTAAAAAAGGACGAAAGCGGTCTCCCTCCTCTTCCGTAAACACATCTATGAAAGACCCACCAACCAGCATTTTCATGCCACTGGGCAGCTGGGCATCCACATTCAGGGAAAATCCGCGCGTAATCCCATAGCCATCCAGATTGGAATAACGGATTTCATTGGCATTGCTTTCATAATCCGGAAATATCTGATTGGTGAAGTAGGTGTACCAGGAGCTGGCATCGAGCCCAAGATAAGTACCGTTTTCAAAAAAGAACTTTCGCTCGTAATTCAGGTTCACATTGTAAGACTGTTCCGGCTGCAGGTTCTGTTCAATGATCACTTGTCGAGCTCCGGTCAGCGCCGCGTGGTCTTCAGTAAACAGATTCACCACCCGGAACCCGGTTCCGGCATTAATCCGGAAGATATTATTTGCATTCGGGCTGAATTTATAGGCAAAACGCGGGGTCCAGACGTTACCGTGGGTGGAATTGTAGTCATAACGCAGACCAAGCAGAAGGTTTGATTTTTCATCTATGGTGAAGTCGTCCTGCACAAATATTCCGGGCAGCCAGATTTCATCCGGTCTGTTCTGAGTCACATCGATAGCTGAGGCCGTAGCAGGTGTATTATCATCATAGCGGGTATATCTCAGGGCAGATCCGATCAGCAGACTGTGGTTATTCAGGTTTTTGTCCCAGGTGAGCTGGGCAAAGCCAATACGCTGATCACCCAGGTAAAAGGTATCCCCATAGTAAGAGTCCTGATAATGATCGTTATAGGAAAAGGAAAGCATCATGTTTTCTGTTGTGGGCAGCTGGTAATTCCCGATCAGCTCCCAGCGTGTGGTATAAATACTTTCACCGTAAATCTGATCCCCTCCGCGGTCTGAGCGGGTCCAGTCCATTTCTCCACCCCATCGGTCTTCATAGAAGAAGCGCCCGGCTAGGGTAAACAGCTTTCCATCGGCACGATCGATAGACCATTTCTGAAACAGGGAAGCCCGCTGTGCGAGACTGATGTCCGTAAAATTATCCCCATTATTATCGATGGGAGTATTGTAATTAAACAGGTTCACACCGGTGAGTACATCTGCTTTTTCGCCAACCTGAAAACGGCCACCGATATCCAGATTCATCTCAGCCCATGACGATCCCATACCATCCACAGTGAGGGTCGGTGCGGATGAAGGCTTTTTGGTAATCACATTGATGAGGCCGCCCAGCGCCTCGGATCCATACAGGGTGGAAGCCGGCCCCTTGACCACTTCGACTTGTTCAATCATGGAATTCGGGATGGCAAAAAGGCCATATACGGTAGACAAACTGCTGACAATGGGCATACCATCAATAAGCACCATAGTGTAAGCCCCTTCCAGACCATTTATGTGGATGTCGCCCGTATTACACACATTGCAATTCAGCTGAGGGCGAACTCCATTCACACTCTGCATGGCTTCATAGAGTGTTGGAGTTGGATTCATCTTAAAGAATTCAGGGGAGAATACTTCAACCGGCACCGGACTTTTCGAACGGCTGATGGCTTTCATGGTTCCCGTTACCACAATTTCTTCTTCCAGAAAAGCGGCTGCTTTCAGCTCAGCTTCAATAAAACTGTCTTCCCCGTAGCGATGCCTGATAGTGGTCTCAAAGGGTTCATATCCAATAAATGTGATTCGAAGGGTGTATTCTCCCGGTTTTACACGTGGAATTTCAAAAAAACCGGTGGAATCGGTAGTGGTTCCTTGTTCCGTCTCAATCAGGTAGATATTCGCAAATTCAATCGCCTGCCCATCAGATGCAACCGTACCTTTGATGCTGCTTAACTGGGCATTAGCCTGAGATGAACAGAGCAGGAAAAAAACTGAAAACAGAGGGTAGAATAGTGTAGAACGCATTTTTATTGTTTTTTTAGCCTTGACTAAATTATAGTTTATCCGAAACTGAATCAATACCGATCACATTCCCGGATTGTAAAATTATTGATCGGTGGAATCATTTCACCTATAGCCGTTATATTGTGCCCAAAAACGGAGCCCGGACGGTGAGCCTTAAATCTGCTATACTAGCTACTATTTTATTGATTTCTCCTGCTGTATTTGCCCAGCAGGACCCGGATGTACTTTTTGCACAGGCCCGAGAAGCGGCCTTTGAACGGAACGACTATACTGAGGCCATACGGCTTGCCGATACCGCCCTGAAACTTGCTCCTGATTATCTTGATGTTAGGGAATTTCTTGGGCGGATATACATATTCGATATTCAGTACAGCAAGGGCCGGCCTTTACTGATTCAGGTTCTGGAAGAAGATCCCAAGCGAAAATTTGCCCGCCTCACCCTGATCGATTCTTATCTGAATGAAGGAAATTATGTGAAAGCCGATCATTATGCTTATCAGGGGCTGAGGCAGTCACCCTCCGATCCTGATTTTATGTTTAAACGGGGACTGGCGCAGGAGCAACAGGGGCGCAGCCGGCTTGCAGCCATATACTATGAAAACATCCTGGAACTGGATCCCACGTATCCATTTGTGCAGCAGAAACTGAAAACACTTCGAGGAGTGCGCCTCGACTGGGGTGTGTACACCCAGTTCACCAACTCACAACTCAACAATAATTTTGATCCCTGGAATATCGGGGCAGTGGGGCTCATTCGCCGAACTCCCATTGGCAGTTTCAATGCCGAAGTTAATTATGGCAGCCGTTTCGGTATCAATGACACGGAATTTCAGATCATCGGCTATCCGGTACTGAATAACCGGACTTACGCCTTTGTAAATGCCGCTTTCTCCAATAATAATTTCTTTCCGGCCTATCGACTTGGCGGAGCTGTTTACCGAGTGCTGCCTAAGCGTGTTGAAGCTGAGGCTGGTTTCAGATTGCTTTCCTTTGATGCGAACAATGTATATCAGTACACCGGTTCGGTGAGTAAAATTTTTTCCAGGTATCGCATTTCAGCCCGGGGCTTTCTCACCACTGTGAATAACAGCAGTGCACTGAACGGACTTCTGCTCTTTCGAAGCTATTTCAAGAAGATCACCAATTATGTGGAAATACGTGGGGGTTACGGCCAAACCAACAATCTTTTCAATTCCCAGCAGGACCTCAATCGTAATGAAAGTTTTGAGGCTGGCCTGAACGCGCAATATGAAGTTAATCCCCAGTTCTTCCTGTTCACCGACATCAGTTATTTTTCAGAGGAGTTCGAGGCATTACCTGTAAGGCGCCGTGTAGACAGCCTGATCGGGATTCGCTATCTCTTCCGCTAAGCTTTACTTTTACACAAATCGCCAGATGAACTCATTGAGTGGTTCATAAACCTCAAGCTCAATCAGTGTAAAAATGACCAGAAAACCCAGCAGCATGGGGATCAGAATGATTACCGACCAGTACCCGGCCATTTTGAACTGTTTGGAGAAATCTTTCCAGCGACTTTTTCTGGTAACCTCCCTGGCTTGCTTACTCAGGCCCTTCCGGGTCATGGTGCCCCACTGCTGATTTCCTTTTATGAAATCGATCAGCCCCATGAAACGCCAGTAAGAATGGATTTGCCGGAAACCCAGATTCTCCAGAAAGGCATACTTGATGAGGGTGACTACATCACTCAGTGAGTCATATTTTCTGTAGGTGAATTCCTCGCAGATGACCGCGCTGATCGACAGAATCATACCCAGCAATATGGCACAGCTCAGGAAAAGCATGGTAAAGGTGGAGTAGAAATTTCCCAGCAGTATCATGGCGAAGAAGTAAATAAAGCCGAAAAGTTCAATGACCGGACCCAACAGCTCAACGACGGTAAAATAAGGCATGGCCAGCCAGCCCAGCCGTCCATATTTCGGATTAAAGAGCATTTTTTTATGTCTCCAGATAGTGTCAGCCAGTCCCCGTTGCCAACGATTTCGTTGCCGCCCCAGTACGTTCCAGTCTTCCGGTACTTCGGTCCAGCAAACCGGTTCGGGTAAAAAGCGGATGGAGTAATCGATGCCGTTCTCGATGTAGTAGCGATGCAGCTTTACCACCAGTTCCATGTCTTCGCCTACAGTGTCATGGCTGTAGCCCCCCACATTCAGCACCGCTTCCCGCTTGAACACTCCAAAAGCCCCTGAAATGATGAGCAGGCTTTTGAGATAATCCCAACCGATGCGACCAAACAGAAAGGATCTTAGGTATTCAACCGATTGAATGCGTGCCAGATAGCTTTTTGGAATGCCCACTTTTTTAACAAGAGAGTCTTCTATTTCACACCCATTGGCGATACGTACAATTCCGCCAGCAGCCACCACCTTCTCATCCTCTATAAATGATTTCAGCAGTTTCTGCAGTACACCCGGATCCAGAATGGAATCGGCATCGATGGAACAGAGCAGTTCTTTGCCTGAAACGGAGATTCCTGCATTAAGGGCGTCTGCCTTCCGGCCGTTTACCTTGTCCACCACTTTCAGGTTCGGATAGCGCTGAGAAAGATAAATTCCCCGGATGGGTTTGTGGTCAAGTACTTTTTTGGTAGGCCGGGGAACCTTGTACAGTTTAAAATGATCGAACAAGGTTTCCAGGGTTTTATCGGTACTGCCATCGTTTATTACAATCACCTCATAGTCTGGATAATTGAGCTGCATCAGAGCTTCCACAGACGATATGATGTTTACTTCTTCATTGTAGGCAGGTGCCAGTATGCTGATGGGAGAAAACAAATCGGACTGATAAAGTCCCTTCAGGTTGAATACATCTTTGAAATGTTCCTGCTGCTTAACATGGTATAATGAGGTGATGACCAGCATCATGTACGTCAGGTTCACAAACACGAAGTAGGCTATAAAAAAACCGTGAACCACTTCGGAATTCACGATATAGGCCTCGATATAGCTTAGAAGGTCAAACTCCATCTTCAAGCACCAGTTCGGGTTGTACCATCTGTACCAGTTTGATCACATAAGTTGGTTCCAGGTGACTCAGATTGGAGATCACCGCATCGTGCTCGTCCCGATATTCAGTACAGAAAGTCTTCAGTAAGCTGAAATCCCTGTATTCGTCCTCGCCCTGTATCTGAAGCAGCAGTTTTTGATTCAGCTTTTCGTCGTGATATTTGTTCAGCAGATCTGAAGCAGCAATCTGAATATCCAGAGATTCACTGTCAAGGTAGGATAACAAAACAGGACGCAATTTCTCATCAAGCATTTGTCTTTGAGCCCGTATCAGAGCCACCTTCACCGCCTCATTTTGCCAGATATCATCATCTGACTCCAGTGCCATACGAAGGAAGTTCAGCAGAGCTACGTAATTCATCTCAGCCACCCCTTCAATAAGCAGTGCCCGGTTACCCGAATCAATATCCGGATTACTGATCAGTTTGATCAGGTAAAAAGCCTCAAGATCACGCTGGTTTTCGTGATCATTATGAAATTTATACAGCAATTCCAGTAAGCCCATTTCAGAAATGGTGTGCTGTTTGGAAATGTGTTCCAATGCATCTGCCCGTACCAGGGTATTATTGGAGGCCATAAGCGCAGATGCTGCTGAGAAAGCCAGAAACCGATTGTGGTGGTCCAGGAGCTTCTTCAGTTTTACAATTAGTTCCGTCTTAATTCTTCGTGCATAGCTGAAGTATAGACAGGCTTTCAGCTTTTCTGAGTCTTTTTTGGAATTGAGCTGCTTAAAGTGGCGCTGATATATCACATCCATGAACAAAAGTTCGCGGAGTTTGTGGTCATCCTTACCTTCGATCTGGTCGATCAGTTCCTTGAGGATCATCTCGAGCACATAATAGTCAAAGGTGCTTTTTCCGATTTTTTTGAGGATTTCTTCTTTACTGTCCTCATCCTCGTCTTCCAGGTATTCAAAGATGATGGGATAGTATTTTTCTTTCAGCCTTTCTTCTTTCTTTTCGTTCCGGATGTTGATGCTGCGGATGATGAGCGAGAAAATAAAAAGGACAAGGGTGAGCCCTACAAGCAGCAAAAGAACATAGAAAAGCAGAAAAATCGGTAAATCGTAGAGCGGCTCCTGCATACCTCAGTGGTTTAACGAAGCAACACACGCTGCATGCGCATCATGAGCTCATCCGGCTTGAAAGGCTTTTCCATGTAATCATCAGCCATGAGCTTAAAACCCGTTTCCATGTCCTTCACTTTTGCCTTTGCGGTAAGCATAATCACCTTTATGTGCTTCGTTTCTTCTGTTTCCCTGATGTTACTCAGTATTTCGAATCCGTTCATGGAAGGCAGCATCACATCCAAAATAACCAGGTCAGGTTTTTCATCCAGAATTTTGAGCCAGCCTTTTTTGCCATTGTCACAGTGTATAAAATCGTAATTACTGCGCTTTAACTTAAATTCGATCAGCTTGGCGATAGAATGCTCGTCTTCAACCAGTATAACTAATGGCTTTTCCTTCATTTCATTAATCTATGAAAATCCGATTAATAAATGCAGAAAAGCTCAGGTACAACCCCCTTCTATTATTCTGGCCTGTTTAATCACCGGTTTTGTCCGGTTTTTCAGCCTTTCCTGCATTTGCAGCAGAATGATGCGGGCATCTTTCCGGAAGCGCCAGGTATCGGGGTCTTCTTCTTTGAGCGATGCGGGGAAGCTGAATATCTCTTCCCTGAACCGGCTGAGCGCACTTTGCAGCATGAATGGATCAGGATCACCAAAATGGCGGGCCATTATGGCTGCCTTTCGGGCATCCATTGGGTTTTCAGCAATAAAGATGTTCTTTTTATAAGGCAGTATAATAAATGTGCGGTAAGCTTGTGCATCCAACTCCTCCAGCGGGATTTGGATGGAAGTGGGAATCACAGACTCATAGTCCGTAGTATCCCGTACATCTATGATGTTATATTTATGAGCATTGTTTATGACTTCAAAAGCCAGCTTATCCACGTCCATCGCTGCAATCTGAACTTCAGGTGTGGCGCTTTTTTCCTCCACCATCGACCAGATATACTCCTGACGTGAAGGCGTAATCCAGATTAGCAAAATGACCAGAACCGGAAGAACACTAACTGTGGCATAGGTATATGTTCTTTCTCTGCTGAGCACCGGCTTCACCTTGTTGATATAATTTTCAATGCGATTGGTGATCAGGAATGCACCCACAGCTACCACAGCCAGCATGATGCCAAAGAACTCAGGGGAAATACCCGGAACCTCAAAAATCGTAACAGACCCCATTGCTCCTGAGTTAAAGAGTGGTTCCAGCAGGGTGAAATTTTCAGTAAACAAGAAAATGCCGATTACTGAACCGCCGATAAACATGAGAGCATCGATACGGCCAACAGCGGCGGCACAGATGGAAGTACACGGACAAAAGCCTCCCATAATGAAACCGGCTCCCAGGATGAGTCCGCCTACAATAGCCGAACCCACAAACATCGGATTGATGTAAATAAAATCCAGATTCAGCAGGCCCAGATGTCCCATCAGCAGCACGCCTGTCATGGCGGTTACACCTGCCGTAAAAAAGACCTTGAGTACGGTGAAATCATAGTCTTTGAAATCCTCCAGGCCATAACCCGTCTGCCATTTCGCGCAGGCTCCTTCACTACCGCTTACTCCGATGCAGAAATTATTGAACGCATTTTTCTTGCCAAGGGCTTTTAGTCCGCGCCCTTCCACATAGGAAATCCGGTCTCAGTTAAAATGCGATGATTTATGATCTCTTTGTGCCGACCCTCATGACAACTCAGGCAGGCTTCGGTAACCTCTTGTGGTGATTCAAAGACCCGCTGAAGCTCCTCAAAATGGGAATGGTCTACCGTGTAATTTCCCGGTTTGAAAATTCAGTGCGAAGTGCATACAGATTAAGGTTGGGTTCCTCCGGACTGGCGGTAATCTGAAGAGCAGCAATAATCAGGATATTTGCCACAATAATGAGTGCCAGTGTGAGCACACTGTAATGTTCTTTTAGCTGCATACACCGTCCCCTTATTTATACGGTTGAATAGTACCATCCAAATATGAAGAAAAGATTTAGAAGTACTTCCTGAAAATCAAATCCTGCTTAGAGAATTTTAAAATTAAGTCCCAGTCCGATAATCCTTCTGGTCTGTACCTGCCTGCTGAAGTCGTCGTCATAAATCAGGTCAAAATCCACCACCGCTTCCATGAAGCTGTTGATCTTACCCCTGAATTCATTGTTAAATATCACATCCGTGCTTTTAAGGGAAATCAACAGGTTAGAGAAGGTTTCCACTTCGGCAATGTATTCGAAGTTCTTGAACAATTCTTTTTTCACTTCAATGATAATCTGAAGTCCGCCTTCAGCCCGCACATCCCGATCTTCTCCAAAGCCATACAACTGGTCCAGAGAGTCGATTCGAACAAAGGTTTGCCTCAGTGCAAGTCCGGCCTGAAACTCAAAGGCTTCATTCGGATCATAAGAAAGGCCCACGGATTCAGTAAGAAAACCCGGTGCCATAAAGGCTGAAATCACGGTCTTGTTGTCTTCTTCAAACCCCCGAAGCATCTGCGTCCGGAAAATAACCTCAGCATAGGCGGATAGTTTTTCTTCATACAGAAAATACTTCAGCTTATTGGTAATCCGGATGAGATCATCCGATTTTCTGAAACCTTCACCTTCCAGACGATTTTGCCCGAGTCTGATCGTTGAGCGTATTCTGTAATTAAAATTTTTTGAGTAAAAGGTGTGATCGGTAAATATCTTACCGGTGGCAGCGATGTTATTGACCCCGCCGGCACTCCAGTTTGAGTAAGCTGATTCGCTTCCCGCCAGAGATATTTCCAGTAAGTTGGACCAGTAGGTGGAATCAACCCGTCCGTATATTTGAGTGTAAGCTTGTGTGCTGATCAGACACAGCAAAGCTGTTAAGAGTAGTGTTTTCAAAATCACGTAGTCAGTTTAATAAGCCCAAATATAGACAAAGGTGTCTAATTTGCTACTGCTTTGTGATCGGCTCTGATTGACATAAAAAAAGCCCCGATGAAGTTCACCGGGGCTTGGAATTGAATAAGGGAAGGGATCACTGCAGATCGAAGCGATCCAGGTTCATGACTTTATCCCAGGCAGAGATAAAATCACTGATGAACTTTTCTTCGGAATCGGCACAGCCATACACTTCAGCCAGTGCACGAAGCTCGGAATTGGAGCCGAAGATCAGATCTGCCCTTGTGGCCGACCATTTGGGTTCTCCGGTTCTGCGGTCACTTCCCACAAAGACATCCTGTTTATCGGTGGTTGCCGTCCAGGTGGTTGCCAGATCCAGCAGGTTCATGAAGAAGTCGTTGGTGAGGGTACCCGGATTGTGAGTGAATACTCCATGTCTTGAACCGTCATAGTTGGTATCGAGCACACGCATGCCGCCCAGCAGCACTGTTATTTCCGGAGCGGTGAGTGATAGCAGCTGAGCTTTGTCCACCAGCATTTCTTCGGCTGTAGTGCTATGCTTTGGCTTGAAGTAATTTCTGAAGCCATCGGCGGCTGGTTCAAGCCACTCGAAAGATTCCACATCGGTCTGTTCTTCAGTGGCATCCATTCGACCTGGGGTAAAGGGTACAATCACATCCTGATGGCCTGCATCATGAGCGGCTTTTTCGATGGCTGCACAGCCTCCGAGTACAATCAGGTCGGCAAGAGATACTATCTTGTTTCCGGACTGGGCATTGTTGAATTCAGCCTGAATACCTTCCAGGCTTTCCAGTACTTTTGAGAGCTGAGGCGGATTATTGACCTCCCAGTTCTTCTGAGGAGCCAATCGCACACGGGCACCGTTCGCTCCTCCGCGTTTGTCTGAACCGCGGAATGTTGAAGCCGAAGCCCAGGCTGCAGAAACCAGTTCAGAAACGCTGAGCCCGGAATTCAGGATTTTGGCTTTCAGGTCTGTGATATCGTTTTCATTCACCAGTTCGTGGTCCGCTTCCGGAATTGGATCCATCCAGATCAGGGTTTCTTCCGGTACTTCCGGACCCAGGTAACGGGCTTTAGGACCCATATCGCGGTGCGTCAGTTTAAACCAGGCCCGTGCGAAGGCATCGGCAAATTCATCCGGATTTTCATAGAATCGACGCGAGATTTTTTCATATGCCGGATCCACTCTCAGAGAAAGATCGGTGGTGAGCATAAATGGAGCATGCTTCTTTTCCGGATCATGCGCATCCGGGAAAGTACCTTCTCCGGCACCGTCTTTGGGTTTCCACTGCCAGGCACCCGCCGGAGATTCGGTCAGCTCCCAGTCGTACTTAAACAGGTTCTCAAAATAGAGATTACTCCACTCGGTTGGTTTTTGAGTCCAGGCCCCTTCCAGTCCGCTGGTAATGGTATCGGCCCCTGCTCCGGTTCCGAAATTGTTCTTCCAGCCCATGCTCTGCTGTTCGATGCCAGCTCCGGCCGGCTCAGCTTCAATGTACTGGTCAGGGTCTGCCGCACCGTGGGTCTTACCGAAGGTATGTCCGCCTGCAATCAGTGCAACGGTTTCTTCATCATTCATAGCCATGCGCGCAAAAGTTTCGCGGATATCCGTGGCTGCTTTTAAAGGATCCGGCTCACCGTTGGGCCCTTCCGGATTAACATAAATAAGTCCCATCTGTACGGCTGCCAGCGGATTTTCCAGCTCACGGTTATCGGTGTAGCGTTTGTCGCCCAGCCATTCCCCTTCAGAACCCCAGTAAATATCTTCTTCGGGCTCCCATACATCTTCACGTCCGCCGGCAAAGCCAAAAGTTTTGAATCCCATGGACTCAAGGGCCACATTACCGGCCAGGATCATCAGATCGGCCCATGAAATTTTTCGGCCATATTTTTGCTTAACGGGCCAGAGCAGTAATCGGGCCTTATCCAGGTTAGCGTTATCCGGCCAGCTGTTGAGCGGTGCAAAACGCTGAGTTCCGGAACCGGCACCACCTCTGCCGTCACCAACACGGTAGGTTCCTGCGCTGTGCCAGGCCATACGGATCATAAGTGGACCATAATGGCCGTAGTCAGCCGGCCACCAGTCCTGAGAATCGGTCATCAATTCTTCCAGGTCTTTTTTGATGGCATTCAGATCCAGGGATTTAAATTCTTCGGCATAGTTGTAATCCTCATCGGTAGGATTGGAAAGATCCGAATGCTGTCTCAGGATACTCAGATTGAGGGCGTTAGGCCACCAGTCACGGTTCCTGGGTCCTCCCCCGGCACTTCCCCGCAGTGCTCCTCCACTGAAAGGACATTTGTTGGCTTCATTCATGTTATAGCTGGTCTTGCTGTTTGATCCGTTGGTCTTTTCTTCCATGCTAACTGTGTTTTTTTGGTTTCGTGTACAGACCGATAATCTACTAAAAAGCCATCTGCAAAGAGAGGAGAAGTCTATAAATATTGTCTATCGTTGCTTTAATGAAGGCCTGATAATACCTTCAGTACCGGAGCTGAAGTACGGTTACGCCACGAGCAGGAATCTCTTCCCGATATTCCTGCATGCTACCCAGCTCTTCTCCCTTCCAGAGATCCCGAACTTCAGCATTTCTCTCCAGTTCTGTGATTTCTCCGAAATCAACGATCCGGAGCCGGCTATCCTCTTCCCGGTTAAACAGGGCCACAATCCAGTTGCCATTTGAAAGTTGTCCATACCAGATCTGGCTGTTTTCATTGTTTGGGTCATTGCTCAATGGCTTGCCCACAAATGCATCTTCATTCAAGGCAAGCAGTTCTTCATTCTGGTAAAAGCTGAGGTTATCCCCGATGGTATTAAACTGATCAGCTACAGCCAGCGGTCCGCCCGCCATCAGGTGCAGGGTTATGACGGATCGTTTTTCATGCTCAGTTTCAAAGGTATTGAGGCGGATGAAATCCCCGTCCAGGATTACTTTACCCGGGCCGGCCAGTTTTGACCAGTAGATATAGCCATCGAAGGCATTGGCCCACTGCGACCAGTAATCTCTTCTTATTCCGCGGTTATCCTCACTGAAGCGCTCCCAGCTTCCGGAATAGGTGTCTTCATTAATCCGGAACATATGTCCGAATTGCTTTTCAAGCTCTGCCTCGTTTTTAAGTTCAGGCATTACAAGTGAAAGCAGAATTCCGTGTTCATCGCAGGCTTCTTTCATCCACCGTAGCGCGGTTAGATAATCCTCTCTGGGGCGGTCAGGGCCTGTATTGCCCAGGTTTTTGTCGAAACCCACCTCAAACCAGGAAAGAAAGTCTACTCTCAGAAAACGAACACCCATCTCGGCATAATGCTCAATATTTCCCTTCACATACTCCTCGGCCCCTTCCCGGTTAACCTGAACCCAGGTAAACCACAGGCTTTCTTCCTGCGGATCGATGATGGAAGCCAGCGGAATGTCGGTGCCTTTTACTTGTGCGCCTCTGTTAACGGCATCCATATGTACCCAAAGAGGGTTATCATAGATTCCAAGCTCCATCCCCCGGTCCTGCAGATAATCAGACCACCAGGCAAAGTCGTACTGCCAGTTCCGGGAATGTTTCAGCCGGTAACCGTCATCGTTGGTTTGGCTTACATCACCCCAGCCATCCAGGGCAATCATGTTGTATCCAAGTGGTTTCAGGTTTTCTTCCACCCACTGGATATTCTCCAGAAAAACAGATTCCGGAATGTAATTAGCCGGCTCACCTCCAATTTCGCGGATGATATGATATTCGTACACAGTCCAGTAGAGTGGTGCTTTATGGGGATTCGGGCTGTTTTGATCGGGAGAGGAATTATTTGACGGAGAACAAACGCAGAAAAGAAAGCATACAAATATGGCCGTGATTCTGTTTTTGATCGAAATCATGATCATCAGCAGCAGGTTGATTATCGGTTATTCCGGGGCAATATACGTAAAGGCATCTCTTTTATTCGGCAGCTACCGGAACCTTCCCTTTACCTTCGGCCAGTTTATCCTTTATATCATTGGCTACTTGTTCGGTGAGAGAATAATCACGCATAAACCAGATCGCCAGCAGGGTACCCATTATTGGAAAACCGGTATAAAATATTCTCAGTCCGGTGATTGCACTTTCCGGGTTTGGTGCATCCGGGGTAAAACCGACCAATGCCATGATTGCGCCACTCAGAAGGCCGGCGATGGCAAAGCCGAATTTTACCATCCACCAGTAAATAGCCCCGAAAATACCTTCTCTCCTTTTACCCGTATTTAGTTCATCCAGATCACAGACATCTGCTGTCATGGACATCATCAGGGTGAAGAGTCCACCTATACCAAAAGAGAAAAAAGGTAAGGCAAACAGAAACATGAATGGTTTACCGGGGATAAACAGAAACCAGAATCCAAGGTAACCGATAACAGAGATAGACTGGGAAACAATAAAGGCCTTCTTCTTACCCATCATTTCCGACATTTTGGTAACAATGGGTATCACCAGAAAGGTTGTGACCAATGCACCAACGCTACCATGGAGGGTTGGCCACACTCCGGCCGCAGCCGCATTGCCCTCAAACATATAATAGACGATGATAAAAAAAGAGAATGCTGCAATGGTGTTGAAGGAGTTGAAAATAAGGAAGGTAGCAAAGCAGAGTTTCCGGAATGGTTTGTTTGCAAAAGCTTCCTTGAATCCTGTAAAAATCCCCTTGAGGCTTTTTGCCATGTTATGACGGCTGAGCGGTTCAAGAGAGTCATCATTCAGGGTTGAACGGCTATCCACGAAAACGGCTGGTACGGTTGCCAGCAGAGTACAGATCACAGCAATCCAGATCGACACTTCGCGGGAGCCTGCATCGGCACTTTCAAACCAGGCCGGATCGTAGAGTATAACCCAGAACCAGGGTGCAATGACCCAGGCCCACTGCCCGATCCACTGTGCAACGGCCATAATCCGGGTTCTTTCGTGAAAATAGGAGCTCATCTCATAACCCATGGCCACATATGGAACACTGAAAATGGTTAGCCCAAGATAAAAGACAAATGACAGCAGTAAAAAATACCAGAAGTTGAACATGAGTCCGTTTTCAGGATATAGCTGCCACATTATGGAAAAGGAAATACCCATGATAATTGCCCCGAGAAACACATATTGCCGGCGCCTGCCATATTTAGATCGGGTGTTATCTGAGATAAAGCCCATGATGGGATCTGTGATTGCATCAAAAAGGCGTGGAAGGAAGAAAAGAATACCCCATAACAGAGGCGGAAAACCGAGATCCTGAACCAGTACAACCATCAATATTCCCAAAGCAGCCGGAAACATCTGATTAGCCAGCATCCCAAGACCAAAGGCTACTTTCTGCCCGAATGGGACTTTTGATTCTATGGTAGCAGCTGCCGATGACATAATGTTAATCCCCTTTTAATTAAAAATGAACAGGCTCATGTTTTGCCTTTACCATACTGTCTTTTCCCGCTTGAGTATGCCTAAAACCGTGGAAGAATACAATACTTCCGCATCACTGTAAGCCACTTAGAAAAGTATGCAGATCATCGTCTGTATCTAAGTCCAGCTTTTTTCGAAGACGGGATCGGCTGATGTAAACACTCGAAGGCTTAATACTGAACACCTCTGCAATCTCCTTGGAGTTATATCCCATTTTTACGTATGCACACAGCCTCAGGTCGTTGCTGGTTAAGTTTGGGAATCTTTCCTTCAGGCTTTTAAAAAACTGCTCATTCATAGCCCCAAACTGAATTTCAAAGGTGTGATCTATATCGTTCAGATGCGGATCTATTATTTTCCTGATCTCATTCACTCTGCTCCTCATGGATTCAGGATGTTTTTCCAGCTCATCAAGCTTATCCTGTATCTCAAAAATGACCCCTTTTTGCTCGTCAGATTCTTTTGCTTTGGCCGCCAGTTCTATGGTCTTTAACCTTAGTTTCTTTTTAAGTTCTTTGATCTCCGATCTATAGATAAACTCGTCTGTTTCGGATTGTTTCAGTTTTCTGTCAGCCTCTTTTTCATCAGAACTGCGCATGCTTTGCATCAGTTTTTGCTCCACAAGCTGTACAGTCTGCTTTTGCATTTTATAAATCAGGAAAAGCACGCCCAAACCTGCAATAAAGTAGACCAGAAAGGCGTACCATGATAAATACCAGGGAACAACCATAGCAGAATAAACGGCATCTGCTACTTCCTGATTTCCAATTTCTGAGGTTAAAAGGACACTGGTCAGCGGATAATGAAATCCACTTAGAACAGTAAAGATTTTTATTAAAGACAGATGCTGATGCATACTTCTGAGGTTAAATGAAAATCCGCACACTTGCATGCAGCTTAGTGTAATGAATTAAAAAAAAGCCCCGACCTGAAGCCGGGGCTTTATATTCAGTAAACAAATGGTTCTGCTTACTTAATGAGCATCATTTTTCTAACCTGTACAGAATTACCTGCGATCATGCGGTAAATGTAAATACCGGATGCAAGATTGGTAGCATCAAAGGTTACCAGATGCTCACCTGCAGGTCTGAAACCATCAACCAGTGTCATCACACGTTGACCCGTGATGTTAAACACTTCAAGAGTTACATTGGAACTCTGTGGAATATTGAAGGAAATATTCGTGGTTGGGTTGAACGGATTCGGATAGTTCTGATTGAGGGTCACTTCGGTAGGAATGGATGCCTCCACCTCTTCATTGGAAGTTCCTTCTCCTTCGATCAGAGAAACATTATCAATCACAACTACACCTGTATCGGCGCCCATGTCAAAGAGTACACGACTGTTGGGAATACCGAAATCTGCCGCTGTCAGTTCAATCACATAGGTGGAATCACCCTGAGTGAGTTCAACGGTTTCAGTTGCAGCGTTAAACGGAGCTTCATTCAGGCCGATACCGGCAATCATGGTTCTTCCGTTTCCAGCACTTGAGGCTGTGAAAGATAGCGTATACAGCTCTCCTTGTGTGATGGGTACTACCTGACTCAGGTTTACTGCAAATGCATCACCGGCAGTTTCCACATCGGCGAAGAAGAAGGTATTACCACCATCGGTCTGCAGAGGCACACCGTCACCGAAGTTCACGAACCATGGATCCGCGGAGCCTGCTTCAAAATCTCCGTTGGCAAGCAGTTCTTCACCGGTTGATCCGCCGCCGCCACCCTCACTGTAGAAGTAGATATTATCTACGAATACTTCACCAAGATTGGAGGTAATCAGGAATTGAGCGATGTCTTCGCGGCCGCTACCGTTAATACCGGTAAAGTCGTCCAGTCTAACATCCACAGATACCCAGCTACCGGATACGATTGCCGGATCGGATCCGGTAGTAATCGTAAGTTCCAGTGCATTGGCTTCACCGCTGCCTCCAGCCCAGTTGGAAAGCTTTGGAATGAAAACAGCTCCGTCCAGATTTTCTTTGGATGTCCAGAAATCGATGTGGAAGTGTGTCATTCCGGTCAGATCTTGTCTGTCATTCACGAATTCAACACCTATGAAATTGCCAAAAGAAATTTTCTTAGTAGCATTTCCATCGATTTGAACATCTTCTACATCAGAATCATCGAAGCCTGCTGAGAATGTCTCAACATTGATATCGGTGTAAGCATCAGAGAAAATAGAAATTACATCCGCCGCATCTCTGGCAGGAGGAGTTGGGGCAGCCACATCAGGTGGATTTAACATCCCGCCGCCGCCACCGCCGCCGCTGCCTACTTTGAGAGATACATTATCAATCACAACAACCCCGGTATCGGCTCCCATGTCAAACAGCACGCGGCTGCTGGCATTACCAAACGGTGCGCTGGTGCCATCGTCAATTGCATCAAGCTCCAGGGTGTAGGTCATCAGTGAATCTGTGAGTGTAATGGTCTCAACATTTGCAGAGAAAGGTGCTTCGTTAAGGCCGATACCCACAACCAGGGTGCGTCCGTTTCCGGAGCTACCGGCTTCGAATGAGAAGGTATAGCTTTCGCCCGGAGTAATAGGTACAACCTGGCTCAGATTCACATCAAATGCATTACCTGCGGTTTCCACATCGGCAAAGTTAAAGCTGTTGCCGCCATCGGTGAGGATGTTAAAGGCATTTCCGATCCAGGAACCGTCATCGCCTGACTCAAAGTCACCATTGGTGAGTAATTCATCGGAATCACCGGTGCTTTCAACCAGTACTACATTATCGATAACCACGATACCGGTATCCGCTCCCATGTCGAAAAGTACACGGCTGTCAGGGCCGCCAATTCCGGTTGCAGTGAGCGTGAGTACGTAAGTGGAATCTCCCGGTGTAAGGGTTACGGTTTCCGTAGCTGCTGTGAACGGATCTACATTGAGGCCAATGCCCGCAACCATAGTTCTTTCATTACCATCTGAAGTAGAGGCGGTGAAAGACAGTTCATAGACTTTGTCTCCGGTCAGGTTAAGTACCTGGCTCAGGTTCACATCAAAGGGATTACCCGCAGTCTCAACATCGGCAAAGTTAAAGCTGTTACCGTTTTCGGTTACGATGTTCAGGGCATTCCCACTCCAGGAGCCATCATCGCCGCCTTCGAAATCACCATTGGTGAGCAGGTTATCGGAGCTTCCCCCACCCCCGCCCGAACCACCGGTATTCGCTGTAACCTGAATGTCGTCCATCAGGATGGTTGCACCCTGGTTCTCAACCGGTCCGGTTGCAATATTCAGCAGGAATTTAACTGAATTTGCGGTTTCGGAGATCGCTGTGTGATCAAAAGTGAAGGTTACAAATTCAGTTTCACTTAGCTGTGGATTAAGCGAAGGAATTTCAACAACTGACCCATTGATGTCAGTTAGTACGGTTACGTTTCCGCCGCTTAGTGCTTCCGCTTTTACGGAGACCGAAACGGTAACATCGGTGTTGCCCTGGAAGTCTACTCCGGAAAAGATTTTCTCCAGAATATATGCGCGACCCGCTGAAGGGTCGCCATTGGTGGCACCGTATCTCAGGGCACCGCTTGCTCCTACACCTGCATCCGAAGCCCATTCCAGTGTGATGTCTTCCGGTCTTGAACTTGCGTCAGCTGCAGTATTCCAGCCATTCACAGTACCTGCAGAATCAAATGGTTCTGCAAATAGGGCAGAATCATTTGCCGCGATACTCAGGCTCATGGCGTTTTCGTTTCTGAGTTCAGGCTCCGGGGCATCGGTATTAAATGAGAATCCGTATGCATTTGAAGCAAAAACCAGAAACAGTACGAAAATTGATAAGTGTTTCATTGTGTTTGTGTTTTGTTGTTTGAGTTGTAGCTGTGTTTTATTCTGTTGTTTTTTTGTTTGTATTTAGCTGATCCTTAGTTCTGATCAGTGAAGTTATGGTTATGTTTCAGTTTCAGTATTTAAGCTTTTCATTCTTATCCCAGATGCCCCAATAGGCTCCAACTGAGCCTTCTGAACCTACTTTCCAGGATTCATCAAAGGATGAGAAATAGAAGATTTCAATGTCATCATCCTGAGACCACATATTAGTGTTAATGAAGTATTTCATGGCATTCTCAACGGATGGAACTGCACCGCCCAGGCTTTCGCCTTCGCTTGGCCAGCCCGTTTCAGTAATTACCACTCTTTTATTGCCGGCTACGCCATTTACCAGAGCATACATCTGCCGCAAGTGATGGAATGAATCATTGAAGTGGGTACCCTCCCAGAAGGGATAACAGTTGCAAAGCAGGATGTCGCAAGCTTCGGTTACTTTTGGACGTGTCGCAAATTCGTAGTAGGCATCCACATAGCCAACGGGTATACCGCTGATTCTGGCTTTTGCATTATGGATGTGTTCCAGTAATTGCTCTTCGGTAAGATCTTTTCTATAGAGAACCTCATTGCCCACTGCTGCAATATCGACCAGGCCCTGTTCACAAAGTTCAACCAGGTTGTCCATCTCTTCCTGGTTTTTTTCGTGATCATCACCAAGCCATGCGCCCACCAGTGTTTTTATACCCATCTCTTTCGCAACCCGGGGAATGATCTCGTTGCCCTCGGTGGTGGAAAAGGATCGGATCCAGGTGGTATGAGGCTTCAGGATTTCCATTCTCCTGCGGATCTGCTCTTCAGAAATAATGTCGCCGGGTCCCTGCCCATCCGCATACAGGCTGAAGCAGAAGCCATGAATACCTGAATTAAGCACTTCATGAAACAGGCTTTTAATATCTTCTTCTGATATACCTTCCAGGTAATTCACCTTGGTGAGAACATCAGATTGCTTGTAGTTCAGGAATTTTTCTTCTCTGAATGACATAACGCTTATAATTGATTGTTAAAATGATTCAGCTTGTGTTGGGTATTCATCAGAGATCTCCTCTTCGCGCAACAAGCTCTTCTTTAATTTGTCTAGCTTTTTCTTCTGTAAGGTTGTAGCTATACATCACCCAGATTGCCAGTGCTGCCGTGATAGCGGGTATGGCAATATCGGCTATTCTCAGATTGGTGAGTGTTTCCACCGTCTGAGTTGAGGCATTCTGGTCAAAACCCACCAGTTTCAGAACCAGTCCGCCCAGTACAAGGGCCAGTGCCTGCCCCAGTTTCACCATCCACCAGTAGATCGCGCCAAAGGTCCCTTCTTTCCGGGGCATTCCGTTGTTCAGTTCATCCAGGTCACACACATCAGCAGTCATTGACATCATAAGTGTGAAGAGTCCGCCCAGTCCAAAAGCCATGAATGGAATCGGCATAAACAAAAGCCATGGGTTTTCGGGATTGAATCCCCACCATTTCAGCAAATATCCAACGATTGAAATGGCTGTAGACACGATAAATGCCTTTCTTTTGCCGATTTTATTGGACATCCAGGTAATAATGGGGATAACCAGGAAGGCCGTGGCAACCGCAGTAATCGTTGAGAACCAGGCCGGCCAGTTTCCGGCCATCTCGTAGCTTCCGTTAAACATGTAAAACACGATGATGAAATAACTGAAGGATGCCACCAGCTGGAATCCGTTGAAAACAAGGAAAGTGGCCCCGCATAATTTCACAAAGGGTTTGTTTCTGGAAACCTCAACAATGCTCTTGAAGAGATCAGCCACATTGGAACCCAGTGCTTTGAAGGTAATTTCTTTACGGTTAGCAATATGGGATGAATCAATTCCCTGACAGAATATAGCCGGCAGTAAACCCAGCAATAAACAGGCTCCGCCAACCAGAAAGGATAATTCCCTGACACCCTGGGCCTGACTTTCAAACAGATCCGGGTTTGCAATGACAACCCAGAACCAGGGAACAATCATCCAGGCAAATTGTCCCAGAGTCTGAGAGAAACCCATCAATCGGGTTCGCTCATTATAATCTGTGGTCATTTCGTATCCCAGCCCGATAAGCGGGGTGGCAAACATGGTGTTACCAACCAGAAAGACCATCGACATGATCAGAAAGTACCAGAAGTTGTAAGTCTGGGAATTATTTTCGTCAAGCTGCCAGAGCAGAATGAAAAAGATACCGGAAAGAATAGCTCCTATGAAAATATAGGGACGGCGTCTGCCCCATCGGGTGTTGGTGTTATCTGAGATGAATCCCATAATAGGATCCGTGATGGCATCAAAAATCCTTGGCAGGCCACCTAATAAACCAGCCAGAAAGGGATCCATGCCAAAGGCGGTGAGCAGAAAGAACATAAAAATTCCCAGAGCTCCCGGCAGCAGATTCAGTACAAAATGGCCGGTACCAAAAGAAAACTTCTGTACCAGTGGTACCCGATCCTTGGCCAGTGTTTCATGTTTAGACATAATACTCCGATTTATACATTCCCATTTGAACCTTCTCAGCCTTCATTATAAATCACCACGGTTTGAACCGCTTTTCCGGCTATAGCAAATGTTGCTGATTTTCCATTGAGCTCAATACTCAGCCCTTTTGGCTTTTCGCCCTGATTGAGCATTACCACTGCAATAATTCCGTCCGGATTCTTAACGGCAGTAAGTAAAAGCTCATCGTCTTCAAAGCTGTGTCCTATGCGGACTGCACCCGGACGGATGTAACGGCTGAAATGCGCCATAGTGTAATACAAGGGTGTGAAGTATACTTCATCGGCCTGCGGATCCACAATCACCGGGGCATTACACCAGTTCTGAGCCCAGTTAGGGCCGCCTTCCCGGTCGAGTACCATATTCCAGTCAATCCATCCGTCTACCCAGTTATTCAGACTGCCAATGATATCACGGGCATATCTGAATACGGGAACATATTTGGGATGCAGGTATTTCCGGTCTTCCGGTGCCCAGGTATATCCCCAGTCGGTGGCCTCCTTTGCCCAGTACCAGTCTTCCTCATCCTTCCACCTTGGCTTAATCCCATCCACAGTGGCTTCGGTCTGGATTAAATATTTATCCGGCGCCTTTTGGTGCGCATACTGCAATTCATCGGCAAAAATCTCATAGGTAGAACCGTACCAGTGAACGGCAGTACCATCATAATATCGGGCGGCATCTTCATCATCAAACATCCCGTCTACCCATTCAATGAGTTCCGGTTCGCGATTCTGGTCGTATCCGAAAATGAGCACATCCTCATGTCCATCGTCATTCAGTCTGGGGCCGAGGTGATTTTTCACAAACTCATTCATTTCCTCGGGTGTGTAATGCATGCTTTCCCAGTTGCTGTCATTGCCCAGAGGTTCATTCTCTACGGTAATTGCCCAAACATCAATACCCTCTTCCTCATAAGCCGTTAGGTATTTTGAAAAGAAGAGAGCCCAGGTATCATAGTATTCAGGCAGCAGCTTACCACCCTTCCAGTCTTTATTGTCCTTCATCCAGGGTGGAGCTGTCCAGGGTGAGGACATGACTTTAAAGCCATCGGTTGAGATTTCCATTGCATCCCTGATCATTGGAATGATGTCATCCCGATCTTCATCAATGGAGAAATTTTTGAGTTCTTTATCCTTTTCGGGAGCGTAGGAGTAGTTACCCAGGGAAAAGTCACTGGAGTTGATGTGCGTACGTGTCAGTGAATAACGGGCTCCGCTATCACCGAAATAAGCTTCGAGTATACGGTTTCGATTTTCACCGCTCATTTGATTCAACAGATAGGCTGATGCTTCGGTAAAGGATCCTCCGATCCCTGTGATCTTCTGATAGGTTTCTTCCGGATCCAGATTTACCTGAATGACGCTGTCTGCATCTGCAAAGCTGTTCAGTTTCGTGAGTTTATTGCCTTCAGCTGAGGTTTCATAGACTTCAAAATCTAGTTTATCTGAACCTGTACAACTCATGCTGAATACAATTAGAATGACTGATATGATGATTGCTGAAAATCGGTACATATTATTGAGCGGCTCCCACGCGTGACATAATTTCATCTTCGGATGGAGGAACCAGCACGGTCTCCCACATTTTATCAAAATCGCCGTCAAAGGTTTTAGTGATGGGTTTTCCATCACGGGTCAGGCCATCAAGCACCCCTTTATCCACTTCGTCCCACAACACATATTTAGCCTGCGATTTCAGGGTGATCAAACCAAAATGGTTTTCTGAACCGTCTGGATTGGCCGAATCTTTCCACTGTTCATCAAAAGCTTCGAAGTAGAAAAGGCTGATGTTATTTTCATCGGTCCATTCACGCATCAGATCGTGGTATCTGGCCATTTTGTATTCATCGATGGCACGGGCTTCTGAGGCCCCATAAAACTCGTTGGAAATGGTAGCCCAGCCTGATTCACCGATATGTACGGGTTTGTCCACACCCAGGCTTTTCATGTAGCTGACAACACTGTCGTACTGCGCAATGGCATAATCTCTGGCGCGGGTCATGGAATTGTCAATAATTTCCTTCGGGCTGAGTCCGGCATCCTCTTCAGGCACTCCCCAGAACATGGGATTGTAGTGGGTGTCGTGCATGGGATAGGTATGCAGCGAGATGTAATCCACCGCCCGGATGAGTGCATTCAGATCTTCCGTATGGTACACCGGATCACCTCCGCCCCAGGAGGCAAAGTTATCGGATGAAGTAATCCAGACATCTTTTGGAAGTTCTCCCTTTTCTTTCTTGTCCTGCAGGTATTCTACCCAGTTCAGGATAATCTCGGGGTCAACATAGTATTCGGTAGCCCAGTGAACCATCGCTTCGTTACCAACGGCTATGATTTTTACGATGTCCGGGTATTCATTAGCCAGCCGGATTACTTTTTTGATTTCTTCCTGATTGCGGGGTGCATCTTCATAGCGGATGCGCTCAGGATGATCGGTCCAGGCGTACTTTGCATCAATCCAGGCGCCCATCATCATGTACATTTCAAAATTCGGGTCCTCTTCTCTCAATTCCCGGATTGCTATACAGAGATTTTCGGCTTCATCCAGGTACACTTTGTAGGTACGGATGATTTTGATGCCGAGGGCTGAAAGAATTCTCATGTCTTCTTTAAGTTCGGCTACGGTTGGCTGTACATCCAGGGTAGTATCTCTATATCCGCCATAGGCAATGGCCCTGTATTCAGGATTACCCAGGATCTCTTTCGCTGTTATTTGCTTTGATGTCATAGTGTCTGATGAAGAATTATTGCAGGCAATGCTGCTGATGCACAAGAGTAATATCAGATAGAAATAAAATGCAGGTTTCATATTTACCTCAGCTGCTGTTCAGGAATTGAGACCGTGATTCGCCTTATAGTTCCTGTCCGCTGAAAAATGTGACGTGATAGTTTTTCATTGATTTTACAGCCCTCAAAGCGTTCTCGGCTGCCATCCATCAATTCAATTTCAACTTCAGTTGAATCCCCGATGTTATAGGTTACCGGTATCTGACAGCATGAAAAACCGAGCATATCCGACTGCAGATGCAGGGCAAGGTTTTCGTTATCAGCAGTAACGGTCTCAAATACCGAGTCTTCGGACAGGAATTCCGATTTTTTCAGCAGGATTGGGTTAAAAGTTAGCTGGCCGTTTTCAATAAAAACACCCAGTTCGGCAATACGAACCAGAATGTCTTCCTTGACCTGGCCGGTCATTCCGGGCTGCTGTGCGCCACGGTGGTTTGGTGTGTGGGAATAAGGATCGGTCGGGAATGCACCATACAGCTCAGGCGATTTATGCACACCAATTCCTTCCCCTATTTCATCAAAATGTTCGAAGAGTTTCTTCAGAATACCCGAATCTGTGTTATTCTGGGTTGCACTGATGCATACCTCGGTTACTGCAAGGTGCAGCTTGGATACCATATGCCAGTAAATGGATCCCAGCCCTTCGTATCCGAAAAAAGTACCTGAACGCCCGGTAAATGCCTTGTGATTGAAGACCTGTTCGAACACAGACAGAATCTGTTCCTCTTCTTCATCCACAAGGTCTGCATATTGTGTGCCTCTGAGCTCATTCAGAGCCTGCTTCAGGTCGTTGGCATTCTTGAAATTTCCGTTAAAGTGGTATCCGCCTTTAATGTCCCGGTTCAGTATGCGGAGGTTGCCATCTGAAACCAGTTTACTGAGTAATTTTGAATTGGAAACCGCCTGTTCAGGGATGTTATTTTTCTCGAGGAATCCGGGCAGATCCTTATTTGGATAAAGGATATACGAATTCTGGTCTTCTCTGTAGAGCCTGCTTCTTCTCAGGGCATCCAGAACGCGGACAGATTCTTCCGGGCTGAGATAAGCTGAACTCAATACGGCCACCTGCCCTTCCAGCATTTCATCCAGATGGTCAATACTTATTCCTTCGCCCTTTACACTCATCAGGTTATAGGCATGATAGAGATCATCATCACGCTTATTTGCCCGGATCGAATGCTCCATAAAATTCAGGGCCAGCCTGGTGAATTCCATGATACTTTGCAGCTTCACTGTCCTTGTACGGCCGCTGAATTGGTAATCGTAGACCTGATTTCTGAAGTTGCTGCCGGCTGTGCCCAGTCCATCTGTAATTTCTTTACGGATACGATCGTCGAAACCGGATGAAAGCGCGGTTTCATTATCCTTCAATACCTTCAGCAGGTTTTCGTAAAATCCCCCAACTTCATCGGATATCTCAATTTCTTCGATGCCCGATTCCGCAGTCACTCCCTCAAAAAATTTCAGAAATCGCCGCAGATAACAGAGCGTAACCATCGAAACGCCATTACCGACCAGTGCATTATTGGCATCATTCCACTCCGGGCGCTGGGTATTCATCCAGATACCCCCTTCAGGAATGAAATTAGATACCTTGGATAGAACCGTTGCCAGGATTTTCTCAATGAAATTGACGTGATGAATTTCACCCGACTGCCCTCTGAGCAGGGCTCCATCAGCACCTGATTCCCAGACTTTCTGCCTGATCTGATGATTCGACTCATGATCAAAGTCTATGGTGTCTTTGGGATCTTTCAGTATGTCTTCATAAGACTTAATCCTGTACGGTACGTTGGCATATACAAACAATTTTTTGGCAAACAGCTGCCGGAATGCCTCCGGCTCATAGTTATGATAAAACTCCAGGAATTTGAGCAGATAGATGATCTGATGATCTCCCCAATAGCCTATGTATGACCAGGGATCGTCGGGTTCAATGGTCTCCCAGTCAAAGCCGTCTTTTGTAACTCGGTAAGGATTATATCCATCAAAGGTGCTGGCATTCAGGAACTTAAAGATCATACCTTCGATGAATTCAGGGTAGGAATAAACCAGCGCTTCCCAGTTCTGGAAAATATCTCTCCAGTTGCCTTCATAATCCAGGATCTTGGACCCGTCGATTTCTGAATGCGTATTGATTGAAAACCGGTTCCAGGGCCTGCTCGGGTCTCCGTGTCTTCTGCTGAATTTCAGGGGGAGGTATTCCTTTGCCAGCCTGATGAGATCCGCATCTCCGCTTTTTGCCAGCTCATCTTCCAGATGTGATTTACTGAATTCCTTTTCCAGTGTATTCAGGAAATTCGCACTCCGGTTATAGACTTCCTTATTTGCATTCCGAAGATAATTGCTGAAGTCCTCTTTTTCGATGATGTAGCCCCGGTCAAAAATTCCGCCGCGCATAATGTTGAAGAGCGTATTCGAATAGTGGCGGGTGTCTGCCAGCGGATCTGCTGTTTTCTGAAGCCCGTCAGATGCAGCGATGAGCTGAATGAGTTTCTGACTGCCGCTTTCGATATCAGATAATACTTTTTGCGAAAGGTCTTCATCCTGTTCAATCTGATCGATGAGTTCAATAACCCCGGACTGATTCTGATTTACATTGGCGACAATAAGCCAGTTTTCTTCACCATCCGGCGAAAGATCAAGCTCTGTGTGTACAAAGTAGCTGCCTTTATCTCCTTTGACGTCTTCTTCCTGATCAATGCTTTTCCCATTTCTGAAGTCGTCAAGCTGCAGGGATGACAGCAGGTAATTGGGGTTTTCCAGGCCTAGCGACCAGGCTACATTGGCTTTCAGGGCTTCACTTGGTTCAGCTTTATCCACGATAATGGCACTGAGTGCAAACATGCCAAGCCCGGACTCTGCATGCAGTTCACTTCGCTTATAGGCATCAACCAGATTGCTGACCCGCATCTGCAATTCTCCACTCACTCCATGGGGCATGATATTCTGAATACCGTCGAGCACGGATATCCTTACATTGCTTCCGGATTCATTGATTAAACTGGACTTTTTTACGAAACCATAGCGGTTGCTGGAATTCCATTCGTACCGGAAACGAAGGCCAAGGTCGTGATTCATTTCTTCAAACATCACCTTGTTGCCCAGTCTGTTTTTGTACAGTGTACGGCTGATTGTATAGGTTCCAGCCATTCGATCAGAAAAGGGCTCCCACAAGCGTGTTTCACCGTTCAGTAAAACCTGAAATACCGTGCAGCTCCCTGTAGTGTGCGCCAGTTCAGTGAGTTTGTCATCGGTGTAATAAGGAAAGAGTGCAAAGTCTGCATTTTTGCGACCTGCCGTTAACCCCCCGTTTGATGAAATGAACATCCAGTGATTAGAATCACTGACTATACTCATGAAAAAGGGTCGCTGAGTATCATAGTCAGGAATTTTGAGCCAGGATTCGTTATTAAGCTCTTCGAAAGTGACAGCCACTTTAAATATGATTTATTGAATAGTTAAAAGTCCCCCAGACCGATAGTACTCTTATCAGTCTGCTTCCCGGTATACACGCACATAATCCACTACCATTTGCTGAGGGAATGGAGTATCCGGTGAAGGTGGTCCAACGTAATTTCCACCTATAGCTACATTCAGCAGGATATAAAAAGGCTTGTCGAACACCCATTCACCACCGGTTTCCTCCACATCGCTGCGGGTAATTCGGTTATAGAGGAAGTCATTGACAAAGAAATCCACTTTGTTGGGAGTCCACTCAACGGCATATAGAAAGTAATCGGAATCAAAGCGCCCATCTTCCAGCGCGTATGACTGAGTGATGGCATTTCCGGCAGAGTACCCCGGTCCGTGCAGTGAACCGGCAATCACATTGGGAAGCTGGCCACGAAGTTCCATGATGTCGATCTCACCGGTTTGCGGCCAGCCAACTTCGTCAATATCACTGCCCAGCATCCAGAAAGCCGGCCATATACCAGGTCCATACGGAGTGATGATGGATGCTTCTATACGGCCATAAGCCTGCTCAAATTTATCCTTGGTATTAATGCGTGCGGAGGTGTAGGAAGCCCCGCTGAAAGATTCTGACAGGGCCGTAATTACCAGGTTACCATTACCGTCCTGCACCACATTGGTAACACGGTCGGTGTAATACTGCAGCTCCTGGTTTCCCCAGCCGCTTATGCCTCTTCCGATGTCGAAATTCCAGTTTGTGGTATCGACCGAAGTGCCGGCAGCTGCGTTGAATTCGTCGCTCCAGGTCAGTTCATAAACCGGACGGTCGAGTTCCTGATTCTGACTCGGATCGCAGGAAACCGCGATCATTGCAAAAACTATAAGTACTGATAAAATTCTGATATACATATTGTCATATCCTTTCTTAATGAATGTGTATTATCTGCGCAGATAGATGTTATCTACGTAGAAACTGCTCGGTCTTTGCGGGTTATCGCTTGCAAAGATAATCTGTCCAAGGTTATCACGGTTGGCTAGCCCCGTAATATCAATATTTACTTGAAGCCACTGAGCCTGCACCATAATGGGGTTGGAAGTCAGCGAAGTTGAAATGGTATAGGATACGGTTGAATCATCTCCGCCGCCTATACTGCCATCTGAACCGGCGTCCACAAGGCGGATATCAATATTGGAGCCGAATGGGAATGCATCCGGAATAAAGATATCCATCGTAAGCTCAGTCATTTCAGTGGCGTCAATGGTAGGTACATTTTGGTTGAACTCTATACCCACAAAATTGTAGTTCTCGTAGTTCAGGATGTTATCGCCGTTCACTTCAAAATCAGCGGAAGTGGTGGTCTGGAACGGAGCATAAAATCCGTTGTAGAAATCAACCGGCACATTATCGTACACATCACTGAAAATGGAGATTACATCGTCCGGATCTTCAGTTGGAACGGGTGCAAACTGGAAGGGACCCTGTGAAGTTACCGTAAGTGAGCCAGCGGCATCAATGCCTCCAACGGATGCGGTTATCACAGCGGTACCGCTTGGTCCTACGGTTACATTTCCGTTTTCGTCAACCGTGGCTGCGGCTTGGTTTGATGATTCGAAATCAAAATAGGCAACAGAGGTATTCACAGCCTGGTCGAGTCCGTTCGGGAGATTGTATAATGTCTGCAAACCACTGATGCTGGTTTGCACGCCTTCGAAGGTATTGGTGGTCTGGTTTTCCCCGTTCAATATGGAATAACGAGGCTGACCGATGGTACCCAGGTTTTCGTATTTCACTTCATCAATCCAGACAGAATAACCACTGCCATCCTCTCCGATCGGACCAAATGCATAATAAAACAGGCCTCGCTCCTGGGTCAGCCTTTCAGGATCCGGGATGGGAATGATCACTTTTTCCCATGCAGTATTTACCCGGACATTGGTAACAGAGGCATTATTTCGGTTAGCGCCAAGATCTACGCCAAATCCGAGGGTGCCCAGCTCTACTGATTGTGTGGCACGTACATAAAAGGTTAATGCGTTGAATCCGGAGAGGTCCCTTCCACCTTGAACGAAAAAAGCACCTCCTGCAAAAGCGCCTCTGAGGTCACCGGCATCCGGAACATCAAATCTCATAGAAGCGGCTGAACCGTCATAGGTTACATCCTCATCCACCTGAAAAGCTTCAGGTACGGTGCCGGTAAATACCGCGTACTCCAGTCCTCCGCTAAATCCGTCAATAAATACGTCCGGATTCGCAGGGTAGGTAGCTTCTTCAAGGGAATCCACAGACCGCTCACATCCTGCGATTACCAGCAGAAGCAAAAGGGCTGTTCCCAGGCTCAGGTTTGTAATTTTTTTTCTTTGCGTAATCATATTACTCGCCTCAATTTAATTTCTGATATCAATTTGGATGTAGGTACGGAACTCCCATTCCACGCCATTGTCGAAACCAATAGCGGTGGGATCCGGCACAAATTCACCAGATGGATCCAGCACGTAAGTAGGTGCATATCTAGGTGAGAAGTCATCCAGTGTACGGTATGTACCCCGAATCCCAAGGCGGGTTGTTGGCAGGTCAAACCAGTCGGGCGTACCCAGCGTGGTCGAAACATCCAGCATAGCCTGGAACGGGAATGTCAGGTTAAAATCTCTGTGATAGTCAAAGGGTCCCCAATCGTTGAATTTGAGGAAGGTATTCATCTTGATGTTCTTGTAGATCATGCGAACATCGGTTCCGTAGCGATTCACCAGCCTGGCATCGCTGCCGTTGGCCTGTGCCTTACCTCTGTAAAGCAGCGCTACCATTCCGAAATCTTTGGTTGGCTTGGTTACCACTCTCGCGTTAACCTCCCAGAGATCTTCAGCCGGAGCTGAGCTTTCAAATGGGAAGAATGTTCGGCCATCGGGCAGAATACCAATGGCTGCATCCTGCTCGGTTGGCAAGTGGCGGTACACAAATCCAAGGCTGAAAGCCAGTTCAGAATCTTCAGAACGATCTGAATCCCAGGCGTACATCCAGGTACCGGGTGTTGGGTCAAAGGTCAGCAGAAGCTCACCAGCAACCTGTTCTCTGTTGCCTCTCACTACGAAAGGATCATCCAGGATATTCCGGGCTCGGGCCGGAGCTACTGCATCTGAGGGTACCGGACCTTCAATAGGCTGCTGCCACAGAAAGTTCGGTGCCACCTGAAAGTTTCCGAAAGTATAGGTGAAACCTGAAAGGAAGTTATACTGATTACTACTCTGACTGTCTTTAAGCATCCAGCCGGTGAAGGTTTGAGTAGGATCAGCGGTGGCACCACCGGCAACCAGACCCATTACCGCAGACTGTGCGTACCAGTTAAAGCGTCCTCCTTCATAAGTCAGCTTCAGTTTACCACCCCAGTTATCTTCCGGGCCAATTTCATCCACAAAAACATCATAACTGCCATCCGCGCGCTCCCGAACCAGCTGAAATTCACGTCCGTTTAGCGGCTGACCGGCCCATAAACCACCGGCTTCCACGCCCAGCTTTCCGAATTCGCGCTGTGCATACAAACTCACCCTTCTTGTTTTAGGTTGAGGAACCGCAAAGGAACTGTTGGTCTGTCCCTGCTGCTGAAGGTCTTCATGAAGAATACCGGTAACAGCGGTTTTACCCAGCTCTGTTGAGTATTTCAGTAATACAGCCGGGTTGGCTCCCCACCAGAGTTCCGGTCCGAATGCAACCTTGAAACCGGATAGCTGCTTCTTACCTTCAACCTCAACTCCGAAAGGTGCAATACCATTATAGAGGTCAATGTTTGGTCCGTAATTGGCTTCCGGATAGAGGCCGAAGAAATCACCTTCGTAGCCCCAGTGATAATGCCCGGTCCGGTAAAAACCGGTAAGGTCAAAATATTCCTCATTCCAGCTGTAATCAGCGCTGTAAATCATCAGGCGGTTTTCGGAGAAAAGGGTGGTTTCGCCATTTGCCCCTTCTACTCTTACCGGCCGGCCTCGGTTCTCAAAGAACACTTCATCAATGGGATTTTGCGGAACATTCCCGAGAATATTCGCGGTAACATTGGCCCGGATGTTGGGCGCCGGATTGGCTTCTACCCCTACATAAAAAGACTGCAGGTGATCAAAACCCTGCTGATCGGGAAATACATTGGCCGTTGGATCCGCATCCTCAGGAGTGGTAATAAGACTTCCACCGGTGTTATAGGTCCGGAAGTCGGCCGTGAAACGACTTAGTTTTATGGCCCCGCCGGAATTACTAACCAGAGCGGCTTTATCGGCCCGGGCTTTCAGCTTAGCATCCTGAAGGGAGATATTTGCAAAGTGTTGCATGAGACTGCCGCGTGTAGCTCCGTCTGCAAAGGGATCAAATTTGTGCGCTTCCTGCAATACATAATAAGCCGCACGTGGGAAAAGCTCATAGGTTCCATCCACCTTGGTTGGTCCTTTTGCCGCAATACCAAACCACTCTTCATTCATGTTATTGGTTCCCTCAACAAAATCGAACTGATAGCCGCCGTTGGCCCATGAAGCATTGATATCATGCACGTCCAGATTTTCGGTCTGTCCGTATTTCCACCAGCCATCTGAAAACTGAAAGGTGAAACCGCCAAGGGAGTTATCTGCTCCGCCCATGCCGGCCGCATTTTCATAGATCTCCATCCAGTTTCCTCTCTGGTAATAGGCCTGTGCTTCCTGATCCTCACTCAGCGTTTGTGCATTGAAGGCATCAGAACCGAACTCAGTCAGCAGAACCGGTTTACCATATTCATCACGCACTTGGTCATATAAATCAGTGAAAGAAATACCCCGGTAAACATTGATGCCCAGTATATCCACATCAGGAGCTTGTTCAGCAATCAGGTCCAGAAACAACAGGTCGCCATTACAAATAGAAATAGGGTGTGTGGTATCAATGGCTTTCATGGCTACCGTCGCCTCATTCATAAGCTTGTACATGGCCTCAGCACGAATGGTAGATTTCCTGTCTTCTATAGGGATGTCTTCGGTTTCCGCTCCCTCCCAGAAAAGACCGTAATTATTTTCATTACCAAGCAGGTAAAGCAGCAGGCCGGGAGTATCTTTGTAGGTTTCAACCATTTCAGTGACTTCAGCCATGAGCAGTTTCTTTACTCTCGGATCGGAATACTCCGTATTGGCAATCCACGCTCCATCGATGGTAAGGCCATACCGCCCAAAGGAATGATTCAGCATGGTGTAGATTCCGTAGTTCTCATAGATATAGGTAATCCATTCAGGCTGAATGCCGGTATATACCCGAATAGCGTTTACGCCCATATTCTTGAGCATACCCATTTCTTCATCCAGTGCTTTTTTGATAAGCTCGGGCGACTGGTTCCAGAGGCTGTAGCTGTAATTGGTGCCCCTCGGAAAATAATCCCAGTTCATCCCGTTGATGATGGTGGGATCACCATCGATCGTCATTTTCCAGCCCTCGGAAGTGTTAACTACTCTGACTTCCTGTGATTGAGCCATCAAGGCCGTTGAGAGAATGGCGATTTGGAAAAAAGTTAGAAAGGTCTTTTTAATATTCATTCTAAATATCCTCTTTCTTAATAATTCGCATCAACTCATTGAATATTAATCCACAGAATTGAAACTGATCAGTCAAACATTAATTTTCACCCCATAGAATTACAACATATACAAGAGATATACAAGCCCGATTGTAAGCGCTTTTCTGGACTTAATAAGCCTTTTTCAAGTCTTATCGGTTATTTTTCGATCTGGAATGAATCGGGTTTTTTATTCCGCAAAAATTTCTGTTGTATATACTTTTTATAGTGGCATGAGCAGAAATACCAGACTTAATTCAGTAAAACTCTTAAGGAAATTTTAACAGTACCTTAATTTCAGATCCTCAAAATGAAGAGAGCATTAAGTCTGATTTACCCTGATTTTTCTCTTCCTCTCCTGAACGGCATGCTGAATAATCCTGATATCTGCTGGTCTGAATCGGTATCAAATTCGTCCAGGCCCAGCTGTATTTCGTTGAGGGGATCATGGGTACGGAAGGTGCGGCAGAGGCGATCCCAGAAGGAGAACAGTGAACTGTAATTGGAATCGGTTTCAGGCTGCCAGCGTGAGTGATGCACTTTATGCATCCCGGGGGTTACGATAAACCATCGCAGTATGCGATCGACTCTATCCGGCAGGCCGATGTTTGCATGATGAAACTGCACCACCACAACCAGCAGGGTGCTGTAAACCAGCAGCTCCCAGAGTTCCAGTCCGATGAGCATAATAACAGGAATACGAAGCAATGAAGAGAAAATAATTTCACCGGTATGAAAACGGCTGGCTGTGCTCACATCCATATTCGGATCGGCATGGTGCACCCGGTGAAAACGCCAGAAAAGAGGGATGCTGTGATTCATACGATGCCAGAAGTATGTCCAGGTATCCATCAGCAGTACAGCTCCGATGACCCTGGCCCACACCGGCAGATTTAGCCAGTTCAGGATGCCGAAATTATGATCATTGGCCCATTCAGCCGCCCACAGCCAGAGGCCGGTGAAAATAAGGGCAATCAGCAAAGCATTCACAAAACCCAGCGAAAGATTGGCAATAAAGTGCGCACCCTTCTTCTTCAGGGAACCCTGAAAGAAATCAAAAAAGGGATGGGCCTGCTCCAGCAGCAGCAAGACCACCAGTCCGATCACAGCAACCAGGACCTGGGTTTGTTCCATAAGGCTGATAAGGGCATCCATAGATTTAATTCATGTATGATTGATTATTCTACATCCTAACAACTCAAAATTCCCTTTTCGCATTCTGTCTGATTGGAAGAAAAAGCGGGTGTAGCCTTTTTATTGGGTCAATCCTTTTCTACTTTCATCGTAAATCTACGATAAACGATTAAATGACCACAACAGGCTCGCTTACTTTCTCAGCCGAGCAGACAAAAATAGCTGCACTTATGAAAGCTCTGGCTCATCCGGCACGCCTTGCCATCCTTAATTTGCTAAGCAGACGGCAAAGCTGCATTTGCGGTGACATCACCGATGAACTCCCCCTTGCCCAGTCTACCGTTTCACAGCATTTAAAGGTGCTGAAGTCCGCAGGCCTTATAAAAGGGGAAATTGATGGAGTACGTGTGTGCTATTGCCTGGACCCCATCGGAATAGAACATCTTAAGAGCATTGCCCTTCCGGTCATTAATCAGATAACCGATCATTACTCAAAAGACTGCTGCTAAGGCATATGCAAACAAAGAAAGCCGAAGAACTCAAAGAAACCGTCCGACAAAAATACAGTCAGATCAGTGAACAGGGATCCGACTATAACGCCCGGTCCTGCTGCGGTGCCGGTGGAGCTTCCACCAAAGTGTATAACATCATGACGGATGACTACTCCGGCCTGCAGGGATATAATGAAGAAGCTGACCTTGGCCTTGGTTGTGGCTTGCCTACCGAGTTTGCCCACATTAATGCGGGTGATACGGTTATTGATCTGGGATCCGGTGCGGGTAATGACTGTTTTGTTGCCCGGCATGTGACCGGAGGTAAGGGAAAGGTTATCGGGGTAGATTTTACCGAGGCCATGATCAATCGGGCAAGATTAAATGCGGACAAACTGGGCTACAACAATGTTGAGTTCCGTTATGGTGATATTGAAAATCTTCCGGTTCATAATAATACTGCGGATGTGATTGTGAGCAATTGTGTTTTGAATCTGGTTCCGGACAAAGGTCAGGTTTTCAGCGAAATTTTCAGGGTTCTTAAACCCGGCGGACATTTCAGTATATCGGATATTGTTCTGGAAGGTGAGCTTCCGGATGCCCTACGTTCGGATGCCGAAATGTATGCCGGCTGTGTGGCCGGTGCCATTCAAAAGGATGAATACATCCTGCATATTCAGGAAAGGGGTTTCGGGGACATCACCATTCAGAAGCAAAAACCCATCGAAATACCGGACGACATCCTGGCACAGTATCTTTCAAAGGATGAAATCGATGACTTTAATAATGGCGGAACCGGTATTTACAGCATTACCGTCTTTGCCCGCAAACCTGAGGCTGTTCTGACAGCACAGAATGAGCAGACTGTTCAGGAAGCCTCAGATTCGAAAGTGATTTTTGACCCCAAGTGCACGCCCGGATCGGGTTGTTGCTGAAATATGCAGTTAAACATGTATTCCGAACTAACAACATACCTGTCGGAACTTGAAAATGCATTCGCTGAGATTCCCGATACCCGGAAAGAACTGCTTGGGGAGGTTGCCACTTACATCGATCAAAAGCTGAGTAATGGTGACACCGTTAAGCTGAATTTCATCTGTACCCACAACAGCCGACGCAGCCATCTGGCACAGATCTGGACCGCTACTGCAGCCGCACATTTTGGAGTGGATCACATCGAAACCTATTCCGGCGGAACCGAAGCCACTGCATTCAATCCCAGAGCGGCGTCTGCACTGGAAAGAGCAGGATTCCGGATTGAAAATCCCGGAGGAGATAACCCCGAATACCGGGTGCATTATTCGGACAGTCACCTTCCGCTCATTGCCTTCTCCAAAACCTTCGATTACCCATCCAATCCCCATTCCGGTTTTGCGGCTATCATGACCTGCTCGGATGCGGATGAGAATTGCCCATTCATTCCTGGAGCTGAGTACCGGGCGTCGGTTAATTACATCGATCCAAAAGTCTCAGACGGTACAGATGAGGAAGCCGCCACTTATGATGAACGCTGCAGGCAAATTGCCGCCGAAATGTTTTATATGATCAGCCGTTTGAAAGCGGCTAAAAATTGAACCCGATATTCAGATATGAATTGACGGCCCCGGTTTCAGTATTGATAAAGAGGGATACACTAGCCGGACCAATAACCGAAAGATTGCCCAGCGTGGCCGATACTCCTGAAAGCCGACGATCCAGGTTAAATTCCTCCTCCACATAAATATCCCTGAAACCCAGGCTACCCTTAAGCTGGGCATAGAAGGAGGATCCCAAGCGGTATTGAAAACCGTAGGTTGCGGCGGCGATGGAAGTGGTATTCACCGTATGCTCCTGCAAACCGGTAAAGAGAATCTGATGGTCGATGACCCGAACATCCCCTCCTACCCGGAAGTAGTTTAACAGTCCGGCTTCAGAATTAAACTGCTGTCCAGCCTGCAGATGCAGCATGGTAGTAAACCGGCCCCGATTGGCATAGCCTTCAGCACTCAGTTGCATGGAATGAAAAAATTCAGGCGGATCCGGAGCAGGAATTGTGGCATCTATGATTATTCCGTTTGCGGCATATTCGAAATAACCGGAGGTGATAGTCTGGTTATAGTAGGTTTCATGCATAATGTGAATGCGTTTTCCTTTTTCCGGAAAGGCATTGCGATTCAGGCTATTAATCCTGATTTCTCCCCTGGCGATGTTGCCCCTGGAACTGCCATTCACTCTGTTATTCACGCCGATCTCCGGCTTGAACTGCTGCAGATACCAGGCATTGCCGATACCCAGCGCAGCGGTAGAGCTCAGGTTCCACCAATACTGCAATCCACCCTCCCAGTTCAGGTTCCGGAAACGGTTGATTTCATCAAAGGCCTGATATACCGGAAAGTCGATGCGGCTGTGTGTGCCGTAGAGGCGCAGTGTGTTTCGGCGGTTTTGCCCCACCGACCAGTCATAATTAATCCTGAAGCGGGGATTGCGCGACCAGGCCGCCTGCAAAGCTAGGCTGGTGTGATTGAACAGCAGATCCAGCTTTGAATACTGGGAAAGTAAACTGATATCCGTAAAACTCTGGTAATTGAAACCCAGCCCCAGTGAAGTGTCCGAAAAGGGTTTCATATCCAGATGCAGCACATAACCGGTGTTGGGTGATTCAGAAAAGGAATGGCGGATGTATTTATAATTCTTGGTGTAATACATATTGCGGAGGGAGGAAATCAGCTCATCCTTTCCGTAGGTCCTGCCCGGTTTCAGCTCGCTGTAGCGCAGAAACTGTGCTCGCTGTTCGGCATCCAGTCCGTTAATCTCTATGGATGCAATGTAAATTTCATCCTTCCGAATACCCGACCTTCGAGCCTTCTTATCAGAACCGAGGCTATCAGCTATTTCACTGAAGCGTTTAACCCATTCCCGGGCATCTATTTTGCTTTGCTCCAGAATTTCCTTAGCTCTGGAAAAATCAGCAATTTCGTATCCCTCCACCTCATTATCGATAAAGAGGTCGGTAAATTCCTTTTCCTTTTCATAGTCCACGGTATTCTGAACTGTGCCCAGCTGAAGCATGATATCGAGCAGGGTCATGTCCTCATCCAGGTTTTCCTGTGGATCGGACACGCTCAGTCCGATCACAAAGTCTGCGCCCATATCCCTCGCCAGTCGCACCGGAAAGTTCATTACAGAACCGCCATCCACCAGTATTTTATCATCCCTCTTGATGGGTGAGAAAACCGAAGGAATAGCCATGCTGGATCGTACAGCCGAAACCAGATCGCCCTCTTTCATGATGTGCGCTTCACCGGTATACAGGTCAGTAGCCACGCAGGCAAAGGGAATAGTGAGCTCATCAAAACTTCGGACATCATGGGTGTGGAAGAAATAATCCGAAAGGATAAACCAGACTTCCTGTGCTTCAAAAATAGCCGATGGAACATCGATACCGGTGCTGTCGGCGGACAGGATCAGCGGGAAGGTTCCGGAATGTTCTTTTTGCAGCATGGGAATTTTAGTCAGTGGCGGTCGCTGACTGAAAACCGTATTCCAGTTGATGTTGGTTACCAGTGCTTCCATCTCCTCACCGGTGTAGCCGGCCGCCCACAAAGCCCCAACAATGGCACCCATACTGGTTCCGGTAATATAATCCGGATACAAACCGGCTTCCTCCATAGCCTGAACGTAGGCAACGTGTGCCAGGCCTTTTGCTCCGCCTCCGCTGAAGGTTACCCCAATTTTGGGTAGCTCCTGGGCCTGGGCAATGCCTGCAGAAAGCAGCAGCATCAGAATAAAACATGCTTTACCGGCTTTCACAATTTTAATGTACATGAGGTGCAATGGGAAGTCATTGGGCTAAATATACTTAGCACAGGTTACCGGAACATTATTTATTTATGGAATGGATTCAACCCGAAGTCTTTTATTTTATTTGACTTCAAGCCAGAACATATCATCATTATGACACTTTTATATAGATTTTCAGGATTAATCCTGTTACTGCTCATGTTCATTGCTCCGAAAGAGGTTAAAGCTCAATTAGATGATCTGGATGCGGATGAACTGATAGAAATGAGCAATGAGATGGGGCATCGTTACCTTCAGATTCTTGATCTTTTTCAGCAGTTTGAAACGGATGATCGAGTTTCAGCTGCACTGCGTGATATTTACAAAACCAACTACGCGGCTTTCCTCTCACCTAATGAGGTGTATACTGCAGAAATGAAAAAAATAAGGCATCGCTTCCGGGAGCCTTCCACCCGATCATTAATCGCTAAACAGGCACTGATCGGTGAAGAAGCTGTTTTAACCACTCTTCGTAATCGCATTGAAGATGAAAAACTGGTGATGATCAATGAACATCATTTCTATCCGAATCACCGCAAAGTTATGGAGGCTTTGCTCCCCATCTTCAGGGAAGCCGGTTTCAATTATCTGGCTTTCGAAGGAGTGACTCCCGGGCAGGACAGTCTGCTGAATATGGGCTATGCTCCTGTAATTGAAACCGGATTTTATACCCGTGATCCCCGTTTTGCGAATATGATTCGGCTGGCTCAGTCACTGGATTTCACCTTAGTTGCTTACGAAAACACCAATCCCGATGAGTATCGGGAGTCAGCTCAGGCATCAAATCTATACGAACGCATCTTTGCCCGTAATCCGGATGCAAAGGTACTGGTCTATGCCGAACTGGTCCCTGCCTGGGCGGATATTGTTCCGGGTGATCAGCCGTACCATAGTAGGCATCCGTTCCCCATGAATGCCACACATAAGCTGCGTTGACCACCCCTTCTTCACGCATTTTATCCACGAAGTAACGATAGGTAGCTACATATTTGTCCGGCGGATAGGCATTGTGGGATCCGTCAAATTCATAACCAAAGCGGATATACACAGGCTGATACAGAGCTTTGCATGCCTCAGCCAGATCCTGAATACGTTCATCCATCTGTCCGGAAAAAATTTCATCCAGGTACCAGCCGGGATACGGACCGTTGGAGTCGCCCGTCCAGATGGCCAGCTGCAGAGCCGAATTTGGGTACTGCCGCATGAATGCAATGATATTCACCATATCGTTAAAGGTCTGCTGACCGGATAAGGCCGTATAAAAAGCAAAACCGGCCGGAGGCGGGCTGGATTGAACCCGGTCAAAATACTCTTCCATCAAATGCACATGAGCCTGGCCCAGGATAAACATGGCTTCACCATCGGGCGGGGCAAAGGTGGAGGCCTGCTGCTGCCTTGTTCCTTCTGATGGTGATCCATCACAGGAAAAAAGCATTGTGATTATCAGGACAGGGTAGTAGAAACCGGCTTTGAATATCATTTACATATTTACGCCAATGTTATGGAAAATGAATTAAATCCACATAGGGGAATAATTTTCAGTGTTAATTTTGGATTAAGGGGTCGCAAAAATCAACGCATTACTTTATAATCCACGTTTTCTGGCGATAAAAGCATACAACGGGGGCATCAGAAATATTGGAAAGAAAGGATAAATGGCTCTAAAGGAAGAAGATGCAACAAGAAATGCTTTAGTAATCGAGGGTACACGAATCGGAGTCTGGGACTGGAATATTCAGACCGGTGAAACCTTCTTTAATGAGCGCTGGGCAGAGATCATCGGCTACACAAAAGCGGAGCTGGAACCGGTAAGCATCGACACCTGGGTTAAGTTTGCACACCCCGACGATCTGGAAACCTCAAACCAATTATTACAAGCTCATTTTGACGGGAAAAGTGATTACTATGAATTCGAATCCCGGATGAAGCATAAAGAGGGTCACTGGGTGTGGGTGTATGACCGCGGAAAAGTGTTTGAATGGGATGAAGAAGGGAAACCGCTCAGGATGTGCGGCTCTCACACCGATATTACCTCTATTAAGCGAAGAGAGGAAGCAGCCTTCGAAGCCAAACAGAAGTTCCAGAAGGTATTTGAAATCAGCGATATTGGGATGACCCTCACCAACGAGGAAGGCCACATCATCGACTGTAATAAGGCTTCCGAACGCATGCTGGGCATTACCAAAGAAGAACATTTGGCCAGAGATTATGATGGCAAAGAGTGGAATATCATCCGGATGGATGGAAGCACCATGCCTGTTGAGGAATATGCCAGTGTAAGAGCGCTGACTCAACGAACTCCCATAACCGGACAAGTTATGGGCATTGTTACAAGCGAGGACGATGTTACCTGGCTTTCGGTGGATGCCACTCCTCTCGATACCCCTGGTTTTGGGGTTCTTATTGCCTATTTCGACATAACCAAACAGGTAGTGTACCAGCAGAAGCTGGAGGAAGCCAATCAGACCAAAGACAAATTCTTTTCCATCATTGCCCATGATATTAAAAGTCCGCTGACAGGCATCCTGGGCCTCATAGAACTCTCCAGAATGAGCCTTGAAAAGGGCGATACTCAGGAAGTACTGAATTATCTTGAAATGATGCAGCATTCCACAAAAGAAGGTACTGAGCTGTTGGATAACCTGCTGAACTGGTCGAGGGTGCAGGCCAATCGCATAGAATTCAACCCGAAGAAGATGGAACTGGAATCCTGCATTGAGCGCACTGCGGCTCTCATGAAGGCGCCCATGGAGGAAAAAAAGATCCGGCTGAACCTCAACCATAACGGCCGGTTACCGGTACTGGCTGATGAGTACATGATTAAAACCACTCTCCGGAACCTGCTTTCCAATGCGATTAAGTTCTCAAAGGAAAGAAGCCATATCAGCATCCATACGCAGGATATCGGGAAGGATATTCAGGTTGCCATTGAGGATGAGGGTATCGGAATTCCCTCCGAATTAGTGCAAGACTTTTTCGATATGAAAGAAATGAATACCCGTGTAGGCACCAATGGTGAAAAAGGAACCGGACTTGGCCTGACCCTCTGCCGTGATTTCATCCGAATGAACGGAGGTAATATCTGGGTAGAAAGCGAAGAAAATAAAGGATCAACCTTCTACTTCACCCTGCCAAAGGCGGATTGAATGACTGATTGATTGATGGGGCGAAGCTCAGTTCTTGGACATGCAGACCTGCTGCATAACAGATATCACTCATCTATTTCCTTTTTTATGAGTCTTAAAACTGCACACTCAGATTCGTGTACACATTTCTTCCCGGCGCAAAAATGGGATCTGCACTGCCTCTGACTGAGCGATTTAAATGTTCAAAATAATTCTCGTTAAAAAGGTTATTTACCCCTGCATTAAACCTAATCTTATTGGTTATGCTTATGCCCAGTTTGAGATCCAGTACCAGGAAATCCGGAGTTAGGGTTTCCCCAAATTCCTGTGAAACCCTGCTTTGCTCCAGAACATAGCGCAGTGAAATTTCCGGGAAAATCCGGCTACTCGCATAGCTGCCCTTGAGCTGATAGCGGATGTCCATGGGTGGTATTTCAGGCAGGGCTTCATCTCTTTCAAGATCCTGGGCGTAGGTGTAGGCCAGTGAGAGTTGTTGCTGAGTTCCCATGAAGAGTTGCTGCACCCAGCTCACTTCAAATCCGGTTTTAAAAGCTTCATCAATATTAATGACTCTTCGTACTCCCGGGCTCATTGGTATACGGGGATTTAATGATGGATCAATCAGTGAGGAAATATAATTCTGCAGGTATGACCCGAAGACATCTACATTTACCGCTGTATTCTGGCGATTCCATTCAAGGGTGAGATCCAGCTGATTATTGATCTCCGGGTCAATATTCGGATTTCCCAGAATTTCGAAAGGATCCTGACCAACCGGGAAAAAGTTGATAAAGCGTTCGGTCAGGCTGCCGCTCCGTTGTGCACGCCCCACCCATAATCCGAGTGTGAGGGACTCACTTACGTTTTTTTGTGCACCCGCGCTCATGCTGATGTTAATCTGAGTTGCATCCACATCCGGGTTGAGCTGAGAAAATTGAGGGCTTACATCACTGATTCCGGATTGATTCAATTCCAACCTGCCTGAAAACACATAATTCAATGCTGAGCCACTCAGATGGTATTCGGCAAACAAACCGGTTTTGGATATCTGTCCATCCTGCCAGGCATTATCCTCTACAGAATTGCCGGCATTAGGACCCATCAGAAATGTCCGGACCCGTGTTCCGCTTGCTCCTTCCACACGTAAATCTGCTCCGGCATAAAGCTTACTTCGTGAAAATTGCCAGACACTCTCCGTTCTGCCACCGTAATTATAGGTCTCCGCCCTTGTTTCTGCATCCACAGGTCTCATTGAAGAAGGTCGCTGTAGGTTATTCATGAGGTGATCCACAAAAGATCCGAAAACGGTCGTGTTCCATGATTGAAGTGCACCCTGCTGAATTTGAATATCGTGGCGGCCGTTAAACATCCAGGTGTCATCATCCCGAAGGTCCATTGCCAGGGCAGGAAAATCTGCATCCCTGGCCACATTGTAGTTGGCTGATAAACGGATTTGCTGATTGGAAGCCAGCTTTATACCAAGAATGCTGCCTATACTGCCTCGTGAGAAATCTGCCTGCACATCATTGCCGTTCCCGGATTCGTAATCTCCACCACCCGACCAGGAACCGAAAAACCGAAGATCTATACGCTCACTGAGAATACCAAGTTCACCCTCACTCCGAAGGATATTGCCATTGGCTTCATAACCGGTTGAAAATCGACCTGTAGATGCCGGTTGCTGGCTGAATTGCAATTTGGCCGGAATGAAATTGATGGTGCCTCCGAAACCCGTTCCATACCGAAGAGAATGCGGGCCTTTCAATACTTCTATACGGTCCATCATGTTGGGTGCCATCTGGCTGGTTGGAGGGTCCATCCGGTTCGGGCAGGCAGCTATTGCACTCTGAGCACCGTTCATTACCACATTCAGCTGTTCATACTTATAGCCTCTGAAAACCGGATCCATCCCGTAGCTTCCGCTTTTTCTGATGCTGTTAAAGGCGGGAACCTGATTCAGGATATTGGCTCCGTCATGCCCCATTCTGTCCGGGTAATCAATCCCTAACTGAGTATCCGGTTGCTGCTTTCCCTTCACGGCGATTACTGTAACCGGGTACAAAATGAAATCCGCACTCTTTCTGTAGTATACCTTCCGTTCAATCAGCAACTCAATTTCATCCTGCTCCCACTCCCATTCCCCGTAACGGATGTGTGATAAACGCATGGGGGTCCCTTCCAAAAAGCTGAAGCGGATTATGCCTTCAACATCCGATACACCGCGTTGCTCCCCATACTCAAAAGTGGCTCCCACAATCGGCAGGTTATCATCAACATCCAGCAGTCGGATTTGAAAAGGCTGCTGGGCCATCGAAACATTGGTGCTTATGAGTATAAAAAAAATGGCCGCAGCCACTCTTAAATTCATCATCAGGTCAGAAATTTGTTTGGTATTCATCTATGCAAAATAATCTGAACCTATGAAGTTTGTATGAATAAAAAAAGCCGGTGACAATACTGCCACCGGCTTTCACACATCCTGATTGAACAGGTATTCATCTATTTAACCAGCATCATCTTTCTGGACTGTACATAATTGCCCGACTGTATGCGGTAGATGTACATGCCTGAGGCCAGATTGCTGGCGTCGAAGGTTACCGTGTGCACGCCGGCTTGCTTCAGGTCGTTGTTCAGCAAAGTGGCAACACGCTGACCAAGAATATTGAATACTTCCAGCCTTACCTGTCCGCTTTGCGCAAGTTCGAACTGAATGTTGGTACTTGGGTTGAACGGATTCGGATAATTCTGATAGAGTTCAAAACTGCTAGGCAGGTTTATTTCCTCGTTGGATGTAAGCACCTGTTCACTATAGTTCACTTCCACAGTTTCGCTATTTCCGTCGTTTGTGGTAAAGGTGATGAACCAGGAACCTTCCTCTCCATTGGCGCTACCTTTGAAGGATATTGTATTATCAGAAGGGGGTGCTGCCATAACGGCGCTGGTCTTTGACAGCTCTCCGGCATCTTTCAGGGAATTACCGATTTCCTGGAATGCCCGGGCGATGGCTCTCACCGACTCCCTCCATCTCAGCAGCGGGCGATTTGGATCAAATCGATTTGGCAGATCCTCAATCACCTGCTCCGAAACGATGTCAGTACCACCCTCTACGATGATTTCATATGCCTGAGTCACGCTGCGACTCCAGAAAATAAATCTCCATCGCTCAACGGTACCTTCTTCACTGATGGAATCAGCACTCAGGTAATGCAATCTGGCATCTTCCTTCCATTCGAAGGCTGCTGATTTGGCGACCTCAAACGGAGTTCTATCGGTTGTATTGATGCGATCGCGGAGAATTTCACCGGTCTCCGCATTGATAACCACACGGGCAAATCCTATGCGTGAAAGTGATCTGACCGGAGAATAAACCGACCAAACCCGGATGGTTGAGTCTTGCGACACCCTGATGGCATCCAGAGCCATTCGGGCACCAACAAAATCATACTCAATGTTCGGGTCATTTTCGATATCCCGTTCTGAGTGGGCAATGGCCATTGCTTCGTCTGAATCAATGAGATTCTCCACCACAGAAATTGCGGGCAGATCAACTAACAGGGAATCTGCTACAGGGATGGCGTAACTGCGGGTCTGATTATCAGCCGAGAATACATGAAATACCGAGTCGGTCAGGCTTTCGGATTTGTAGACATACTTCCAGATCTCTGACTGTCCGTTTTCATCCGCTGTACGACCTCCGAAAGAGTTAATACGAATCAACTGTGCATCATCCGACCAGCTCTGAGCCTCCGTTTGCGCAGCTGACAGCCAGTCTTTGGCTGTTCCGACCGGCAGTGTGTATTCCTGTCCGGTTTCTGCAACCAACACGGCTGCAAAAGGACGACTTCCCTCCTGCATGTTGCGGGCAAAAACCTGCCAGGAAGTGATGGTGTCGGCAGGGAAAGGCACTGAAAAAGGTGCCAGCATGAGCTCGGCTCTTTTAATGTTTTCATCGCCCGGATATCGCTGTATGTTCTCCAGAGAATCCATGATGGCATCTGAATCCAGCCAGTTTTCATTCAGCGGATAAGGGATTTTACCCCTCAGGTTTGGCCGACTGAAAACCACAGGATTTCCAAGTCCGCTGGTGCTGGCTGAATAGTACTTGTCTTCCGATTCGCTGTAAAAATCCATAATCCAGACCGGTGCTGCACCACCAGCACCCTCAAAAGATGAAAAGGCCACCGTCAGATAGGCATCTGCAGCCAGGCTGCTGACCGTATCACTGAGTATGGCGAAAGCATCACGGGCTGTAATGGCATCCAGAGAAATTTGCTCTCCTGTGTTCGCATCCAGATAGATAACACGACGAGCTGAATCAGCAAGAAGGGAGATTCTCCAGATGGGATCTTCATAAAGAAAATCAGCACGAAGACCGCCTGACAGACCTGCAAAGATGGTGGTATCATTTTTGTCAGCCAGAAACTCAGACTCTATACTGAGGGCATTGGCAACAGCAATATCAGAATTGATCCAGCTTTCTCCTACCGCCTTAAAGAAATTCAGATCGAGGCCGGTCGGGTAAGCCAGTAGCATCTGATCTCCGGTAGAAACGATACCGAAAGCACTTTCACCGTTTCTGGTATGAAACAGCCACATCCATAATTCCGATGCACCCTCCGCGGTTACCGGATTTAAAGCTGTAACGTCGATGAGCTCAGCACTTGGATTCCAGAGTTCAGCAACTGCCTGTATATCATCCCTCAGTACATCAGTACCTGAGGATACAAATTCAATGGCCTGCAGCTCTATGTCCACTTGATTGATTTGGCTGTCAAATAAACCCATGGATATGTGATCCGCAATCATATCCTCATTGAGATCATAGGTGCCAATGGGTTTTGCATTGAGTAAGGCCGGTTCTGCAGCCGGTTTCTTTCCTCCGTATGCAAACGCGAAGTACTCTCCGGTTGGAACATGATCAATCTGATAGGAAGAAGATCCTCCGGGTACATAGATTGCAGCACGGGCAAAGGCCAGTGGCTGCGTAATCATATTCTGGGTGTACTGATTGCGCGGAATCAAGGCAACGATAGCCCCTTCATCATGGCCTTCAGGAAAGTTGAGCGTTCCGCTGACGCTTCGTTCAGACAGTTGCAGACCTGTGCTGAAGGTGAGCGCATAAGGTTCAACCACATTATCTGCAAAGCTCTCATCACTGCTGTAAATCTCAAAAAAGTAAAGCACATGACGGCTGTTTGCTTGCGCCTGATAGGGAATGGCCAGCGTGGAATCATCCACTACGGTTACCTCACCATCCAGAACCAGGTCCTGAGGACTGGAACTGAACTTCCCGAAGCTGAACTGCGGATTGAGGGAAACCAGGGTATCTGCATTGATGGGAGCATTGAATTTGAGGTAAAGAACGCCCTGCTCCTGAACGCCTGTACTGCCTTGTTGAATCGATGATTCAATTACCTTGAATTGAGCTTGTGCACTCAATCCAAAACACATGAATAGAAGTATAGTAGCGGTTAGTTTTTTAATCTTCATGATCTCGTATTAGGTTTGATTAGCCCTCTTTTGCGATAGTTGTTCCTTTCAAAACAGATTACTTATCGACAAAATCAGGATTATTTGTACCCATTACACATGAGATGAGTGCACACCCCTAAGACCTAAAGAATTCTTAATTTTCTGTGGTCACGTCATGATCATCAAAACCTCAGGCTTAATCCCCCACCCCAGCCGAAACGGTTATCATAATTTCCGACCATTGAAAAAAACTCGTTCAGCATAAATTCGAAGCCGGCTGTGTAGGTAATCTCCGATTCATAGCTTTTTCCGGCTGGAAGATCCTTCGCCAGTCCTACATCCGACTGCCATTCAAAATGCCCGGTAGCCAGCAGCCTCCGTGTAACAGGAATGTGGGAATTAAAACCTACTTCCGGCCGCAGCAGGTGGTCAATGCTGATATCGGTATCCAGCACAAACAGCAACAGGTAACGCATACCCACCCGGGCCGTCAAGGCATCCTGGTCAAAAATATGGGACGTTTCATTTTCAGCCCGGCCGCCGGCATAAAGCCTAAAATAATCTCCCACAAAGCGCTCATAATCTGCTATCACCTCATAGTTTTCATTCCAGCCATACTCAGCCATTAGGTTGAACTGATTGCGGGTATTGGTTGCCACCAGACTCAATCCGCCCATATGGCTGCTGCCGGTCGCGGTTCCCCAGTAATAATAGCTTCGGTCTGTATTGTAAAGTGTACCTACCGGATACGGAGCCAGACGCTGATCCCGCTCACTTCCCTCATAGCTGAATACCCTCGACATACCGGACTTCATGTGGTATAAAAGGTGACAATGGAAAAACCAGTCTTTCTCTTCATTGGCATCAAATTCAATGGTTACCCTGCTCATGGGCGGTACATCTACGGTATGCTTCAGTGGCGAATAGGCTCCCTGACCGTTCAGCACTCTGAAAAAGTGACCGTGCAGGTGCATGGGATGGTGCATCATAGTGGTATTGTTCAGGGTTACCCGAACAACCTCACCTTTCTTAATCTTAACTTTATCGGTTTCAGAGAGGGTTTTCCCGTTTATGCTCCAGGTATAACGCCACATATTACCCGTCAGATTGAAAGTGAGATATCGTACATAACCCCCTTCAGCAAAATCAGTGGGTTTTTTGGCCTTCAGGATAGAGTTATTGTAACCCACATCCCACATAATCATGGGATCCACAGGGTCAGATGACATATGCATGGAATGATCCATTTCCATATTCATATTCACCATCTTTTCGCCCGAGGAACTGTCAGTCTCAGCTCCCATATCCATTTCCTTTTCGATATCCTGCATGTTCATGGTACCCATGTCATGCCCCGCATGCTCATCCACAGCCGCTGTATCATTCATCATATCGTGGGCAGAATGATCCATCATTTCCATTGGACCTGAAGTGTCGGAACCAGACTGAGCTTTGTAGGAGGAGAATACTCCTTTCTCTTCCCCTTCGAGCGACATATCATGTCCGCCACCTCCATGCATACCGGCCATACGGGCTCCCATCTCCTGATAATCCGGGAAGGGGATGTCTTCCGCATACACTCTTTCCCCCGATCCTATAAAAGCCGATGCCGATCCCATCACATCCTGTGAGGTAGCCTGAAATTCCAGGCTCTTGCCTTCCTGTACTTCTACCATGAAATCATAGGTTTCGGCCAGTCCGATAAGCACCTTTTCACTGTGTACCGGTTCCACATCTATTCCGTCGGCCGATACAATATTCAGGTGTCCCCCTCCGATGTTCACCCAGTAATAGCTGGATGCTGCTGCATTGATTACCCTTAGCCTGATTTTACTGCCCGCCTCGAAGTGATCATAAACCACTTCCCGCTTTCCGTTAATCAGGTAGGCCTCATAGGGAATATCGGAAATATGCATTCCGGGCATTTGACTGGCCCAGAGTTTAAAGGTTGATCCCAGAGTCCCGCTTTTGAGAGCATGATAGAGTGAGGGCGCATTCCTGAGACGTACGCCATACCATTCATTATGCCTTTTCAGGTTTTTGAGGATGCGATGCGGGTTGGCATCCGTCCAGTCTGACAATACCAGCACCAGGTCATAATCGTATTCCAGCATCTGATGATGAGGTTCCACTACAATACTACCATACACCCCTTTCTGCTCCTGAAGTCCGGTATGTGAGTGGTACCAGTAGGTTCCGGATTGAATAAGCGGAAAATCGTAGGTGAGGGTTTCGCCCGGTCGAATGGGTGGAGTAGTGAGATAAGGAACACCATCCTGATAATTAGGCAGCAGCAAACCGTGCCAGTGAACGGAAGTTTCTACCTCCATTTTGTTCGTTACATGGATTACCGCATGTTTGCCTTCTTTAAACCGGAGTACAGGCCCCGGGATACGGCCGTTAATGGCCATAGCCATACGCTTTTTGCCGGTGTAGTTTACCGGTAGTTCACTGATATCCAGATGATAAATCAGGGAATCGCCCCTGACTTCAGGTTCCAGGTCCTGGGCCTGTAAAAGGGGACTGATGAACAGGCTGATTACGAGTAAATAAAATGAATAAAGCTTCATGCTCTAGCTGATAGTGTTAAAAACGGCAGATTGAAAATGTTCAGAGCTTTTTATGCCCTGCGGGGAAAGACAGGATCAGCAGAAGTGCTAATTCCTGAACGACTGTATCAGCAGATAGATGGGCGGGGGTGAAAAGGAATGCGAGGGGATGAAATCGCTATTTTCTGCCTTATTTATCTTGTTTTGAATGGGGTGTGCATGGCTGAGCGGCTGAAGGGATGCAACTTTGGGAGCAGAAAAGGTGGCTTCAGCATTGTTATCTTCTGCATCAATCGAACAGATGCAGAAGATACCGTCAGAGGGAACAGCATCACTGTTGTGGCAATCATCCATTCCGGACATCTCCCGGTGTTTGCCTGAATGACCTTCAGCCATAGACATTGGAACACAGTGATCAGAATTCATCGCATGTGCGAAAACCGGAAAACTGAAACCGGCCACCATGCTGAACACGATCACAAAGCATAGGACGATATGGAAATACGTATTTTTCATTTCAGAACTCCCCAAATATATCATGTTCAGTCATGAAATCATTCCCGAATGTATCATGAAATGCTGCTTCAGTGGTCTAGACTATCCATTCAGCCGGCTTGCTCAACCGCCAGCTTCTTCACCCTTCTCACTTCGATTTTCATCAGCAAGGCCACAATCAGAGCCACCACAAAGGCTCCTCCGAAGATGTACAAACTCTGCTGATAACTCTGGGTTTGTTCGTAGATGTAGGAGTTGAGCAGCGGACCTACAATACCGGCCAGCGACCACGCAGTGAGGATCAGTCCGTGGATGGTGGGCATCTCCTCCAGCCCGAAGAGGTCACTGATATAAGCCGGAATACTGGCGAATCCGCCACCGTAGCAGGTCAGGATCACAAAGGTTACGGCCATGAAGAGTATGGGTGAGGTGGTCAGATTGGCCAGCAACGGAAAGGCAATGATCTGAATGGCAAAGAAGGCCACATAGGTATTGGAACGGCCGATGTAATCCGAAAGGGAAGCCCAGAAAATGCGCCCCAAACCGTTAAAGAGGGAAATTCCCATCACCAGTAAACTGGACATCTCCACTGAAAGGCGTACCATTTCATAGCCCATTTTTTTGGCTGTGGCAATCACGGCAATCCCGCAGGATACATTGATGAAAAGCATAATCCACAATCCGTAAAAACCGGGGGTCCTTAAACTTTCCATGGCCGTCACTTCGGGTATTTTGAGCAGTTTTTTCCGGCTTTCCCCTCCGTTTTCCTCACTGAAATATTGTTCGGCATAGCCCGGTGGAGGCGGAGTGATGTACAGGGCGCTGGGCACCATCACAATCAGGTAAATCACCCCCAGCGCCACGAAAGCAAAGGTGATGGATGACTTCTCATAAAATACTACAGTGTGATAGGGTGATAACGAAGCTTTGAGGGTGGAATAGGCTTCCCCTTCTTCCCTGCCCTGCCGGTGCAGTTCACGCAGTTCCGATTCCTGTTCCTTGAAAAGCTCGAGCGTGGGTATACCAGAAAGCATGGCATCCAGCTCACGGGGATCGGATGACTGAAGATCTACATATTCGGTTGCAGTCAGCTCCTTGGGAAGCACCCGTTCTTCTTTGGGAGGATTAAACACATCGATCAGGTAGGCGCATACCAGTCCGCCGAAACCGAATCCCATGATGGCCAGCCCGGTTGCCAGTCCCCGCCGGTCCGGGAACCATTTCACCAGTGTGGAAACCGGAGAGATGTAACCCAGTCCCAGTCCGATTCCGCTGATCACCCCGAAAAAGAGGAAGAACAGCCACAGGCTCTCCAGGTAAACCGCCAGTCCAGAACCGAATAATCCCACGGTAAAAAAGCCGGCGGATAGCAAGCCTCCTTTGGAAGGACCGTGTTTTTCGATGTAGCGCCCTAAAAAGGCCGCAGAAAGTCCCAGAAAGAAAATGGCAATGGAAAAGGCCGCTGATGTACTGGTTGCCGACCAGCCGAAGGTGTTTTCCAAGGGCATTTTCCAGGCGCTGTAGGCATAAACTGACCCGATTGAGATGTGTATACCGACTGCAGATGCGGCAATGAGCCATCGATTTTTCATAGGTCTCCCGATAAAATCTTAGAATAATCTTCCATCCCCATAATTGCCCCCTAAATACAAGCCTTAGATTAATCTTATGTGAAGAGCAGCAAGATTATACTGAAGCAGAGGCAGAGATTGAAATAAAAAGCCCGGGTTTTCCATTTTTGAGATTTTATAGCATCTTGAGCGCTCACAATTTTTTCAGTTAACACATCCAATCTCATGTTTCTAAAACGATTTGCACTTCTCGGGATCATGCTTCTGCTTGCATTTGAACCCGCTTCAGCCCAGCGATCCAAGAAATCTGCCGATAACGCTTCGGCTGTGGCCTCACAAAACTATTCAGCTTTTAAATTCAGGAATATCGGCCCGGCTTTTACTTCCGGCCGGATTGCAGACATCGCCATTCATCCGGATAACCGGCATGTCTGGTATGTAGCGGTAGGATCCGGTGGTGTTTGGAAAACGGAAAATTCCGGGACAACCTGGACCCCGGTTTTTGACAATCAGCCGGTATACTCCATCGGTTGTGTCACCATCGATCCCAGTAACCCGAACCGTGTCTGGGTAGGAACCGGCGAAAATGTAGGAGGTCGCCATGTTGCTTTTGGCGACGGCGTATACCTCAGTGAGGATGCGGGCTCTACCTGGAAGAATATGGGACTGCCGGAATCGGAGCATATCGGTAAAATTATTGTACATCCCGAAAACTCGGATGTGGTGATGGTTGCTGCTCAGGGTCCGCTGTGGAATAAAGGTGGTCAGCGCGGTTTTTACCTTACTGAAGACGGTGGAGAAACCTGGACCCGCACGCTTGGCGATGATGAATGGGTTGGGGTAACGGATATCGTGGTTGATCCCAGAAATCCGGATGTGGTGTATGCCGCAACCTGGCAGCGCCACCGAACGGTAGCCGCTTTAATTGACGGCGGACCCGGATCCGGTATTCACAAATCCACCGACGGTGGTAAAACCTGGACTGAGCTTAAAAAAGGAATTCCAGGCGGCATCAAAGGGAAGATCGGCCTGGCGATCAGTCCTCAGAACCCGGATTATGTCTATGCAGCCATCGAAACCATCCGCCGTGAAGGCGGGGTTTATACCAGCACGGATAAAGGGGCTTCCTGGACCAAAATGTCCAACACGGTCTCCGGTGCAACCGGCCCCCACTACTATCAGGAGCTCTATGCTTCTCCTCACGATTTCGGAACCATCTATCTGGTGGATGTACGCATGCAGGTATCGTACGATCATGGAAAGACTTTCCAGACCCTACCTCAAAGTAATGTACACTCTGATTCACATTCATTGAATTTTGTAGAGGGTGAACCTGATTATCTGCTGCTTGGTACCGATGGAGGTATTTATGAGACAGTTGACGGCACAAAGAACTGGAGATACATCAAAAACCTTCCGGTTACCCAGTACTATAAAGTTGCCGTTGATGATGCTGAACCATTCTATAACGTATATGGTGGTACTCAGGATAACGGTTCTCATGGCGGACCATCCAGAACTAATGAAAGAATGGGTATCCGAAATGCCCACTGGAATCGTGTATTAGGTGGTGACGGTCATCAATCCGCTGTTGAGCCCGGTAACCCCGATATCGGATATGCAGAGTCGCAGCAGGGCTACATAAACAGACTGGACAGAATCACCGGTGAATCCGTGTTTATACAACCGCAACCCGGAGTTGGTGAAGGTGAAGAACGTTTCAACTGGGACTCTCCTATCCTACCCTCACAGCACGTTCCAAGCACCATTTACTTTGCTTCGCACCGGGTCTGGAAGTCGACCGACCGCGGCGACAGCTGGGCTGCTATCTCCAGTGATCTGACCAAAGGCAAAGACCGAATCACCGAACCCATTATGGGCAGAACACAAAGCTGGGATCATGCCTGGGACCTCTATGCCATGTCGGAGTTCAGTTCCATCACCTCTTTAGGCGAATCCCCCATCAACCCGGATGTACTCTATGCCGGTACCGATGACGGTCTGCTGCAGTACACCACCAATGGCGGGGCCAACTGGAATGCTGTGGATGTAGGGAGTATTCGCGGAGTGCCCGAAAATGCCTTTGTGAACGATGTCAGAGCCGATCTTTTTGATGAAGCCACCGTTTATGCCGCACTCGATAATCATAAAGAAGGGGACTTCAAACCTTATCTCATTAAAAGTACCGATTACGGGAAAAGCTGGTCTCTGATGACCGGCAATCTGCCAGATAAAGGCATGGTCTGGAGAATTGTGCAGGATCACGTGAATAAAGACCTCTTCTTCCTGGCACATGAATTCGGTGTATACTTCACGATAGATGGTGGAAATGAATGGATCAAAATGACAGGTGGTCTTCCAACCATTGCATTCCGTGATATTACGATACAGAGACGAGAAAACGACGTGGTTGGTGCAACCTTCGGACGTGGATTCTATATCCTGGATGACTACACTCCGCTGCGTACACTTAATGCTGAAATGCTGGCCAAAGATGCTCATCTCTTTGATCCGAGAGATGGCGACTGGTATGTACAGCGTAATACACAGGGAAACATGGGTGCCGATTATTATGCAGCACCTAATCCGGATTACGGCGTTACCTTCACCTACTTCATGAAAGAAGGATTAACCACCCTGGAACAGCAACGGCAGAAAAAAGAAAAAGAACTGGGCGATGCGGATATCCCCTTCCCGGGCTGGGACGCGCTTGAAGCTGAAATGCGGGTAAAGGCACCGGAAGTGCATCTCGAGATTTATGATGCGGATGGAACCTTTGTTCAGCGTGTGAAAGGCAGAACGTCTAAAGGCATTCATCGCATCAGCTGGGACATGAGCACGGCCACACAGGGACTCATCGATCCTGAGCGCAGTGGCGGATGGAGTCGTGGTAACATGGCCCGGCCGGGTACCTACACAGCTCAGCTGGTGAAAATGGAGGATGGCGTCACCACAGCCATGGGCAATGCGGTTGAATTCGAGCTGATTCCGCTTTACGAAGGCGCCCTCCCGAGAAAGTCTGATGCGGAAGTACTGGCCTTCCAGAAGGAACTGCAAGAATTCTCCAACTATGTGCAGCGTGCGGGAACTAAGCTCCGGGAAGCAACGGATAAGGTGAAAGCCATGCAGGTGGCCCTGAGCCGTTCTGCCACTCCGGATGCGGAACTCATGAAAGACTTGCATGATACCGAAATGAAGTTCTATGAACTGGACACAAAAATGAACGGAAACCTGCCGCAGCGCAAAATCCGCGATGTAACCCCAAAAACGGTAATGGATCGCATACAGACCGCTTACAGCGGACTCCGGGGCACCTATGGGCCTACAGCCATGCACAAAGATATGCTGCGTGTAGGCAAGGTGGAATTCGAGGCTATTCATGAGGAAATGAAGCCACTCATGCATGAGGTGATTCCTGCCCTGGTCGAAAGACTCAAGACCAACGGCGCACCTCCGGTGCTGGGTCTGGAAGATTGATCTATCCACAGGGATCGTGAGCGTTTTCAGCCTCCCCGCTTCACCGCTGGGAGGCTTTTTTATGCAGGATGCATTCTACAGCATATTGATGTGATGGAAAATGATGACAGGTGGATGTACTTACAATCACCTAATAATTAATCCCATCTATTATGCTGAAAACTATTCATCCTCTAAAAATACCCGCACTCTTTCTCCTATCCCTTTTTTTGATGAATTGTGCGGTGATCAGGCCCGGCGAAGTTGGTGTTAAACAGCGACTTGGCAAACTGGACAATAAGGTGAAACGCCCCGGTACTGTCTTGATTAACCCGATCACAACCAATGTGGTTAAAATCCCCACCCGTACCATCAACATGGAAGTAGCGCTGAATCTACCCTCAAAAGAGGGACTCAACGTGAATTCTGAGATTTCCATCCTCTATCGCATCGATCCCGCCAAAGCAGTTGATATCATTCAGGAAGTTGGCGTTGATTATGAAGAGGTGCTGATTCTGAGTGTCTTCCGCTCTGCGGCGGCAGATGTATCTGCCCAGTATTTTGCCAAGGATATGCACTCTGACAACAGGCGGGTTATTGAAGACCAGATTGAAGAACGCATGGAAACCATTATTGCCGATCGCGGTTTTGAAATTGAAGCGGTTCTGATGAAGAGCATAAATTTACCCATGGGACTGTACCGGGCCATTGAAGATAAACTGGAGGCCGAACAGGATGCCCAGCGCATGGAGTTTATGCTGCAGAAAGAACGGCAGGAAGCTGAACGGAAAAAGATCGAAGCCGAGGGGGTTCGCGACGCTCAGATGATTCTTTCTGAAGGTATGAACCCTTGGGTAATTCAATGGCGCAGTCTGGAAGTATTGCGTGAGCTGTCTCAGTCGCCCAATGCCAAGCTCATCCTCACCGACGATAAAACACCCGTACTGATTAATCCGAAAGTCGAATCGGCGTCAAATAACTGACAAAAAAATCATCCCGGAGCAAGGGTTTCGGGATGATTACATCTGATTTAAGCGGGTTCTTTCTTCATCGGCTGTTTCTTCATATAGGTCAGTGACCTCCACACCCACTCCAGCGGACCGAATTTAAATCGTTCCAGCCAGGGCTTTGACCAGGATAGTTGAAGAAGCCAGATCCCCAAAACCACAAGTATTTGCTGGTAGCGCTCAACCTCCCCGAAAAGTCCTAAACCCAATCCAAAAAAGATCAGAACACCCAATATGGACTGGCTGATGTAATTGGTAAGGGCCATCTGCCCAACGGCTGCAAATCGGTCTTTCAGCAGCTTGAATCCATCCGATTTTGCAAACAGCATGATTCCGCAGATGTAGGCAAAACTCACGCCCAGTGAGCCGAAGTAATTGAACTGCGAACCGATGAACATGGAAAACTCCAGCGACCAGTCCGCTTCAAAGTTTTTATATAAGCCAATAATGATTACCGGTAATCCAAGTAAAAAACCCAGTACCATCCCCTTTTTGTAGAACGATGCACTGCGCCCCGCAGTGAGTACCCCCCACTTATACAAAGCCATACCAACCAGCATTAACCCACCGGCCCTCCAGAGCATAATCATCAGGAAAACTGAAGTATGCATAGGGATGGCCGATTCCGAGTTATAGGCAATCTGTGACGAAAGCGAACCGGCAATGGCCTTTATTTCTTGCTGTATTGCATCCGGATTCGGATTCCATATATCATTTCGAAGCTCACTAATGACCTCTGCGGGAATAAAGGGGAGACTGAAACCAAAAAAGAGATAAATAAGGGAGTGTACCGAAACAACCAGAAGCCCGATGATCAGCAGCTTGCGGGCACTGAGTTTTCGAAACAGAAAAACAAACAGGGCACATAGTGCATAAGCTACCAGAATATCACCATACCAGATCAGGTGGGCGTGTATTAATCCGATGATTAGCAGCCAGAAGGTGCGCTTATAATGCAGACCGGCTGATTTACCCTGTCTTTCTTCCGCTTTTTGTGTGACCAGCACCACTCCCGCGCCAAACAGGATGGAGAAAATGGTCATAAATTTTTGATCAGCGAATATGTGGCTGAGTACCCAAACCCAGTAATTCATGCCTTCCAGATCGCCGTAGGCAGTGGGATTCAGATAAGCAGCGCCCGGCATGGCAAAACTCTGAATATTCATGATGAGAATACCCAGAATGGCAATCCCCCGGAGGATATCCAGGGATTGAATACGGTCTTTTCCTAAGATTGGCTGTAAAGTCGCAGAAGTCATTGTTTCCCCCTTTTTTTCTGAACGCTTTACTGAATTTGTGGCAAAAAGATACAATTTGATTTGTTTTCTAAATCAAAGATCCGTTCAGGAGGTTGAAAAAATATGTGCAATTTACCAAACGTATAAAGCGTCTTCTAACGATATCTGTGCCGGATATACTTCTCTATGAGAAAGCACACCAAACCCAGCGATTTGAATGATGCAAGCTTCATTTGGTCGTCATCTTAACGGTTCGGAAGCTCATTCAACCCGGGCCCAGTTTAAGGTCTTTTTCATGATACCGGCCTTTACCCTCAGCTCAAGTTCCTCCTCTTTGATCGTGCATTCCACACTCATCCATTTGTCCTTTTTGACAGAATAAAGCTTACCCTTCCACTTTCCCTTGTTGTATTGCAGGTTCAAAACCTCGACTTCATCTCTGCGCACACCCAGAGTATCAATTGGACTGCCAATGTAGCGGTCCTCTACTTTGCGGATTTCAACTTTTCTCTCACCGGCATCCCAGATGCCAACAATGTCGTCTTCGGTCTGTTGTGCAGTCACCATCGGTGAAAAAGTCAGCATAGCAATGATTGCAATAAACAGGATTCTTAAATTATTCATAGCGCAATTTTAACGAGTTAGCCTTCTGTTTGTTATTTAATCTAAGGGTCCATCTCCTGCCATATCGAAAGATGCTATGGTTTAGAATATTCCCCTACGTTAGTATTCCCAAGACTCTAACGCACACTCGAAGCTCTGTCTCACCACACGGTTCCGCAGCAGAGTGGCATGGTTCCGCAGCAGAGTGACGGAACCAGGGTTTAACACTCGTTACGGCGCTCCGCTCCGTAACGTACTTCCGAGGCTATGCCTAACCACATGGTTTCGTAGCAGAGTGCGGAAGCTGGAAAACAAAAAGCCTGACTCAATTAAATGAATCAGGCTTTTTTGCTTCAACTCGGGTTTTCAGCCTTGAAATAAAATCAGGAAGGAGTTAATTAATCAATTATTCCTTTTGCTCTAGATAACCACTGGAATTACGATGCAAAATCCAATCCTCCCAGTCCTCAAAATCATAGATGAAAGTATTTGCTGTATATTCAGATTCATTTTGATCGATGGTGTCAATAATATCATCAAGAGAAAGATTGATCAATTCGCCATTTTTATCGACTTCTACCTTAATGATGGAGTTATCGCCTTTAGCTAACGTGATGTATACATGGATCAGTCCTTCCTCACCACTTCCTTTTTTGTATTCAAGGGTGTATATGTAGGTGTCTTCATCTTCCCCTGTTTTAAAAGCCTTTAGTGGATTACCTGCATATTGATACTGTTCTTCGTTTTGAATGGCTAAGTTAAGTGCTGCTTTTCTAACTACATCGAATTGATCATAATGCATTCCGCTTTGGGTGTTTTGGCTATCCTCACCAATAGTGGAGGCCATAAAATCAATCATTCCCAGATAAACGTAATGAATGTCTATATCCCCAAAGGAAGAGATCCTGTTCTGTCTGCCACGGAGCCCTTGAGTTCTCGTATCCATGTCATATTTACCTTCTGCTTTCAACCGCTCAAGATTTTCAGAGCTTTCAATCCATTTATTTAATTGAATTACAAAAAGCCCATTATTTGCTGCCATTATTTTGAATGCATTTACTCCTCCCCAATTAATTAACCCGCTTTGTTGGTAAGAAATTACTTTGGAAATACCATCAGAAGATTGGATATCGAGCGTTATGCGATCTGAAGCATAAAACTCTATTCTGATTCTATGATTCTGGCTGTTTGCAAAAGAAAGTACCAGTGGATAAGAAAAATCTTTAGCCTCAGGTTTTGGCGTAAAATACATTTCAAACTCCATTCCGCGTGTCTTTTGGTACTCCTCATTTGTTGGGAAAACCAAATCTGGTAACCACCATGAGGTGAATCTTGAGGAACAATTTCCACTATTGCGAATAAAATCCATCTGCAACACTGCAAACGTGGCACAATCATTTTCAGAAATGCTACCCAAGAACTTTGATTCAGTGTTTAGACGGGCGGTTGAAAGGGAATTCTGAAGGCCGGGCTGGCTAATCTCTAAAATAGGTACGGCATAGTATCGATTGCCAAGAAACGCAGTGCTTAACATGTCAATGCGATTTGTTCTAAACCCGGCATGAGGGACACCGAGAACCTTCGTTAACGAACTTGTAATATTGCCGTTTTGATTATAAGTGTGGCCAAACTCTTTATATTCTCCATCAACAATAACAACTTCCACTTCTGTAAAGGGATCCCCGTCTTTGGGATCATTAGAGTTGTAACTACGCTTCAAAAAAGTACCCGGTTTGTCAGCAATTTCGTAATACCTAACTGTCAGGTATTCATATTTGAATTCATCTACTAACTTTTGCTGAGCAAATAACTGAGTTGAAAAAGCGATCAGAACAATCGAAAAGGGTATAAATCGGGCCATCGTTTATTTATTATTGTTTCAATTACCAGAACTTAGTTGAGAATAACGGAAGAGATGTTATTCCAGGTCTGTTAGTTTGTTGAGGAAAGATAATAATTTAGTCTTTGAAGCTTTGATTAGATAATACCATAGCTTCATAAAAAAAGCCCTTCACACATGGCGTGAAAGGCTTTGTATTTTTGCTCCCCGGGTAGGATTCGAACCTACGACCCAGCGGTTAACAGCCGCTTGCTCTGCCACTGAGCTACCGAGGAGTGTAATGGCAATTTCTTCATTATGTTTTTCCTCACTGGGCCTGCGACCCATCCCGATTTTACATCGGGATTGCTCTGCCACTGAGCTACCGAGGAGTGT
>CAYPTY010000006.1:94431-141161 GCA_964413935.1 uncultured Balneolaceae bacterium | reverse complement strand
ACCCTTACATTCTTTGTTTGGGAGATCACGCTTTAGGCGTGACGACCCTTACTTTCTTAGTCGGGGAGACAGGATTTGAACCTGCGACCCTTCGCTCCCAAAGCGAATGCGCTACCGGGCTGCGCTACTCCCCGTTTTTGGAAAGACTTCAAAGATAAGGAGAGATGCTTTTTATCACAAACCTTTTCACTCCTTCGATTCCAATATTTTAATAAGCTCAGCCGTGAAACGCTGCCAGCTCAGCTGCTCCCTTAAATCTGAAATGTTCTCTCTAACGGTATCCTTGAGGGCTTCATTTCGGAAAAAAGCCTCAACTTTTTCTGCCGCATCATATTCGTTCAGGTTCGGGAATACAAAACCCGTTTCACCATCACGAATGTGTTCGGTTAGTCCGGGATGATCCGAAACCACCACCGGAACCCCGAAGTTTATGGCATTGGCCAGTATCCCGCTCTGACTGGCCGATTTATAGGGCAGCATTAGCAAGTCAGACAGCCCGAACACCTCAGCAACTTCCTCATTCGTTAGAAAACGGTCTTCAAATTTGTAGAAATCCTGATGATCATCCCGGATCAGGTCCAGATAGGGTTTTTTATCCTCATAAAATTCCCCGGCTACCAAAGCACGGATTCCTTCCGATTCCAGATCGAGCTGATTCAGCGCCTCGATCATGACATCCAGCCCTTTGTAAGGGCGGATCAGCCCGAAAAAGAGCACCACCTTATCTTCATCCCGGTATCCATATTTATTGCGGAGCTCTGATTTCGAAAGGGTGGAGGCCTCCGCTTCATAAATGGGGTGAAAAAGCCTGCTGAAGGTTGCCTTCGGATTGATCTCAATCAACTCCCGGCTGGTCTGCTCAGAAAGGGTGATAAAATGGTCCACCCTCGAAATGAAACCCTGAATGAGCTTGTCGCCCATGGGGAATGAGTCATGTGGACGAATATTATGCGCGATGCAGACAACTCTGATGTCCGGGCTCTCCCTTTTCAGAAAGTCTATAACGCGATTGAATGAGGGAATAAAGAAGGGATGCCAGTAGGAAATGAGCAGCACCTCAGGCTTGCTGCGCCCGATACTACGGCCTGTGGATGCCCAGTAAAGAGGATTGTATCCGTGATGAATGGGCAGGGCATAGTTGGCCGTTGATTCCAGGTCATACTGGGTCTTTCCCGGAAAGAGCAGGGCCGGATACAGCTTTTGGAAATTGAAACAGCGCAGGTCGGTTTGAGGGTCCAGCGTCCGGTAGAGGTAATCGCTGAAGTTGGCAATTCCACCCCGATAAGGCGGAAATACGCTTAAAAAACTAATCACTTTATGGTATATTCGATGGACTATTAACTCCGGGTCAATATATCAGAATTTATGAAATCCATGCACTCCCAAAGTCTTCTTCCAAAATTCAGTACAGTTATTGTGGTGTTGCTGCTGTTTGCACTTCCTACCGCGGCCCAGAATCTGACGGTAACCATGGATGCATCCACCTCATCCAACGGAATCACGGATTTCACCATGGAAGAGCATACCCTTCAACTGGGTGCTGCAGATGACCTGCAATCCGTTTCGGGCGATCTCGGCCTGAGAGCTGAACATAATCTGAATGCTGTGCGGGTGGTGGATGCTTCAGGCACCGAACTGCTGAGCATCGATAAACAGCTGGACAATGAAGACGGCTCCACGCGCATTTATGCCATGAACAACGGGGGATTTATCATCCGTGAGGTTATCTCCAATTTCGATGTATATGATTCCTTCGGCAATCTGAAGTATTCCATCAAAAACAATACCAACAGTCCGGGAGGAGAGGCGGTTTCTGAATTTGCTTCGGATCCCATGGCAAAAACCATGGTGGTCTATAATCCTAAGATTGTGATCAGCGGGAGGAATGAATCCCGGGCATCGGTTGTGACCGCTTCGGGCGATCGGAAAGAGTTTTTTTATTCAAACAGCACCCCCATCCGGGATGTACAGGTATCCGCTGATGGTAATTACATCTCCGTGATAGCTGAAAATAATACCGTGCATTTGTATGATCGTTTCGGGAATAAACTGAATGAGGTAGCTTTCAATCAGGATATCGTTGGAAGCCGTTTTTCGGAGAATGGTCGCTATGTCTGTATCTATTCCTCGGGCCGCGCCGGAGTGTATTCGGTGATCAGTGGGGAGCGGGAGGGATCGACCTCCTTTCGCAGCACACTAAGGGCCGCGCATTATTTTCCGGAGGATCATGTGATCCTGGCTATGACAGCCGACAGAAACGGAAATACCTTATCCAGCATACAGTTTCATGCCGTAAATGTGGAAGCCCGGAGTATTGCCCGAAGCGATTTCGATGGTGTTCTGGGCATTGCGGATCAGATTTCTCTCCGCTTCAGCCGCAGTGCTAAAAAAAGCTACAGCCTCACCGGCTTGAATAAGAAGCTGAATCTGAAGGCAGCTTTTTAGGAAGCTCAATTCCTGAGCGCGTAAGAATCACCACTTTATAAACTAGCGGTATGTTGAGCTAGACTTCTTGAAACTGAACCTCAATTTTTGAGGATGAGTATTTTTTGAACCTCAATTCGAAGGGCTGATCCGGGTTCATTGCCAGTAGAGCTTTAATGAGTAGATCAAAAGAAAAATTAGGTTCACCGGATTCCATACCGGCTATTCTGGGTTGACTCGACCCAATCAGTTTTGCTAAATCGGTTTGGGTAAGGCCATATCTCTTTCTTTGTTCTCTAAGCATGGCGGAACCTTTGATTTTCAGATCAATCAGCTCCATCTCTGCATTACTTAGTCCCAGGAAATCTTGAGTGTTGCCAACTGACCAACCCCTCGATTTAAGTTTTTTGATTTTATCATTCTTCATCTGACTCTGCTTCATTAAAGTATTTAATACGGTCCCTGCATACCTCTATGGTTTGCTGAGGCGTTTTGTTTGTTTTCTTTTTCAGTAACTCCAGAACAAGAATACAATCCACTCGAACCTGAAAGAATATTCTCCATGTACCGCTCATTTCAGGATCTGTTATTCTCAATTCGAAAGCTTGTTTGCCGATCTGAGGCATTGGCCTGCAAACCGGTATACTAAGTGAATACCCAAGTTGTAGTTTTCGTAGATAAAATCCCGCTTTTCTTCTTGCATCTGCTGACATAGGAGGGATTTTAATCTTATCACTCAACCAAACCAGTGGTTTGGACTGCACTTGGTTTCTCTTCCTGACCATAATATATCAAAATTGATATAAACTTAAATTCTTTATTGCACAATATGACCAAAGGAATTGCTTATGGAAATGGGGATTAATCAGATATTTCACTCAGAAAAAAAGCTGGTTTAAGCGAAAGCATTAACCAGCCAAGCAGATAAATAGCCTCAAATAAAAAAGGCTGTGAGTTTGAACCCACAGCCTTTTCATTTTCTAAAGGTTATCCGTTATACGGAATCAGGCCTCTTTGGCCTCTTCAGATTCGGATTTCTCATCCTCTTCCTTGGAAGCTTTTGGCTTGTCTTCTTTCTTTGGCTTAGACCACGCAAATTCAAGATCGTCGCGAGTCTTATTCAGCTTGATCTTGATGCCGGATCCTTCTTCCTTATCACTTCCCAGCAAAGTCTCAGCCAGCGGATCTTCAATGTATTTCTGAATGGCCCGCTTCAATGGACGTGCACCGTATTTCTGGTCAAATCCGCGTTCGGTGATGAAGTCTTTGGCACCTTTGGTAATTTCTACCGAGTAACCCAGTTCATCAATTCGCTTGAAGAGATCAGCGCAGAGAATATCGATGATTTTGGAGATGTCTTCTTCCACAAGAGGTTTGAAGGTGAGCACATCATCAATACGATTCAGGAATTCCGGATTGAATACTTTCTTCAGGGCATCCTGAATGGTGGTCTTCATCTTGGCATAGTCAAAGGTACTGTCATCCGAACTGAAACCGATGCCTTTACCCATATTTCGGATATCACGGGCACCTATGTTGGAAGTCATGATGATAATGGTGTTTCTGAAATCCACCTTGCGGCCCAGAGAGTCGGTGAGGATACCATCATCCAGCACCTGAAGCAGGATGTTGAATACATCCGGGTGTGCTTTTTCAATTTCATCCAGCAGAACCACGCTGTAGGGCTTGCGGCGTACTTTTTCGGTGAGGATTCCACCTTCTTCATATCCCACATAACCGGGAGGCGCACCAACCAGTCGGGATACCGAGAATTTTTCCATGTACTCACTCATGTCGATGCGTATGAGAGCATCGTCCTTATCGAACAGATATCGTGCAAGCACTTTAGCCATTTCCGTTTTACCCACCCCGGTAGGACCAAGGAAGATAAAGGAACCGATGGGACGCGATGGATCTTTGAGTCCTGCACGGGTCCGCTGAATGGCTCGGGTCAGTTTTTCAATAGCTTCATCCTGCCCGATCACCTGTCCGGACAGCTTTTCGCGCATTTTCTTGAGTTTTTCGCCTTCGCGCTGTGAAATCTTGTTGACCGGGATTCCGCTCATCATGGCCACAACGGAGGCTACTTCTTCTTCATCCACATCAAAAACGATGTGCTCAGATTCTTTTTCCCATTCTTTTTGGGCCACTTCAAGTTCCTCAATCAGGCGCTTTTCATTATCGCGCAATCGTGCAGCTTCCTCAAAACGCTGCTTTTTAACCATATTGTTTTTCTCGACGGAGGTCTTTTCAATTTCCTCCTCAAGATCAATAATATGCTGAGGAACGGTGATGTTAGACAGGTGCACTCGGGCACCGGCCTCATCCAGGGCGTCAATGGCTTTGTCCGGCAGGAAGTGATCGGTTACATAGCGATCGGTCAGCTTCACACAGGCTTCCAGCGCTTCTTCGGTATAGCGAACGCTGTGATGTTTTTCGTATTTCTGCTTGATCTGCTTTAAAATCTCGATGGTTTCTTCCGGAGTAGTGGGGTCCACCATGATTTTCTGGAAACGTCGCTCCAGGGCTCCGTCCTTTTCGATATGCTGCCGGTACTCATTCAGTGTAGTTGCACCAATGGCCTGTATGTCGCCCCGGGCCAGTGCCGGCTTGAGCATGTTGGAGGCATCCAGCGAACCGCTGGCTCCGCCTGCACCCACGATGGTGTGCAGCTCATCGATAAAGAGGATCACATTCGTGGTTTTTTCCAGTTCGCCCATGATGGCTTTCATGCGTTCTTCGAACTGTCCACGGTACTTGGTTCCGGCTACCAGGGCAGCCAGATCAAGGGCAATAACGCGCTTATCATAAAGTACTCTCGATACTTTTCGGGAGATGATGCGCGCGGCCAATCCTTCAGCGATGGCCGTTTTACCTACACCGGGCTCACCAATCAGCACCGGATTGTTCTTTTTACGGCGGCTCAGTACCTGAGCTACCCGTTCAATTTCCTTATCCCGCCCGATAATCGGGTCCAGTTTTCCTTCTTCGGCCATTTGAGTCAGGTCGCGGCCAAAATTGTCGAGTACGGGTGTTTTAGATTTTTCCATTTTCTTTTCCCTTGCGCTTCCGGATCCGGTTGATCCTTTGGAAGATGAGATACTTGCTTCTGTTTGCTGAACATCTGAAAGGTCTTCCCGTGATTTTCCGGATATGATCATATCCAGTTCCTCGCGAACAGCATCGTAGGACACGCTGAACTGCTGAAGAATCTGTGCGGCGATATTTTCATCATCACGCAGCAGGGAAAGAAGCAGATGTTCGGTTCCGATGGTATCACTTTTGTAAAGCTTGGCTTCCAGATAAGTGATTCGGAGTACTTTTTCCGCCTGTTTGGTCAGAGGGATGTTGCCCACGGTTACAGAGCCGCCGGTTCCCCGAACGGTATCTTCAATGGTTTTCTTGAGTTTGTAGAGATCGCAATCCAGGTTTTTCAGAATACGTACAGCTACGCCTTCGCCGAGCCGCACAATTCCCAGGATCAGATGTTCTGTTCCGATGTAATCGTGTCCAAGCCGCAGAGCTTCCTCACGGCTGAATTGAATTACATCACGAACTTTGCTTGAGAAATTTCCCTCCATAAAAAATGTGGTAATAGTGTTTGAATAAAGTTGATGTAAGCAAAAACGAGCTGCTTTCTACTTTAGTTCATCAGGCATCAAAGTAGTAGCACGTTAATGTAAAAGCAATAGAAAAAGGCCGCGATTTGACGGTTAGGGAGCAGCTCAGAGCAGGGGCTTTCCGGTCATCTCGGCAGGCTGATCTAATCCCATCAGCTTCAACAGAGTAGGGGATACATCTGCGAGAATACCTGAGTTAATTTTATCCACTCCGTGGCAGTTTACGGCAATCACCGGTACCAGCGCGGTGGTGTGAGCGGTGTGAGGAGAACCGTCTTCCTTGATCATCTGATCCGCATTGCCGTGATCAGCGATTACAATGATCGCATAATCCTGTTCCTTTGCCGCTTCAATTACCCGCTTCAGTTGTTTGTCTACCGTTTCCACGGCTTTGACGGCGGCTTCCATCACTCCGGTATGTCCCACCATATCGGGATTGGCAAAGTTGAGGACTACAAATTCATAATCTCCGCTGCGGAGCTTTTCAGTGAGAGTATCCGCAACGCCTTCAGCGCTCATCTCGGGCTGCAGATCGTAGGTGGCTACTTTAGGGCTTGGGATTACAATACGTTCTTCCCCTTCATTCGGAACTTCATCTCCGCCGTTAAAGAAATAGGTAACATGCGGATACTTTTCCGTTTCAGCGATGCGGAACTGGCGAAACCCCAGAGCAGATATCCATTCACCCATGGTGTTCTTCAGCTGAAGGGGAGGGAAAGCAACGTCTACCTGTTTAAAGGTCTCGTCGTAAGCCGTAAAGGTGACATAATGCAGGTTCAGCTTTTCAGCCGGGAATGCATCAAATCCATCTTCTGTAAAGGCCCGTGTGATTTGTCGTGCACGATCGCCGCGTATGTTGTAGAAAATAACGACATCATCTTTTTCGATGCGTGATTCCGGATTTTCATCCAGCAGAACCGGCAGGATGAACTCATCGGTTACCTTATTGGCATAGGATGCTTCAAAAGCCGCATCCGACGAATCAAAAACTTCACCTTTGCCGTGCACCAGCAGGTCATATCCTTTCTGAATGCGTTCCCAGCGATGATCACGATCCATGATATAGTAGCGCCCAACGATGGATGCCAGTTTCCCGACTCCAATCTCTTCTGCCTTCGCATTGAATTCCCGGGCGTATTCTACGCCGCCTGTCGGTGAGGTATCACGGCCGTCGGTAAAGGCATGGACATACACATCTTCCAGTCCCTGATCTTTGCAAAGCTGCATCAGGGCAAACAAATGATTGTTATGGCTGTGAACCCCTCCATCGGAAAACAAACCCATAAGGTGGATTTTTCCTCTTCCCCTGGCTTTTTCTATGCCCTTGAGCAGGGTTTCATTCTCGAAAAAGCTTCCGTCTTTGATGGCATGATTGATGCGGGAGAGCTCCTGACGTACAATACGACCGGCTCCGATGTTAAGATGGCCGACCTCGGAATTTCCAAACTGTCCTTCAGGGAGGCCCACATCTTCACCACTGGCAGAGAGGGTGGCATGAGGACAGGTTTCAAACAGATGGTCAATAAATGGTTTTTCAGCCCGTGCAATGGCGCTGACATCCGGGTTTTCGGCCAGCCCATAACCATCCAGAATTACGAGCAGAGCTTTTTGCTTGAGGCTGGCCATTGCTTGTTACTGTACTGAGTTAAGGTGCCGGGTGAGTGCAGATTTCTTTCTGGCAGCAGTATTCTTATGAATAATACCTTTAACAGACAGCTTGTCGATGTAAGCAACAGCGTCTCTATATGTTTTTTCGGCTTCCTCTTTTGTATTTGCGTTAATTGCTTTTTTGTACAATGTTCTCAGCTTGGAACGCTTCTCATTGTTTCTGAGCCTTCTAACCTCGTTCTGACGAACTCTTTTTATGGCTGATTGATGTTGTGGCATGTATGGTGCTGTTTAAAAGTGTTTTCCTTTTTTTCAGAAGACCTAAAAATTAAGGCTTCTCTCTTTTTATTACAACAGATGATTGTAAATTTGATCATATACCGCTAATTTGACTGTTCTATGATAATTGTGATTGACGGTCCGGCCGGTTCAGGAAAGAGTTCTACTGCCAAGGCAGTTGCCCATGAGCTGAACATACAGTATCTGGATTCCGGAGCATTATATCGAGCTCTAACCATTCATTTTCTGCATTGTGGTCGTCAGAAACAAACGTTCATTGATACACTTGATAACCTCGATCTTCAATTCCGGTATGAAGATGGCCTTTTCCGGGTCTGGCTGAATGATAATGAAGCCACCGATCAGATCCGTTCCATGGAAGTTAGTGAACAGGTCAGCATCGTAGCTGGTTATCCTGAGGCCCGGCGTTTTGTGAATAAACGCATGAAAGAACGCATCCTTGAAGATGTGTTCATCGCTGAAGGAAGGGATCTGGGCACCGCTGTGTTTCCCGACGCTGCACTGAAGTTTTTTATGACGGCAAGTGTGGAGAAAAGGGCAGAGCGCAGGCTCAGAGAACTACAGGAAAAAGGAGAAGAGGTAACGCTGGAAGCCATTATTGACAACATCAGAAACAGAGATGAAATGGATTCCGGCCGAGATACAGATCCGCTGAAACAATCGGATCAGGCGATTTTGATCGATACCAGTGATCTGAGCTTTGAAGAACAGGTTGATGTCATCAGCTCAAAGATCAGAAACTCGGTAGACATCTGAACTTTAACCCTATCCCGCAACCGAAAGCCGGCTGCGTGGTATCACGTTAACCATTTTTATGACTGACGAAATTAAAAACGAAGAAGCTGAACAAGAAGTAACAGCTCAGGAAACACAACAAGAAACAGCCGAAAATACGGCCGAAGAACATATACCTGTTAGCTCCGAAACTGAAGTCAACACAGAAGCTTCAGAAAGCACACCAGAAGAAACTGCTACCGAAGAGGAAACCGTAGCCAAAGAAAAGACCGAAGAAGTCCGGGTTTTTTCAGGCGATGTTGAAGGCGAAACTTACACCTTTGACCAGCTGCAAGCTGCCTCCGAAGATTACGACGACAGTGAGTACAATGAGATGGTGGGTATGTACGAAACCACCCTCAATGAAATTGAAGAAAAAGAGATTGTATCCGGTAAGATAATTTCCATTGACGAGAAATATGTAGTCGTCGATATCGGATTTAAGTCTGAGGGTATCATTGCAGTCAATGAATTCCCTTCTGTTATTCTTGAAAACCTGGGTCCGGGCGATGAAGTTGATGTATTCCTGGACAGAGTGGAAGACAAAGAAGGTCAGCTGATTCTGTCGCGCCGTAAGGCCGACATCCTCAATGCGTGGGAGAATATTGAACAAGCCCACGAGACCGGTGAAATCATCGAAGGTTACATTAAACGACGTATCAAAGGTGGTATGGTTGTGGATGTACTCGGTATCGATGCCTTCCTTCCAGGTTCACAAATTGATGTGCGTCCAGTTCGTGACTTCGACGCCTATGTGGGCCGAACCATGGAATTCCAGGTCGTAAAACTGAATATGTCGGCCGAGAACGTGGTCGTTTCTCACCGTGCCCTCATCGAAAGTGACCTCGAAGAACAAAGAGAGCAGATCCTTGAAACCATCGAAGCCGGACAGGTTCTCGAAGGTATGGTCAAAAACATCACCGACTTTGGTGTGTTTATTGATCTTGGCGGTGTCGACGGACTGCTGCACATTACTGATCTCTCCTGGGGACGTGTTGAAGATCCGCATGAAATCGTACAGCTGGATCAGAAAATGAATGTGGCTGTTATCGAGTTCGACGAGAAAACCAAACGGGTATCTCTGGGACTGAAACAGCTTCAACCGCATCCGTGGGAAGATATTCACGGTAAATATCCGGAAGGTGCCCGGGTTCAGGGTCGCGTGGTATCCATTGCCGATTACGGAGCATTCATCGAACTTGAAAAAGGCGTTGAAGGCCTGATCCACATTTCGGAAATGAGCTGGACTCAGCATGTGAAGCATCCGTCTCAGCTGGTTGAGAAAGATGATATCATCGAATGTATCGTTCTCAACATCTCTGAAGATGATAAAAAGATTTCACTTGGTGTGAAGCAGCTGCAGAAAGATCCATGGGCCGATCTGCTGGATCGTTATCCAATCGGATCCAAGCACAAAGGCGAAATTCGCAACCTCACCAACTTTGGTGTGTTTGTTGAACTCGAGCCCGGTATTGACGGCCTGATTCACGTTTCTGACCTGAGCTGGACCGATAAGGTTGAGCATCCGAATGAGGTAGTGGATAAAGGACAGGAAATCGAAGTGGTTATCCTTGGAGTTGATTTTGAAAACCGCAGAATCACCCTGGGACATAAGCAGGTTGACGACAATCCATGGGATAAAGTGGCTCAGGAATACGCACCGGGTACCGTTACCAAAGGTACAGTGGTTAAATCCACTGAAAAAGGGGTATTCGTAGCCCTTCCGCTCGGTGTTGAAGCATTCCTTAACTTCTCTAAAGCTACAGAGACTGAATACAAAGAGGGTGATGAAATCGAAGCCTTTGTTCTGGATTATGATGAGCAGGGCAGAACCATCGATCTTACCCAGTTGGATACAGATCTGAAGAAAGCCAAAGGCAAAGCCAAGCAGAAGGCTGAAGAAGCGGATATGGAAACGGGATCACCAACCCTTGGTGAGATGTCCGGCCTTTCCGAGCTGAAAGCCAAGATGGAAGCCGAAGAGGCAGAGGAAGCTAAAAAAGCCGCTTCCGACGAGGAAGAATAAACACTGGCTTCCCTATAAAATTAAAGCCCTCATGCTAAGCGTGAGGGCTTTTTTTATGACTTTTACCTTATACGGGGATCAGGGCACCTGTACAGTAGAAGTTATTTTCTCTACGATATCTTCGGTGGTAATTTCTTCTGCTTCTGCTTCGAATGTTGGAATGATACGATGGCGAAGCACATCCATCACAATTGTGCGTACATCCTCCGGGGTTACATAAGCCCGGTGCTCCATAAAGGCATGTGCGCGGGAAGCCAGATTCAGGTTGATACTGGCACGGGGTGAGGCTCCAAAAGAAATAAGATCAGATAATTCCGGCAGATTGTAGTTTTCTGGGTTTCGGGTGGCAAAAACCAGATCCACGATATACTGCTCTACTTTTTCATCCATATAAATTTCATTCACCACCTTACGGGCTTCCAGTATTTTCTCAGCCTGAACTACCGGAGCAAGCTGAACTTTCTTGCCAGTTTTTGCCATGCGGCGCATAATTTCCATTTCCTCACTTTCGGTGGGATAGGAAACTTTGATCTTCAGCATAAAACGATCAACCTGAGCCTCGGGCAGGGGATAGGTACCTTCCTGCTCCACCGGATTCTGGGTAGCCAACACCAGGAAGGGCTGCTCCAGCGGGAAGGTGTCTTCACCGATGGTTACCTGCAGTTCCTGCATGGCCTCGAGCAGGGCTGATTGTACCTTGGCGGGCGAACGGTTGATCTCATCAGCCAGGATAATATTCGCGAAAATAGGTCCTTTCTTGACAGTGAACTCCCCATCTTTCTGATTGTAAATGAGCGTACCGATCAGATCGGCTGGCAGCAGATCAGGCGTAAACTGAATGCGCTGGAAATCGGTATCCAGAATGGTGGCCAGAGAAGATACGGTTAGGGTCTTGGCAAGTCCGGGAACACCTTCCAGCAAAACGTGTCCGCCGGTCAGTAAACCTACTAGCAGGCGGTCAATCATATACCGTTGCCCGATAATAACCTTGTCCAGTTCCCGGTTGATATCATCAATAAAGGCACTGGAGGCCTCGATTTTATCGGCTAAAGCATTCATATCAACAGAGTAATCGCTCATGGTTGGTCAGGGTTTATTTATTTACAGTTATATCGTTACCTTCTCGGCTTCAAAGTCGACAAAGATAATAAATGGACATTATACATTCTTTCCTATTAGGCCTTTTACAAGGCTTAACAGAATTCCTGCCCATCAGCAGTTCGGGGCATCTGGCACTGGCCAGACAGTTCATGGATAATGAGCTTCAGACCGGTATTGTATTTGAGGTGGTTGTGCATTTCGGAACGCTTGGAAGTATCCTGGTTTATTATCGAAAAGAAGTGATGGGAATAATAAAAGGGGCCTTCAGATTGGCACTTCATCCTTTATCGCCGAGAGAAAAATCGGAGTGGTATGTGGTTTTTATACTGGTGAGTATGATTCCGGCATTTATTATCGGTTTTACACTGAAAGATCAGCTGGAGCGTATTTTCTCTGATCCGGTACTGGTTTCGGTGATGCTGCTGGTAACCGGCACTCTGCTTTTTGCCACCCGTTTCGTGAAAATACATGACAGTGAGCTGACGATAGGTAAAGCCTTCCTGATTGGTATTGCACAGGCTTTTGCAATGATTCCCGGCATCAGCCGCTCCGGTTCAACGATATCGGCCGGTTTGTTTCTGGGCCTGAAACGAGAGGAAGTCGCAAATTTTTCATTCCTCATGGTTATTCCGGTGATCGCAGGTGCCACCTTGCTTCAGGTTATTGAGCTCATCGAACAGGGACCGGAGGATGCATTGATTCTAAGTTTGGCGGTTGCCTTTCTCACGGCTTTTATTTCAGGATACTATGCGCTTAAATATTTAATCATCATCCTTAAGAAAAAGGGATTTCACTATTTCGCCTACTACTGCTGGCTGCTTGGCGGGGCTTCACTGCTCTATTTTCTGACCGCTTAATTTTGGACAATCCTTCTTGATGGCAGAACCAATTTTACCTACCTTTAGCGCCACTTAATAAAGCAACAGTATGGTCGTTTACGTCTTCATCATATTAGCCGTTTTGGCTATTGCCTCTGCACTTGCCATGGTGATCAACAAGAACATTGTGAATAGTGCTCTTTTTCTGGTAATCAACATGGTTACACTTGCAGGTATTTACCTGCTCCTGAATGCCCAGTTCCTGGCTATCATACAGATACTGGTTTATGCCGGTGCCATCATGGTTCTCTTCCTGTTTGTGATTATGCTGTTGAATGTGGAGGATGAAAAAGGACTTTTTGACCGTTTTCGGGTTAAATACTTTCTGGCTTTCCTGTTAGGAAGTGCAGTAGCCGGTCAGATTTTTTATTCGATTGCAGGTATTGCGGATGTACTGCCCGAAATCTCCGAAACTATGGTTCAGGTTGGTACAGTGGAAGCGGCTGGAGATGTGCTCTACACAAATTACCTGCTTCCCTTCGAAATGACCGCTGTACTGCTAACGGCAGCCGTTGTTGGCGCGCTGATTATTGCTCAACACAAAGTTAAAAAGACGGAAGAATAAGATGTTTCAGATTGACTGGTTTCTGGGCCTGAGTGCTATCCTCTTTACCATCGGACTCATCGGAGTTCTGGTACGTCGTAATGCCATTGTTATTTTTATGTGTGTTGAGCTCATGCTGAACGCAGTGAATCTTTCTCTGATTTCATTCAGCTCCTATTTCGGTGACATTAACGGACAGATTCTGGTTTTCTTTGCGCTGGCTGTAGCCGCGGCTGAAGCGGTAGTGGGACTGGCTATTATCATCTCCATCTTCAGAAACAACCTGACCGTGGATGTGCAGCAGATCAATCTGTTGCGCTGGTAGCAGCTCCTCCTCCCATTAAAAGAGGAATCCTACTCCAACATATATCCCGTAGCCCTCACGGGAGAAACCAAGGTCGCCCCGCAGGAAAAAATCTTCCGTAAACAAGGACATGAATCCGCTTAAGCCACCGGTCAGCAGGATGTCTTCGGTGAGCTGATCAAAGTCCTCATTGCCGAAAGAACGCCCGGCATCCAGGAAAAAGGCTCCTCCGAATTCAGTTTTCAAAATCGGAAATCTACCCAGCCAGGAGCGTAGCTCCGTATTGATAAGCAGATAGTTTTCATTGATGAAGCGCTTATCCGGAAAGCCACGAAGAGTTTGGTCACCTCCCATTCGGGGTAAAATCCAGTAGGGAGCGTCGCCGCTGCTGTTTCGGAACCAGATGCGATTGGCAAAGGTGACGGTCAACGGCCAGTGAAAGGTAAAATAGCTGCGATGTTCAAAGGAGTTCTGGTAAAGGGAGTAATCGGATACGAGACCGGCTGCCGCTCCGCCCGTCGTAATTTTGGTGAAAGTACCTCTGGTTGGACGAATTTCATCATCCCTTCTCTCCAGGATTAATCCGGCCAGCATCAGATTGGTGATACCTCCATTAAATCCCTCCGGCTGTTGCTGGCTGATCAACCGGTCATCAGCGTTATCAAAGGGCGTATTGTATTCAAAAAGATTGGTGTAAATAAATTCAAGCCGATTGATGCTGCTGTAGTATTTCAGCGGAAAGCGAAGCTGAAGTTCTGAGGACACACTAAAAGAATTGAATGTGTATAGTTCCGGATTATCGTTAAACGAAGGATTGAGCTCTTCATTACGGGCAATACCAAAGTAATTGTCCTCAAAAAAGCGTGAAACTGCAAAAAAATGGGTGAATCGAAGGTTGCGTTCAAAGGCTTGGGGAACATCTATGTTCAGATTCAGCTGAAACAGGCCTTCGGATGAAATAAGAGCATTCAGATTAATGAGGGAGGTGTAGGGCTGCACACCCTTTGAATAATCATAACGGCTGATCAGTCCGCCTGCAAGAAAGCCGAAATCAGTGTTATAGGATGCTGCCGGTATAAAGGCATATTCCGTCAGCAGGGTGGTATCCGGAGCTGCCGGGCTTTGGGCAAACGCATCTGCTGCCAGGAGTATTGAAAAAACAAAAAATAGGGTGGAGGTTAGCTTTTTCAAGCGATGAGCCGGCTGTTTTATTCGTTTCTGAAAATACGTCAAGAAAGCTGCAGATGCTATAAACGAAAAAGGCCGGATTTACCGGCCTTTGTTTGTTATTCAGGTGCTGTTATCAGATAAAGATAAAGGTAACCAGAAGATAAAGTGGAACCAGAATACCCACTGACCACACCATGTATCCGCCAAAGCTTGGCATCTTGACTCCGCTCTGTTCTGCAATAGACTTCACCATGAAGTTTGGTGCATTCCCGATGTAGGTTACAGCACCGAAGAAAACAGCACCGGCAGAGATAGCAAGCAGTGTATTCGCCATTTCATTCATCAGCATTTCGGCGTTGCCACCGGCCGCATTAAAGAATACCAGATAAGTTGGGGCATTATCCAGGAATGCAGAAAGCAAACCTGTGATCCAGAAGAACATGGTATTGATAGGATCGCCTCCCTCGAAAACGAGCGTAGTTACAAAACCAAGTGCGCCTTCCTCACCCGCTTTAAGCATGGCAATAGGTGCGATGATGGTGATGAATATTCCCGCAAAAAGTTTTCCTACTTCCTCGATGGGAAACCAGTTGAAGCCATTGGCCGCACGACTCTCTTTGGAGGTAAGTACCCAGCTAAGCCCCGCAAGTACCAACAGGGCAGCGTCTCTGATTACGTTTTCAACTTTAACGTGAACATGATACACATCGAATTCACCGATGTGTACTAATCCGGAAAACAGAACAGCACCAACTACACCACCAAGAAGCAGGAGGTTGAAAGATCCTTCCAGTCCTAATGGCTCGGAGCCGTCATCCGCTGGCTGAGTGTTGGTCTCTTTTTTATACAGATAGCTATCCCAGAAGTAGTAAAGAACCAGCAGCAGCACTACCAGAAAAAGCATGGGAAGGAACATGTGTGTGGTAGTCCAGAAGAAGTCTACACCCTGTAAGAACCCAAGAAATAGTGGCGGATCACCAAGTGGCGTCAGTGAGCCCCCGATGTTTGCAACCAGAAAAATGAAAAATACTACAATGTGCACACGGTTTTCTCTCCATTCATTGGCCCTGAGCATGGGGCGGATCAATAGCATGGCGGCACCCGTTGTCCCCATCCAGCTGGCCAGTATGCTACCAATCAGCAGCATGGTAGTATTCACAACAGGTGTTCCTTGTAAATATCCTTTCAGTCTTACCCCACCGGAGATAGTAAACAGTGCAAAGAGTAGAATAATGAAGGGAATATATTCAAGCAGGTAAGCATGCAGCACTTCATAAAGCGTTGCGCTGACTCCAAAAGCGATAACCATAGGTACAACCATCAGCAATGCCCAGAAAAGTGAAATTTTACCAAAGTGATGATGCCAGAATTTTTCAGCGAAGAGCGGAAAAAGTGCAATGGAAAGCAAAATACCTGAGAATGGAATAACCCAGATAAGCCCCAGCTCAGCGCCGTCAATTCCGTGTGAGCTGCCTTCCGCTGCAAAACTGCTCAGAGGTGCCAATAGCAGTACAAGAAGGGAAGTGATTTTTTTGAGTGTTTTATGCATGGACATTGAATATTACCTACAGGTTGCAAAATTAATTGGCGCTAAAATAACAGATGAAACAGCTATTCAAAAATTAGGATGAGTGCTTTTTACAGCTGCTTGCAAAAAAAGATTGAGCCGAGTTGACAGCCTTAGTTATCGGGCAAAAAGACTTTACCTTGAGTTTCTTTTTCGTATCTTTGCCAACCAATTTTTCCTACTATAATAGTGGCGCTTGAGGGCCATCTAAACAAATAAGTTTAATGAATACCGCCGCGGCGTTATTTCCACTGATTATCGCACTCCCGTTACTGGGATTTTTTATTAATGGGGCCACCGGTTTATTTGTTGAGTCCTATCGTAAACAAAAAACCCTGATCGGAAGTCTGGCGGCTGTGGCCGTTTTTATCCCCTTTCTGATAGCCGTTTATCTGTTTATCGGTTTCAGTTATGATACCCCTCCTGAAATCATAAAGCTCTTCACCTGGATGCAGACCGGTAGCTTCACGGCTGAAATCGCCTACCGGGTTGACCAGCTTTCCCTGATTATGACGCTGGTTGTTACCGGGGTAGGATTCCTGATTCACGTCTATTCCATGGGATACATGGCCCATGATGAAGGTTACTGGAAGTTTTTTGCCTTCCTTAACCTGTTCATCTTTGCCATGTTAAACCTGGTTCTGGGTAACAACCTGCTGCTACTTTTCCTCGGATGGGAAGGAGTAGGGCTTTGTTCCTATCTGCTGATCGGTTTCTGGTATCACGATATGGCAAAGTCGGATGCCGCAAAAAAGGCCTTTATATACAACCGAATCGGTGATTTCGCCTTTCTGATTGCCATGTTCATGATCTTTAAAAACGTGAGCAGCCTGGATTTTGGGATTATCCTGGAGAACCTCTCCGCAATCCCAAAAAGTGAAAAAATCACCATCGCACTGCTAATGTTTGTTGGCGCAACCGGTAAGAGTGCCCAGATTCCTCTCTTTGTTTGGCTACCGGATGCCATGGCAGGTCCAACTCCGGTTTCTGCACTTATCCACGCGGCTACGATGGTGACCTCTGGCGTTTATCTTATAGCAAGGATGTCGCCCATGTTTGTGGAAGTCCCCGAAGCCATGCTGGTTGTGGCAATTGTTGGTGCCCTAACCGCTCTGGTTGCAGCCACCATTGCCATCACCCAGAACGACATTAAAGGGGTGCTGGCTTATTCAACCGTTTCACAGCTGGGTTATATGTTTCTGGCACTGGGTTCCGGTGCATTTACCGCGGCAATTTTTCACGTTGCTACACACGCTTTCTTTAAAGCCTGCCTCTTCCTGGGCTCCGGATCCGTGATTCATACCATGGAGCATGTGGAACATAAACTGCACGACAAAGGCAAGGATGTGCATTTTGATCCCCAAGATATGCGATTCATGGGTGGACTTCGCAAATACATGCCATCCACCTATAAAACTTTTCTGATTGCAACCATTGCAATCGCAGGTATACCACCGCTTGCCGGTTTCTTCTCAAAGGACGAAATCCTGGCTATGGTTTTCAATGCAGGCACCGGTGAATATTTTGGCAGCATATACATTGTCTTATGGGGGATGGGTATCCTGACAGCCTTCCTCACCGCTTTTTATATGTTTCGCCTTACGCTTACCACCTTCCACGGCTCATTCAAACTCCCGCAGAAAATCAAAGAGGCAAAAGGAGCAGAATCCATGCTGCATGAGAGTCCGGCCAATATGACCATCCCATTGTGGGTGTTGGCTTTTCTGGCAACCGTTGGTGGGTTTATGGGCATTCCGAATTTCATTGTGGAGACCTTTACGCATGAAGAGGCACACATCAACTGGCTGCATGACTTTTTCAAGAATGTAGTGGCTGATCTGCATCTGCATCTTTCACACCCGGTTGAATGGGCCCTGATGGGGACTTCCATAGTAGTTGCGGTATTGGGAGTCTGGACGGCCTTCCGCATGTACAATAATGATCAGCAGGAAGCCTCGGATACAGCCATTGCCAATCGATTCAAAGGCGTTTACCGCATGTGGAAAGACAAGTATAACCTGGACGAAATTTACGAGGGACTCATTTCTGATCCTCTTGTCCGCTTCTCTGATCGAGTGCTGGCCGTATTTGATATGAAAGTGGTAGACGGAATCGTAAATGCTATTGGCGGCACGGTACGTATCTCGGGTAGCCTTTTCAGATATGTTCAAACCGGTGTGGTTTCAAGTTATGCCTACGCCTTTGTGATTGGTGTAATCGTGATCCTTTATCTGATGATTTTTTAAACAGCCTGACTGAATGGAGCTTCTACTAAATATTACAATTTACCTTCCGCTGCTCGGTATTCCTCTGATACTGATGCTCAAGAATGAGAATGCAAAGAAGTGGATTGCCCTGCTTGTTACCCTGGCAACCTTTGTATTCTCACTTCCGCTGCTGTTTAGTTTCGATGTGGGTGCTTCATCCACTGCACAATTCCTGACGGAGGGAAGCAGACTGCTTCCAAACTATGATATAAAGTATCTGGTGGGACTGGATGGATTGAGCCTGATGCTGTTCATGCTCACCACTTTTATGGGGCCGATTGTGATTTTGTCCAGCTGGACCTCTGTCAGTAAGCATCTCAGCGGATATCTCTCAATGCTGCTGATCCTGGAGACAGCTTCACTTGGAGTCTTTGCTGCCCTTGACCTGGTGGTTTTCTACGTATTTTTCGAACTCTCACTGATTCCGATGTACTTCCTCATTGGTATCTGGGGCGGTGCAGATCGCATCAAAGCCACACTCAAGTTTTTTATTTACACCCTGGTGGGCTCTCTCATCATGCTTGTTGCCCTGATTTATCTGGGTTATGATGCCGGCGGATTTATGAATGGGGTTACCTTTACTGCCGACTGGAGATTCCTTTCTGGTGCGTCTTACACCATAGGACTGGAGCAGCAGACCTATCTCTTTCTTGCTTTTGCTTTGTCATTCTGTATTAAGGTACCGCTCTTTCCATTCCATACCTGGTTACCCTATGCTCACACCGAGGCCCCGACTGCAGGTTCGGTGGTACTGGCGGCGATCATGCTGAAGATGGGGACCTACGGTTTACTTCGCTTCTGCCTTCCCATTTTTCCGAATGCATTTACCGAATTTGCTCCGGCTATGGCTGTACTCGCCGTAATCGGGATTATTTACGGAGCCCTGGTAGCCATGGTACAGAAAGATGTGAAGAAGCTGGTGGCCTATTCATCGGTGAGTCACCTTGGTTTTGTGGTACTGGGTATTTTTGCGCTGAATACCATGGCGGTGCAGGGCGCACTCATTCAAATGGTAAACCACGGACTCTCAACCGGAGCCCTCTTCCTTATTGTAGGAATGATTTATGATCGACGACACACTCGCGTGATTAAGGATTTCGGAGGCATCGCTAAAGTACTGCCGGTGTTTACTACTATGTTTATGATTGCGACACTGGCTTCTATCGGATTACCCGGGCTTAACGGTTTTGTAGGAGAATTCCTGATCCTGAACGGTTCCTTTTTCTCAGAGATTTACAGCAATCCGGTCTACGCAATTTTAGGGGCTACCGGTGTTATTCTGGCTGCCGTTTATATGCTGTGGATGTTCCAGCGTGTAATGTTTGGCCCCCTCACCCGGGAAGAAAATAAAGAGCTGAAAGATCTGAATCTGCGAGAAGTCGGGCTGCTTATGCCTCTTGTTGTGTTCATGGTGTGGATCGGCATTCGCCCGGTTGACTTCATGAAATATTCCGAACAACAGATTACAGAACTGATCATCGTATCCAAGCAAAAAAGCATCTCAACCATCCAGGAAGCTGGTAATAAGGATATACCGGATTGGACGGCAAAACTGTACGGAATTGAAGATGCTGAAGAGAACAAAAATTTATTATCCAGCAACTAATCATGGCACAAGAGTTAAGCTTAGCACAGATCGAAGAACATTTAACAAACCTACCCGGCTGGAGCTACGAGAAGAATTCCATCACCAAAGAATTCCTCTTTGAAGATTTCTCTGAAGCAATGGGATTTATGGTCCGCGTGGGTATTGAAGCAGAGAAAGCCGTACATCATCCGGAACTATTCAATGTCTACAACAAAGTGATTGTAACCCTCAAAACCCACGATATTGGCGATAAGGTTTCGGAAAAAGATGTGCAGCTGGCAACTAACATTGAAGCACTGGTTGATTAAACAATGGACTATTTGAGTGACATTTATGCTTTTCTTCCCGGCGTGATTACAGCTGTGGCCGGGTTGGTGGTAATCTTAGTTGAAGCCTTCAAAAAAGGCTCCTCATTACCTTTCTGGATAACATCACTCAGTATCCTGGCCGCGCTTTATTTCAGCATTGCTGCTTTAGTTGAACCTGCAGGTTTCGGATTCTATGAAATGATGGCTTTCGGTGGACCGGTTGCCTTCGGCTGGATTGTTATTCTGATCAGCTCTTTGTTCTGTGTATTTATCTCACAGGATTATCTCATCGATATAGATCACAGTTATGGTGAGATTTACGGATTACTGCTTTTTGCGACTTCAGGCATGCTTTGCCTGGCTGGCGCCAACGACATGATTACCTTATTCATCGGCCTGGAAACCATGTCGATCTGTCTTTATGTGATGGCAGGCATAATCCGTGAAGAAAAAACAGGGGCAGAAGCCGCCTTGAAGTACTTTCTGCTGGGCGCTTTTTCTACCGGTTTTCTCCTCTATGGAATCTCTCTTATTTACGGTGCAACCGGCACAACCAGTCTGCCTGCAATCAGTGAAGCCGCATCCGGAGATCTGCTTTTCATTGCCGGATCAGCCCTCTTACTGATTGGATTCTTTTTCAAAGTTTCGGCCGTACCCTTTCATATGTGGACACCGGATGTGTATCAGGGAACACCGACCACCCTTACCGCTTACATGGCAACAGCGTCAAAAGCAGCAACTTTTGTGGCCTTTATTCTGGTGCTGACCCGTGCCTTTGAGGGGCAGGAGGCATTGGAGCTGCAAAAAATCCTCATTATTGTATCCGTAATCACCATGATTATCGGTAACCTGGTTGCACTGGCTCAGGACAATGTGAAAAGAATGCTGGCCTATTCATCTATTGCCCATGCCGGGTACATATTGGTTGGACTGGCTGCAGGAACCTCAGAGGGTTACAGCGCTGTGCTCTTTTATCTCTTTGCCTATTCTGTAATGAATGTTGGAGCTTTTGGTGTAATCGCCTATTACGAGCGGAACAAGGGACTGGATTTTTCAGAAGTACAGAACTATGCCGGATTGGGTTATCAGCGGCCGATTATGGGGGTGCTGCTTTCTGTTTTCCTCTTCTCATTAGCAGGCATTCCTCCTTTTGTGGGCTTCATCGGAAAGTATTATGTATTTGCCTCGGCTATTAACGCTGACCTTGTATGGCTGGCGGTGGTAGGGGTTCTTGCCAGTGCAGCCAGTGTATACTACTACCTGCGAGTTATGGTTTATCTGTACTTCCGCGAAGCACATAAGGAAATCGAACTTTTCAATCCCACCTTTATGACAAAAGGGGCTATTTCCATTCTGGCTTTACTGACCCTTTATTATGGAATTGAACCCTTGCTTCCGGTTAATGGCCTCATCGATATACTGAATGCCTTCTATCAGTTCGGTGGATTTGCCGCGCTCTGATTACTGAGTCGTTGGATTAGAATTCAAAAAAACCTATCTTTGTAGGCTCTGTTGTTCGGGCAAAGTGCCCAGAATGACTGTTTTCCATTGAAGACAACCAAAGACACCTATGAATTACTACGAACTGACTTTTATCGTCAATCCGGTTCTGGAAGAAGACGATTATAAAGCTGTTGTGGACAAGTATTCCAAAATGCTTAAAGACAACGGCGCCGAGATCGAAGAGATCGATGAATGGGGCCTCAGACAACTGGCCTACGAAATGGATAAGAAGAACAGCGGCTATTATGTGAACGCTTACTTCTCCGCTCCTGCTACAGCCATTTCTGCATATGAGCGAATGATGCGTATTGATGATAACATCCTTCGCTTCCTCACACTCAAGTATGACGCAAAAATGTTGCGTCACCGTGAACTGCAGAAGAAAAATGCGGTACCCGATATTTTTGCAACCACTGAAGAAGAAGGCTAAGGGAGGAAAAGACTATGATTAAGAATCCATCGCATCCTAAAAAAGGATATCAGAAAACACGTGAATGCCGCTTTACCAAAGCCGGCATCGAGTACATCGACTACAAAGATGTAGAAACCCTGCAGCGCTTCATTAACGATCAGGGTAAAATTCTACCCCGCCGGGTTACCGGAACCAGCTCCAGACACCAGCGTCTGCTGGCTAAAGCCGTCAAAAGAGCCCGTTTTTTGGGGCTGATGCCATTTGTAGCCGAAAACTTACGATAAGAGGTAACGAGCATGAAAGTTATACTTAAAGAAGATGTTGAAAAGTTAGGCGTTGCCGGTGAACTGGTTGACGTAAAAGACGGCTACGGCCGCAATTACCTGATTCCTCAGGCTAAGGCGGTACTCGCCACGCAGAGCGCCATCAAAGAGCACGAGCGCATGCAGCAGTACGCAGAGCTGAAGGCTGAGATCACGGTAGACAATGCCAAAGAAATTGCCCAGCAGATCGAATCCTCTTCGCTTACCCTGTCCGTAACAACGGGTGAAGATGATAAAATCTTTGGTACCATTACCAATGCAGACATCGCTGATGCTCTCGCAGAAAAAGGCATTGAGATTGACCGACGCAAGATATCACTGGATCAGGACGTTAAGTCACTGGGCGAATACACCGCTACCGTGAACCTGCTCGGCGATATCAAACCGACTGTTAAATTCTGGGTAGTTAAAGCCGAATCTTAAACTCACTTTTAGTACCTTATCAGCATGGAGTTGATAAAAGCTTTAGTAAGGGGAATGGCAATTGTTTTGCTGTTCCCTTTTTTATTATCCGCACAAATACCGGATCCGGTAAAATTCCGTTTTTCCGAGGTGCCGGACTCTGTCCGGGCAGGTGAGGTATTTCAGGTTCAGCTGCTTGCGGATATTGAGCAAAACTGGCATCTCTATTCCATCAATGTAGCCGAAGATGCCGGCCCTTTTCCAACCCGGATTTCTGCCGTTTCACCCAATGTGCTGATAGCCGGAGAGATACTTGAATCGGATCCTGAAGTCATATTCGATCCAAATTTTGAAGCCGAAGTAGGCTGGCACAGTAATCAGGCCACTTTTACCATCCCACTGGCCCTGCATCCTGATCTGAAGGGGGAAACTTATTTTGAACTGGAGCTTTTCTACCAGGCCTGTGATGATAAAATTTGCCTGGCCCCTAAAAAGAAAATCATCGAAGCTTCAATCATTCTGGATGGGGTCAGTGAAAATCCGGTCAGTGGATTTGGAGAAGCTGAACAATCGGATAACACTCCCAACAAAGCAGCCTTAGGCTCTGAAGGATTTTTAGCCTTTTTCTGGCTGGCCCTTACAGCGGGATTTGCAGCGCTGCTAACGCCCTGTGTGTTTCCCATGATCCCACTGACCGTATCCTACTTTTCCAAGCAGTCCGAAAGAGAAGGGGGAGGGAATCCGGTTTGGCATGCATTGCTCTTTGGGCTGGCTATTGTGATTACTTTCACGGCCCTGGGTGCCATCCTTGCTGCAGTGCTCGGAGTATCCGGAGCCAATAACTTTGCATCCAATCCCTGGATCAATTTATTCATCGGACTGTTACTTGTATTCTTTGCTTTCAGCTTGCTGGGCATGTATGAACTACAACTGCCCTATCAGCTTACCAACTGGCTGAACCGCAAGAGCAATGAAAGTTCAGGTATTTTCGGGATCCTGTTCATGGCTCTCACCATTACCGCAGTTTCATTCTCCTGTACTGCTCCCTTTGTTGGAGCAGTTCTGGCTGCAACAACCGGGGGGGAGTGGTTCTATCCTGTGATCGGGATGATCGGTTTTTCAGCGGCATTCGCCAGTCCCTTTGTACTCTTTGCTCTTTTCCCCCGCTGGCTGGAATCCCTGCCCCGAAGCGGTTCCTGGATGAATGTGATCAAAGTACTGCTTGGGTTCATCGAACTGGCAGCTGCCTTTAAATTTATTTCTAATGCTGACCTGGTCTGGGGTTGGGACTTGGTTTCCAGGCCATTCACTATCGCTGCCTGGATCGCCATCTTCCTGTTGGCCGGTTTGTATGTGCTGGGGGTATATGCACTCAAACACGAAAAAAAACCGGATCACATCGGTCCGGGCCGATTACTGCTTTCCATCCCACTTCTGTTATTCGCTTTTTATCTCATTCCGGGCTTACTGGGAGCTTCACTTGGAATCTGGGATGCCTGGCTGCCTCCCAAACAGGCCGGTGATGTAAGCGTGGTGGCATCCTTCAGCTCAAGAGCCGGTTCAGCCATTGAAATCGAAAATGAAGGATGGTCTGAGAATTATGAAGCCTCCGTTGAAAAGGCGCTGGCCGAAAACAAACCCGTTTTCATCGATTTTACCGGATACACCTGTACCAACTGCCGTGCTATGGAAGCCAATGTGTTCCCTTTGCAGACGGTTCAGCAACGTTTCGGGAATATGAAGCTGGTTCGCCTGTTCACAGACGATGGGGTGGATGGCGAGAAAAACCAGCTTTTCCAGTTTGAACTCACCGGTACCGTAGCCCTTCCAACCTACTCCATTGTAGATCCGAATAACGGGGAGGTATTAGCTCAGCTGATTGGTTTTTCGAATGAAGAGGAATTTGTAGATTTTCTGGACATGGGTTTATCCCGTTTCCGCAGTAAATAACTAAAGCACATCTCATCATACACATCGCTACTTTTTTCTGAATCAAGCGAAGTATTCTGAACATTCTAAACCCACGGATTCTGAGGATCGGTGTATGGACAGGAATTACAATCCTGTTTCTTGGCAGCCGGACTTATGCCCAGCAGTTACTGCCGGTTGAAAAGGTATTTCATCCAGTGATTGCGGATTCCAGCTATTATCTGGGCGATTGGGTGATAGAAGGCAGTATCCGGGCATTCAAAAACAGGGAGTTGCTGAGCACTTCCTCTTGGTCTTTTGAAGCTTATAGTGGTCGCTGGGCTTTTAGCGATATTTCAGGATTGACCTTTTCCGAGGAGGACACGCTCTGGATCCGGTATCGCATATTACCATTCAGTATTCCCCGCGTTTATTCAGGATTCAAATCCTATCCTGATTCCCTGTTTCGAAACGATTCTACCCGATTTGCGCTGGCCAGAGAACGGACGGCACTTGAAACAACCCGTATCAGTTCCGATTTGCGGCAGTCGGGCAGTCTTACCCGCGGACTCACCGTCGGCTCCAATCAGGATTTTGCTTTGGAAAGTGGGTTGCAGTTTCAGCTGGATGGTAAACTGACGGATGACGTAAGCATCACCGCTTCGCTGACCGACCGCAGCCTGCCCATACAGCCGGACGGAAGTACACAGAACCTGAGAGAGTTTGACCGGGTATTTATTCAGCTGCAGGCTCCCAATACCATGCTGCAGATGGGGGATGTAGACCTCAGCCTACAGAACACGGAATTCGCCCGCATCAACCGAAGACTGCAGGGGGCAAACGGGGCATACAGCCGAAATTCAGGCAGTCTTCAATCCGCATTGTCTGTAGCTCGTGGAACTTTCAAAAGGGCCTTTTTTCAGGGAAGTGATGGGGTTCAGGGACCTTATCGCTTAACCGGTAGAGAGGATGAACCTTTCGTGATTGTACTCGCCGGTTCTGAACGCATCTTTGTGAATGGAAGAGAACTGACCAGAGGCGCTGAAAACGATTATATCATCGATTATGGAATTGGTGAAATTTACTTCACCAATAATTTTCTGATCAAGGATGAGAGCAGGATTCAGGTTGAATACCAGTATCTGGATCAGGACTTCACCCGTACCCTGATTGCCGCAGAAGGAAGAGACGACAGCCTGTTGAATGGAAAACTCAGTATGGGTTTCACCTATCTTAGAGAAGGGGATGGGGATAATTTACTTTCACAACGCAGCCTTACCCAGCAGGATGTGGAACTGTTGAGGACAGTAGGAGATAATCTTGACGCAGCCATCGTGGCAGGAGCCGATTCTGTTAATTTCGACGATGAAAATGAGGAGGTTTTGTATGCCCGGGTAGATACCGTCCTGAACGGACAGACTTTTGAGATTTTCAGGCATGAACCCGGTTCCCCTGCTGCCGTTTTTGTAGTTCGATTCAGTCGGGTAGAAGACGGAAGTGGTAGTTACAGACGGGCCGGTGGATCAGCAAACGGACTTCTCTTTGAATGGGTGGGACCCGGAAATGGAAACTATGAACCTTTTCGCAGGCTTCCGGCACCTCAGCTTCTGCAAATGGCTGCCCTCGACACTCGGCTAGAGCTGAATAAATTTGTTCTGGTTTATGGAGAACTGGCCGGTAGCTTTTTCGATGTCAATCGTTTTTCAGGTATTGATGATGAGGACAACGAGGACCTGGCCTATAAATCCGGTCTGCGGGTTCAGAATCTGCAGGCCGGTGATGGTAAACTCAGCCTGGATCTGCAAAGGCGCTTTTCGGGTTCCAATTTCCGTTTTTTTGACCGTACCAGGGATATAGAATTTGTGCGGCGCTGGAATCTATCATCTTTTGAACAAAGTGAGGAAAAACTGGATGAGGTTGCTCTGGGCTATCAGCATAGGAAATTTTCATCCGAGATAAGGTATGGTTCACTGGATCGGTTCCGGCTGAACAGTCGGCGTCAGTCCCTGAATCTTCAGTCAGCTCCCGGTGAACCCTTTCAACTGGATTATCGTCAGGATTTTGTGCTATCTGAGGATGAGGCCATAGGTCAGGATGCGCGCTGGTTCCGGAATATAGCGCTCATCGACTACAACAGAAAAGGAGCAGAAAGAACCTGGGTACCCAATCTTTTCTATGAACAGGAATATCGGGAGCAGCGAGACCTTTCTACCGACTCGCTTTCGGCTGCTTCGTTCAGTTTTCTGGAAATTGGTCCAGGCCTGCGAATGGAATCTGAAAAGCTGGATCTCTTTGCCCGGGTGGTTTACCGAAGGGATAATCTGGCTACGGGAAATGAAATACGTAAAGCCTCTGATGCAATTGAACAGGGCTATGGACTGGAGTTGCGTCCAAATGAGTATGTGAAAAGCAGGAATGAAATTGCACTCAGGAGCAAGGAATTTACCGAAGAATTTGAGTTGCAGGGCCGGCAAAATCGTCGCGGTTTATTATTGCGATCCGCAACCGATCTCGAATTACCCTCGGAGGCCGTAAAAAGCACATTTTTCTATGAGGTGAATACCCAGCGCAAAGCCATATTACAGGAAACATATATTGAAGTAGGGCCCGAACTGGGGGTTTATACCTGGAATGATCAGAATGGAGATGGTATTCAGCAGATCGATGAATTCTTTCCGGAACTCACGCCCAATGAAGGGACCTTTGTCCGGCAGTTTTTGCCCTCCGACGAACTGCTGCCTATCATCACTTTAAACGGCCGTATGCGACACCGCCTGAAACCACTGTTCTTCCTCACGGATCAGACGCCTTTTCTAAGGCAGATCAGGCTGAACACTTCAATCACCATTCGGGAAAGCAGTACCACGGACGAACTAAGGGATGTGTACCTGCTACAGTTCAACACGTTCAGAAATGATTCGACTACCATACAGGGGAGTTATATCACAGAAAACGAACTGGAACTAGCTCCGGAATATGATAAGTGGGATCTATGGATTCGGTTTAATTCCGGGCAGACCCTTAACCGAAGAGCCGGAGAACTGCAAAGCGGACTTACTGAGCTGTATGAAATGGAAGCCGCCTATCAACCTGATTTCAAATACACTCTGAATCTGAAATCATCGGTTGGTATCAATGCTAGTGAAAGTGATCGCCTAACCGCCCGTAATTTTAACATCCGGGAATGGAAGCTGGAGCCGGGTTTGAATGTCATATTTAACCGTTCACTTTCAACCCGGTTTACGGCCACTTATGCCCGGCGAAGCGATCGGGCACCGGCTGAAAATGCAGAGGCTGAAGTGCTGAAATTCAAAGTGGAAAATCAGGCTTATCTCTTCCGAAAAATACAAACCAGCATCCGTTCAGAAATCCGGAATATTCGTTTAAAAGCGCAAAGCAGCAGTTTTGGATTTTTTGAACTCACAGAAGGTCTGGGTGAGGGAACAAACATGATATGGTCGGTGAATGCCAGTTATAATGTGAGCAGGCTGGTGAGATTCGTATTAAATTATGATGGCAGAACGGTTCAAAACGGCCCGATTATTCACACAGGAAGGTTCACGGTAAGTGCTGTTTTTTGAACAATACTAATAACTTAGGGCCTTGAGTTCCAGCACCTTCAGAAGCTGATTTAATTTAACATTTAAAGATTTGGCAGCTTTGACATTTATTTAGAAATGAACTATCCTTTTGGCTCATTTTAAACCAAGATAAACTGAAACTTTCTTAATCGGAGTGAACATGGCAACATCGATTGCTCTTTTGCTTTATCAAGCAGCTGATGAAAACTTTTTTAATGTAATTGTTGCAAAATTTAATGAGGGTGGTGGCTGGATGTGGCCTGTACTTATTGCTCTTATCCTCGGTCTTGCAATTGTTATCGAACGAATTATTACTCTTAACCTTGCTGACATCAATACCCGTAAATTTATTCTTGATGTTCAGGAAGCACTTCAGAATGGTGGTGTTGAAGCTGCTCAGGAACTTTGCTCCCAGACCCGTGGTCCGGTTGCATCTGTATTTCAGGCCGGTCTGCTTCGTTATCACGAAGGTATTGATGCTGCTGAAAAAGCAATTTCTGCTTATGGCTCCATCGAAATGAGTTTCCTTGAAAGAGGCCTTGTATGGCTTTCCCTCTTTATCGCAATTGCGCCGCTGCTCGGCTTCCTTGGAACGGTAGTTGGTATGATCGAGGCCTTCGATGCGATTGAGCAGGCTCAGGATATTTCTCCATCTATTGTAGCGAATGGTATTAAAGTTGCCCTTCTAACTACCGCGGGTGGTCTGGTTTCCGGTATAATTCTTCAGATTGGATACAACTATTGTGTATCTAAGATTGACCGCATGATTTCTGAAATGGAGGAGAGCTCAATTACTCTGATCGACTCTATTGTTATGCTTGCTGAGGGCAAATCTATTGTTCAGCCTTCTGGTCCTGCGTCTGAAGACGAAGAATAATCTTAAATACTAAAAGGATTTCTGATGGTTAGTGCTATTGCAGTAGGTTTCGCTTTGTTCCTGGTAGGACTTGGTATCCTCGGCATGCTTGTAGCCGGTATCAAAGCCCTCTCTCATGGCAAAACGGACCTCAAAAAAATTATAATGATGGCCGTTCCTTTTGTGGTATTTGGTATCTCTTACGCCGTAATTGGACAGCCGGTCGAAGCTGGTGTAATCACCATGCTATTCTTAATGGCAGCCATGCTGGTACTTATTGCATTTACCGGGCTGCGCGGTATTCTAAAGTTTTAGCCTATGTTGCTTAAGAAAAGAAAAAGAGAAGACGCCGAGATTAATGGTTCTTCCCTTGCGGATATTGCATTCCTCCTGCTGATCTTCTTCCTGGTAACCACCACCATCAACGTGGATACCGGTATTGGATTGGTACTTCCTCCGCCCCCAGATCCCACTCAGGAGCCACCACCCATTCGGCAGCGTAACCTGCTGAATATATTGGTGAATGCTCAGGGTCAGGTTCTGCTGGATGGGCAGCCAGCCAGCGTGAATCAGGTGAAGGATAAAGTGAAGGAATTCATCGATAACCCGAACAATAATCCTGAACTTTCTGAGTCACCGCAGAAAGCCATTATCTCTATCAAGACTCAAAGACAGACTCCCTATCGTATCTACATTGACATGTTGGATGAGGTGAAGTCGGCCTACAGAGAACTCAGAGATCAGCTTTCACAACAGCGATACGGTGTTCCTTATAATGTACTTGAGGAAGATTCAGAACAGCAGGGTTTCGTTAAAGATGCATACCCTCAGAAAATTTCAATCGCAGAACCCGACGATACCTAAGGAGATATAATGGGACATTTTCAAAAGAAATCTGCAGGTACCAAACAGGAGATTCCGACTTCCGCCATGCCGGATGTGGTATTCATGCTCCTTATCTTCTTCATGGTAACAACGGTACTGCGCGAAGTGGAACTGAAGGTTCGTGTGACTCTCACCAATGCGGAAAACATTGAGAAAATCGAACAAAAACGATATGTCTCCTATGTTTACATCGGCCCTGAAGTACTTCCCGGTCGTCAGCTTGGTGATGATAAGGTTCAGATTGATGATGCTATTGTGGATGATATCTCAGCTATCCGGAATATCATGTATGATAAACTGCTGGAACAGCCGCGACTCATTGTTTCCTTGCGTGTGGATGAGGAATCCGAGTTCGGATTGCTGACAGACGTTCAGATGGAACTACGTCAGGCAGGTACCCTGCGTATCAATTACTCCACGAAACGAGAACTCTGATTCTCAGCCTTTTTTAATACAAGTTATGACAAGGCATTTACACCCTGTGTAGATGCCTTTTTTTATTTTCCCCACTATGACAAAGAATGACTTTCAAACCATACAGAATATCGGCCGCAGGGGTATGATTGATGAAATCAAGTCTGTTCTGAAACATCAAAATCCTGCCGTTACTTTTGGAATCGGGGATGATGCCGCGGTAATTTCACCTGAGCCCGGACAGAAAGCCCTGCTGAGTTCTGAGACCTTCATTGAAGGAATCGATTTCGATATAACCTATACCCCGCTTCAGCATCTCGGACATAAAGTCATATCATCGGGCGTGAGCGATATCTGCGCCATGAATGGATATCCCGTTGCGGTTAGTCTGAACCTGGCCGTTCCGAATAAATATTCAGTACAGATGATCAAAGACTTGTACACCGGTGTGGATGCTGCATGTGAAGACTATGGGATGCAGCTGGTTGGGGGCGATCTCAATGGAAATTATTCGGGATTAACCCTATCGGTAAATGTATATGGCGAAGCAGCTGAAGAAAAACTGCTGTATCGTTCGGGAGCAAAAGTGGACGATGCCATTTGTGTAACCGGGGATCTCGGAGGAGCTATAGCCGGACTTCGTATTCTGATGCGCGAGAAAATGGCCTGGGAACAGAGTGGTGAAGAGCATTTTCAGCCTGATCTGGAAGATTACGAATATGTGGTTCGCCGTCAATTGATGCCAAAAGCCCGAATGGATGTACAAACAGCCTTTGAACAGGCAGATGTACTCCCTTCAGCGATGATCGATATCTCCAAAGGACTATCCAACGAACTGATTGAATTGTGTAATGCTTCAAAAAAAGGGTGCCGGGTTTTTGAAGCAGCTATTCCCATTGCGATAGAAACGCGAAATGTGGCTAATGAGCTGCAGGAAGATGTGAGTAAATATGCATTTTTCGGAGGTGAAGACCTTGAATTGCTCTTCACGCTTCCTCCCAAATACGTGGAAGATTTTGGCAAACATTTTAGCGATTTTAGTGTTATCGGTAAGATCGCACCGCAGGATGAGGGCATCATCATTCAAACAGCCGAAGGCGAATTGCTGCCACTCGATGATTTGTCATATTAAAACCCATGGCACGCTTTTTGCCCGATAAATGTAATACTAAGGAATTTTCCTGGTATTCCATAAGTTCAATCTACTTTCTATTTCACAGATTCAAATGGCTGAAAACAAACAAAGAGACCCAAAGAAGATTAACCCTATCAAAGGGCCGAATAAAAATCCACGTTTTCCAACCTGGCTGATACTCGTCCTTTTTGCACTTCTCATTTTTATAAATTTCCTGACCAGTAATTTTGAGAACTCGAACCGGATCAAATACAGCGAGTTCCTGGATTATGTGGAGCAAGGCTATGTTGAGGAAATCAGTATAACCAACGGGGTTAACATAACCGGTATTTACTCCCAGAAAGCATTGGATGAGGGAGTAGTAAAGGCACCCAGCAGCAATGATTCCCCACTTACTTTCGGCGAACAGGAAGATGTAAAAGTCCGGTTTAATACCACTATGCTGCGTGGAGATGATATTCGTCCCATTCTGGAAGAGAACGATGTGATTTATGATGCACGAATCGAAGAAGACTGGTTCAGTGGTATCTTCACCTGGCTCATCATGATAGCACTGGCTGTGGGATTCTGGATTTTTATTTTCAGAAGAATGAATCCGGGACAACAGGTACTGAACATCGGCAAGAACAAAGCCTCACTCTACGATAAACAAACTGAAAATAAAGTTTCCTTTAAGGATGTTGCCGGACTTGAGGAGGCGAAAGCTGAAGTAGAGGAAGTGGTTGAGTTCCTCAAAAATCCTAAGAAATTTACCAAACTGGGTGGCACGCTGCCTAAAGGCGTACTGCTGGTTGGACCTCCCGGTACCGGTAAAACACTGTTGGCCAAAGCAACAGCAGGTGAAGCCGACGTACCTTTCTTTAGCCTGAGTGGTTCCGACTTTGTGGAAATGTTTGTGGGGGTGGGTGCCGCACGGGTACGTGATCTCTTTAAACAGGCCAAAGAGAAAGCACCATGTATCGTGTTTATTGATGAGATTGATTCCGTTGGCCGCAGCCGTGGTAAGGGAATGATGGTTGGCTCCAATGATGAACGTGAAAACACATTGAATCAGCTGCTTTCTGAGATGGATGGTTTTAATTCTGATCAGGCCGTTATTATGATGGCAGCCACCAACCGTCCCGATATTCTGGACAACGCACTATTGCGTCCGGGACGATTTGATCGTCAGATCATGATCGACAAACCTGACCGGAACGGAAGGGTGGAAGTACTCAAAGTACATACCAAAGATCTGATCATGTCGGAGAAGATCGACCTGAGAGTACTGGCATCACAAACCCCCGGATTTGCCGGTGCCGAGCTAGCTAACCTTTGTAATGAAGCGGCATTGCTGGCAGCAAGAAGAAATAAGAAGCAGATCGAGATGGTGGACTTCCAAGATTCCATTGAGAAAGTTATTGCCGGACTCGAGAAAAAGAATAAGCTGATTAGTCCGGATGAAAGAAAGATCGTAGCCTATCATGAAGCCGGTCATGCTGTTGTGGGATGGTTCCTGGAGCATACTGATCCCGTGCTGAAGGTGAGTATTGTACCTCGGGGACTGGCAGCGCTAGGTTACACACTTCAGACCCCGCTGGAAGACCGATTCCTGATGACCACCGAAGAGCTGAATGAAAAGATCTGTGCGCTTCTAGGAGGAAGGGTAGCAGAGGAGATCATTTTTGGAAGGATCTCAACCGGCGCACAAAACGATCTGGAGCGCATCACCACCATGGCTTATGCGATGGTTGCTGAGTACGGTATGAGTGATGAGCTGGGGTATATTTCTCTGAAAGATTCACAGAACCCTGATAACAGTTATGGGTTCAACAGAAAATATTCACAGGCTACCGCTGAGCAGATCGATGAAGCGGTCAGAAGAATTATTAAAGTCAATCACGACCGCACGCTGGAACTGCTTAAGAAGCACCGCGACGAACTGGAAGAGCTGGCTCAGACCCTTCTTGAAAAAGAAGTACTAAACCACCATGATCTTCGCGAACTGCTGGGTGATCGTCCGCTCGGTAAATATCCCGAAGGGATCTTCGATGACGGAGCCGGAAATCATACCAACGGTCAGGGAAAATCCAAGAAATCCGAAGCAGAAGATGAGGAGAGATCCGCTGATCATTCGGATGAAGAGACTTCTGAAACGCAGGAAGACGGCTTTGAAGGATCTGATCAGGAAGACAGTGAGGAATCGTCCGAAAAGGCCTGATAGAGCCTGCGAAAGCACTTCTTAATATAAGCGTAATAGTCCGGTAACAAAAGGATAAAGGCAAGGTAACAGTAGCACAACGAGTGTGTTCTAATTTTGTGCACTCAATGATCAAGCACGCACAAAAATCAATTAGCACACAATTGAACTTCAAAAAAACTATTTTAAATCTCCTATTAGCACTGATATTAGTTATCCCTGCAACTGCGCAAGACCCTGGTAAAATTACTGGTATAGTGGTTGACTCAAAAACCGGTGAGACACTAATCGGCGCGAATGTTATTATAGAAGGGACACTAAAAGGCAGTCAAACCGATCTGGATGGCCACTACTCAATTAACACCGTTGAACCCGGTACATATAACATTGTTGTAAGTTATATCTCTTATTTAAAACAGACGATAACTGGGGTTGTGGTTGAGCCCGGAGAAATTGTCAAATTAGATGTTGCACTTGAGCCTGAATCTGAGTTTTTGGATGAAGTCGTCGTAACTGCACAAGCTGTTAGAGATAATGAATCAGCTCTTTTATCTAAAAGAGCAAAATCGATTGCATTTTCAAATGCTGTTTCTACCGAAACAATAAGGCTATCCGGTGCAGGAGATGCAGCCGCAGCTGTAAAGAGTATATCTGGAGCCACAGTACAAGAAGGAAAATATGTATTAGTACGTGGATTAGGCGGGCGTTATTCTAATTCTCAACTAAATGGATCAAATCTTCCATCTGCAGATCCTGATCGGAATTCAGCACAATTAGATCTTTTTCCATCCGAGCTATTAGACAACGTTGAGATTAAAAAAACGTTCACTCCTGATCAACCGGGTAGTTTTTCTGGAGGTAATGTAAATATCAACACCAAGTCCTTTCCTATAGATTTCATTCTTAATGTAACCTCAGGAATTTCATATAACCAGAATGCAAATCTCAACGATAGTTTTCTATTAGGACCCGTCAGTAATACAGATTGGCTTGGATATGATAATGGTACAAGGGCTGTGCCTGATGTTATTTCTAATCCTGATGTTGTAATTCCAAGAGAACAGTTTGCACGCAGGGACCCAATTTTAGCCGCTCAGTTAGATGAGATTTCTAAATCGTTTAATAATCAGATGAGACCTACGCAAAATGAGCGAGACCCTGGATTTAATAATAATTTATCGGCGACCGTTGGTAATCAATTTAAGCTTTTTGGCCGCCCTCTTGGTTACATTATTTCAGGCACATATGACAGAAGTTATGCGTTCTACCAAGATGGAGAAAACAATCAATATGTAGCTACGAGCCCTGAAGGTGAATTACTAACTCCCGACTTTGATTTTGACGATACAAGGGGAACTGAAACAGCTAATTCAGGTCTCATGGCAAATGTCAATTATATGTTAACGAACAATCATCAAATTGGATTTAATTTTTTCAGAAATCAGAATGGTACGAATATGGGGCGATATCAGGTAGGTAACTTCCTGAAAAATTCGCCTTCGCCTAATGTATTTTTTGAAAGTTATGTAGTCGAGTATACGGAGAGAAACGTAGAATCATTCCAATTCAGGGGGAAACATTTCTTTCCAAAACTCTTAAATGTTCGCCTTAACTGGGATATATCCCTGACTGATACTCAACAAGAACAACCTGACCTTCGATTCTTCTTTAATCAATACGTTAATGTGGTTCGCCCGGATACATCATTCAGAGTTTATGATATAAACCTGGGTTCTTCTAATGCCACACTTCCAACGAGACTATTTAGGGATCTCAATGAAACCAACAACCAATATAAAGCAGACTTAGAAATACCATTTGATCTTGGTTTAACTAGTACTGTACGTTTTAAAACTGGATTTTCATTTGAGAATAAAGATCGAGTCTTCAGAGAAAGAAAATTTGATTACAACACAGTTGGAGTAAACTTTACTTCTTTTAACGGTGATGTAGAAGCATTCTTTTCACCGGAAGCGGTGGGAATAATAGACACAACTAATTCTGGTTTATTTAGATTTGGTAATGTGATAAGAGATGGTTCAATACCTCGCAATAGTTATGACGGCACTCAGCAAGTAACTGCTTTTTACGGGATGATTGATATTCCACTTTTTGAAAAGTTAAGGTTGGTTGGTGGTGCCCGATTAGAATCAACTGACATTGAAATTATAAGTGCTGATTCATCTTTAGATGCAGGAATTTTAAATACAGACGACATTCTCCCATCTGTAAATATTATCTATGCGATAAATAATGAGATGAATCTAAGGTTATCTGGTAGTCAAACTCTAGCCCGACCAACTTTTCGTGAAATTGCTCCTTTTTCTGCATTTAACTTTGCTGGTGGCAGAGTCATTAACGGTAATCCTAACCTCAAAAGAACACTTATTCAAAATTATGACATTCGCTGGGAATGGTTTAGCAGAGTAGGGGAAATTGTTGCGGTAAGCGGATTTTATAAAAAGTTTGAGAACCCTATTGAGCGCGTTATTATTTCAAATAATAATCAAGAGACTTATCAAAATGTGGATAATGGTGAGTTATTCGGCATTGAATTGGAGTTGCGCAAAAGATTAGATTTTATTTATTCCTCTCTTAGAAACTTCACCTTAAGCACCAATATTGCTTTTATCAGATCAGAGGTGGATGTTCCCGCGCGTGAACTTGAGTTTGCAGAAGGATTCAACATTGATGATATCAGACCGCTTCAAGGACAGTCTGATTATGTCCTAAATACCGTACTATCCTATCAAAATCCAAAAAAGGGCACACAGGTGTCACTCTCGTATAACAGGTTCGGTGAACGATTGATCAATGTAGGACTTGGAGGTACTCCAAATATCTTTGAGCAAGGAAGGAATGACGTCTTCTTTTCAGTAAGTCAACGGTTTTTAAGCATTTTAACCGCAAAATTTTCAGTCGCCAACTTATTGGATGATGACTATTTAACTTCACAAAACTTTAAAGGAAATGATTTTACAGACTCACGATTCAGATCAGGTCGCACTTTTCAATTATCAATTGCATATAACTTTTAAGACTTTTTACCACTAATCAAAACTAAAAGGAATAATTATGAACAAACGAATACAATTAATAATGGTCGTTTCAATGTTGTGGTTATCAGGCGGCAACCTGTTCGCCCAAAGCACTGTTACGATAACTTCTGCGGATATTACCGGAGATGTTTTCTGGACAGCAGATACGGAATATTTGCTGGACGGAGTAGTTTATGTGGAAGATGGAGAGACCCTGACCATTGAGGCCGGTACGGTTATTCGTGGAAAAGCGGTACCGACGACTGGCGATCAGAATACAGCCTTGGTAGTAAGCCGGGGTGGTAAGATATTTGCTGAAGGTACGGCACAGAGCCCTATCGTGTTTACAGCGGAATCGGATGATCTTACCGATGCGGAGGATTTGGGCCCAACAGACCGAGGTTTATGGGGAGGCTTGATAATGCTTGGTAAAGCGGTTATCAATGTTGGTGGAGGTGAAGAATCAATTGAAGGTCTTCCAGCAACAGACACACGTAACCTGTATGGTGGTACTGATGATGCCGATGATTCTGGTGTAATCCGGTATGTATCGATTCGTCATGGTGGTGCTTTATTTGGTTCAGATAATGAGATCAATGGTTTAACCATGGGTGCAATTGGAAGTGGCACGACTATCGAATACGTTGAAGTGTTTGCCAACCTGGATGATGGTTACGAGTGGTTTGGGGGTACGGTAAATACCCGCTACCTGATTGCGGCCTTTGTGGGTGATGACAACTTTGATTACGATGAAGGATTCCGTGGAAAAGGCCAGTTTTGGTTTGGTATTCACGGTACCGATGATGCTGGATCTGGTGGAGAGCATGATGGAGGTACTAGTCCGGAGACGGGAGAGCCTTTCGCTATGCCGGTAGTATACAATGCTACTTATATCGGTTCTGGTTCGAATTCACTGAATACGAGTAATGATTTTGCCTTGACGATTGATGATAATGCTGGTGGTAAGTATTACAATTCGATTTTCACGGAATTTGCTGGATCTGGTATAACAATAGAAGATATAGCAGGTGATCCAATTGACAGCCGTGCACGTTTGGAAGCGGGTGATATTGAGTTCAAAAACAATATCTGGTTTGATTTTGGGGACATTAACGGCGTAGGTGTGGATGCAAATGGTATCTTTGCTCAGCAGTTTGTAGCCGATGCGATTGGAGCCGATCAGTTTGTGGTGGATCCACAATTGCGGACTGTAGTGCGAGAAACTGGCGTCGGTCTGGACCCACGACCTGCATCAGGCAGCCCTGCATTAACGAATGATACATGGCCAGCTCCACGTGATGGGTTCTTTCAGGATGTTTCCTATATAGGTGCTTTTGGATATGATAACTGGGCAGCAGATTGGACATTCCTCTCTCAGTCAGGTATTCTAACAAATACAAATGTAGACGCACCTATCGCCCAAAGCACTGTTACGATAACTTCTGCGGATATTACCGGAGATGTTTTCTGGACAGCAGATACGGAATATTTGCTGGACGGAGTAGTTTATGTGGAAGATGGAGAGACCCTGACCATTGAGGCCGGTACGGTTATTCGTGGAAAAGCGGTACCGACGACTGGCGATCAGAATACAGCCTTGGTAGTAAGCCGGGGTGGTAAGATATTTGCTGAAGGTACGGCACAGAGCCCTATCGTGTTTACAGCGGAATCGGATGATCTTACCGATGCGGAGGATTTGGGCCCAACAGACCGAGGTTTATGGGGAGGCTTGATAATGCTTGGTAAAGCGGTTATCAATGTTGGTGGAGGTGAAGAATCAATTGAAGGTCTTCCAGCAACAGACACACGTAACCTGTATGGTGGTACTGATGATGCCGATGATTCTGGTGTAATCCGGTATGTATCGATTCGTCATGGTGGTGCTTTATTTGGTTCAGATAATGAGATCAATGGTTTAACCATGGGTGCAATTGGAAGTGGCACGACTATCGAATACGTTGAAGTGTTTGCCAACCTGGATGATGGTTACGAGTGGTTTGGGGGTACGGTAAATACCCGCTACCTGATTGCGGCCTTTGTGGGTGATGACAACTTTGATTACGATGAAGGATTCCGTGGAAAAGGCCAGTTTTGGTTTGGTATTCACGGTACCGATGATGCTGGATCTGGTGGAGAGCATGATGGAGGTACTAGTCCGGAGACGGGAGAGCCTTTCGCTATGCCGGTAGTATACAATGCTACTTATATCGGTTCTGGTTCGAATTCACTGAATACGAGTAATGATTTTGCCTTGACGATTGATGATAATGCTGGTGGTAAGTATTACAATTCGATTTTCACGGAATTTGCTGGATCTGGTATAACAATAGAAGATATAGCAGGTGATCCAATTGACAGCCGTGCACGTTTGGAAGCGGGTGATATTGAGTTCAAAAACAATATCTGGTTTGATTTTGGGGACATTAACGGCGTAGGTGTGGATGCAAATGGTATCTTTGCTCAGCAGTTTGTAGCCGATGCGATTGGAGCCGATCAGTTTGTGGTGGATCCACAATTGCGGACTGTAGTGCGAGAAACTGGCGTCGGTCTGGACCCACGACCTGCATCAGGCAGCCCTGCATTAACGAATGATACATGGCCAGCTCCACGTGATGGCTTTTACTATAAAACCACTCATATTGGCGCATTCTCTGATGTAAATACCTGGTATGACGGTTGGGCGTTTATTTCGCAAAGCGGAATTGCAGTTTCTAATGAAGAAAACATAGGAAGTGAAGTACCAACCTTAGTTTCTCTTGATCAAAACTATCCGAACCCATTCAACCCATCTACCAACATCAGCTTCAGCCTGCCACAGGCTCAGCAAGCTACGATTCGGGTATATGACCTGATGGGTCGTCTGGTTTCCACACTTGCACAAGATCAAAGATTCAGCGCAGGTCAGAATGTTGTGACCTTCGACGCAAGCAATCTTGCAAGTGGTGTTTACATCTACCAGCTGGTTAGCGGAAACGTACAGTTGACACGTAAGATGACGCTGATCAAGTAAGAAGACTTTTAGTCTACTCACGAAACGTCTCACCGAGTTGTGAGGTGTGCTGATCACACGGGAGCTTTGAGGAATCAAAGCTCCCTTTTTTTATTTTAGATTCTTCATGAATTATTCAGGGCTCTCGGTCGTTTGTAAGACGTTCTATTAATCCACAACGAACCCTGTTCCCTTGACTTTTGCCACCCGCAAATCACACTTTAATGCTGCTCACCGGCTCCACAATACGGATAAAAGCGATGAGTGGAATGCTGAAACATTCGGTAAATGTAATTATCCCAACTGGCACGGGCATAACTACGTAATTGAAGTTACTGTTGCCGGTGAACCCGATCCGGATACAGGCTATCTAATCGATCTGGGTGAGCTAAAACAAATCATCAATACCTACGTCTGCGATGTTTGCGATCATCGAAATCTAAATCTGGACGTACCTTTTTTAAAGGGAATTATCCCGACCACTGAAAACCTGGTAATGGCTTTCTTTGAACAGCTTAGAGAACCGGTTGAAAAAGCCTGTGCTGATGGTGGTGTGCTCTATTCAGTGAAACTCTTCGAAACCGAACGAAACTCAGCTGAATATTGTCCTTTTTTACGCATTAACTAATTTCAAAAGAATCAATATGATATCAAGCGACCTAAAACGCTTTTACGACCCCACTTTCACTGTGTCTGAGGATTACAGAAACAGTCTGCCCGATTTACAAAACGGACCCGCTTCCCTTATTGAGGGTGCTAATGTACCCATCCAGCAAGTAGGTATTTCGAATTTTCGCCTCCCGCTGAAGTACAAGAAACAATCAGGTGAAGTCCTCACCCTTGAAACCTCCATCGATGGATATGTGAGCCTTGAAGCCGGTAAAAAAGGCATCAATATGGGCCGCATTATGCGCGTATTCTATGAATACAAAGAACGGATTTTTAGTCTGGATATGCTGGATGAAGTACTTCAAGGCTATCTTGATAAGCTGGAGAGCAAAGAAGCCTTCCTGCGCTTGTCTTTTAATTTTCCGATGGAGCAGAAAAGCCTCAGGTCCGGCCTGTCAGGTATTCAGTATTACTCCGTTGCTCTGGAAGGGCGCCTGAACGATAAAGGGGTTTATCAGAAATTTATGCACTTTGATTTTGAGTACAGCAGTGCATGTCCATGCTCTTATGAACTGTCAGAGCATGCCCGTGAAACCCGTAATCTAGCGGCCATTCCGCACAGCCAGCGATCTGTAGCCAACATTACCCTTGAACTGCACGACAGTGTGTTTGTGGAAGATGTGGTTGAAATGTGCCGCCGTGCACTTATGACTGAGACTCAGGTTATTGTGAAAAGGGAAGATGAGCAGGCTTTTGCCGAACTTAACGGAGCCTATCAGAAATTTGTGGAAGATGCCGCCCGACTGATTTATCAGGAACTGGACGACTTCAACAGCATACGGGATTTCGTGGTACGTTGTGCTCATCTCGAAAGCCTGCACAGCCACGATGCCGTCAGCCGTATCTGTAAAGGCATTCCCAACGGACTGCGTTAATTAACCTCCGTTACCACCAAAGCAATTCTGTCTCCATTCGGGCTTACCGCTATTCTTGTGATGTCGGTGAGCCCGAACTCGTTTAAGTCGGCTAACTCCATCCATCCCATCTGCCGGTTTCTGAGATAGGCAATGAGTTTTGAACCTGACCCCATCAAAATACTTTCTCTGGGTGTCCAGGCCATGTCTTCGCTGCCGCATATTGTTGGGATTATTCTGGATGTATCCATGGTTTTCAGGTCAAGTTCGCATATGAACCAGAATTCTTCTCCCGATTTCAGGATATAAGACATTAAGACTGATGCGGAATCCGCATTCGGGATTTTATGCAAAGATCTTCCCGGTTCTTCGGCGATGATGATATTTTCACCGTTCCTCAGATCATTCAACTGAAGGGTAGCCGGATTGGCTGAATCAGACAGCACAAAGGAGATGAGCGTATCTGCATTATGCCAGGCATGATACCCGATTTTCAGGTCCGGTACGATCACTTCCGGATCTGCTGATCCGGTTCCGGTTAATGGATACTTCCAGAGTAACTGCTCACCATCCGGCTTCAGATTAATGGCACTGAAGTGTTCCCCGTCCGGCATAACAGTAGGGGAGTACTCACTACCTTTCGTTTCAGTGAGCCAGCTGTAGCTTTGCGTTTCGATATCATACTTTCGGATATCTGTTTGTCCGTTTCTTGTGGATGCAAACAGGATATAGCTCCCATCGGGAGAAAAGGAGGGCTGATTATCATAACCGGGGTTATCTGAAATATTTACCGGATTGGATACAGCATAACCGTTCTTGCGTACTTCCAGATCAAAGAGGTACACTTCTGTGCCGGGTGCAGGCCTTTCCTCACAGGCAGAAAATCCGAAGCCAGTCAGGATTATCAGTAGTACAGTAAGTCTCATAGTATGTTCATTTAATTTCGTGCTACCTCACATAATAAAAAAAGCCCCGCTCAAATGAATGAACGGGGCTTGTAATCGGATTTAAAGCGGATTACTTGATCAGCATCATTTTCTTAGTGCTGATGTAAGAACCGGCTTCAATTCGGTAGATGTACATACCACTGGCCAGGTTGGAAGCGTCAAAGCTTACGTTGTAACGGCCTGCAGCACGCTGACCATCAACCAGGGTAGCTACCTGCTGTCCGAGAAGGTTATACACGCGCAGTGTAACTCTGGAAGCTTCAGGAATGTCGAAGCTGATGTTGGTTGATGGGTTGAATGGGTTCGGGTAGTTCTGTCCGAGGTCAAACTCAGTTGGAATACCATTGAAGTTTTCCTCATTCGAAACCGGACCTTCGTTGGTCAGAGTGATTCGGCCTTCTCCACCCTCAGGATACTGAGCTGCGGTAATCTGACCACCCAGACCGCCATCACCGGTTGAAGCAGTGATGTAATTCAGCAGAGCTTGCTGATAGGTTACACCAACCAGCGTCAGGTCGAAACCATCAAATGGATACTGGTCGCCACCACGTGCGGTGAAGTCGGCTGTAGCAATGTTGAGGCTTGGTGCAGATGGCAGCACCTGTCCGCCGTCAACGATTTGCGTACCATCATCTAGGGTTACGTTGATTACACGGGTACCCGGAGTAATAACATTACCGTCACCATCAAGCTCAAGAGCAGTTTCAGCCACATTGTACTCAAAGCTGAATCCACCGATTTGAGCAAAACGTCCGGTACCGCTACCACCAGATACAGGCCCGTCATTACCGTCAAGGCTGATTCTGGAAATGGCGTTTTCCAGCATGAGTTTCACGGTTTCTGGATCCACATCTTCAACAATGGTGATGAAGTTGAGGAAAGGCAGCATATCGAAGGTGTCTAGTTCGGTCAGGTTACCGGCCGGGATCACGTTGTCGTTTCGGATACCGCCGCCGTTGGCAACAGCGATGTCGGCAGGTTGAGCGCCGAAGTCAGCAGCCAACTCATTGGCTTGCCACAGGAAGGCATCAGCGATCAGGTTACCCTGGTTGGTTTCACGTGCACGGATGTTACTTCTAACCGCGTCCAGTCCAACTTCAGATGTAGCGATCACATTTGCTTCCAGACCGGCAAGAGCAGCTATCAGAGGATCAATCACAGTGCTCTGCAGATCAGCATTAGATGCCACAGAATCCGGGTTGGAACCACCGGCTACACGGATCGGACCGCTGCCAGAGCCAACAAATACAAGATCACCATTAGCATCGAACTCGAGCATCAGTTCGCCGAGGTAAGAATAGTTACCACGGGTAGTCACAATCGGTACCTGTGCACCCTCTGCATTTTGTGTATAGATCGGATAGCTTCCGTACACATCGCCCTCATCACCGGGGATCAGGAGATCACCATCGTTGGCGAGCAGTTCATCACCACCACCGGCAATCATCACATCCAATCCGGAAAGCTGAGTAGCCAGGGTTGAATCCTCAACAATACCCTGAAGATGCGAAATCAGGATGATTTTATTCACACCAGCTGTTTCCAGTTCATCAATGGCAGCCTGTACAGAAGCCTGAACGTCATTAATGATGGTGCTGCCGGGTGAAGAAATGAACGATAGGTTTTCAGTGGTAGCACCAACCACACCAATCTGCTCACCGTTTACATCGATAATTACTTTCTGTGCTACCCGACCTGCATCAACCAGCGCCTTCATAGAAGGTACACCGCTGAAGTCCAGGTTGGCACTCAGGAAAGTTGAATTATCCATGGCAGTAACGAATTCAGCCGTAAATTCAGGGCCAAAGTCGAAGTCGTGGTTACCCAGTGCAAGGGCATCGTAACCAAGAGCTTTAAGAGCGAGGGCATCATAAAGCACCCCGTCATTCTGGCCTGCAGTGAATTCAGGTCCGGCAAGGAAGTTATCACCGGAAGAAAGCAGCATTACACCACGTCCGTTTGCTTCATTGCTGGCACGTACAGAATCAACCAGAGTCTTGAATCGGGCAACACCACCGAAATCTGCATCACCAAGGCTGATGAGCTGAGACTCACCGTCGTTATTGTGCAGCAGGGTGAGGCTGAAATTTGACACGGCGTTAACCAGTGTAATTCGGCCTTCGCCCCCTTCAGGATACTGAGCAGCTGTAATGGTACCGCCAAGGCCGCCTTTAGCAGTAGGAGCCTGCAAGTAATTTGCAAGAGCAGCCTGATAGGTTACACCCAGCAGGGTAAGGTCGTTGCTGTCATCGAATGGGTACTGGTCGCCACCACGTGCGGTGAAGTCGGCTGTAGCCATGGTTACCGTAGGAGCACCTTCAACCACAACCCCATTGCGCACGATTTCGGTACCATCATCCAGTGTAATGGAGATGACGCGGTTACCCGGAAAGTCGATGGTTTCACCATCTTCCGTGAAGGTGAGGGAGTCACCATCCGGATTGTATTCAATGCTGAATCCACCAATTTGGGCAAAACGACCGGTTCCGCCTCCTGAACCAACGGGCTCATCACCTGAACCACGAACAATTCGGGATACGGCATTCTCCATGATCAATTTGAACTGGAATGGATCTACACCTTCAACAATGGTAAGCACGTTGCCGAAAGGCAGCATGTCGAAGGTAGTCAGCCCGGTGATATTACCGGCTGGAATCACATTGTCGTTACGGATACCGCCACCATTCGCAACAGCTACTTCAACTTCAGGTACACCAAAGCTTGCAGCCAGCTCATTGGCTTGCCAGATAAAGGCATCCGCGATCAGGTTACCTTCGTTGGTTTCGCGGGAGCGGATATTACTTCTAACCGCGTCTAGTCCCACTTCAGAAGTGGCAATGATATTGGTTTCCAGTGCAGCAAGACCGGCAACAACCGGATCTACAACGGCAGCTTTGAGGGCCGCGTCTTCAGCTACGGCATCCACATTGTCGCCACCGGCTACTCGGATCGGACCGGATTCATCAGAAACGCTGATCAGTTCACCGTTACTGTCAAACTCAACAATCAGCTGGCCGAGGTAAGAGTAGTTACCGCGGGTGGTAACGATTGGAACGTCCTTTCCATCGGCACTCTGAGTGATGATGGGGTAAGAACCATATACTTCTTCTTCATCACCGGGGATGAGGGCATCATCCATGTTGGCAAGCAGTTCATCACCGCCACCGGCAATCATGATATCCAGTCCGGTAAGCTCACCGGCAAGTGCGATATCTTCAGCGATTCCCTGCAGGTGAGAGATCAGAATGATTTTATCAACACCGGCAAGTTCCAGTGCATTGATTTCGGTCTGAACCGCACCGGCTACATCCTGGCTAACCACAACATCTCTTGGAGAAGAAATAAATGGCAGGTTAGGAGTAGTGGCACCAATCACACCAATTTCTTCACCGTTTACAGTGATGGTAGTACTTTTGGCGATTTCACCTAAAGAAACCAGTGCCTGAAGAGCAGCTTCGTTGCTGAAATCAAGGTTGGCACTCAGGAATTTTGTAGCGTTACCGGTGGCAACTGAATCAACGAAAGCTGCAGTTACATCCGGACCCAGGTCAAAATCATGGTTACCTAAGGCAAGCGCATCGTAGCCTAAAGCTTCTACCGCGATGGCATCATAGAAAACGCCGTCATTCTCACCTACTGTGAGCTCTGGTCCAGGTAGGAAGTTGTCACCGGAAGAAAGGAAAAGTACCCCGCGACCGGCATTCTGGTTAATGGCTTTAACGGTATCAACCAGGGTTTTAAAACGGGCAACACCACCGAAGTCGGCAAGAGATCCGCCCAGATTCACCAGTTGAGACTCACCGTCGTTGTTGTGCAGCAGGGCAAGGGTGAAGGAACCACCGAAGTTGTGTGAACCCAGGTTATCCCAGGTTTCATTTGGAAGAACCAGCCACTCAGAAGATGCAGAATCAGCACCGAAAGAACCCTGTGGTGCAGCGTTGCCTTTGGTGATTTCAGCCTTTCTTACAAGGGTGTGATCTTTTGTTCCGTTGGTAACACCACCAACATCCCAGCCTGAACCCGGATCTGCTCTAAGGTCACCGATCATGTCAATGATCTTGAAGTTGTCTTCAGTTCCGTAAACCAGGGCAAAGGTATCATCGCCATTGCTCAGGAAGGTGAAGGTATGATCAGCCTGATCGAGGATAACCTGTTC
>CAYPTY010000006.1:0-94331 GCA_964413935.1 uncultured Balneolaceae bacterium | reverse complement strand
TCATTAGCTGAGATGATGTATACATTTCCGCCGCCCATGTCGATGGTTGCGATGGCATCCGGCTGATACATACCCAGTACTGGCCAGTTGCGGATGTTGATTCCGTCATCACGGTTAGAAGCATCCAGTTCGTTACCTGCCAGGCTGTGGTCTTTGAAACCAAGCGCTACTACATCGGTAACGGTTGCTGTAGCTACATCTACGATAGCAAAAGCGTTGTTTTCCTGAAGGGCAACAATTGCAGTGGCACCACTTGGAGTAACGGTAATGTACTCAGGCTCAAGATCCTGTGAAACAGAAGCACCCGGGCCGAAAATTCTTACTCCTTCAGCAATGAGAGCAGCACTGTCGGCATCGAAAGCGTTAAAATCAGCAGTTGTTACACTAGCGTTAATCACGCCGGAGGAAAGATCGATGATACTGATAGAGCCCTCTGGATCTACAGTGTAGTCATCGTTTGGCTCACCTTCGTTGGCAACCAGTACTTTGGTTCCGTCAGGAGTAAAGGTGAGCATGTCAGGAAGGGCACCAACGGTGACAATCTGCTGCAGGTTACCATCCACATCATAAAAGGCAACAGAACCTGGTGCGGTTTTGTCAGTAGCTTCAATAGCTACAGCCACAAGGCCATCGTATACATCAACACTGTTGATGCCGCCACCAAGGCTGGTAAGATTGATGGTTCCGGTTACAACCGGATTGGCCGGATCAGATAGATCCATGATGTCGATTCGGTTCTCATTTGCATTGGTCACAAAGAGTTTTCCGCTTACAACATCATAAGCTGAAATCTCGGCGGCGCCTTCGTCGAAGACACCGGATTGGTTACTTCCTAAAAATTTGATTGAAATGTCGCTTCCGACAGGACTAAACGTAGTATTCTCAACCTGAGCGTATACATTTGATCCCACGAAAACGAAGAAAAGTGCCCCAAAAAACAAGAGCATGCGTTTTGTAATCGTAGTCATTTTATCCAGAGGATTAGTTAGGGTTTGATAAGGAAAGAACCCTACACTACGAATGAGCTGTTAACCCAATTTTAACTCGCGGTTACCTCTTGTTTACACTGGATAAAATAATTTAACCCTTCCTTTACGGCACGTTATAATTTGATAACAATTGACCTGCTGCACCAAAGAACGAATGCACAAGAATAGCTAAATCAATAGTTTAAAAATTGAGGCAGTCTCAGCTAATCTTCTCCAGTGATTGTTTAATATCGTATATGATATCGTCCGGATGTTCAACCCCGATGGAAATTCGTACCAGGGCATCGGTGATGCCCATGGGATCGAGGTGCTCTTCTTCCACACCGGCGTGGGTCATGGTTTTAGGATGCTCAGCCAGTGATTCAGTACTTCCAAGGCTCACAGCCAGCTTAATTAACTTCAGGTTATTCAGGAAAGTAAAGGCCTCATGTTCACCGCCTACCACTTCGAAGGAAAGCATAGCACCCGGACCAGCATATTGCTTCTTGTAGATTTCCCAGTCGCGGGTTCCTTTTTCGATCAGTCCAAGATAATTCACGCTTTTGACTTTCGGGTGATTCGATAGAAATTCAGCAACCAGATGGGCGTTTTGCTGCTGTTTTTCCATTCTGACCTTGAGTGTTTCCAGAGAGCGCATCAACAGCCAGCCCGTCCATGGACCAGCCATATTTCCAAGAAAGGTTCTTAGGGTTTTAATTCGTCCAACAATTTCCTGTGAGCCGAGAGCTGCACCAGCGATAACGTCGCTGTGTCCGCCGATGTATTTGGTAGCCGAATAGAGTACAATATCCGCTCCATGTTTTAGCGGATGCTGCCAGATTGGGCCCATATACGTATTATCAACCGCAATATGAACCGGCTTTTCTTCTGTTTCGAAGCGTTTGGCAATTCGGCTGCACATTTCAATATCGATAAGATCGTTGGTGGGGTTGGCCGGTGTTTCAATGTAAATCATGCCCAGATTTTTACTTTTACCGGAGTCTTCAATCATCTTCACGATCTCGTCTTCACTGTGTCGGGAATTGAACTCCAGGCATTCCACTCCTATTTCCCGCAAAAAGTGATTCATGAAATGATCGGTACCACCATAAAGGGGACCACTGCTCAGCAGTAAATCACCGGGTTTCAAAAACTCAAGTAAAACCGTGGTAATGGCCGACATCCCACTTTCAAAAACCGCGCAGCTCTCAGCCTGATCCCAGAGGGTGAGACGTTCTTCCAGAATTTCCAGGTCCGGGTTATTCAGCCTGCTGTAAATGAGTCCCAGTTCCTCATGCGGCATGGCTTCCCGCTTTCCGTAAGCCACTTCAAAAAAGGCTTTTCCTTCTTCCGCAGTTTTGAAAACAAAGGTTGAAGTCTGAAAAATTGGACATTTAACGGCTCCTTCTGAAAGTTCCGGTTTATAGCCGTAAGACATCATCAGGCTTTCCGGTTTAAAACGGTGGCTCATATCCCCAAATTTTAGTTTGTAATTATTCCGCTATGGTACAAAAAAGCGCTTACAGAAACTATGGAGAAAGACCGTATTTTATGACCGATACCGGTGTCTATTGTTTCCCGGTTGAAAGGGAATCGAGGGAGTATTCGAAGGTTTCTCTGTTTAATGTGATGAGGTACTCACCGGGTGCAGGTATGTAGGCTTTGATATTTTCGGTATTGCCACCCTGGTCCAGCTCTGCAATGCCACTAACCGGAAATCCGGTACTGCCCTGATCTTCTTCACCCAGATTCAGGTCCCAGTTTCGATTGGCTGTAAACTTAAATTGAACGAGTCCGCTTCGTTCGAAGGTGAGTTCATAGGAATAGTTTACACTGTCGCTGGTTGCCATCATAACTGCAGCCGGATCCCAGTTATTGAAGCTGCCCGGAATATTGATGCTGTTTATCACGGGAGCGTTGGCCGTTTCGATTTCAGCCTGAATTTCCTCAGCTTTGAATTCACGATAAAAACCGATTGCAATCAGCGTTAGCAGGAAAGGCAGAGCAATGAAATACATTTTATTCCCGCGACGGGCATTTTCATTCAGCCAGTGATCCAGGGAGAACCGTCCTCCGCCCATGATGGCGAAGTAGAGGAATAGAAAAACAAAATGCTGTGAAATATGCATTTCAAACAGGGGGATAAGCTGATGAAAACCAAAAGCAGCAAATGACATGGTGATGAACAGCAATAAGCCGGAGAGACGGGTCATTAACCCGAAAATAAGCAGGGTACCAAACGCGAATTCTATGAATGATGCAGCCCAGGCAAATACCTCCGGAAATGGGAACCCGATCTGAATGACCTGTTCCGTCATCCACTGGGGAAGGGGTAGTTTATCGATGCCCGCTTTCATAATGGTAAATCCGGTGTAAAAACGAATCAGGAATACAGCAATATTTGGGATGATGCCCTTGAAGCGCACCACGCCATACATCAGTTGGTTGATGGTCGAGATTCTTTGCCGCATAAGTACTTCCAGTATATAAGATTAAATTGGCCTGTTCAGGGCCAGAGAACGCTGTCAGGAACCTTTAATCGCTTCCTCAACAAGTTTTGCCTGCTCGGCATCGTGAATTTTCTTCTGACCGGTAGCAGGAGAGGCACTCGCATGTCGCCCTGCATAAGTTAAGCTGATTCCGTCCGGAATAATTTCCATGAATCTTGGAGCCACAAAGGTCCAGGAGCCCATATTCTTTGGTTCTTCCTGACACCAGACCAGCTCTTTCAGCTTAGCCATCGATTTCAGGTATTCTTTTATCTCCTGATCCGGGAAGGGATAAATTTGCTCCAGTCGGGCAACAGCAACGTCATTAATGCCCTCCTCATCCATATACTTTATGAGATCATAGTATACCTTGCCTGAGCAAATTACCAGTCTTTCCACATCATTATTTGCATCCGGGATGAATGGCATGAAGCTTCCCTCAGCCAGATCCTGCGTGTTGGAAGTTGCCATGGGGTGACGTAACAGGCTTTTAGGAGTCATGATCACCATAGGCTTTTTCTGAGACTGAAGCACCTGTTTACGCAGGGCATGGAAGTATTGAGCCGGGGTGGTCAGATTCATGACTTGCATGTTATCCTCGGCACAGAGCTGAAGGAATCGCTCCAGTCGACCCGAAGAGTGCTCGGGTCCCTGACCCTCATAACCGTGCGGTAGGTTCATAACCACCGCTGAACGTTGTCCCCATTTGACTTCTGAAGAGGAAATAAACTGGTCAATAATGATCTGGGCTCCGTTTACAAAATCTCCAAACTGAGCTTCCCAGATTACCAGTGAATCCAGCATGGCTGAACTGTAGCCGAACTCGAAACCAAGGGCAGCAAACTCACTCAACAGTGAGTTGTAGGGATAGAATCTGGCCTGATTTTCGGAAAGCGCGTTTAAAGGGATAAACTGTTGTCCCAAGTCGGTATCGGTACCATGAAGAATGGCATGCCGATGAGAGAAGGTGCCGCGTTCCACATCCTGTCCGGTAAGTCGAACGGTGGTTCCGCCTTCCAGCAGGGTGCCAAGGGCGATGGCTTCCGCAAAGCCCCAGTCTATTTTCTTTTCGTTATTCTGCACAATTTCATTTCGCTGGGCGAGCTGTCTGAGCAGTTTTGGATTGGCATCAAAATCTCTAGGCACGGTGTTAATTTTGGTGGCAATCTCTTTCACTTTTTCTACCGGTATTCCGGTATCCGGAATGGGTTTACGATCGGCCTGTTTGGTTTCCTTTCGATTGAAGAGGTCTTCGGTTACATCCGTATTCGGTGCATTTTTGGCATCCTCAAATGCATCCTGCAGCAGCTGTTCAAACTCTTCAAAAATCTTCTGTATTTCTTCAATGGTGAATTCACCTTTCTTCACCAGCCATTCAGCATAGGTATCACGGACCGATTTGTGCACTTTTATTTCCTTATACAGGCCGGGTTGAGTGAAGGCCGGTTCATCACCCTCATTGTGTCCATGCTTTCGGTAACAGATCAGGTCGATGATGACATCCTTCTTGAAGCGCTGCCGGTACTCCATGGCCATCTGTATGGCATGCACAGCAGCTTCGGGACTATCACCGTTTACATGGAAGATGGGAGCTAGTATCATTTTGGCCAGATCAGAAGCGTACTCAGTAGAGCGCCCATCTTCAGGCAGAGTGGTAAAACCAATTTGATTGTTGATGATGATATGAACGGTACCACCGGTCTTGTAGCCATCCAGCTGAGACATATTCAGGGTTTCCGCCACCACACCCTGACCGGCAAATGCGGCATCGCCGTGCATCAGTACCGGAATGATCTTTTCATCGGCCCCTTCGCCTTCGTAATGATCCTGTAGGGCACGCGAAGCACCCTCAACAACCGGATTTACAGCCTCCAGATGACTCGGATTCGGCATCAGCTGCAGCTGAATTTGATTTCCTGATTTTGTCTCATGAGTACCTTCCGCGCCCAGATGGTATTTTACATCCCCTGAACCCTGAATGGTTCTGGTGTCGATGTTGCCTTCAAATTCAGCAAATACTCTGTGGTAGGGTTTGTTCATGATATTCACCAGGATATTCAGTCTGCCCCGGTGAGCCATTCCCATCAGAATTTTTTCAACATTGTGTTCCCCGGCTTCTTCAAGCATGAAGTGAATCATAGGGATGAGGGAATCGGCTCCCTCCAATGAAAATCGTTTATGGCCGATGTACTTTTTATGCAGAAACTCTTCAAAGGCCATAGCCTGATTCAGTTTGTGCATAATCTGGAATTTATCCTCTTTGGTGAGGCTGGCCTGATTCGCAGACGATTCCATTCGCTTCATCAGCCATTTTCTCTCATCAAGGTCAAGCAGGTGCATGTATTCGGCACCGATGTTTCCGCAGTAGGTATCACGTAGCAGTTTTACGATGACCCGCAGAGTAGCTTTCTCCAAGCCCCCAAGACCGCCGCAGTAGAACTCACGATCCAGATCCCAGAGGGTGAGCCCATAATATTCGAGATCCAGCTCCGGATTGTGTCCGGGTTCAGCGCCCAGCGGATCCAGATCAGCAAGAACATGTCCGCGCATGCGGTACATATAAATCAGTCGCCATACTCCGATTGCCCGTTTATCCTGTTCCAGAGTATTTAGTTTGCCCCCAAAAGGACCGGAATAGGTGTCTTCTCCATATGGTAACGGTGAGTAGGGGATCTCCAGATCGGCGAAGATCCCGTCGTAAAAATCTTCTTCTCCATTCAGCAGGGAGGAAATCTTTTTGAGGAAAGATCCTGATTCCGCGCCCTGAATGATGCGGTGGTCATAGGTACAGGTAACGGTCATCACTTTACTGATGCCCAGCTCGTTAAGTACATCCTGCGACATGGACTGATATTCAGCCGGATAATCGATGGCACCGGTTGCGATAATAGCACCCTGTCCCTGCATCAGTCTTGGTACCGAAGATACCGTACCAATGGTGCCGGGATTGGTTATGCTGATGGTGGTATTCTGGAAGTCGCTGATTTCAAGCTTACCATTTCTGGCTTTCTCGATCAGATCAGCATAGGCATGAAGAAACTCCTGAAAGTTCATCTTATTCACGCCTTTGATGTTCGGCACCACCAGACTGCGGGTACCGTTTTTATTCTGAACATCTACCGCTACGCCCAGATTCACCTGATCCGGAATAACTTTGTAGGCATCCCCATCCTTAACCGCAAAGTAATTATTGATATTCGGATACTCTTCCAGTGCGCGAATAATTGCCCAGGCAATAATATGGGTAAATGAAGCCTTGGGTTCATTTCGATGTACCAGATGCCGGTTAATGATCGTACGGTCTTCAATCAGCATTTTCACCGGCATTACTCGAAGAGAGGTTGCCGTTGGCACGGCCAGGCTCTCATCCATATTCTCCACAATCTTACTGGCTACACCTTTGATTTTCTCGAGGCTAACCCCTTCTTCCGGGATACTGACTTCAGATCCGGGCTTGGGTACCAGTTTCATGGGGGCTGAACCATTGGTTTCTGACTTGGGCTTGGCTTTTGCCTGAGGTTCTTCTGCGGATTTATCGGCTTCAGCTGTTACTTCTTCTTCATGCGGTACAGGTTTGCCTTCCAGTTCGAGGAAATAATTGCGCCAGTGTTTGGGAATGGAATCAGGGTCGCTTTTATACTGCTCGAAAAGATCTTCTACTAAAGCTGAATTGGGTCCAAAGACATCTTCAAATGTACTCAATGGAGGTTTACCTCTTGGAATTTATACGGTGATGGTGGTGTAATTTTCTGCCCGGAAATCGTTCAGATACATAAGCTCTTAAATTAAGCAATACAGCATTAAAAAAAAGGTTCTGAACATAATGTTATGTGCTTTCGCAGCCGAATTGGTACTTAATTTCAGTGCTATGAATGCCTATATTCGTGCATCTATTCAATAGAACCTTATTCAACAAAAATAGTTCATGAGCGAACATAAGACAGGCGCGGAAGAGATTTACTGGGATCTTTCCGATTTATACCCATCCGGTACGTCAGAAGAACTGGCTAAAGACAAAACAGAAATCCTGGAACAAGCAGAGGCATTTGCCTCAAAATATCGCGGCAAGATTGCAGAAATGAGCGCTTCCGAATTCTGCAACATGCTGAATGCCTATGAGGAATTGCAGGACACCGCCGGTAAAATCGGATCTTTTGCCTACCTGCAGTGGTCAACCGATACCTCCAATCCTGAATTCGGTAAACTAGTACAGGAAGCCAATGAGCTATCTTCAGAGATGCAGCAAAAGCTGGTGTTTCTGGATGTGGAATGGCTGGCCATGGATGATGAAAAAGCCAATTACCTGATTCAATCGGATGAGCTGAAACCATACAAGCACTATCTGGAATCTTCCCGCCGGTATAAAGAACATGTGCTCAGCGAGAAGGAAGAACAAATTCTCTCAGTTAAATCCGTAACCGGACGCTCGGCCTGGAATCGTTATTTCGATGAAAGCCTTGGGAGGGCTAAATTTGAGCTGGAAGGAAAGGAGCTAACCGAACAGGAGGTTCTGAGCAAACTCCATGAAAGCGACCGTGAACTGCGTAAACGCGCACATGCCTCACTCACTTCCAAATTCCGGGATCTGAGTCATACCCTCACTTTTGTGTTTAATACGCTGCTGGCAGATAAGAACACCACCGACAAACTCCGCAAATATCCCAGCTGGATCAGCTCCCGAAACCTGTCCAATGAAACCGATGATGAAACGGTAGAAACACTGGTGCATTCGGTAACCGGCCGTTATGAGCTGGTACAACGTTACTACAAGTTGAAAAGAGATTTACTGGGCCTGGATGAGCTTTTTGATTATGATCGTTATGCACCCATTCTACAGAACCAGGCTACCATCAGCTGGGAAGAAGCCCGTGATATGGTGAATGAATCCTATGCTGAGTTTCATCCAAAAATGGGAGAAATCTCGGCTGAGTTTTTTGAGAAAAACTGGATTGATGCCGCCATCCGGCCTGGAAAAAGGGGAGGGGCCTATTCTGCAAGTACGGTACCATCGGTTCACCCTTATGTGTTCATGAATTTTGATGGTAAAATCCGGGATGTGCAGACCCTGGCTCATGAACTTGGTCACGGAGTGCATCAGTATCTATCCCGTCAGCAAGGAGTGCTGCAATCCGGAACTCCATTAACTACGGCTGAAACAGCTTCGGTATTTGGGGAGATGCTGGTGTTCCAGAAACTACTGAAGACACTGAGTGATCCCAGAGAGAAGCTGGCCCTGCTCATCGGTAAAATTGATGACACCATCGCTACCGTATTCCGGCAGATTTCCATGAACCGCTTCGAAGATGCCATGCACACGGCCCGCAGAACACAGGGTGAATTAACGACCGAGCAGTTTTCAGAATTCTGGATGCAAACCCAGAGAGCCCTCTATGGGGAATCGGTTACACTGACGGAGGAGTATGGCATCTGGTGGTCTTACATTCCGCATTTTCTGCATACACCCGGTTATGTATATGCCTATGCATTCGGGGAACTGCTGGTGCTGGCTCTTTATGATGAATATACACGCAAGCCGAATGGTTTTGCTGACAAATATCTGGAACTGCTGAGTGCAGGCGGGTCGGAGTGGCCGCATGAACTGGTAGGTCGGATGGGACTGGATATCAGGGATTCTGATTTTTGGAAAAAAGGTTTATCATCCTTCGAAAAGATGATTGATGAAGCTGAAGAACTGGCAGCATCTATCAAATAAGGCGGCATGGGTTCAGAACGACACGACAAAGCACTACGGGAATTTAAACACATCTTACAGGATCTGGTTTACCTGATCCGAACTTCAACCGGAGCCGATACCACCTATCTGGTTTGGGTGAATAAGCAACGGGAGCAGTTTGTTTGGGAAGCCGATTCCACGCTTGCACCCAATGTGATTTTCGCCGATCGCATTCAGTTCGATCAGTTTTACCTGGATGCATACAAGGACATATCCGAACCGCTTACCCTGGAAGTTGGGGTAGATGTCCCCAAAGAAAAGCTGAAGCATTATTTCGATTTCATCCCGGTGAAACAATCCATCGTAATCCCCTTTCTTAATAAGGGTGAAACCGTAGCCTTAACGGTGATTGAGACGGAAAAACCACTGGTGATGGAGCAAATCCTGGAAAGTATCCTGGCTTATAACAATGCCATCGCCAATGTACTGAATACCTATCTGGAACTGGTTGATCTGGATGAAGTACAGAAACGCTGGGAAAGTTATGAGGACATGCTGCAGGCTTATGATTACAAAATGCATAAGGTGGAACTGATTCAAAAAGTGATGGAGCACTGCCGGAAGATTGTGCCCTCTTCCACCATTCAGTTTATTGCCAAGGGCGGAGAGAGCTGGAATACCGTTTTTACTCAACCCGGCGACATACAAGCCATGCCATTGGGCTTGCCACTGGAGGAGAAAAGCCTGGCCTATCAGGCACTGGAAAAAGGCGAAGCCGTTTTCAGCATGCATTTTAATCATACTCCCAAACGGTTGTCGTCCAGGGAGCAGCGTACCGAAGGAGCATCCATTGCTGTTCCTGTACTGGTGCATTCACGAAGGCAGGGACTTTTCCTGGTTTTTGATGAAGATCCGCTGGTTTTTAATGAAGCCATAAAGCACAAAATAGCCAATCTGGTTCGGGTAGCAGCCCTGAATATTCAAAGCTCAGAAAAAAACGGAGATGGCGACATGCTGACCAATGAATACGGTGCTTTTATACCGGATTTATGGGAAAAAGCCATCGAAAATGAACTTGAGATGCATCGGCCTGACCTGCACACCTGGTTTGGACTCATCACTCCTGCAGATTTGTCAAAACTGAGAACCAAATTGCGACTTGAGGAACTGCATACAATGCAGCGGGATGTCATAGCCCTGATCAATCCTTCAGACCACAATACCAATGGCCTGATCGGCTTTCATTCGGACTATATTTACGCCTATCTCATCCAAAGTACCGCTCCGGATGCGGTTGAACACTGGCTCACTTCTGCAAATGCCCGGGTTGGGGGAGGATTCGAACTCAGCAACGGGAAAGAAATCGACATCGCGTTTAAAACCGGTTACACTCGCCTGGACCCTCAGCTTTATTCCGACAGCCATTCCGTACTGACCGCAGCAAAGAAAGGGTTGAACGAAGCGGTCAAGAGTGATGACGAGCAATATGTCCTGATTTAATAGCTCATGGCTAACTGCTATCTCATTGTAATTGACGGCCTAGGAGTGGGTGCCCAGGAAGACAGTCATCTATATGGGGATGAAGAGGCAAATACGCTAGGCCACGTTTGTGCAGAAACAGGTTGCCAGCTGCCAAATTTCCAGAAAATGGGGCTCGGAAATGTCATAGCCCTTGAAAGCGTAGCTTCAGAAAATCACCCGGTTGCAGCAACCGGCAAGATGCGGGAGGTTTCACCGGGGAAGGATTCCACGACGGGACACTGGGAACTGGCGGGTATTAGACTGGAACAGGCATTTCCGACCTATCCGGATGGGTTTCCTGATAAAGTAACGGATGCTTTTGCAAAGTTGACCGGTTCCTCAAAAGTATTATGCAATCGCCCCATATCGGGAACAAAAGTAATAGAAGATTTCGGCGAGGAACATCTACAAAACGGAGCACCCATTGTTTACACTTCTTCCGACAGCGTGTTTCAGGTTGCCTGCCATAAAACAGTAGCACCGGTTGAGCAACTTTATGAATGGTGTCGACTGGCCAGAGAAGAAATTCTAATCGGAGAACACTTAGTTGGCAGGGTGATTGCCCGGCCATTTACCGGAAAGCCGGGTACATTCGAACGATTGAATGCAGATCGTAAGGACTTTTCGGCGGTTCCACCCGAACCGAATCTGCTCAGCCTCTTGAATCAAGAGGGGGTGAAGACCTATTCGATCGGGAAGGTTATCGATCTTTTTGCAGGGCAGGGTTTCACCCAGTATCGTAAAACAAAGAGCAATGCTGAAGGCATCGCTCAACTGTTAAGTTTGATGTCGGCCGCGCATAACAGCTTTATTTTCGTGAACCTGATCGATACTGACCAGCTTTATGGTCACCGACTGGATCCTGAAGGCTATGCACGAAGCCTGCAGGAATTTGACCGTGCTATTCCGGCTATCGTGAGTAAAATGAAGGAGGATGACATCCTGATCATAGCCGGTGATCATGGAAACGACCCTTGTGCCACAAGTACCGATCACTCCCGTGAGTTTGTGCCCTTACTGCTTTTCCCTGCTGATGCAGCTGAATCAACAGATCTGGGGACCCGAAAAGGTTTTTTCGATGTAGCCAAAAGTATTGCGGTGGGTTTTGGCTTGCACAATAACTTACCCGGTAAATCATTTCTGATAAAAGAGCTTAAAAACTGAGCTTAAATTTTGGTTTAAATAGTTGTATATTACATTCTATTTTGCTTACATCAAGAAGCGTGGGTTGCAATCAGAAGCTTGAACCGAATCAGCTTAATACCAAATATCATCTGCGCACTTCTTATCGTTATCGATCAATCCATAAATAAAATTTCACTAGCCTGTGGCAAAGAGTTCCGGTATTTCTACGCGTGAATCTGAATCACTCGATAGATATCTGCATGAAATTGGAAAAGAGAAATTAATTACGCCAGAGGACGAAGTCCGTCTGGCTAAAGAAATCCAGAAGGGGAGTCAGCGAGCCCTTGAAGACCTGACCAAAGCCAATCTGCGCTTTGTGGTTTCGGTTGCAAAACAGTACCAGAATCAAGGTTTATCTCTCGGCGATCTGATCAATGAGGGTAATCTGGGCCTGATTAAAGCGGCCAAGCGATTCGATGAGACCCGCGGATTTAAATTCATTTCCTATGCGGTATGGTGGATTAGACAATCCATCTTACAGGCTCTGGCTGAACAGAGCCGTATTGTACGTCTGCCCCTTAACCGGGTAGGTGCCCTTAACAAAATCGGGAAAGAACTTTCTAAGCTGGAACAGGAGTACGAACGTATTCCATCAGCTCACGAATTGGCAGAAAGCCTGGAAATGACGGTCGGCGAAGTAGCCGATACCCTCAAGATTTCAGGCCGACACCTTTCAGTTGACGCTCCCTTCGCTCAGGGTGAAGACAACCGTCTGCTGGACGTACTCGAAAACGAAGAGATTCCTAACCCAGATAACGACCTCATGGGTGAGTCTCTTAAGGTTGAAATCGAACGTGCACTTTCTAAGCTCACCAAGCGGGAAGCGGAAGTGATCCGGCTCTATTTCGGGATCGGGAGAGAACACTCCCTCACGCTTGAGGAAATCGGAGAACGATTTGATCTCACCCGTGAACGGGTTCGTCAGATAAAGGAAAAAGCACTGAGAAAGCTAAGGCATCATAACCGAAGCGCTGCACTCAGAGCTTATCTGGGATAAATTCCAAAGCCACCCGCAATCAGCTGGTGGCTTTTTTTATATCATCCACTAATCTTTGCTTTCCGCCGTTTCTTGATTAAAATGCGCCTATGCAAAGATTTTGCCTCCTCATTCTGCTGATTATTCTGGGATTACAGTCTGCACATGCCCAGAAATACCCTTTCCGAGCCTACTCCATTGAGAACGGTCTGAGCGAATCGGTGGTCAATGATATCGTTCAGGATAAAGATGGTTTTATCTGGCTTGCCACTGGCTATGGCCTTAATAAGTTCAACGGTTACGAGTTTGAAAACTACTATCAGGATTCTGGCTTGCAGGACAACAAAGTATACGCCCTGTACCGCGATTCCCGCGATCGTATCTGGATCGGTACCGGCAGAGGCATCAATTACATTGTGGATGACAGTGTCTATTATGATGAAATCTTTGATCCACTATCCGGGCAGGTAATCAATACCTTTTTTGAAGATTCCAATGGCGATTTATGGATTGGAACCGATGGAGGCGGAGTCTGGATGATGACCACCGAAGGTCGGCTCATACAGTACACAGAAAACAATGGGCTGGCCGGTGACCAAGTGCGGGCAATCACCGAGGATAACAATCAAGTACTCTGGTTTGCAACCAGAAACGGACTTTCCTCACTTAATAACGGAGATTTCAGGACCTACCGAATGGAAGATGGCCTGCCCGAGAACAGACTCAGGGCTCTTTATTTTGATGAAAGCAAACAAAGGCTTTGGGTGGGCAGCCGCAATGGCCTGGCCATGTTTAGAAATGGCAGATTCCGTGTGATACAACAGAAGGATGGATTGGTCAATAACCGGGTCAGCAGTCTACAAATGGATGATTTTGGAACAATCTGGGTAGGAACGGAAGAGGGATTGAGTTCTGTGAATATGGATGAGGATACCTTCGAGTTCATGAATTATACGGTTCAGAACGGGCTGGCCAACAATCTGATTCACGACGTCTATCATGATGCATCCGGCAATATCTGGATCGGCACGCTCGGGGGTGGCGTAAACCTGTTCACCGGCAATTATTTTGAAAATTATGCAGTGGAGGAAGGACTCTCCAATAACCTGGTAACGGCACTTCAGGAAGACCGCCACAATCATATGTGGATTGCCACCTATGGTGGGGGCCTTATGCGTTTTGATGGCGAAGCTTTCCGATTATATAATCAGGACGATGGCCTTGAGGATAATCGTGTTTATGTTTTATCCCGCTTCCGGAATGATGAAATCTGGCTGGGAAGCCGATCCGGAATCGGGCTGGTTCGAAATGATAAGATCTATTCTCAGGGTGAAAATGATTTTCCGTATCGCAAAATCCGTGGAATTCTGGAAACCTCAAAAGGAGAGGTATGGTACTCAACCTATGGAGAAGGAGCGGTTTTATACGATGGAGATTCCTACACGCAGTACACAGAAACGGATGGACTGGGCAGTAACACCGTTATGGAGGCTGTTGAGGATCCGGAAGGCAATATCTGGTTTGCCACCTATGGCGGGGTAAGTAAATTTGATGGTGAAAGCTTTCAGACACTTCGCGTTGAAGATGGATTACCCAACAACGGGGTGATCCATGCTATTGTAGCACAGGATTCTGCCATCTGGTTCTCAACCTTTGGAGGTGTTGCAAGACTCAAGAACGGCGAGTTTGATGTTCTCACAGAGCAGGATGGCCTCCCCAATACCGTAAGCTATTTTGTATACCAGACCCGGGACGGGCATTTCTGGATTGGGACCAATGACGGGGTGCTTCGTCTCAATTACGAGGACTTCAAACAGGGTGAAATGAGAAACCTGGATGGCATTCGGGTGATCCGAAAAGAGGAAGGACTCATCGGTAACGAACTCAACACGGGTGCCATTTTTGAGGACAGTAACGGAAGACTGTGGATGGGTACCGTAGACGGACTCAGTATTTTTTATCCGGATCGTTTTCGAAAAAAACCAAGTCGGCCGGAAGTTTATATCACCGGTATTCGCTCTTCAGGGCAGGAATATGATCTGGGATCACTGCTCAGTTTCTCTCATAACCGCTCCTTCATCGAGGTGGATTTTGTAGGACTTGACTACGCAGCACCAGAGCAAATTACCTATGAATATCGGATTAAAGGGATAGATCCGGACTGGCAGACCACGCTGGATCGCAATGCCAAATATCCGTCATTGCCGGCCGGAGATTATAAGTTTGAAGTGCGTGCCAGAAACGCTGACGGGCTCTGGAGCGAAAACCGGGCATCCGTCAGTTTTAGGATCAATGCCCCCTTCTGGCAGCAGTGGTGGTTTATTGTGCTGAATGTGGTGATTCTTGGAGCCATCATCTTTTTGCTGTACGATTACTGGCGCGTGAGCAAAATGGTAGACATCGAACGAATGCGGGTTCGCATTGCCAGTGACCTGCACGATGATGTGGGTGCCAGTCTCACGGAGATTGCACTTCAATCCGATTTCTTACAGGCCACCGACATCGACAAAGACATTAAGAAGTCACTGCAACAGATCGGCAGGCAGAGCCGGCATATCGTAAATGCCCTGGATGATATAGTCTGGTCGATTGATGCTCGCAACGACACCCTCGGAGACCTGACCGATCGCATGCAGGATTACATCAATCATGTACTGGAATCCAAAAACATGAGGGTGAATTATAACTTTGACGACCTCAACATGGATCATAAACTGCCGGTTGAGCTGAAAGAAAACCTCTATCTGATCTTCAAAGAGGCGGCCAATAACATCGCCAAATACTCCAATGGGGACCGGGTCGACATCGAACTGAAATCAGACAACTCAACTTTCCGCTTCCTGATCCGTGACAATGGTTCATCCAAAAACGGGATTAAGAAAACCGGCCATGGATTGCGTAACATGGAAATGCGAGCGCATCGAATTGGTGCAAACTTCGATATTATGAACTCGAATGGATTCACCATTGTGGTAGAAGGTGAGATAAATCCCAAAAACATGAGAGCAGAATTATGAAAGCAGTAATCGGCATTGTTGAAGACAACAAGAAAATCAGGGATCTGATACAGCGTTACCTGGATATGCAAGACGATATGGAATGTCCGGTTGCCGTCGATTCAGTGGAAGAAATGCTGGATTACCTGGAAAAACACAGCCGACCTCAGATTATACTTATGGATATTCAGCTTCCCGGAATGTCGGGTATCAAGGGAATGGAAGTCATCAAAGGCAAATACCCGGATGTTGAAATCATAATGCTCACCGTCTATCATGATTCTCATAAAATCTTCGACTCTCTGGTTGCCGGAGCCAGCGGTTATCTGCTGAAGCATACTTCTTTGCCTGAAATCAAAGAATCTATTGTGGATTTGCTGAATGGCGGGGCCCCCATGTCGCCGCAGATTGCCCGAAAAGTGATCAGTCATTTCAAAAAGCCCACACCAAAAAAAGATGAAAACTCCACCCTTACCTCACGGGAGCAGGATATTGTAAATGGCCTGGTAGATGGCCTCAGTTATAAAATGATTGCGGACCGTTTCGACATTTCCATTGATACGGTCAGAGCGCATATCCGGAACATCTACAAAAAGCTGCATGTTAATTCAAAAGCCGAGGTAATCGCCAAATCATTGCGAGGCGAAATCTGAAGATCAGCCGTAACTGCCTATGCTAACATGATCATGTGATAGAATAAGCACATTGATTTACTGAATTTAAGGGCAGAAATTGGAAACAAAGCATCATCGGAGTTCATCATGAAGATTCATACTGGTACACATATCGCTTTTCTAATACTGATTTCCCTCAGTTTAACCGGATGCTACACCTCACTACGCACAGTAGAATATTACCCTGTAGAACCTGCCAGTGAAACCGATTACTATTCCTGGGAGGGTGAGGAAGAAGCCCGTGAAGGATATTACTGGGAAGGGGAAGAACAAACGGCAAAACCCTATCAGCCTGATGTGCAAAGCCCGAATGCGGATGCACAGCTCAATGAAGGGAATGCTGAAGAAATGCCTCCGGTATTTTTCAAAGATTATGAAGCCGAACAATTTTATAACGAACACTATCTGACCGGTGCGAACTCCCCGTATTATGACCAGTACCGTGAGGGATACAACGATGGCTTCAATGATGGCTATGATGAAGGCAGCAATGACGCCTTTATCTGGGCACATCCTCTCTACGGATGGAGATACTTTGATGCCACTCCTTTCCGGCTTTATCAAAATCTGTGGTTCAGCAGATGGTATGCCGATGGTTTTATTCCAATTAATCAGTTCGGAAGAGCTTCAAACTTCGGCTTTGGTTTCTCCTTATTTGGACCGGCTTACTTCAACTCATTCATCGGCCGGCATATGGCATTCCACTTCGGCACAGGATTCGGATTTTATGATCCTTTCTTCTTCGATTTTTATCCAGCCTGGGGCTGGGGACAACCATTCTGGGCTTTCAATAACGCCTGGGGCCCCAATTATGGCTGGGGTTGGGGCTGGGGAGCACCTTGGAATACCATAGCTCAGAACAATTACTTTTATGATGGCTTAAGAAACAGTGCAAACCGCCGCAGTGTGTTGCGCTACAATCCAAATAGCCGGCTTGACAGGGGAGCACTTACCAAACGTAGCAGCGGCGTAACCCGCGGACTCACAGGCAGCAGATTGAATAATAAATCCAGCCTGAGCAGAAGCTCTTCCATAACAAAACGTGGATACCAGTCCAGCCGGTTGAAATCCAGAAGTGCCATATCAAACCGAAATACCCGCAGTCTATCAGGGTCAAATTTTGTGAGAGGAACGACCAAACGTAGCAGCGTTGGCCGATCTAGTTCTACAGGGCGAAGCAGCAGTGTTGGCCGAACCGGGCGCAGCTCAGATAGCCGGGGCAGCAGTGTAGGCCGATCAAATTCCAAGGGTAGAAGCAGTGGCAGCCGAAGCAGCGGTAAGCGCAGTTCAGGTGGCAGCAGTTCTTCTAAACGTAGTGGTTCCAATCTGAGCAGTAATGATCAATCTCCTGCCACAAGCAGTGCTGATGTAACCCGCAGCAGGAATTATTCCCGTCAGCGCTCAAGCAGTGTGAGTAGAAGCCGAAGTGTATCGAACAATCGCAGTTCATCGGTGAGCAGAACACGATCGGTACCAAGAACTCAATCTAAATCTGTGACTCGCAGTAAGAGCACCTCCCGATCATCAAAAAGTGTTCGGTCATCAGTCAGCCGGAGTAAAAGTTCTGTTAGTCGCAGCAGTCGATCAAGCAGTAGAAGCCGTACCGTACAGCGTTCAAGCAGTCGTAGTTCATCAGGATCATCCGGTAACCGTTCAACTTCACGCAGCCGTTCCAGTAAAAGAGGCGGCTAACAGGCTGCCAAAACTAAGCAGCAAAAGCACATGAAATTATTTGGAGGTTTTTTACTGTCATTCATCCTGTGCCTTTTATCTCCCCGATTGCAGGCACAGGACGGGCAGGATCCCTTACTTTACACCAGCCAGGCTTTACGATTAACAGCCGTTGATTTTCCCCTTAGCTCAAGAAATGCGCTCATACCATCAGTTGCAGGGCACAATGGTTTTGCCAGTTTTATTGATAACCCCGCTTCAATGGCTTTCAGCCCAGACAGTTATCTTTCGATCGGCTTCGGGAATATTCAGAGAACAACACAGGCTAACTTCATACAGAATACTTCTGTGATCCGGGGCAGCGAGCTTGATGAATCAGACATCGTAAATAATAACGGCCTTCTCACTGAAATAGGTGCGGTGATAAAAATTCCGACCATAACGGGTAGACTCGTTGTGGGGGGCGGTTATAATCTGTTGGCTGATTTTAACCGCGATTCCCGTTTCTCCGGTTTTAATCCCAACAGCTCCATCACTGACTTCTACCGGCTGAATGGGGATGCCTCAGTAGCTTTTGATGTATTTGGCACCGACTGCGGTGATTTTAACTGCACCTTTGTGGAATCCATCTTCCGTGTGGGACAGAACAGCGACAGTCAGTTTCTAGGAATTTATCAGGATGCAGAAATTAAACAGCGAGGATACCTTGGGCAGTATACGGCTTTTGCCGCTGTTGAATTCGCCAGAAATCTGATTGTGGGCGGGGCATTTGGAGTGGTTAGCGGGCAGTATACACATCAGCGATTGTATTTCGAGGAAGACCGCGACAATGTATATGATCTGGATATCATTGATGAGGATGGTAATGATGTTACGCAGGGTACTGATGTAGACCGTTTTGAATTTTATGATGAAACGAATCAGAGCATGATCGGCGTGAATTTCAGAGTAGGACTGATTTACGAGCTAACCCGAAACCTCAGTATTGGCGGCAGTGCCATGTTCCGGAGTTCAGTAGATGTGGATGAAGATTTCAGCAGTTATGCCATTGGTGAGTTTGATAATGGGAATGCTCTCGAATCCCAGAGCGATGGCAGATATAACTATGTAGTTCGAATTCCCGGCCGGTACAGCCTGGGCTTTAATCTGAGGAATTTTATCGGCTTTAATATTTCGGGTTCGGCCGATTACATCGATTATTCCAATGCTGGTCTTCGCTTCGGTTTGAACCCGCTGGGACAGCAGCGGGAATCCAATCTGTACATTCAGGATCGATTTGAAGATGTCATCAACTATCGCATAGCCGCTGAGTTTGATCCGGTTTTTTTGCCACAGGTCCGGGTTTCCTATGCCAGTCTGCCCAGCCGTACAGCAGATTTTGAACTGGAACGCGAAGTTTATGGCCTCGGAATTACGATTCCGTTGAATCAGCAGTTTTTTTTAGATATTGGTGCACAATATCTTGAATTTGATGACCGTTCAGGTTTATATACATACGAAAGCTTCAGAGGAGAATTTGTAGAAGAGCGCATAGAAGAAACCGTCAGCCGACTGAACGTTCTCGCCTCCATTCGAATTATGTTCTAAGAACCTATACCCCGAAAAAAACCTCCGTAGTTAGTTTAAAAAGAGCTCCGTGACAAGAGCTCTTTTTATTTTGTTCAAACTTTTTGGAGAATCTTTTCCTATTTGACCAGGCTCATTGTCCGGGTCAGGATGGCGTTCGTGGTTTGGAGATGATAGATATATAATCCGCTGCTCAGTGATGAAGCGTCAAACGAAATGGTATGATTTCCAGCTGAGTAAGCCTGATTGCGGATGAGGCTGGCCACTCTTTGACCAAGCAGATTATAGACTTCAAGCGTAACCGCGTCGCTACGATTCAGGCTGAAGTCGATATTGGTGACCGGGTTAAAGGGATTGGGATAATTTTGGGAAAGGGTAATCTGATCCGGTATCTCCAGTTCAGTATCCGCGGATGTAGCCGAGCCAAACTGAAAGTTAGCATATACCGGATAGTGATCTGAAGTAGTGCCGTCATAATCTTCGATGTAATCTTCCGGCTCATGCAGATCTACGCTACCATCCACATAGAAATCAAAAAGCTCATCGCTTATGGTAATATGGTCGATCATCTCACCAAAGCCGGTAGTTGAGCTTCGTCTGGCATCCGAAAGAGCCTTAGAGAGTATCTTATAGTTGCTCAGATCGATCACAAAATCGATGTAAGGCGTTTGTTCATCATTGTAGATAGACCGGTCCACATCGTCGTTGTAATCGCCCAGAAAGATGATCGTTTCGCCAGCGCGGTTAGCTGCCAGGTAATCATGCAGATCGGCCGCCGCACTTACCCGCCGGTTGTAGGAGGCTTCATCAGAAAATGCCTTTGCGTGAATATTGATAGCCGTGATGCTGTAGTTGTTGCCATCATAGGAATAATCAAATTCCATAGTGTAGGGCAAACGCTGAGCCCAGTTAAAGGAAGATCCTCCCTGTATGATACTGCTCAAAGCCCGAAGCTGTATTACGGATGAATCGTAAACATATGCCATTCTCTGTGCTCCATCTATGTGAGAGGCTACAAATCCGGTGTAATCATCAGAACCTGAAAGTGTGTTCAATTCATCAATCAGGTCATCCAGTTCCGGCTGACCATTGATTTCCTGCAGGGCAAATAAATCAGAGCCGAGGGTGTGCATTACCTTAGCTGCATTCTGTAGCTGCAGATTTTCGTTGGAAGGACCGTTTCCATCGGTGCCGAACCATTCAATATTCCAGGTCACAACATCCAGCGTGGAATCACTTGAAAACTGGGCTAAAGCAGGCAGGGCTGCAAAATTGACGACAAAAAGGGTAGCGAGGATTTTCTTCATGATGATAGCAGATTGATTGGGAGCCCAAAGTTATCCCTCACTGGAGAATTTTCAAACCGTTTCGAGCCGGAGTATTTCCAATGGCGGTTTATTTGCCGTATCCCGGCTGTTCAGCAAACCCATGGTGAGAATAAGTCCAATCAGAATCAGCATCTCGATAAGAATAATATTCCAGCTTGGGGTAAAAGGGATATCGAAATAGAATACACTGAGAATCCATGAAGCCCCAACCGACAGACTGAGTCCGGTAGTTGCCGCCATCAGCCCCAGCAAAAAGTACTCCACGCCTTGAATGCGCAGCACCTGATTCTGGCTGGCTCCAAGTGTTCGTAACAGAACGGATTCCCGTATTCGCTGGAACCGGGAAGTAGTCAGGGAGGAGGCCAGCACAATCAAGCCTGTAATGATGCTGAAAAAGCCCATGAACTGTATCACGAAGGTGATTTTATCCAGAAACTCCTGAATGGTTTCAATAACCAGCGAGATATCAAAAGCGGATACATTGGGATAGGCCTGTACGATTTCCCGCTGAAGTGCAATGGATTCTTCCCGGTCACCAACCTTAACCACAGTAGCATAAAACTGAGGAGCCGGCTCCAGTACGCCTTTTGGGAAAATAAGGATGAAATTTGGCTGGGGCCGGTTCCAGTCCACTTCACGCGAACTGGCAATATAACTGCGCACCGGAATCCCCTGAACATCCCAGATCAGGGTGTCGCCAATTACTACATCCAGGTCTTCGAATACATCTTCAGAGAGGGAAACAGGTACTACCCCGCCTAAACCCTCTTCACTGAAATCTCCGACCCATTCTCCTCTCACCAGTTTTTCTGAATCGATCAGGGAATCCCGGTAGGTTACCCGGTAATCCCGGTTAAGGGCCCAGCGCCTGGCGGAACGGTTGCTGTCCTGTAAAATCTCGGAGACAGGCCGGCCTTTCAGATTCTGAAGCCGCATCGCCACAATGGGGATATTCTGCGATATACGCCCGTCGTTATCCCTGATGATTTCATTCACACCTTCATTCTGGTCAACCTGAATGTCATAAAACACCAGATTAGGGTTGTTCTCCTGATTATCGAAATCGATCTGGCTAAGCAGCAGGTCCTGTGAGAGGTAGAGTGAACTGATAAGCGTGATCCCCAAACCGAATGTAAGGATCAAAATGGTAGTCTGATTGTTGGGTCGGTACAGATTTGAAAATCCCTGCCTCCACACATAAGACCACTTACTGGGGAAAAAGCGTTGGGCACCTTTCACGATTCCGTAGGCGATAAGACTCAATAACAGCATGCTGAAGACCAGTCCGGCAGAAAAGAAGAATGCGGCCTCAGCATCAGCCGTGATCAGCCAGGCATAAAGAAAAACCGATAAGATGACAATCACATACATCACCCAGCGCGTGGATCTGGCCAGAAGTTCATTTAATTTTACTTCAACCGACCGTAGTGTAAACAGGGGCGATACTTTTCGCACGGAGAGCAGGGGATACAAAGCGAAGATGACCGAGATCCCCATACCCGTAAAGATACCGGTGAGGATAGCCGTCCATGAGATGTAGAGCTCAATTTCGACGGGCAGAAAATCCCTCACCAGCACGGGCAGATAAAGCTGTATCAGTGTGCCGATGACGGAACCAATCACGGCACCTATGAAGCCCATCAGCATGGATTGCATCAGGTAAATCCACATTGCCTGATCGGAAGAGGCACCAAAGCATCTCAGCACCGCTACCGTTGAAATTTTCTGACGGATGTATACATAAATGGAACTGGCCACACCCAGGCCGCCCAGCAGCAGGGCGATAAAACCGATCAAATTCAGGAATCTGGATACATTTTCAACGGCCTCCCCGATGTCTTCTTTACGCTCCTCCACGGTATCGTAGCCAAAGCGTAATTCACTGCGACGTTCGTCCAGTTCTTCTTCAAGCTGGGCAACCGTCTCCGGATTATCCAGTTTGATGTAAGTGTTGTACTGGGCCCGGCTACCGCGAATCAATAGGCCCGTGTCTTCAATATTTTGTTTGGGGATGAATATCCTGGGGCCAAACAGGGAGGAAGCTACCGGCTGACCGGGTACCTTCTGCAGGGCACCGGCAATTTCATAGGTGATGTTGCCCACTTTAACTGAATCACCTATTTCAATCTGAAACTGGCTGAGAAAGGGTTCATCTACCAATGCCTTGCCTTCAGCCTGAAATTGCTCCACACTGCGCTGGGGTTCAGCTTCGATGATGCCAAAAAAGGGGAAATCCCCTTCCAGTGCTGTGATTTGAGACAGTCGTGCTGTTTCGGTTCGGGGGAAGTAGGCCATGGAAGCAAATTCAATGGTCGTGGATTTCTCCCCGGCAATGGAATCCACAATAGCCTGTAATTCAGGCTGAAAGGGTGCATTTTTCTCAATCACGATGTCTGCACCCAGGAGCTCTTTGGCCTGATTGTTAATGGTGATATTCAGGCTGTATCGAAAGGATGAAATCGCCACCATCGCCGCCACACCAATGATGATAGACGACATATACACAAAAAGTTTACGACGATTGGAGCGTGAATCGCGCCAGGCCATCCGTAAGGTCCAGGCACTCAGTCCTTTTCTGCTTTCATTACCCATGAATCAGGACTCTAAAACTTTGACAGATTTCCCGGCTCTGATCTCATCACTGATGATTTCGCCGTTCTTCAGTCGGATAACCCGCTCACATTTCCGGGCCAGCTCCAGATCGTGTGTAACCAGTACCAGCGTGGTTCCCAGTTCGGTATTCAGGTCAAAAATTAGTTTTTCAATGGTTTCGCCGGTCTCAGTATCCAGGTTACCGGTTGGTTCATCCGCAAAAAGGATTTTGGGATCATTGATAAAGGCCCGGGCGATGGCAACTCTTTGCTGTTCACCACCTGATAGCTGAGTTGGATAGTGATGGGTTCGGTCTTTAAGGCCTACTTTTTCGAGTAACTCATGAGCACGTTCGCGCACCGCAGCACTCCCTTCTCCACGCAGTTCCAGTGGCACCATCACATTTTCCAGTGCGGTAAGGGTAGGAACCAGCTGGAAGGTCTGAAATACAAAGCCCACATTCTGATTGCGCACCCAGGCTTTCTGGTCTTCATTCATATTGGAAAGGTCTTCGCCGGTAAGAATCACCCTTCCGATAGTTGGATTGTCAAGGCCGGCAGATAAACCCAGTAGGGTAGTTTTACCGCTGCCGGAAGGTCCCACTATAGCGCAGGTAGATCCCTGTTCGATTTCAAAGTTGATGTCGTTTACTACGGTGATTTCATGATCACCACTGACGAAGGTACGTGTCAGGTTTTCAGTTTTTAGGATTTCAGACAAAATATTTTCCTTAATTTGTTGCCGCAGCAACATTGAATAAACGAATCTTCATTCCGTTAAGATGATAAAGGATACGAAATTAGCGGAAACGGAATAGGCGCAAAGGCGTTTCATTTCTTAATTAATGACTATTCATCCATGCATGCATTCAAACAACTTTTAAAGACAGGGGTTCTCGTGCTCTTTCCCCTGCTAATGGCAGATTTCGTTTTTTCTCAGGAAACAAAACAGGTTCTTTTTTTTGGGGACAGCATCACAGCCGGCTACGGACTGGAACCCAATCAGGCATTTCCGGCACTTATTCAGGATAAAATAGATTCCGTTGGCTGGGATGTTAATGTTGTGAATGCGGGTTTGAGCGGAGAAACCTCTGCCGGCGGACTCCGCCGCATTGACTGGGTGCTGAACCGGGAATATGATCTGATGATACTGGAACTCGGCGGCAACGACGGTTTGCGTGGAATTGATCTGACCTCAACCCGAAAGAATTTGCAGGGTATCATTGATAAAGCACAACAGAAGTACCCTGACATGACAATAATTCTGGCTGGAATTGAAGTTCCCCCCAACCTGGGTATGGATTATACTGAAGAATTCCGAAGTCTGTACCCCGATCTGGCTGAAGCCAATAACCTTCAGCTCATTCCTTTCATTCTGAAGGATGTCGGAGGTATACCTGAACTGAACCTCCCGGATGGCATCCATCCCACAGCCGAAGGCCATAAAATTATTGCTGAAAACCTTTGGGAAACTCTGAAACCGGTAATCAAACAACTCTGATGAAATCCCTGAAATATCTGTACCTCATTCTTTTTTCCTTAATGCTGATGCCGGCCAGGGCTCAGTTACTCGATTATGAACCCAGAATACTGCTGGTAACGGCTCATCCGGATGATGACGCCATTTTTGCCGGTACAGTTTTTAAAACCACCCGCATGCTGGGCGGAAAAGTGGATCTGGCACTGATGACCAATGGCGAAGGCGGTTACAAGTATTCAATTTTGGGTAGGTATATCTACAACAAAGAGCTGGATAAAGAGGAGGTAGGCCGGGAATATTTACCGGCAATCCGCAAGAAGGAACTTATGGCCGGTGGGGATATTATGGGTATCCGCAATTACTTCTTCTTTGACCAGGAAGATTTTTATTACACTCTGGACATCAACGAGACGCTGGAAGAATGGGATACCGGCGACATCACCAAAAAACTGTCCGGTATTATTGCACAGGGTGAGTATGATTTTATGTTCCTGATGCTGCCCCACCCGGATACCCATGGCCATCACAAAGCTTCTGCTATACTGGCGATGCGGGCCGCTGAAATGCTTCCTGAGGATGAACGTCCGATAGCATTCGTGAGCTTTGTACGCTCACCAGGGCGTGAGGGCGTCGATTTCAACATGCTGGAAGGATTTCCGCTGTCACAGATCGACGAGGAAGTGGAAACCTTTGAATTTGACCGGAACCAGAAATTCGGTTTTGATGACCGCCTGGATTATAACATCATTGCCGACTGGGTGATTGCCGAACATAAATCGCAGGGAACCATGCAGCTGCTGTCAGGAGGTGAGCGCATCGAACAGTACCATTATCTGAAAATGAACGGTGGTAAAGGGATTGATAAAGCTCGGGCCTTCTTTCGCGCAGTGGATGAAGTACGCCCGGAATAATTAGTCTTTTGCTTTCTGATTAATGAGGATGTCGCGGGCTGTTTCAAAAGCGGCATCCACCCATTCCCTGTACATGGCGCCGGAAGGATGGAGGCTGTCGGCCGCAATCAGTCGGGCATCCCTCAGGGCTTTGCGGGATGCATTGGTTATTTCGATGTAGCTTAGCCCATATTCCCCGCTGATGCTGTCCGCTATGGCATTATAGACATCCAGTTCCTTTCCGATCTTCTCCGGATTGCGTTTTCGTGCAAATGGAGTTACACCGTAATCAGGAATGGAGAGCACGAAAACATGTGAGGTATCGCCACCGGCATAGGCAATACATTTGTCCAGCAGCATTTTGAATTCACTTCGGTACTGCTTCAGGTCGTAGCCCCTGTACTGATTATTCACCCCGATCAGCAAACTCACCATGTTGTAGTCCGTTTCCGGAAGGGCGATCTGAAGGGAATCGAGTAATTCGTTAGTGGTCCAGCCGGTTTCGGCAATGATCCGGGTTTCGGATACCCTGATTCCTGATTGAAGCAGGCTGTCGCTCAGCTGAACAGGCCATCGTTCATACTCATGCACTGATTCACCGATGGTGTAGGAGTCGCCAAGAGCCAGATATTTTAAATCAGTGGTATTATCTGAAGTTTTTTTAGAGCAGGCGATGAATAAAAAGATCACAAAAAGGGAGGGTAGATAAATATGCTTATTCATAGATGATTCAGGGCCAATATTGTATTAATCTGATTTTAGCTTGATTGATATATGTTAATCTACTTAACATTAATTTAATGGAAGCGCTTGCAATATCCCTTCTACAAGGTTTTATTAGAATGCTTCTTATGATCAGATGAATAGATTTTAGCTTCACTGATCCATGATCTGCAGATTCACAATAAAAAATAACATACGTTCATATGAAATACAGTATACAACAATGCTTGGCTGCGTGCTGTTTGCTATTGTTCATGTCTGTTGTGGCACTACCGGTTCAGGCCGCGTATTTTCAATCCACAACAACCGTATCAGGTACGGTAACCGACACAGATGGTGAACCACTTGCCGGAGCTAATATTCGAGTAAAAGGTAAGGTGATTGGTACATCCACCGATACTCAGGGACGATTCGAACTTACCGTAAATCTGGATACTCCCTTTACGATTGTGGTATCCATTGTTGGATTTACCTCTCAGGAATTTGAAATTACACAGAGTGTAGAAAACCTCGAAGTAGAACTGGCTGAACAACCCATCATCGGTGATGATGTGGTGGTTTCGGCCTCCCGTGTTGAGGAAAGTTTACTTAAGTCTCCTGTTGCTATTGAAAAACTGGATGCCATCGCGTTACAGTCAACACCGGCACCCAGCTTCTATGATGCCATCCTGAATCTGAAAGGGGTGGATTTCAGTGCACAGAGTTTAACCTTCAAATCCATCAACACCCGGGGTTTTGCAGCAAACGGTAATACTCGTTTTGTGCAGCTGATTGATGGTATTGATAACCAAGCTCCAGGACTCAACTTCCCGGTGGGTAACGTTGTTGGTATTTCTGAACTTGACCTCGAATCTGCAGAATTGATACCGGGTGTGGCATCTGCCCTGTATGGTCCAAACGCGCTGAACGGTATCCTGCTGCTGAACTCCAAAAGCCCCTTCGATTATCAGGGTTTAAGCTTCAGTGTGAAGCAAGGAATCAACCATGTGGATAATGAAGATGATGATGCATCCCTGTATCAGGACTATGCCCTTCGTTATGCAGACGTGATTAATGACAAATTCGCCTTTAAGTTTAATTTCTCCTACCTCAGGGCCAATGATTTTATCGGTTCCGATTTCCGTGATCAGGGCCCGGCCACTTTCGGAGCCATCGAAAGAGGGGCCACAGAAAGAGGGAATAACCGGGTATATGATGGACTTAACATTTACGGCGATCCCGTACTTAGCATTGGTTCCATTGCCGATGGCTTGATTGCCGGAGGCGACCAGAGTATAGCTGCGATTCGCAGTTTGCTGCCAGACGGTTCTGCAGGTGCATTCACTCCGGTAGGATACACAGAAGCATCTTTTGTGGACAATACCACCGAGTCACTCAAGTTCGGAGGTGCCCTTCATTACCGCCTGACCAACGACATCGAGCTGCTGGGACAGTTTAACTGGGGATCCGGTTCTACCGTCTACACCGCCAATGACCGCTTTGTACTGGATAACTTCAACATCTGGACAGCCAAAATTGAATTGAGAAACCCAAATTACTTCCTTCGAGCTTATACCACACAGGAAGATGCTGGCGATTCCTATGCCGCCAATACACTGGCAACCCTCATCAATCTTGAAACCTATGTTCCGGCTTATTTTGCAACCTTTGCAGGTGCCCGAACACAGGGTGCAACGGTTGATGAAGCACACGCTGCCGCTGCAGCTGCAGGTGCTGCTGCAAGAGTGGAACCCGGTTCTCCTGAATTTGAACAACTGGCCGATCAGTTCAGAGATACCCCAATTTCAGAAGGGGGAGCTCAGTTCCTGGACCGCTCTGATATGTATCATGCTGAAGGGTACTATAACTTATCGAATGTTATTGATCCTTCCGTATTGGGTGTGATTGTAGGCGCGAACTACCGTCAGTTTGCATTAGAGTCTGAAGGTACCCTCTTTGCGCTGCAGGATAATGGGGATGAATTCACCATCAACGAATTTGGTGCGTACATGCAGCTGCAGAAAAGCCTGCTTCAGGATAAGCTGGATCTGCAGGGTTCGGTTCGCTACGACAAAAACGAATATTTCGATGGTCAGTTTTCTCCGAGGGTATCGGCTGTTTATACCCTGGCAGAGAAATATAATTTCCGTGCTTCATTTCAGCGCGGTTTCCGAATTCCGACCACACAGGATCAGTTCATTGATCTGGATGTAGTAACCCGCCGACTGGTAGGTTCCAACCCGGCGCTGGTTGACCGGTATCAATTTGAAAACAACACGGTGTATAACAGTGTAAGCGTTGAACGTGCACGTGGTGTGCTGGCTGAGGGGGGAACACTCGCTCAGGCAAGAGCAGAACTGGAAGCCATTCAGTTTGAAGACTTCGAGCCGGAAAAAGTAAATACCTTTGAAGTTGGTTTCAAAACCCTACTGGGTAACCGGCTTCTGATCGATGCCTATTATTTCTACAGTGCATATAATGATTTCATCGCTGAAATTGACTTCACTCAGGCTGTTGCTGCCGGTGATGCCGATGCGAGCGACGGTTTTGCACCTGTAAATGGTTTTGACGCTTCCTCGGATGCCGGTCAAAATGCGATTATTAACGATGCGGTAGCCGGCGGACGTCTTCAGCGATATGGATTTGACATCAACGCTGACGGTACGGTTGAAGCCCAGGGCTGGGCTGCAAGTGCCGATTATACGCTGGATGGTGGATTCGGTCTTGGTGCAAACGTAGCCTACAATGAGCTGATCAGCCAGCAGGATCTTATTGATCAGGGATTCAGAGCCAGTTTTAATACTCCAAAGTGGAGATATAATCTGAAGTTCTACAATCGTGAAGTCATCGATAATATCGGCTTTAATGTGACTTATCGCTGGCAGGATGCCTTTATCTGGGAGTCTTCTTTCGGACAGGGCGTGGTACCCGCCTTCTCTACCATGGATGCACAGGTAAGCCTGAAACTGCCTGCCTATAACTCCATTCTGAAGTTTGGTGCTTCCAACCTGCTGAACCAGCGATATGAGACTTCACTGGGTAACCCGACCATAGGAGCGCTATACTATGTATCGCTGACCTTCGATCAATTCCTGAACTAAATCCGAACTATACAGAGGAAAAGTAGAAATGAAATTTTTAAGCAGAATACCCTTATTTCTCCTGGCTGTTCTTTTAGTATCATGCGATGGTCAGGAAGATTCTTTAACCGATGACCGGCTGGAAGACAATCCGGTTCCAACAGCGCCGAATTACACTTCCGGCTCAGCTGATTTCAGTACTTTTGTAGCTATTGGAAACTCACTGACTGCCGGTTACATGGATGGTGCCCTCTACAATGATGGGCAGGCCAACTCAATTCCGGCTGTAATGGCAGAACAATTTACCGCCGCAGGCGGCGGAGCGTTCAATCAGCCTGATATTAATTCGGAAAACGGTTTCAACACTGTTGTTAATCCAAATCCGGATGGCAATGGAAACGTGATCGGACGTTTTATACTGGATACCAGTATTCCCGGCCCGGTTCCAACTGCAGGTGAGCCTATCACTGCATATACCGGCAACACTTCCGAACTGAATAACTTTGCTGTGCCTGGTGTTACAGTAGGAGACCTGTTGGTTCCAACCTCACCAAATCCGGCACTGGCTGCCCTCTATTACCGATTCGCATCAAACCCGGGTACTTCAACCATAATTGGTGATGCCGTTGCCCGGCAGCCCAGCTTTGTTCACCTTTGGATTGGATCCAACGATGTGCTCGGTTATGCTGCCGGAGGTGCTGCAAATGAAGCAATACTTACATCAACGGCTGATTTTAATATCCGTTTTAACGCTGCACTGGGGACTATCACAAGCAATACCTCAGCAAGCGGGGTAGTTTCCACAGTGCCTTTTGTTCTGTACACACCATACTTCAGAGCGGTAACCTGGGATGCCATCGCGCTGGACAATGCGACCGCAACACAGGCAAATGCCGGACTGGCTGCGGTTAACGGAGCCATTCAGGGACTGGTAACAGCTGGTTTGATAACCCAGACAGATGCCGATGAGCGAGCCATAAGTTACTCAGAAGGCAATAATCCCATTCTGGTTCATGATGATGACCTCGCAGATCTTGGTCCATTCTTTGACATCCTGCAGGGTGCAGGCCAGATTGATGCCGCACAGCGCGCTGCCTTAACTCCATATGAGCAGGCACGTCCACTGCGATCTGATGAACTGGTTACCTTTACTGCTGCAACCCTGTTGGGTAGCGAAGCGGATGGAGACAACACGGTACCGGACACTCCCATTGGTGTGGTAATCCCGCTCGGCTATGACTTCCCGACCGGAGCGAATTCATCGGGTGACCGATTCTTTCTGGACACCGCAGAACAGGGCCTGATTGCCCAACGCATTGGTGAGTTCAATGGAGTGATTGCTACCGCTGTTGCAGGTTCGGGTGGCCGATTTGTTCTTCATGACATGAATCGGGGTATCCCGGGGCTGAGTATTGAAAGCGGAACCGGTTTCTTTGCCGATCTATTCGGACTGGATGGCAGCCTGGGTGTAGAAGAAGAGGGAATTACTCTTCTCCCTGATTTTTCTCCAAATGGCATCTTTTCCACCGATGGAATTCACCCCAATCAGCGGGGTTATGCCTTAATAGCCAATGAAATTCTGGATGTAATTTCAGAGGAATTCGGAGCCACTCTGCCTAGAGTGGATGTGCTGGGTAAACCGAGTGTTATTCTGGCCCAGTAACCACAATTCATAGTATGTTAAAGCTACTCCTTTTGGGGTAGCTTTTTTTTTGGCATATCGTCTGATCAATCTGTCAGGGATGTGAATGAAGCATAGATATGGCATATTATTTGCCTGCTTTTGTTAAAATCAAAAATGAAAACAGATGAGCGATAACAGATCCGAAGAATTGAATAAAGAATCTGAAGAGATCAAAGAAACAGAAGAAGTAAACGAAGATGAGCTGGAAAGTTCAATCGGCCTCGAAATAGATGAGGTTGAGCATAAAGTGCTGGAGCTTGAAAAAGAAGTCAGTACGCTCAAGGATATGCATCTCAGAAAAGTGGCCGAACTAGAGAACATGCGAAAGCGCATGCAGCGCGAGCGCATTCAAGTCTTCGAAGATGCCAAAGCTGGTGCACTAGAAGATTTCCTGCCCATTTCAGACGACCTGAAACGTACCCTTGAGGCAGCTGATGGCCTGGATATTGATAAAAACTTCCTTGCCGGCGTTGAAATGGTTTCGAAGAAATTTGAAGAAGTGCTCTCCAGACACGGAGTAGTGCGCATCGATGAAACCCATGTTCCTTTCGATGTTAATCTGCACGATGCCATGATGCGACAGCCCGCACCCGATGAAAAAACAGGCAGTGATATCGTGCTTCAGGTGATTGAAAGCGGATACAGAATCGGAAAACGCACAATCCGCCACGCAAAAGTAATTGTTAGCGAATAGGACGGCATGACAAACAGGGATTACTACGAAATACTGGACATCAAGAAATCGGCTTCCGAGGCGGAAATAAAGAAAGCCTATCGGAAAATGGCGATGAAGTATCATCCTGACCGAAACAAGGGAGATGCCGAAGCAGAAAAGAAATTTAAGGAAGCCTCAGAAGCCTATGAAGTTCTCAGAGATCCGGATAAACGCGCCCGATACGATCAGTTTGGTCATGCAGGAGTGAATGGCGGAAACTACGGTGGCGGTGTAGATTTCGATAATGTAGGATTCGAGGATATTTTCAGTCGCTTCAGTGACATTTTCGGCGGCGGCATATTCGGTGATGACATTTTTGGTGCATCAGCGGGGAGAAGCCGTGGAAGACGCAGTGCCGGACAACCCGGTTCTGATCTCAAAGTCAGGGTAGCCCTGACCCTTGAAGAGGTTGCCTTCGGTGCCGAAAAGAAACTGAAGATCAAAAAACAGACTAAATGTAAGAAGTGCGGGGGTACCGGAGCCGACAGCGATACTGATTTTCAGACCTGCGGTACCTGTAACGGCCTGGGTGAAGTCCGGCAGGTTACCCGAACTATTCTGGGGCAGATGGTTAATGTGCAGACCTGTCCAACCTGTGGAGGCGATGGCCGCATCATCACAAAAAAATGTACAGAATGTCATGGTGAGGGTCGTCAGAAAGGGGATGAGACCGTTAAAATCAATATCCCGGCTGGAGTTTCAAACGGCAACTACATAACCCTGAGAGGTCAGGGTAATGCCGGTATGCGAGGTGGCCCTTCAGGTGACCTTATCGTACTCATAGAGGAAAAAGAACACGAATATTTTGAGAGAGATGGAAACAACATCTACTACGATCTGACCTTGAGTATTCCCGAAGCGGCGCTGGGTACGGAGGTGGAAGTACCCACACTGAAAGGCCGGGCTAAAGTTCGCATCGAAGCCGGAACACAGCCGGGTAAGCTGCTCAGAATGAAAGAAAAAGGGATTCACGGTTTAAACAACACCGGTATCGGGGATCAATACATCCGAATCAATGTATTCATACCTAAGCAGCTCAACACTGAGGAAAAGAAAGCCATCGAGAATTTCAAAGGGGCTGATAACTTCAGTCCGGATAACCTGAGCAAGGACGAGCGGGGTTTCTTTTCGAAAATTAAGGACGTGTTCGGATAGCCGCAGAAACGAAAAAGCCCGTGAAGTTCCGGGCTTTTTCGTTGTTAGGCATCTGTTCAGGATACCGAGACAGCCGTACCGCTCACCGATACCATAAGCATGCTGCCATTGGCTCCGATGGTTTCATAATCAATATCGATGCCGATGATAGCATCAGCACCCACCTGATTGGCTTTGTGCTCCATTTCGGAAAAAGCAATGCGACGAGCTTCCTGCAGTTCCCTCTCATAGGCCGCTGACCGGCCTCCAACGATATCACGGATACCGGCAAAAAAATCTTTGAAAATATTGGCTCCAAGAATGGCTTCCCCGGTAACTACGCCGAGGTACCTTTTGACTTCTCTTCCGTCTAACTGATTGGTAGTGGACATTAACATAATTGTACAGCTTTTAGATTTTTGGATTGAACGAATATGAAGCTTCTGCCTGAAATAAAAAAGCCCGCTGCCAAAAACAGCGGGCTTCGATCTTGTTAACTATAACCAACGGAGAAATCCACCGGATACACTCTTAAAAACGTTCTTCTGAACTGAAAGTTGTTAAGAAATGGATACGGACATCGGGAACAAAAGTTCCTCCAGAAAACAATTGCTACAAAAATATAACCTGAGGGTTGAGCTACTTCAGGTTTCTGGTTTTCTGGCGTGATTCTTCGGCCATTTGCTGATGAAAATCCGAGAGTTTCTGCGCGATTATTTCATCATTTATTCCCAGCATTCGAAGAGCAAGTAATCCCGCATTCTGGGCTTTGCCGATGGCGACTGTAGCAACCGGAATGCCGTTGGGCATTTGTACAATGGAATAGAGGCTGTCCACACCACCCAATGCTGAAGTCTGTACTGGTACACCGATTACCGGCAGTGTTGTATGTGAAGCGAGCATCCCCGGAAGATGCGCAGCACCACCTGCACCTGCGATGATTATTTTTAAACCCCGTGTCCGGGCTTTTTTAGCATATTCCGCCATATCATCGGGTGTTCGATGAGCTGAAACCACTTTTTTTTCATAAGGAACCCCGAAGCTGTCCAGAATATCCGCTGCCTGTTTCATGGTGGGCCAGTCACTGTCGCTGCCCATTACAATCCCGATTGATACCTTATTTTCCATATTAGATTTCTATGCTGTTGGTTAATTCTCTTGCTTCGTGATACACTTCCTGAACATGTTCGCCCAGCAGGGTAAAGTGTCCCATCTTACGGCCTTTTTTCGATTCCACCTTCCCATACATATGCAAGTGAGCATCCGGGCGCGATAAGGCTGCACTGCTTATATCTATCTGTGATGGCCTGTTTTGTGTGCCCAGCAGGTTTATCATAGCCACAGCAGGCATACGAAGAGCTGTACTGCCCAGTGGGAGCCCGCAAACTGCCCGAACGTGATTCTCAAACTGAGAGGTTACACAGCCTTCAATGGTGTAGTGCCCGGAATTATGTGGACGGGGAGCAGACTCATTCAGTAAAATGCTTCCATCCACCGTGAGAAAAAACTCATAGGCAAAAATACCTTTACCATCAATGGCTTCAGTCGCCTTCATGGCCATCTGCTGAACTTCAAGGGCTTTCTCTTCATGGATGGGCGCCGGCGAAAGTACAGCCACACATATGTGGTTTTCCTGAATGGTTTCACAACAGGGGTATGCGACCATACCATGTTCGTTTCTGACTACCTGTACGGCCAGTTCATGGGTAAAATTCACAAAGGCTTCGGCGATGATATCATGTCCTTTATCTCCTCCCAGCTCTTTAAATGCATGCCGGGCTTCACCGATATCGTGAACCGTTTTGTTCCCATAACCATCATAGCCTCCTTTGGATGATTTCAGGAGGTAGGGCCAGCCATGGGCCTGCCCGAAATCGCTCAGGTCATCATCTTCACTGATGAGTTTATAGGGTGTAACCGGTATTCCGGCAGCTTCAAAGGTCTGTTTTTCAATAAGCTTATTCTCGATGAGAGCGAAGGAACCGGGAGAGGGAAAGATGGGTGTGCCCGATTTTTCCTCAACTTCCCTGAGTACTTCAGAACGGATAAATTCATTTTCCAGGGTCAGTACATCGCAGGTTTTGGCGAATGCTACCAGTTCATCAACCGAATCAAAAGACCCTGAAATAGCATGTGGCGTCATGAATTGTACAGGTTCATTTTCGGGGCGGTCAGAAAAAACAGCAACCTGTATTCCGAATCGAAAAGCCTGAAGGGCACTCATTCGCGCCAGCTGTCCTGCCCCAAGAAAACCAATTTTATAATTTGCAGGAATGGATGTATTACTCACGTCTGATCTGTTAAATTAGAGCTGTAAAGATACTAATTTGTAAGACTATGAGTGACTCAAAAATATACATCCTTCAGCATGTTGCCTTTGAAGGGCCCGGTTTTATCGAAGACTGGCTCAAAAAGCATCATAAATCCTATGAAATCGTTCATATGTATGCGGGGGATGCCATACCGAAAGGAAATTCCGCAAATATAGCAGGTCTGATCATCATGGGAGGCCCCATGAATATCTACGAGGATGAATTGTATCCGTGGATGAATGCCGAAAAAGAACTGATTCGTCATTGCATCGATCACAATATTCCCACACTTGGCATCTGTCTGGGTTCACAATTCATTGCTGATGCACTGGGTTCGGATGTGTATCATCACAAATACAAGGAGATTGGCTGGTTTAAGGTGCAGCAGATTTTTGATGGTACCTTCGAATCGGAACTGGATGAGTATAAAGTATTTCACTGGCACGGCGAGACTTTTGATGCTCCGAAAAAAAGTATTCATCTGTTCGAATCCAAAGGCTGTGAGCAGCAGGCCTTTCAGTACGGAGAGCACGTAATTGCCCTTCAGTTTCATCTGGAGCTGGGAAAGGATCACATAAAAGAACTGGAAGAACATCTGCGACCGGACCTGAAAAAAGCGCCCTACATCCAAAAGTGGGATGAAATCACAGAAATCAGCAAAGAGCACATTCAGGAGAATAAAAAGCTGCTCTTCAACATCCTGAAACATCTTTTCGATTAATTCTTATTTTCGATGCGAAGAACAATCAGCGCACCGAATCGGATATGGATATAGAAGCTAAACTGAAACAGATCAAAGCCCGCTTTGAAGAAGTTACCACCGCCATGAGTGATCCGGCGGTTTTTGACGATCCGGCCAAATATACTGAGCTGACCAAGGAACATGGGTCCTTAAAAGAACTGGTGGATGACTACGATACCTGGATGGATCTCAAGCACCGGCTGGATGGCAATAAGGAACTCATAGAAATGGATGAGGATGCTGAGATTACGCAAATGGCCCGAACGGAGAACGAAGAGATCCGGGAAGAGCTGGATAAGCTGGGAGAAGAAATTAAAATGAAGCTGATCCCGCGGGATCCGGAAGATGAAAAAAATGCCATTGTGGAAATCCGAGCGGGAACGGGTGGAGATGAAGCTGCCATTTTTGCCGGCGATTTGTTTGATATGTACCGCCGCTTTGCGGATAAGATGGGATGGAAAGTGAGCCTGATGAGCCTGAATGAATCTGAAAAAGGGGGTTATAAGGAAATTGTATTCTCATTGGAGGGAAGCGACATTTTCGGCTTTATGAAGTACGAGAGCGGAGTGCATCGGGTGCAACGGGTTCCCGCTACCGAAAGCCAGGGCAGGGTTCATACCTCTGCGGCTACAGTTGCTGTGTTACCGGAAGTGGAGGATGTAGAAATTGATATCAATACGGCGGATTTGCGTATCGATACTTTCAGAGCCAGCGGGGCGGGAGGGCAGCACGTGAACAAAACGGATTCGGCAATCCGGATTACCCATGAACCAACCGGGATTGTGGTTGAATGCCAGGAAGAACGCTCCCAGCATCAGAATAAAGAGAAAGCCATGGTGATGCTCAGAGCTAAGATGTACAACATCGAGCTGGAGAAAAAGCAGCAGGAGAGAGCTATGGAGCGGAAATCACAGGTTTCAACAGGCGACCGTTCTGCAAAAATCCGTACATACAATTTTCCGCAGGGACGCATCACGGATCACCGTATTAATCTTACGCTTTACAATCTGGACGATTTCATGAAAGGTGATATCCTTGAGATGCTGAATGCCCTCCGCATGCAGGAGAACCTGGACAAGCTTAATGCTATGGCTGAATCATAGCCAAAAAAAAGCCTGCTGTCCGTTTCGCCGGGCAACAGGCTTTGTCAACCTACATCAAAGCAGTGCAATCACACGTTAGGTGCAGCTTTAAGTATCGCTTCGCTGGCCTGATCTTCGAACTTTTTAAAGTTCTTCACGAACATGCCTGCAAGTTCTTTCGCTTTGGCGTCGTAGGCCTCAGGGTCGTCCCAGGTATTTCTTGGTATCAACAGCTCTGATGGTACTCCCTCAACTTTGGTTGGGATCATCAGGCCGAAGATTGGGTCTTTTACAAACTCCCCATCATTCAGATTACCTGCGATAGCTTCGGTAAGCATTTTTCGGGTATAAGGGAGCTTCATGCGGGAACCCACGCCGTATGGGCCGCCGGTCCAACCGGTATTTACCAGCCAAACATCGGATCCATGCTTTCGAATACGCTCAGCAAGCAACTCCGCATACACGGTTGGGTGCAATGGCATGAAAGGAGCTCCGAAGCAGGCAGAGAAAGTAGCCTGTGGCTCGGTTACACCTCTTTCAGTACCGGCAACTTTAGCCGTATATCCACTGATGAAGTGGTACATGGCCTGCTCAGGCGTCAGCTTCGAAATTGGTGGTAAAACCCCGAAGGCATCAGCTGTTAGGAAAATGATATTTGCCGGATGGTCCGCAATGCCCGTTTCACTGGCATTTGGTATAAATTTCAGTGGATAAGAGCATCGTGTATTCTGAGTGATACTGACATCATCAAAATCGGGATTGCCATCTTCATCCAGTACAACATTCTCCAGAATGGTTCCTCTGCGCTTGGTGGTAGCATAGATCAGCGGTTCATTTTCTTCGGATAGATTGATCACTTTAGCATAGCAACCGCCCTCGAAGTTAAAGATACCTTCGTCGTTCCAGCCGTGCTCATCATCACCGATCAGGGTTTTATCCGGATCAGCGGAGAGGGTGGTTTTTCCGGTACCGGAAAGGCCGAAGTACACCGCAGACTTACCATTTTCGTCCAAATTGGCGGAACAGTGCATTGGCATCACACCCTGCTTAGGTAACAGGTAATTCATGATACCAAAGATACCTTTCTTCACCTCACCGGAATACATGGTTGCCCCAATGATTATGATCTTTTTTTCAAGATCGGCTATCACGAAGGTGTCAGTTTCAGTTCCATCTACTTCAGGATCTGCTTTAAAACTTGGCGCGGCCAGTACAGTAAAGCCTGGAATAAATTCTTCCATTTCATCATCTGGAACGTCAATAAACATATTGTCGGTGAAGAGAGCGTGGTAAGCAGCTTCACTCACAACGCGAACATTGAGGCGAGAATCAGGATGAGCACCGCAATAAACGTCTTTTACGTATAATTTCTTCTCAGCAAGATAATCCTGCAATTTAACGAAGAGTCCATCAAATACTTTTTGATCGATAGGCTTATTGAATCCACCCCAGTCAATTTCATCATGAATAGAAGGTTGATCAACTGTGTATTTGTCTTTTGGAGACCGGCCAGTGTATTTACCGGTTCGGATCACAATTGCTTCATCAGCAGAGAGTTCACCTTCACCATTCGCCAGCACTTCTTCGTAGAGTTCTTCAGGATTTAGATTCCAGAGTACATTATCATTTTCGGCAAGTCCTAAATAATCCAGACCTACGTTACTTTTCGGATGTGTGTTGTTTACACTCATTGTTTCATCTAGGTTTTTGGTGTCGAAAGGGCTCAAAGTAAGCATTTGGTGAGTTAATTTTTAGGTTGAATTTTTACTTATTTTGCTAAGTAAGCGCTTTTCTAAGCTATATAACCACTTTGTCTAAACATCCCTTATTTCTACACTTAGGCTACTTAGATTTTGTGAAGAATGAATGAATTACAACTCCATAAAAGATTGGTACACTTTATCTTATCATTATGAAAACATCGATTATAAAGATTGCTCTGCTGCAAACTTTTGCATCAAAACATGTAGAAGAAAACACCTTCCGGCAGATGGCACTGCTCCGGCAGGCTGCAGAAGAAGGTGCGAATGTGATCTGCCTGCAGGAGCTTTTCAATACTCCCTATTTCTGTGTGGATTATAATGAGAAAGCTTTTGAGTGGGCTTTGCATCGCAAGGATGGAATATTTGAACAATTCTCTGCACTGGCCGCAGAACTGGGTATTGTACTCATCATTCCCTATTTCGAAAAAAGAGCTGATGGCATTTATCACAACAGCCTGCAGGTAATGGATGCGGATGGCTCAGTCGCCGGACATTACCGCAAAATGCATATTCCGGATGATCCGGGTTTTGGAGAGAAGTATTATTTCACCCCGGGTGATGCCAATGAAGCCTGGCCAGTTTTCAATACCCACTTCGGAAAAATTGGCGCCCTCATTTGCTGGGATCAATGGTATCCGGAAGCGGCCCGTATTGCTGCCTTACATGGGGCACAGATTCTTTTCTACCCAACGGCCATCGGTACTCTCAAAAAAGAAGGCAAAGCCGAAAAGAAGAAATATCTGGAAGCGTGGCAGTGCATTCAGCGATCCCACGCCATTGCCAATGGCCTTTATGTGGCAGCAGCCAACCGGGTGGGTAAGGAAGCAGGCACTACCTTCTGGGGACATTCCTTTGTTTATGGTCCTTTCGGGGAAGAGCTGGCGGTAGCGGGCGAGAAAGAGGAAATCCTGTATGCAGATATTGATCTCCATAAAATTGATGAACAGCGCAGGGAATGGCCCTTTTTCCGGGATCGTCGGATAGATGCCTATGCTCCCATACTCAAACGTTTCGCAGATGAAGACTAACCGACGTCTGCCGGCCGAGTGGGAACCGCATTCAGCCACCCAGCTGCACTGGCCTTCCAACCGCGAAACCTGGCCCGGAGATCGACTCGAAAGAGTTGAGAAGGTCTATCTGGAGATTATAAAAGCTCTTATTCGGTTTGAAGACATCCAGCTCTTTTACCATCCCGAAGCAAAATCTCAGATCTCAGATCTCAAATCCCAAATTCCGGTCACGGAATATCGAATGAGGTTTCATGAATACCCTATCAACGATGTCTGGGCCAGAGATTGTGGCCCAATCTTCATAGAAGAAAACGGAAAGCCAACGATCACGGACTGGGAATACAATGCCTGGGGCGGTAAATATCCGCCCTGGGGTGCGGATAATGGCTTGCCGCGCTTTATTGGGGAAATGCTCAACACTAAGGTGCTGTCGCCGGGAATGGTGCTGGAGGGCGGGGCCATCGAAACAAACGGGAAGGGGACGCTGATCACTACTGAATCCGTAATGCTGAACCCCAATCGGAATCCGACCTTCAGTAAAAAGGATATTGAAACCAAGCTCAGAGATTATTTTGGTATTGAGCGCTTTATCTGGCTGAAAGCTGGCCTTGCAGGAGATGACACCGACGGCCATGTGGACGATCTCACCCGCTTCCTGAACGAGGATACCGTGCTGACCATGATTTCAAGTGATCCGGATGATCCCAACTATAAGACTCTAAATTCGAATGTGCGAATTCTCGAATTATCAGGTTTAAATATCGAGACTTTGCCCATGCCGGAATGCCGCATTGAGGGAACAACCGTGGACGGATCCGAATATGTACCTGCATCCTATGCCAATTATTATGTAGCAAACGGATGTGTGCTGCTTCCCTTGTATGATGAACGTTACGATCAGCAGGCCCAGGAATTGCTAGATCGCTATTTTCCAGACCGTGAAATTATCGGCATTAATTGTGCCGACCTGGTCTGGGGACAGGGAAGCATTCACTGCATCACACAGCAGTGGTATTAAATCAGGCAGTGAATTACTTCCGAAACTTTGAGGCATCTTTAATATCTTCCACCCTCGATAAAAACCTTCTTTCAGTATATCCATGAGTACCATTGCTCACGAACGCTTCGAAGCGGTAATCGGACTTGAAGTCCACGCACAACTACTAACCCATTCAAAAGCATTTACAGCCGTTGAGCCCGAATACGGAGCTCATCCAAATACCAGAGTAAATCCGCTTTGCCTGGGTCATCCGGGCACATTGCCGGTGGTAAATGAGAATCTGGTGAAGTACATCATCAAAATGGGGCTGGCCACCAATTGCAGTGTTGCACCTCGATCCATCTTTGCGAGGAAAAACTACTTCTACCCCGATCTTCCCAAGGGTTATCAGATTTCACAATATGATACACCTATTTGTTACGATGGCTACATCGACATAGAAGTGGAAGGCTACACCAAGCGCATCGGCATCACGCGCATCCACATGGAGGAAGATGCCGGTAAATCCATTCATGATCAGGATCCCTACAATACTCTGATCGACCTGAACCGGGCCGGAACACCACTTATAGAAATCGTTTCAGAACCGGATATCCGCACCCCTCAGGAGGCTTACGCTTACCTCACCAAGATCAAACAGATTGTACAGTATCTTGAAATTTGTGATGGCAACATGGAGGAGGGTTCATTGCGCTGTGATGCCAACGTATCCGTTCGTCCGCGCGGGCAGGAGAAATTCGGAACCCGAACCGAATGCAAGAACATGAACTCCTTCCGGAATGTAGAAAAGGCCATTGATTATGAAATTTATCGTCAGATAGAATTGATAGACGGGGGAGGCGAAGTGGTTCAGCAAACCCGCCTCTGGGATTCTTCCAAGATGATTACACGGGAGATGCGATCCAAAGAGGAAGCCCACGATTATCGCTATTTCCCCGAACCGGATCTTCCACCCATTGTGGTTACCGATCAATTGCTGGAAGAAGTAAAATCTGATCTGCCGGAACTGGCTGATGTTCGCCGTGAGCGCTTCCGAAAAGACTTTAATATGAGTGTGGACGATGCCATCACCCTCACCGAGAGCCGGTACCTGGCCGACTACTATGAATCCGTTTTGGAACATCTCAACAACCCAAAGGCTGTTGCCAATGTGGTTTTGAGTCAGGTTTTAAGGGTATTGAATGAGAAAGCGATTGACATCCGCGAATTCAGTATTTCCCCTGAACGACTATCAGAACTGATTCAGCTCAAAGAGGATGATAAAATCAACTCCTCCGCCCTGCAGGATATTTTCAATGCCATGCTGGACAGCGACAAATCGGCCGAAGAACTGGCTAAAGAATTGAACCTGATTCAGGTATCCGATACCGGCTTCATCGACGACATTGTAGATAAAATTATCGAAGAAAATCCCAATGAGGCCGAGCGTTACCGGGCCGGAGAAAAGAAACTGACCGGCTTTTTCGTTGGACAGGCCATGAAAGCTTCTCAGGGCAAGGCCAATCCCCAGCTGGTTCGCGAAGCCATTACAAAAAAACTGGAATCCTAAGCACATCATGCACAGACGTTTATCCCTTATTCTATTGTTGGCCATAATATCCGTTTCGGCTGCCTGCACCGCCCAGAACGATAAAAAGGTTTTCCTCACCGGGCGTATTACCGTGGCTGATTCCCTGAGCAATACTCCGGATTACTCAGGCATCCGCTTGAGCGTGTTTCCGCCGGATACCACTGAAACTTTTAAAGACACGCTTTTTACTACTCTGACCAATTACCGTGGCGACTTCAGCGGCACCTTCACATTTGAACGAAACGGCAGATATCCGGTTCTGATTAGCCGCGGTAGTTATGACCTCGGGCTGATTGAAGTGCTGTTTTCAGACAGCGATACAGTACGCATCACCGGTGAACTTCCGGACGTTGCAAGCACCTTCGAAGTGGATTCGCGCGAGAACAGGGCATTGCGAACCTATGACAATGTTCGCCGAACCTTTGAGCGCACCATCGCTTATGTGAATGCCGGTAAAGTTGCAGATGAGGATATCCCGGCTGAATTCAGCAAATTTGCCGAACTCTTCTGGACTATTTATCAGGACAACAAGGGAACCACCGCCTCCGGTATTGCGGCCAGTGAATCATTCCGCATCATGAATACCATGGAAGCAGATTCTCTGATGAATGCTCGGCTTAATGCCAATCTGGATGATCCGGCTATGATTGATCTGGCTTTGCAGTATGGTACCGCTTTGAAAGCAAGGGAAGAGGGTTTGACGGGCGTTATCCGTTACCTGGACCTGCTTAAAGAAAAAAGTCAGACCATTCGGAAAGATATGGTCATCGATCAGAAAAGGGTAAAAACATTATATGACAGCCTGGCTGTAGATCAGGCGGTAGCGGAGTTCAAGCTATTTAAAAACCGCTATAGCCGTTTTGAGGATATGCGTCCCTGGATCACACTCTTCGAAAGAGAATTGAATTACATGGCGCCCGGTTTGCCGGTTCCTACCTATGATTTTATTGCTCTGAATGGCGACACACTCAGTACAGCCGATACCGGAAACCCCCGTTTGTATGAGTTTGCTGATCTGACGAATCCCTTTTATCAGCAGGAGTTTGAGAACATCAAATACATTGCCCTGATCTACAGCAATTACGGGCTGGAGGTTCTAAGTGTACCGGTCAACGAAAACCAGGTAGCCATCAATGCATTCTTCAATGAACGCGGGCAGACAGGGCCGATACTGGATCGCAGAAGTTATAATACGGTAGAGCTTATTCAGGCCTTCAATCTGTCTGGTTTTCCAACCTGGCTGCTTGTGGACCGCGAAGGCAAAATCATACGAAAGTATGTGGGTGAGGAAATCGAGGATTTAACCAATGGACTGGCCGGAGCCATAAAATAAGCCGAAACACATTTTAAAAATATTCAGTCAAAATTAAGGGGAAACATTATGAGAAACTATCTGATCGCGGGAAACTGGAAAATGAACTGCGGGCCTGCAGAGGCAGCTGAACTGGTAAATGCAATCAAAGCTGAGAAGAGTGAGTTTGGGGAAGGGGTTGAGGTGCTGGTTTGTCCGCCTTTTACTTCCATCGCTTATGCTGCAGATGCCATCGGAGAGAGCAGCATTCTGCTCGGTGCACAAAATATGCATGTGGAAGACAGCGGAGCCTTTACCGGGGAAGTCAGCGCACCTATGTTAACCGGTGCGGGGTGTACTAATGTAATTATCGGACATTCTGAGCGAAGAGAATACAACGGTGAAACCGATGAATCAGTAAACGCCAAAACCCGCAAGGCCCTGAGTTCTGAACTGATTCCCGTAGTTTGTGTGGGTGAAAAACTGGATGAACGGAAAAGCGGTATCCATATGGATCTGGTTGCCGGACAGGTGAAAAAAGCCTTTGCTGACATTCCTTCATCTGAAGCGGTGGATGTAGTCGTTGCCTATGAGCCGGTTTGGGCCATCGGTACAGGCGAAACAGCAAGTCCAGAGCAGGCTCAGGAAATGCATGCACATCTTCGCTCTACCCTTATTGAATTATACGATGAGGAAACGGCAGACCAGATCCGAATCCTGTACGGAGGTTCCATGAAACCCGGAAATGCGGATGAACTCCTTCAGCAACCGGATGTGGATGGCGGATTGATCGGTGGAGCCAGTCTCAAAGCAGCCGATTTTGCTGAAATCATAAGTATTGCTGAAAAACTAGTCTGATTATGTCTCTTAATGTTTTACTGATCGGTGGAGGCGGACGTGAACACGCTCTGGCCTGGGCTATTGACAAATCGCCGGAGCTGAACAAACTGTACATCACACCGGGAAATCCGGGTACGGCCGAAGAAGGCGTAAATGTGCACCTCGACATAAACGCCCGGGAAGCACTGCTTCACGTTCTGGATGAGTACCACATCGACCTGACCGTGGTTGGGCCGGAGCAGCCACTGGTTGACGGCCTGGCTGACTTCCTAGAAGACCGCGGGCATAAGGTATTTGGTCCGCGCACCAAGGCAGCCATGCTGGAGGGATCGAAGGAATTCGCCAAAGATTTCATGAAGAAATATGACATCCCAACGGCTTCCTATGCGGTGTTTGATCAGGCCGATTTTGATCAGGCCGCAAGCTACATCAAAAAGCGGAATCAGTACCCGGTTGTGCTAAAGGCAGACGGATTGGCTGCAGGGAAGGGCGTGCTGATCTGTAAAGATGAAAAAGAAGCTATGATTGGCCTGGACACCCTCAAAACCGGTTCTTTAGCCGGTGCTGCAGAGCGTCTGGTGATTGAAGAGTTTATGCAGGGTGAGGAAGCCTCCGTGTTTGCTATCTGTGACGGCGATGATTACCGGGTTATTGGTAATGCTCAGGATCACAAACGGGTGGGAGAGGGCGACAACGGACTGAATACCGGCGGCATGGGCGCCTATTCACCGGCCCCGCTGGTAACCGAAGACCTGCTTGAAGAAATTGAGCGGGATATCATCAAGCCTACCATCGAAGGTATGAAGAAAGAGGGGAATCCCTATACCGGTGTGCTGTATGTAGGACTGATGATCACAGAAGAAGGTCCCAAGGTGGTGGAATTTAACTGCCGATTCGGTGATCCGGAATGCCAGGTAATTCTGCCCAGGCTGAAGACAGATTTGCTGCATCTGCTTAATGAAAGTGTGCACAGGAGACTGTACAGAAGCAGCGTGGAGTTCACCAACAAGTATTTCTGTACGGTGGTGATGGTTTCCGGCGGATATCCGGGATCCTATGAAAAAGGAAAGAAAGTCACCGGGCTGAATGATGTAGATACTTTGATATTCCATGCGGGTACCCGGGCCGAAGGAAATGAAATCCTGACCAATGGGGGGAGAGTATTGAACGTGGTGGGCTCCGGACTCACACTCAGGGAAGCCATCGACCGGGCCTATGCTGAAGTCCCCAAAATTCATTTTGACAAAGCTTATTACCGAAACGATATTGGGGCTAAAGGCTTAAAACGACTCGGATGAGAACACTCCTCTTGCTCGGTGTCTGCTGGTTTCTGGCCATAGATTTTGCTCAGGCTCAGATTATCCTGATAGATCGACTGCAGGATGCCGTTTCGATGGACGCTTCCTCGCGCCATCTTTTTGTGCTTGAAAGAGGGAAAGATCGCTTTCTGAAACTGGATTTTGACGGCATGCTCTTAGACTCGCTGGGCAGCAGGGGCAGCGGTGATTATCAGTTTGATGAACCAGCCGATATTGATGTATCCAATGGACTTCGGATTTACATCAGCGATAGCGGCAATGACCGCATTCAGGTTTATGACCGGCGCTTCCAGTATTTATCCTCTCTTCCGGTGAGAAATCCGGCTGCCATTCATGTGACCCCTTTCAATGAAGTGCTGGTTTTTGATAAAAACAGCAAGATTATGCGACTTTTTGATGAATTCGGGCAGGAAAGGCCCCGATTTAATATGCCGGCAGAAATCCGCGATGTGTATAGGATAAAATCGGATGAACGCCGCCTCTACGTATTGGACCCCGCGGCAGGCGTGGTGCATGAACTGGAACGCAACGGACTCTACCGATCTTTCTTTCCGGCCTCCGGAGTCTCCGCCTTCACCACCCGAATGGATCGTCTTTATTTCGCTGACGGTAAAGCCGTGTTTTCAGCTGAAACGGGAGAACAGATGGTCAACTTTCCCAATGCTGAAATCCGGGATCTGCTGTATGTAGATGGAGAAGGCTGGTATCTGCTCACTGCTCAATCCCTGATTTTTTATGCTGACTGAAGGGATGAAGAGCTCGGAATTTATTTTCAATGGGGAATTTAGCTTCGAAGATCGCGCCGGCAGGGTTTTCGAATATCAGAGAAAGCAGAATGCCCTATACCGGCGTTTTACGGATGCTCTTAGCATTACGGAAATCAGACACCTTTCTGAGATCCCACTGCTTCCGATACAGGCTTTCCGGGATACTGAAGTATACACCTCAGCCGAGAAGCCACATTTATATTTTCAAAGCTCAGGAACTTCGGGGATGCAGCGCAGCCGGCATTTTATTGCTGATCCTGCACTCTATAAACAGTCCATCCGTCGTGGATTTGACCTCTTTTACGGGAGTGATGCCTGGGTGATACTGGCCTACACACCCGGATACAACGAAAATCCCAATTCATCCCTGATATACATGCTGAAGCTCCTGATTGAAGAGGATGAAAGCGGATTGAGTTCCTTTCTTCCACTGCAGAAGCCCCTTGACGGGCAGCTGTTGGGCAACATCCAAACAAGAGGTCGCCGTCTGATGCTCTTCGGAGCAGCTTTCGGGCTTATCGATCTGGCCGAAAAATATCCCACAGCTCTCCCGCCCGGCAGTATCATCATGGAGACAGGCGGAATGAAAACCCACCGCCGGGAAATGACTCGCCGGGAAATGCACAGCCGACTTTCGGATGCTTTTTCGGTTCCCCCAGATGCTGTGCATTCCGAATACGGCATGACGGAGCTGCTCAGCCAGGCCTGGTCCAGAGGGGATGATTGGTTTCAGACTCCGCACTGGATGCAGGTCAGTATCCGTAAACCGGATAATCCGATGAAGGAAGCAGAAAATGGGGAAGAGGGACTCATCGGAATCATCGATTTAGCCAATATTTTTTCCTGTCCTTTTTTACTCACCGGCGACAAAGGCAAAAAAAGGGAAGACGGAGCTTTTCAGGTACTGGGCCGCTGGCAGCCGGAGAATCTGAGGGGATGTAATTTTTTAATAGATAAAGATTGAACTGGTTCGAACCTCATATCAGTAAACTAAGAGTGTGCCTGGAAGAATGGCTGCATCCTGAAAATCCTTTTCAGCAGGAGGCCGTGGCAAAAACCGTGGATGGAGGCTTTTTTAGCCGGGAAGAAGTGCAGCTGCAGCTAGCGTCTTTTCGCAGAAACCTGGCTGAAGGCGACCTCGAACACTGGGCTGAAATGCATGGGATGAGTGATAACCGGCATGCAAAACACCTTAAAGTACTTTGCCTGCATGCCGGAAACCTGCCCATGGTGGGCATGCAGGATGCCGTTGCCAGCATTCTATCGGGTGCCGATTATTTCGGAAAGATATCCCGGAAAGATCCCTATCTGCTTCCTTCATTTTTGGATTCCGTGAATATGAATGGAATCCGGAATGCCCGGCAGTGGTCGCTTGACTTGGCAGACTTCAAAAAACTCAAAGCGGACCGGATTCTCTTTGCAGGTTCAACCGAATCGGTACAGGCTGTGAAGAAAAGCCTGGAAGAGCATCAGCTGCTGGCCGAGAACCCTCGCTACCTGATTCGTACCGCCAAAACTTCCATTGCCTATGCTGAGGAAATTACCGATGAGATACGGGATGCAATGTTTCTCTACAACGGGCGTGGATGCAGATCTGTGGGTATTGTGGTTTCCCCACGGGGGCTTAAGGAAGTGAAAGATGCCTTCGATACCACACAGGCGGTGCAACATCCCAAGGCGGATTATCTGAAAGCTTACTATCAGGCCCTTGAGAAAAGCTTCATCGAAACAAAAGGTAAACTCATAGTGGAAAGCAGGGATTTTCCTGAAGAAGACTACCTCATTCACTGGATCCCGGGCTGGAAAGAAGATATACCCAAACTGCAGGAACAATTCGGAGATCGTGTTCAGACGGTGTATGCGGATGGTGATGAGAACTTTGAAGCCCTCAGCCGTGCGCAGTCGCCCCGGCTATACTGGAAACCGGATGGGATGGATGTGCTGGAAAGCATTTTATCTTGAAATTCCTGTATCTTCCCAATTCTGAACTCACATCGAAAAATTTACTGAAAATGCCCCAATACAAGCCGGCCGACATCGAAAAAAAGTGGCAGGATTACTGGCTCGAAAAAAAAACTTTCAAAACTCCGGAAGACAAGGATAAACCCAAATACTACGTGCTGGATATGTTTCCTTATCCAAGCGGAGCGGGATTACATGTGGGGCATCCGGAGGGCTACACCGCCACCGATATCCTGAGCCGCTATAAGCGGATGAAGGGCTTCAATGTGCTGCATCCCATGGGATGGGACGCTTTCGGTCTGCCGGCTGAACAGTATGCCATCAAAACGGGAACTCATCCCCGCATCACCACCGAAAAGAATATAAAACGATTCAGGGAGCAGCTGCAGGCAATTGGTTTTTCCTATGACTGGGACCGGGAAGTGAATACTACCGATCCCGACTTTTTCAAATGGACGCAGTGGATTTTCCTGAAGCTGTATGAAAAAGGCCTGGCCTATGAAGACGAGGTGGCCGTGAACTGGTGTCCGGAACTGGGTACGGTGCTTGCAAACGAAGAAGTGGTGAATGGCAAGAGCGAAGTAGGCGGCTTTGATGTGATCCGCAAGCCAATGCGTCAGTGGATGCTCAAAATCACGGCTTATGCAGAGCGACTGCTTCAGGATCTGGATGATCTGGACTGGCCGGAATCCCTCAAAGATATGCAGCGCAACTGGATCGGGAAATCCATAGGTGCTGAAATCGATTTTCAGATCAAGGGTTTTGATGAAAAAATCAGGGTGTTCACCACCCGCCCTGATACCCTATTCGGAGCAACCTATATGGTGCTGGCACCGGAACATCATCTGGTGGAAAAAATCACAACGGAGGATCAGCGGGCGGAAGTGGAAAAATACCGGCATGAGGCTTCTCTGAAATCTGATCTGGACCGGCAGGAACTGAACAAGGAAAAAACAGGGGCCTTTACAGGCGCTTATGCCGTAAATCCGGCTAACGGCGATGAAATCCCGGTCTGGATCGCGGATTATGTACTGGTGAGCTACGGAACCGGCGCTATTATGGCCGTACCCGGCCAGGATGAACGCGATTGGGAATTTGCGGAGCAATTCGACCTGCCAATCATCCGAACCGTGCAGCCACCGGACGACTTTGATGGCAAGGCCTATACCGGCAGCGGAGCAGCCATCAACAGTGATTTCCTGAATGGCCTGGAAATCGAAGAAGCCAAAGATAAGATTATTGCCTTTCTGAGTGAGAAAGGGGCAGGTTCAAAGAGTGTGAATTACAAGCTACGCGATTGGCTTTTTTCCCGTCAGCGTTACTGGGGCGAGCCCTTCCCGATCATACATGTGGATGGGGAACCCCAAGCCATTCCATACGATCACCTGCCGCTGGAATTGCCAGAGGTTGATAAATATCAGCCTACCGGTTCGGGTGAACCGCCACTGGCCAATGCCACGGAGTGGGTGCATACCACCGATCCTGAGACTGGTAAAGCGGCTTTGAGGGAAACCAATACCATGCCACAGTGGGCCGGTTCCTGCTGGTACTACCTGCGTTACATCAGCCCGGAATTTGACGGCGGTCCGGTTGATCCGCACTGGGAAAAATACTGGATGCCGGTTGATCTTTACGTGGGCGGTGCCGAACACGCCGTACTGCATTTGTTGTATGCCCGGTTCTGGCATAAGGTACTTTTTGATATCGGAGTCGTTTCAACCAAAGAACCCTTTCAGAAGCTGGTAAACCAGGGTATGATTCTGGGCGAAATGGAATTCACATCAGAAGACGGCAAAAAGCTTTCTGATGATCAGGTTGAAAAAAAAGGCGACCAGTTTATAGAAAAAGCCACCGGCAAGAAAGTCGAAGCCCGGGCGCATAAAATGTCCAAAAGCCGGGGCAATGTGATTAACCCGGATCATATCATCGATGATTACGGTGCAGATGCCCTTCGCATGTATGAGATGTTTATGGGTCCGCTGGAGCAGGTAAAACCCTGGAGCACCAAAGGGGTGGAAGGTGTAAATCGCTTCCTGAATAGGGTGTGGAGGCTCTTTGTGGATGAAGACGCAGCCGAAATTAAAAGCAGAGCCAGGGATATGGAAGCTTCCAAAGCACAGCTGAAAACGCTGCATGAAGCCATCAAAAAGGTGAGTGAGGATATTCCGGCGCTCCGGCTTAATACCGCCATTTCTGCACTTATGATATTCGTGAATGAAGCCAATGGCTGGGATCAGCTGCCCAAATCAGTAGCCCGCGATTTTATTTTGATTCTCTCACCTTTTGCCCCTCATATTGCTGAAGAGCTCTGGCAGCTGATGGGCCATGAGGAATCACTGGCATATGAAGCATGGCCGGAATTTAATGAAGAATACCTTGTGGCCGATAGTAAAACCTATCCGGTACAGGTTAACGGAAAAGTGCGGGCTCAGATTGAAATCCCTGCTGATAAAGTGGCCGACAAGGAATTCGTGCTCAGTCTGGCAAAGTCTGACGAAAACGTTAAACGCTATCTCGATGAAGGAAATCTGGTCAAAGAGATATTTGTGCCTGAACGGATAATTAACTTAGTTATCAAGTAATTAAGCAGGTATAAAAGACCTGATTCGATTCATATTACCTTAAAGGGTATGGAGGTACTTAAACTACTCATTCTGGAAGATAGTCCTGTTGACAGGCAGGCCATCTTGTCTCTGCTCAAAAGCAGAGGATATGAAGTGGAGTGCAAATACACCGATACCCTAAGTGAATATCAGCAGTTACTGAAAGCAGGGCGCTACGACTTCATCATCAGCGATTACAATCTGAAGGATGGAACCTGCATACAGGCCATGAAAGTGGCACAGGACTCAGGCATCGAAACACCAATTATCATAGTGTCCGGATCCATCGATGATGAACAGGCCGTGGAGCTTGTTCAGAAAGGTGCTGCTGATTATGTCCTGAAACATCACCTTCAACGCTTGCTGGTGATTGTAGAACGCGAATTAACGATGCGAAGAGAAAGAGCTGAAAAACATCGCATCGACCGCCTTTTTAATTCCATCTTTGAAAACGCGAATGTAGGGCTCAAATTAACTAAGCTGGATGGAACCATCATCAGGGTGAATGATGAATACTGCCGCATCAGTGGTTATACCAAAGAGGAAATCGAAGGGCAGAATGTAATGATTGTTGTTCCGGAAGAATTGATGGAACAGGAAATGGCCCTTTTTTCCCAGGCTTTGAAAGAACGAAAGCCCGTTTCAGTTGAACGTCGCTACATGCGGAAGGATGGCTCGCCAATGGATGTCATGGTGAACACAAAATTCCTCAGTTTTGAAGACGAAGAGTTCATGATTATCAGTACGCTTGATATTGCGGAAATGGTGGAATACCGAACGCTACTGGAACGCACCGGTAACACCAATAAAATTGGTGGATGGGAACTGGATATCATCAAGGACCGGGTTCGCTGGACCAAAGAAATATACTCCATTTACGGTGTAGGCACTGATTTTAACGTAAATGTGGAAAATGCACTCAGTGCATATCCTGAGGGAGACCGGGAAATGATTGTTTCCGGACTGGAGGATGCACTGGAACGCGGTAGGAGCATGGATAAAACGGTCCGCTTTATTTCTGCGGACGGAATTCCAAAATGGGTGCAGGTAACCTGCCAGCCGATTATCATCGGAAGCCGGGTTGTTAAGCTTACCGGCACATTTCAGGATATTACAGAGCAGAAGAAAAGAGAGCTTGAACTTGAAAACCTGAAAGATTCCTATGAGGAACTCTTCGAAAAAAGCCCCAACCCTATCCTGGTTCTGGGTGAAGGTTCGCAAACGATAATTGGTGTGAACGAGGCAGCCATAGAAAAATATGGCTACAGCAAGGATGAATTCCTGAAGCTGACTCCAATGGACCTCAGGCCTGAGGAAGATGTGGAACTGTTCATCAAGACCATCACAGATAAACACAATCAGGATAAAAAAATCTTCAACATTAGCAATGTCCGCCATCAAACCAAAAATGGAGACATCATATACGTTGATATACAATCCAGAATACTGGAATCCGAAGAGGGTATGCGCGACCTCATTCAGATTGTGGATGTTACCGATAAGGTGAAAGCGGAAATGGCCCTGATCGAGAGTGAAAAAGAATACCGTACGCTGGTAGAGGCAACCAGTTCTCTCATCTGCAAACTTACACCGGATGGGTTTATCACCTTCTCAAATTCTGCTGCCAGACGGGTACTGGGTTATAATGCAGGTGAGCTCATCGGAATGAATATGATGGAACTGGTAGCTCCGGATGACCTGGAAACAGCCAAAAGATCATTAAGCCAGGTGATGAAAGGCAAAAAGGACATTGATCTTGAAATTAAGGCATTGCATAAAGATGGATCTATACGGGTAGTTTCGGTGACCGCTTACCCTAATTTCAATTCTGAAGGTGTTGTGATCAGCATAGGTGCCAACGCAACCGACATCACCTATCTCAAAGATTATCAGAAACAGCTTGAAGATTCTATTGATGAGAAGGAAGTGCTCATCAAAGAGATACACCATCGGGTTAAAAATAATCTGGCTGTGGTTTCAGGGTTACTTGAGCTGCAGGGTATACGCGTGGATGATGATCAACTCTCGGTTATTCTGAAGGAGTCGCAGGCAAGGATTAAATCCATTGCCATGATCCATGAAAAACTATACCAGTCTGAATTGTTCACCCAGGTTGACGCGGGTAAATATCTGCAGGAGCTCACTACCAATATTGCCCAGGCTTATGAACATCCAGACCGTTCCATCGAACTTGTTTTTAATCTGGATTCATCTTCTCTCAATGTAAATCAGGCTGTGCCTTTCGCTATTCTCGCCAATGAACTCATTTCCAATTCCTTTAAACATGCATTCGATGGGCAGGAGAAAGGATTGCTTGAAGTGAACCTTAAACAGGATGGCCCAACCCTGACTTTTGAAATCTCGGATAACGGAAAAGGCCTGCCGGAAAATTTTGATCCGGTACAGGAGGGATCGCTGGGCTTTACGCTGATCCTGAATCTGGCCGATCAGCTGGATGGCGAGATAACCTGGCAGAGCAACGGACAAGGGGCTGCGTTTAAACTTGTTTTTGACCCGAATGAAGCTGCACGCACCTGGGCTTCCCGGTAAGCAAGTGACTAAAAATCGAATATGGAAGCATTCAGGGCCAGACTTCCATCTGCTCTGAAATATTGATAGGCAACCGCTACCCGCCCGTCGTAAGCATCCACACCAAGGTAATCTCCGAAGAAAGGAGCACTGTCAGTTTCAAATGCCGCTTCCCTGATGCGATAGTTGGTAAAGCTTTTGCCGCCATCCATACTGCGGGCAAGCGTGAGTGAAGTTGTGGTACCCTCGCTTTCACGGCGGTCATAAAAAGCTATGTTAATCGAACCGTCTACCGGATCTACCCCCATCCAGGTAAAAAACTGATCTCTTCCGTTGCCGATGGCGTCATTGTTTACGCGAACCGGATCTGTCCAGCTTTCGCCACCGTTGCGGGAGGCGATGCAAAATACATCATAATCCCCATGGCGGTTGTCCACCCAGTTCACATAAATAGATCCGCTGAATTCGCCCCCGGAAAGATCCACTTCGGTAACAGGCATGCCGTTGGCACGACCAATGCCCTGGATTTCAATATCCCATCCACCCGGATGTTCCGTAACAAAACGATCCTTTCCGAAAGTACGGCCTCCATCCACCGATTTGTCCATTTCAATGCCCCTCGGGCCGGACCATACAACATATACTTCGCCTTCTTTGCCAACAGCAGGTACGGCGCCTTCAACCGTGTTACCATCATCAATGGCATTTCCACCCTTGTCAGAAATCCGGAAGGGCTGAGAAAAGCGGTTACCGCCATCAGTGGAGCGGGAAAAATAAATATGGGTGGAATCGCGGGGGGAGGCGGAGCCATACACATCGAAGCGGGTCCAGCTCACATACAAATGGCCTCTATGGGAGGACCGGCTGTTATCGGTGACCAGCCATGATTTATCCTCAAAGGGCATCACCGTATTGATATGATCAACGGCAGGTGCAGCATCCGACCAGCTTTTACCGCCATTGTCTGAGCGGTTTACTAAAATTCCATTCACTGCACTTTCGGGATAAGCCTGTCTCAAGCCCCTGAAACTGATAAAACTGTGATAAGCCACTCCATCCCCGTCAAAGGTGACTGCATCATCACCCTGGGTGCGTGCATCCGGGTTGGGATGTGCTACTGTATTGAAAGTGCGTCCGCCATCTTCTGACCAATATGCGAAATTGGTGATCAGCCTCCGGTTATTTCTTCTTAGGTATTGCATGCTCACGGCAACAATATTGTCTTTGTTTGCAGGATTTATAGCGATGGAGACCTCATTGGGATTCACTGCAGCAGAGTCAGACAATGAAGAAATAAAGTGGGGATGGTCAGACAGCTGGGCAACCGAATTACTGGCAGCCATGCTGAAAAGAATAAACAGGAAGGATCGAATAGATATGTTCATAAAACAGGAATAAATAAAAAAGCCACCTGTTGAGGTGGCTTTCAATATAGTAAAACGATGGATTAACGATCCTCGATGGGCACCCAATCCAGGTTTTTCTCGCCAACATACAAGGCTCTCGGACGAATGAGCCGGTTGTTGGCAGCTTGTTCTATATAATGTCCGGTCCAGCCTGAAACCCGGCTCATTGCAAAAATACAGGTATAAAGATCAGGCTTAATTCCCATGGAGTAATAAACAGTTGCTGAGAAGAAATCCACATTCGGATCGATGTTCTTCTCTTCTTTCATGGTATTCAGCATGTCCATGGACCACTTGTAGAGCTGTTGCTCTCCGGTTTCTTCACTAAGGGCTTCTGCCATTTTCTGAAGATGGTAAGCACGCGGGTCAAAGGTGCGATAAACCCGGTGGCCGAATCCCATGATTTTTTCTTTGTTAGCAAGCTTCTCTTTGGTGAAGGCAACGGCATCCGCTTTGTCGCCCTGAGCCTTGAGTTCCATGAGTGTGTTCATCACAGCTGTGTTGGCCCCTCCATGAAGCGGGCCTTTAAGAGATCCGATAGCACCGGTAACGGCAGAATAAATATCTGAAATGGTTGCACAAACGGTACGGCAGGTAAATGTTGAGGCATTCATACCGTGTTCTGCATGCAGCACTAGACAGAGATCAAGGGTGCGTTCTGCCTGGGCTCCCGGCTTTTCACCGTTCAGCATGTAAAGGAAGTTAAAAGCGGTACTGCCCTCACGCAGGGGCTCTACCATTTCATTGCCATTACGGATTCTGGAAAATGCCGCAATGATGGTCGGGATCTTTGCCGTAATGTTAATGGCTTTTTCATAATAGGAGTCATCCGGAAGCTCGATATCTGTTTCTGAAAGCATGGAAACCGCTGAGCGCAAAACCGCCATCGGATTGGATTTCTTATTTACATTGTGAAGGTAATCCACAACAACCTTTGGGAGGTCTCTTCGTGATTCCAGCTTCTGCTGAAGGTCAGTGAGTTCATCTTTGGTTGGAAGCCGGTCATTCCACAGAAGGAAACAAACCTCTTCAAACGTACTGTTTTCAGCAAGGATATCAATGTTGTACCCACCATAAATAAGTTCACCTTTTTGTCCGTCAATGGAACTCTTAGTGGTCGAAAAAGCGACGATACCGTCAAGTCCTCGGTTAATATGAGGGTATTGCTGCTCATCAAAGCCGGTATGCAAATCTGTTGACATAAATTCTCCCTGTTAAAAGAATTGTGATTAATAATGGAAAACGGGATTACCGTATATTCAGATAGCCTGAGACTGCAAAATCATGAACTGGAACGCTTAACTTCCGGTAGTTTGCAGGATTTGAAATGTACAGAATTCGGGATCAAATTTGAATTCGAATTTTGGAGAAGCCCTGAACATTCAGGCAACCCAATAATTCAGTCTTCCAGCTTTTTGGCTTCTTCCCAGAGCTGGTCCATTTCTTCCAGTGTGGATTCTTTGAGAGATTTTTCACGTGCTTTTAGCTTTTCTTCGATGTAGCGAAACCGCTGTTCAAATTTACGATTGGTCTGCCTCAGTGCATCTTCAGCATTCAGCTCAAAATACCTGGACACATTCACCAGTGAGAAGAGCATGTCCCCGAATTCTTTTTGTGCTTCCTGCCGGTCGCCTTTCTCCAGTACTTCCCTGAATTCCTGATATTCTTCATCAATTTTCTCCCAGGCCTGATGCCAGTCGGGCCAGTCAAAACCAACATTCGCGGCTTTTTCCTGCATACGTTGCGCCCGGATTAGGGCAGGAAGGTGATGCGGAAGGCCGTCCAGAGTCGATTTCTTGCCTTCTTTTAGTTTGATTTCCTCCCAGTTTTGTGCCACCTCTCCATCGCCCTGTACCACGGCCTCCCCGAAAACATGCGGATGACGCCTGATCAACTTCTCCATGAGCTGGTAGATCACATCCCCGATTTCAAAGTGCTGATCTTCTGATGCAATTTTACTGTGGAATAGAACATGCAAGAGTAAATCGCCCAGTTCCTTCTTAAACTCGTCAAAGTCACCTTCATCAATAGCCTCAATGGCTTCGTAGGCTTCTTCGATCAGGTTATCCTTGATGCTATGATGGGTTTGTTTGGCATCCCACGGGCATTCCTTCCTGAGGATAGCAACCAGTTCAACAAGATCCTCAAACTCTCTGGATGGGTTCATTCGTTAATTCTTTAATAATTGGAAGTTTGAAATTTGGAGTGTGAAATTAGCCAATTACAAATTTCAAATTACTGAATTTCAAATTCCTAGGTTTTCCGCTTTTTCTTTTTGGCGGCAGGGAAGAGGATGTTGTTGAGAATAAGGCGATAACCCGGGCTGGTAGGGTGGAGCGCCAGGTCTGTGGGTGGATCGTTTACCCGATGCTGGTAATCTTCAGGATCATGCCCGGCATAGAAAGTGAAGGTACCCGTACCGTAGTTACCATGCACATACTTTACCATATCCCGGCCCGGAGACTCAGCCAGTACAACGACCGATGATTTCACTTTTTCCTTCCGGAATGCGGTTGTCTGCCCGTAAAAGCCTTTGACACTGCTCACGTGATTCTGGGTAAGCATGGTTGGAACCGGATCCCATTTGGCTGAAAATTCAAAGAGCGTAAAAAAGTCCAGTTTTTGATCCACCTGATTTCCCTGATAGGGAACATCAATATCGGCATGCTCATATTCAAAGGGGTTGAGCGAGACGCTGTAGTTTTCGAAGGCAAAGGTTTTGGAATAATCCAGGCGCTGCTGTGCATCCGGGTCGGCCGGATCACCATCAAATTCTTTTGGAGCGATGTCCACATTTTCCGCTGAAAGAGCGATGTCAAAGGTATCGGTGCCGGAACACATCGCAAACAAGAATCCGCCGTTGGCTACATATTCTTTGATGGTTCTGGCCACAGCCTTTTTCTGATCGCTTACTTTATCGAACCCTAGTTGGGATGCCATAGCTTCCATTTGCCGAACCTGCGTGATGTACCAGGGAGCATTTCGGGAAGATGACCAGAATTTCCCATACTGCCCTGTAAAATCTTCATGGTGAAGATGAAGCCAGTCATACTCATTTAGTTTGCCCTCCAGAACCTCAACATCCCAGATTTTATCGTAAGGCACCTCAGCATACGTAAGTGCCAGCGTTACCGCGTCATCCCAGGGGAGATTCTGCTTCGGGGTGTAGACCGCAATTTTCGGAGCTTTTTCTAGGTTTACTACGGCTGTATTGGCTGCCGGTGATTCCACTTCCTGCATAATCTGATTGGCCTGAGCGGTGGATATAAGTTCAACCGTTACATTTTTGAGCCGGGCCGTTCGCACCAGATCATTGTTGGTGGAAGTTATAAAACTACCTCCCCGGTAATTCAGCAACCATTTGGATGGCTGTCCATCATTCAGATGATTGAATATGATGCCATAAGCCTTGAGGTGATTGGTTTGTGAGGCATCCATCGGGATTAACACCTGCTGCTGGGCTCTGGCCTCAAACATGGTCAGACAAAGAATAAGGGCAAAAAAGAATCTCATAAAGACTTAAAGGATAAATTATTTAATCGCTCTCTGGCGTAGGTTGCATAGAAACCCTGGGGATACTCAAGAATCAGTTGTTCATATAAACGGGCTGCGTCAATGTCATCGGTGATTCCCTTATCCGACAGATATTCACCCAGCTGTGCACGCTCCCAGAAAAGGCGCTCACGCAAAGGAGAAGCCTGGTCACTGCTGATATAATCATCATAGAACCGGAATAATTCAGGGATATCATTTTTTGGGGTGATATCACTGAGCAATACCAGGATGTCGTCCCCGAATAGTGAAGATGCATCACCGATCTGATCAAACAGCCCGGCAGATGCCGAGTCTTTCTCTCCCCGATAAAGAGTTTCGATGGAACCGGCAAACCGAACTGCAGATAGGGAATCCGTTTTTTTGGCTTTTCCAATCCAGAGCCGGAGCTTTAAGGCGTCGTTGGCATAGACACTGGTGTTTTGCCTGCCAAGGCTTTTGAGCTGAATTTCAGCAAATTCAAAATCACGCTCAAAAAAATCGGTTAGTGCCAGGTAATAGCGTGTTTTTTCGGCCAGTTCTCCGATTCGTACAACCCGATTGCTTCTGGTGAGCATAAGTCGGGCCTGATTGTAATCCCCTTTGAAGAGGGAGATTCGTCCACGCAGATAAAGGATTTCGGCCTGCCGGCTATTTTCCCCAATTTCTTCCAGACTTGCCCGATATTCAGCAGCTTTTCCAGGTTGATAGAGGTAGTCCAGTGATAGTTCAGCCAGACGAAGATAAACCCGGTCCAGACGCCCATAATTACCGGACTCGTTTTGAATTTTCTCATATAGTTCAAAAGATCGCTGATACAGGCTGTCACTTTTGTTGTCAAAACTGAGGCCATAATCGTCCAGGAAACGGGCCCACCTGAAGTGAACATCCGCCAGTTCTTCCATACTTCGCCAGCGCAGGTCATCATAACCGGTGTCTACATAATACTGGTAGGCTTCAGTAGCCAGTTCAAATTCCTCATTTTGAACCAGATCCTTTCCCAGATTAAAGAGAGAAAAGGTGACCATGCTGCTTTGCTTTTCGTAGCGGGTTGCGGTGGCCAGAGCCCTCCTGTATAGTTTGTTTTCCTGAAGCATCCAGATGAGGATTTCATGCAGGCTGTTGTAGGCAGGATGAGCGATGGATAGTTTATCCAGTGCATCCTCAAATTCCAGTATGGCGATGTCATACATGTAAGTATCGTTGTAGCGAAGCAGCGTTCGCTGGAAAAGTCGCATCTGGGATGGGTTCTGCTTGATGTATCGCAGGTATTCCCGAATTGAATTTTCATAATCGCCCGCCTGCATGTAGGCATTGGCAAGATCCAGGAAAAAGAGCTGATCGTTGTTAAAGATCCGCCTTCCTTTCCTATAAAGCTCGATTGCCCTGCGGAATTCACGACGGTCGTTCATGCTTTGTGCCGTCTGTATGTAAACCTGAAGGCTGCGTTCAAAGGTTTGAATGGTTTCATCCCAGGTTTTATAGGCTTTTGTGGTATCACCCTCAATGTGATAAACCTCCGCCAGTTTAATGCTTCCCAGTCCGCCGCTGGAGTACTTACGATTGTACTCATTAAGCTGTCGGACGGCATCTTCATAGCGTTTCAGTTCAATCAGGCAATCCACAACCTTTTCCTGGAAAATGAATTGTGCCGGTTGCTCCTGGCTGAGGTCGCTGAATATCTGGAGGGCTTCCTCAAAACGCTGCTGCTGTAACAGGGAATTACCAATCTGATAATTCATATTTCCCTGTGCCTGTAAAAAGGCTGACGCGTTCAGAAGGAAAAAAAGACTTAGAAAACAGGTTTTTATTTCAGTGCGAATCTTCAAAAAAATCAGGGATCAGTAGTTTTACATTTTGATAAAAGGCATGCAGTGGAAAACCTACAACATTATAGTAGTCACCTTCAATTCTTTTTACAAAAACGGCCCCGTAATCATCCTGTATGCCATAAGCACCGGCCTTATCCATGGGTGAACCGCTCTTGATATAGGATTGTACCTCACTTTCGCTTAACGCAGCAAAGGTAACTTTGGTCTCCTCGAAGAAGGAATGTTCCTTAACCTGCCCATTAGTTTTTAGGATCAGGCAAACCCCGGTGTATACAATATGTGTACGATTGCTCAGCCTCATCAGCATATTCAGAGCATCTTTTTCATCCTGCGGCTTTTCCAGAATATGTTCATCCAGCACTACGATTGTATCCGCTCCGATAATGAGTGCATCTTCAAATTGCTTTGCCACATCCCTGGCCTTGGATGCAGCCAGATGAGTAACTATTTCTCTGGGATTGGTAAGGCTGTAAACCTCATCAATCTGGCTGCCCTGAACCTGAAAGGGCAGGCCGAGCAGTTCCAGCAGCTGTTTTCGGCGTGGTGACTTTGAGGCCAGTATGATTTTGTGATTCAACTTCTTCCGACTTTTACTCTTAGCGAATAATTAAATAACTTCGCAAACCGTTTCAGGCGCCTATAGTAGACAATTATTCCCAATAACCGAACCCGAAAACCTAAATACCCTGCCATGCTCTTTTCCTCAACCAACTACAAATTACTCGGCATCGGGATTTTATTGATCACGTTTGGTTTTCTTTCCATGTACTGGGAAAATGAGGTTGAAGGCATTATATCCCTGTATGTATCGCCAATCATGATTATCGCGGGTTATGTAGTGATCTTGTTTTCCATCCTTAAGAAGAAAGATTCGGCTGCGGTTCAAACCGGTGATGAATAATTTTGTCGCACCGCCTCGTAAATATCTTCTTCTTCCTGGCGATGGCTTATACCTTTGTAATCTTCTGCAAAGTGGACGACCACCTTCGTATAGTAATTGCTTTGATACTGGCTCTTACTTTCGGCATTACGGCTTTACTTTTGAACTGGCTAACGCTTGACGGGGTAAGAGCTGCGGTACTCTTCGGTACTATTGCATACGGAATCGGTGATCTGCTGGGTGCGGCTACGGTTCTTGGCTTTTTTATTTCATCCTCGCTGGTCTCCCAGAATCAGGTGATTAACGCCTTTGATAATCGGCCAGATACCAAGCGTTTCAGACGCGATGGAGCTCAGGTTTGGGCCAATGGATTCTGGTTTGCACTCTTCATTCTGATCTGGTTCATTTCTGGAGCTGAAATTCTGCTCATGGCTGCCGTTGCGAGTATTGCGGCCGCCAATGCCGATACCTGGGCTACGGAAATCGGCGGACATTACCGTCCCGGTAAAACATGGCTTATCACCAGTTTTAAGCGGGTTTCACCCGGAACCGACGGTGGTGTGAGTATCAAAGGCCTGATCGCTGCACTGGCGGGATCTGCCCTCATTGTGGGCATTTTCTGGCTGCTTCGAATGGATACGGAATGGCCCTATCTGCTGCTGATAAGTATCAGTGGATTTGTGGGATCAATTGCCGATTCCATTTTTGGTGCCACACTGCAGAACAAGAAATTCAATTGGTTCGGGACCCATTATCCCATCAGTAACAATGCCATCAATTGTATTTCGACCGGAACGGCTTCCCTCATCCTAATGCTAACCTATTTTCTGATCTGATATGAAATGGTATAAAAAACTTCACTGGCAAATTATCATCGGTCTCATTCTGGGTCTGATTTATGGCCTCATATCCAGTCTTGCCGGTTTTAACACCTTCACCAGTGAGTTTATTCAGCCGGTGGGTACCATTTTCATTAATCTGCTGAAGCTCATTGCCGTACCTTTAGTTCTTGCCTCCCTGATTGTTGGAGTTACCAGCCTGAGGGATATCACCAAGCTCTCACGCATGGGCGGTAAAACGATAGGGATTTATATTGTAACTACTGTTTTCGCGATTACCATCGGACTGATATCGGTAAACCTGATCAAGCCCGGCAAATCCCTGCCCCCCGAAACGCAGCAGGAATTAATGGCAAGCTATTCTTCCAATATCGAAGGATCTTCTGCTTCGGCTGAGGAAGTGCTTCAGCGCGGACGCATGCAGTTTATCGTGGATATCGTACCGGTAAATTTCTTTCAGGCGGCATCCAACAACAGTAACATGCTGCAGGTGGTATTTGTGGCCATTCTGCTGGGTATAGGAATCATCCAGATCCCGGAAAGTAAGGGGAGGGTGCTGATCGACTTTTTTGATGCACTCAATGATGTCATCATCCGCATTGTGGACATGGTTATGCTGATTGCACCCTATGGCGTGTTTGCCTTGATTGCCGGGGTGATTGTAGATCTGGCCGGTGATGATCTCGGCCGGGCTGTGGACCTTCTGATAGCTCTGGGCTGGTATTGTTTTGCTGTTGTAATCGGACTTCTTGCTCAGATGCTCATCGTTTACAGCTCAATTTTCAGGATCATCGGCGATATTAAGCTATCAACTTTTTTCAGGGCCATCCGCCCGGCCATGCTTCTGGGTTTTTCCACTTCTTCCAGCTCAGCAACCCTGCCGGTAACCATGGAAAGGGTAGAAAAAAACCTGGGTGTGGATGAGGAAGTTGCCAGTTTTGTGTTGCCCATTGGTGCTACCATAAACATGGATGGTACAAGTTTGTATCAGGCTGTAGCCGCGGTCTTCATTGCACAGGCTCTTGGCCTTGACCTGGACCTCAGTCAGCAGCTTACTATTGTGATAACAGCCACACTGGCTTCCATAGGCACGGCGGGAGTACCCGGAGCAGGAATTATCATGCTGGTGATTGTACTTCAGGCAATCAGTGTACCGGTTGAAGGTATTGCGCTCATTTTGGGAGTAGACCGGATCCTGGACATGATCCGTACCATGGTAAACATCACAGGAGACGCTGCAGTTTGTGTGGCTGTTGCTCAAACTGAAGGACTTCTGGGTGAGGCCAACCTGGACGATTGATTCGGAATTTTTAGGTAATTCTTAACATGCCTTTCATACCGAAATTCTTTTAATTATCAGGGTGTTTTGTGCTTAATAAATGCTCCTGCCCATGCAGAAAAAGCTACTGTCAGGCCTAATTTTTCTCTTCCATATCACCCTGATTTCACTGCCTTTACAGGTTTCTGCCTACCAGTCAGCCCAACCTGCTATTGGTACGGGTGATATACTCATCGTAACCGTCAATACCGGCGATTCATCGTCAGTGGATATCATCCCGCTTATCAAGCTTCCAGCCGGGACTGAAGTCTTTGTAACTAACCGAAGATGGGATGAGAAAGCGGAAGCTTTTTATGGCGGAGGTTTTTCAGAAAAACGAACACTCAGTGAAGGCCTGGAAAAGGGGCAACCACTCAGATTTACCGCATTCGGACAGCTGAATACCGATCAGGACCATCTTTACCTATATTCACTCGCTAATAATGGTGATAAACATTTACTGTTCGGTGTTTTCTGGGATACTCAGCCCAGTCGTCTGTTTAGGAAGAGCAATGCTGAGGAGATACCCGGTATCCTGAAAGAGCAATCTGCTTTTGTGAAGTTTAGTGAATCAGGAAATTACCAGTATCACATTCAGCATGGGGCCAGTGGTACCACCCTCATGCTGAAAGAATTGGTTAGTAATCAGAAAAACTGGATGCTATATACGATGCAGCGCCCGGTTTTTGGAACAGCCTTTCAGCTTCTGAAGCCCCCTGTTGTGCAATTCACAAATATTCGTTCAGTTACAGACGAAAGAGAAAAAAAGCTCAAACTGAATATTGCCGTTTATGAACATGATGGTTCGGATATGCGGGTAGCTGTTCGCTTTGCTGAGACGCAATCATCGCTCAGTGCTAACGAGCTGGAAGGTGCAAGACGATTCTGGTTTAACTTCGAAGGATTGAAAGGGGACGCGGTTTTTGATATCAGCTTTTCTTTTAAAGATGATGATGACTTTGAACCAACAGAGCTTGCCGTTTTTATGCTGGATAGCCTTACCAAAGGCTCCTACGGTGATTTTCGCATCCACAACAGCTTCATAAGGGATAATGACATTCCGGATGTGAGCATTGTGAACCTGCTGGTAAATCCACAGAACCATAAAACCGGCGACACCAATTTTGACGGAATATCAGATCAGCTGCAGGATCAGTTTCTGATTATTCAAAATCAGGAAGACGTAGAAGTGGATATCAGCGGGTGGCGACTGAATGCACCGAAGACCATTCACCAGTTTGGCGAGAACCTTATTCTGGCTCCGGGTGAAACCATTACCGTTTTCGGGGGAGGACAGCCCGACAGTCTCCTGTTTTCTGATCAGAGAGTTTTTACTTCTAGTGAAGGCGCACTTAATCTTAAGGATGATGGAAGCAAAGTCAGGCTGATCAACCAAAAGGGAAATCTGATATCAGAGATTAGTCTGAATAAAGTAGTTAAAGAGACTTCAGAGAATAGCTCAAGCATGAATTTAGCCGCCTCTAACAGTGGAAATGCAGAAGCAGGAATCAACACGCAGACAGAGAGCAATTCGGCCACTCAATTACAGCGACTTATGGACTTCAGGCTGCCAGTGGTGCCGGGCTGGTATCACATACCCACCAATGTGCTGGATCTGATACCTGAGATACAAACGATGCGGTACAGCTGGAATCCGGCTTTGCAGCGATTTGAAGATATCGGGGCGCTGGAATACGCTGATCAACCCTCGGCATTAGTCTATCTGGAAGAAGCTCACATTGACATGATGAATGAGTTTACTGTTCCGGCGGATGAATACGAGGAAAAAGTGAGAACAGACTGGAATATTGAAATTTCAGATGCCAATGAAGATGGTTACCTGAGTGCCGCAGAGGGAGTACTGTTTCTGTCCAATCCTTTCTCAATACCTCTGCCTGCAGATAAACTAAGCTACCTGCTGAGCAGTCGCTTACAGCTGGATCAAAAAGATATTCACCTCTTTACGCAGTATAAAGATGATCTGAACCGAAACCGGGAGAAGATGATCTTAGCGGAGGAATCCATACCGCCATTTTCCTCCTTTATTTTGTGCATAAGGCAACCGGTTCCCCCTACCACCATCACTTTTAGTCCGGATGAATTAATGAACCTTGAGGCACCAGAAATGGAAATGGCCGCAGCGGAGGCTACCGGTCTGGCCGTTTTGAGCCTCCAATCAGGATCGCTGCAATCTGAACTTCAAATTGAGTTTATGGATTCTGACAGCATCCGGTTCCATCCGGATCTGAACACTTTGCTTCAGCTGGATATACATGAAAAAGGCCTTGAGCTATTTGCGGTTGAACAGGGTTTTTCTACTTCCAGGATACAGATTCCGGAAAGTTTTGAAGCACCCATCGAGATCCCTCTTCAGTTTGTATCGGATGGCAGCTACGAGGCCACCCTGTCCGTTGCCGAATGGGATGAAGTTCCTTATGGGATCAGAATGCAGCTCATTGACAGTGAAAGCCGGGAAGAATCAGCCCTTGAAGAGGGGATGAGCTACGATTTGAATATCCCCGTTACTTCCGCGACCGATCTCCCATTATCTGATCTCCCTTTTAGTTTGATGGAGGTTCGAAAAACAGCGATTCTGCGCATCTTACCAGAAGGATTTATCGAGGAAGACATGGATGCCGAGATACCGGAAGAAATGGAATTGTACCAAAACTACCCCAATCCCTTCAACCCGATAACCACCATTTCTTTTTTCCTACCGGAACCGGATGAAGTTCGTTTATCAATCTACAATGTGGTGGGGCAACCTGTAGCGACACTGATAAACGGTGAATTGTCGCAGGGTGAGCATCAGGTTGAGTGGAATGGAAGCACCAATCCCAGCGGAATTTATATTTATCAGCTTGAGGTTGGGAATAAGATCATGACCCGTAAAATGACGCTGGTTAAATAATTATTAAACAAGCAGAAAAGCTTCCTGAAATTAATGACAACTCATTATATTCGGAAAATTATGTTTAGACTTTCTCAGCTCATCTGATGGATTTTAAAGAAGTACAGGGTGTGGAAGTCCCTGAGATTGGCTTCGGTACCTACAAATTAATCGGCAAACAGTGCAATGAGTGCGTGCGGCAGGCACTGGATATCGGATATCGCCATATCGATACTGCTCAGTTTTACCGCAATGAAATGGAAGTGGGCAGCGCTATCCAAGCTTCACATGTGGAGCGTGAAGAAATATTTGTAACTACCAAGATCTGGCACACCAATATGAGTCATTCCAGGGTCTTAACTTCCACCGAAGACTCTCTGCGAAGCCTGGATATGGATTATGTAGATCTCTTGCTTATCCACTGGCCCAATCCGGAAGTGGATATCAGGGAAACCCTGGATGCCATGCTTATTCTGCGTGATCAGGGAAAAGCCCTCAACGTTGGAGTGAGTAATTTTCCTTCCCGCATGCTAAAAGAGGTGCTTGAAGAATTGAATATGCCCATTTTCTGCAATCAGGTGGAATACCACCCGCTGCTAGGACAATTCGATTTACTGGATTATGCTGCAGAGCAGGATTTGCTAGTTACGGCCTATTCACCGCTGGCTGTTGGCAAGATTTTGGAAGAAGATTTGATGGTGAAGATGGCTGATAAATACGGCAAAACTCCTGCACAGATTTCCCTGCGCTGGCTGATCGAGCAGGAACAGGTTGTTGCCATTCCGAAATCCTCATCGCGGGAGCACATCGCTGAGAATATCGATATCTATGATTTTTTCCTTGAGGATGAAGACTTTGATGCCATCGATGCCCTCGATAAAAGCCGGCGAATGATCAATCCGGATGGACTAGCCCCGGAATGGGATTGATTTCAACCCACAAGGCTGATACGCGCCATTGCCATCACTTTATCGTCAGCTGTACTAATCCTGAAATAACGCTTCAGGCCATCTGACTTCCACGCACAGGTAATCTGTTCATCCAGTCCGGCTTCCATCAGGAACTGAATATCCATTTCCTCAATAAGCTCTTCAGCAGGCAGGCAATCACTGATCCATCGGATATAGGCTACATTATTCACATGCCTGTTCATATCCAGGTCACTTTTGCGGACCCTGAATGTTTGATGGTTACTGAATTCGATGATGTTATGAACTTTTCCGCTTTGCACCTCCAGAGTATGCGGATCATCTCTTAAACCCAGTTCTAATACTTCCTCTGGCATCCTGACCGGCCGGCGATTTTTCAGGTTAATCATCATCCAGTAAGAAAGACAGACGCCAATCACATCTTGATCTGAATTGCGGATTTTAAAATCACGGTAGGCCCGTAGTGCATCCCCTTTGGAAGGCCAGGTTTCAATCTCGATAGCCTGCCGCCACTCAGGATAATGATGCATTCTGATATGAAGACGGTGCAAAACCCAGGTCAGATTCTTCTTGAAGAGATCGGTGATGTCAAAATTCAGTTTGCGGGCATGATTGCCAGCAACCTCCTGCAGTAAGTCGCACAGTGCGGGTAAACTACCCTGACCGGATGTATCTGTTTCACTGGCACGAATTTGAAATGATTCGAAATGGGTATGGTCTTGCATAAAAAAAGCTGATTTATGAGTGATCAAGAATCAGCTTTTTAATCTACAAATCAAAAAAGGAGTTATTTGCGCGCCATTCGGAAAATGCGGCTCGACCATAATCCTATATCATCCAGAATCACATAAATAGTAGGCAAAATCAGAAGAGTTACCACCGTTGAGAATGTGAGTCCGCCAACAATGGCTCTGGCCATCGGGAAGTAGGGAGGACCACCCTGTCCGCCAATCAGTGTAGTACTGAATGCGAGTGGAATGAGTCCCAGAACCGTAGTGCCTGCAGTCATCAGAATGGGTCTCATGCGGTCTTTGCCAGCCTGAATAACGGCTTCCCTTCGGTTCAATCCTTCTTTGCGGAGGGTGTGTATATGGTCAACCAATACAATACCATTGTTCACCACAATACCCATCAGTATTAGTATTCCGATAATGGCCATCAGGTCGAAGGTAGTTCCGGTGATTGCAAAGAAGTAGAAGACCCCAATCACCCCAAATAAGATACAGGTCATGATACCGCTGGGCTGTAGTACTGATTCAAACAAGGAAGCTATCACCATGTAAATGAGGACGAAAGCAATAAGGATATTAAACAGCATCACATTGAGAGCCTCGTTGTTATTATCAAAAAAGCGTCCAAAGCTCCAGCCATAGCCGTTTGGATAGTTAATCTGGTTCATTACCTTTTCTATGGCTCCACGTGCCTCATCTGAGGTCATACCGTCCAGATTAACATTGATACCCAGTGAAGTTCTGCGATTTTGCCGGAAAATTCGACTGGGACTGGATCCCATTTCGAAATCGGTAATGGTTGAGAGTTTCACAGACTCACCCGTTGGTGATGAAACGGGAAGTTCTCTGAGATCTGTGATGCTTTGCCTATCTGCATTTTGGAATTCCACAAAAAGGTCAATTTCTCCGAATTCACCCCGCACTTTCCGCAGATTCTGTCCGCGCATGGAGCTGGATACCATAGTGGCAATGTCGTTGGTGGTCAGGCCGTAATTTCGGGCCCGTACCCGATCTATTTTCAGGCGGATTTCATCGGTGCCCGCTTCCGCTTCGGATCGCACATCAGCGAAGCCCTCGATCTGCGCAAGCCTGCGTTCAACCTCATCAGCCAGTTTCTCCAGTTCATTGATAGACTCCCCATTCACAAATACCTGAATGGATTCACCACCGCTGCGGCTTACGTACTCGAAAGATAACTCCCCGATAGTGATTACCGGCAGATCTTCTTCTATGAGTCTTTTTACTTCCCGAACCGCAAGTCTGGATTCATCCTCAGCTACCAGGTTGATCGTGGATTGGGCAAATTCATTCTGATAGTAGGTGTACACCGATTCAATCTCGAATTCCTCCTGATGATCGTAGAGATACTCTTCAACCCGGTCTACGGCCTGTTTTACGCGATCAAGGGTGTAAGCCCCATTCAGATTATATTGCAGAAAGATGCGGCGTTCTTCCACTTCAGGAAACATATCTACCCCAAGCAGGCCTGAACCCATAATTACACCGGTCGACAGGAAAATACCCACCATACCTGAAACGGCGACGACACGGTGGCGTAGTGTCCAGCTCAATAATTTAGCATACTGATCAGCAAAGGCATCAATAAACGTGCGTTTGATCTCTTTAGGTGGCTTTATCCTGGATGTAAGCAGTGGTATAACGGTTAGTGAAATCAGCAGGGAGGCAATCAGTGAAATAATAATAGCCATTCCCACATAGTACATATGCTGGCTGATGAAGCTTTCATTAACCACATTTGGCAGAAACACAATAATGGAGGTAAGGGTACCGGCAGTTACCGCCACTGATACCTCTCTGGCTCCAAGGAAAGCAGCTTTTTTATTGTCTTTCATTTTTTTCTGATACCGATGGATGTTCTCCGTCACCACCACTGCATTATCCACCAGCATACCTATAGCCAGCATCAGTCCCATCATCGAGAGGATATTCAGTGATATATCCAGGAAGTAGAAAAAGCCGAGGGTCACAATGAGTGAGAAGGGGACGGCCAGTGCTACCACCAGTGTGGTGCTGAATTGCCGCAGGAAGAGATAAAGAACGAATATCGAGAGCAGGGCTCCGATCATACCGGATTTGAGCAGTTCACGCAGGGAGGAAATGATACCCTCCGCCTGATTGAACATTTCATACACCACTATACCCTGCATTTCAGGCAGCTCGCTGGCTTGCTCAATTTCCTCGAGTACGTCTTCCACAACCTGTACAGTATTGGCATCCGACTCTTTAACCACATCAATTCCAATAGCATATTTCTGGTCCAGATGACGGGCATAGTTTCTTCGGGGTGAAGTGTAGGAAACATTGGCGATGTCGCTGAGTCGCAGATTATTCTCACCCACAATCAGGTTTCCGATATCCTCAACGGAGGTCAGTTCACCTACCGGACGCACGTTGTAGCGGAATCCGGCATCCGTAATTTTACCGGCAGAGACACTGAAATTAGACCGTTGAAGTCGGCTCATTAATTGATTCAGGTCTATGCTGTAACTGATGATACGATTGGCAATCAGCTCGATTTTGAACTGTTTCTTTTCTGCTCCGTAGAGTTCTACCTGACCTACGCCGGGTACTCGTTCAATGCGCTGTTTCAGATTACGATTCAGCAGGTCATAGGAGTCGGACAAGTCTTTTTCACTGGAGACCCTGAGCTGCAGCAGGGGGGCATCCCCATCCTGGAATTTGTAAATATCATAGTATTCGAAATCGTCAGGGAGCTGATTCCGGATACTTTCAATTTTCTCTTTTATTTCGATGGCCTTGATTCCGATATCATTGCCCTGCTTGAAGAGTACTACAACACCACCGTCGTTCTCGCCGGAATTGGAGTTAATCTGCTCAACACCGCTGATGGTGGAAAGCACTTCTTCAATGGGTCGGATGATGCGTTCTTCCGTTTCCTTTGGGGTGGAATTCGGATATGGCAACGCCACATAAGCACCCGGGAAAGTGATATTGGGCATAAATTCAAGGGGCAGCAGGCGGGTGGCAATCAGTCCCACCACGATGAGGCTGCAAAAAACCATCATCGTGGTTACCGGTCTGCGAATGGAAAGCTCAGTCAGGCTCATATTAATCCCTCCCTCAGGCCTCAGCCGTTTCAAGTGAAGGATCAGACGTGTCAAATCGCTTGCGATCCATAATGGAATACATCACGGGGATTAAGACAAGTGTCAGCAGGGTAGATACCAGCAAGCCACCAATAACGGTGATGCCCATCGGTGCGCGAAGTTCGGCACCATCCCCAAAGCCAACGGCAAGAGGAAGTAGTCCCAGAGTGGTTGTTAAAGTGGTCATCAGGATAGGGCGTAGTCTGGATTTACCACCTTCAATAATGGCTTCCATCTTTTGCATGCCACGCTCTCTGAGCTTATTGATCAGGTCGATAAGCACGATGGCATTATTTACCACGATACCCGCCAGCAGAATCAAACCGATGAAAACAACCACGCTGATGGTGGTGTTGGTTATCCACAAGGCTAAAATGGCACCTATAAGAGCGAGCGGGATGGTAAACAGGATAATGAAAGGATGAAGCAGAGACTCAAACTGTGATGCCATCACCAGGTAAACCAGGAATACGGCCAGTGCGAGTGCAAACATGAGGGATCGGAATGAATCTGACATTTCTTCATTTTGTCCTCCAATACGGGCGTAAACACCGGCAGGCATACTGGTTTCGCGGATGATATCCTGTATTTCTGTTGCTGCAGCTCCAAGGTCGCCGTAATTCAAATTAGCAGTTACCATTGCAACACGTTGCTGTGCAACTCTGCGGATCTCCGATGGCCCGTTTTTAACCCGTACTTCAGCAATCGCACTCAGAGGCACCGGACGCTCACTGTTGGGGTTTACCACAATCTGTTTGAGTTGCTCGATGGAGTTTCGGTCTTGCTCCCTGGCCCGGACAAGCACATCAATTTTCCGGTCTTTGTAGGTGTATTTTGTAGCAAGATCACCTCTCACATTACTCACAATACGATCAGCGACTTCATAGACTTCCAGATCCAGTGCGGCTGCCCGTTCCCGGTCAAAGATGATTTGAACTTCAGGGCTTCCCAGTTCGAGAGAATTTTTCACATCTACAAAACGACCGGATTCACTCAGTTTTTTGGTAATTCGGTCACTAACCTCTTTTAGTTTATCCAGGTCATATCCGTTTACTTCAATTTCAACCGGGGTCTTGAAGGTAAAAAGGGAAGGGCGGGCAAATTTGTATTCCAGACCGGGTACTTTCTGCAGCGATTTCCGGATTTCATTCATGGAGGCTACTTCGTCTTCACGGCTGGAACCGCTACTCAGTACCACACTCAGTTCACCAGAGTTTTCTGCTCCCTGCTCAGGATTGGCATCCAGTTGGTTACCGGTACCTGCCACGGCAAAAGTAGTATTCACTTTATCCAGATTAACCGCAGCGGCCTGTACAGCCTGAATTACTTCATCGGTTTCATCGATCGGTGAACCAGGGGGCAGTTTGAATTCGACATTAAATTCACCTTGTGAAAGGGAAGGAATCAGCTCCACACCCAGGCCCCGTCCCAGCTGCAGGGATCCGGCAAAGAGTGCAATAGCTACCAGCAGTACAACGGTACGTTGTGAAAGTGCGCCTTTGAGTAATGCCATATAAGCTTTTTCCGTCCAGGCATAACCGGCTTCAAAGCCTTTGATGGGGAGGTAGAAAAGAATCCCGAATAGTTTTCCGAACATTTTGGCTACAAAACCCACAGCCTTTACGATGGCTACCGGAACCGTGTAGAATACAAAGATGCGGACTGTCCGAAGCACTTTTCCGAATTTAGTTTTGGGTTCGGGAAGCTCCAGTTTTTCACTTTCCGTTTTTTCATTGCCAATCAGGGACGAAAGCATAGGAATGAGGGTGATGGCAACCACAAGGGATGCAAGCAGGGAGAAGGTAACGGTAAGAGCCTGATCACTAAATAGCTGACCGGCAATCCCTTCCACGAAAACCAGGGGAAAGAATACCGCGATGGTAGTCAGTGTGGATGCAATAACAGCGGTGCCCACTTCACCAGCCCCTAAACGGGCAGCCTCAAGGCTGCTTTTACCCATTTCTTTGTAACGGGCGATGTTTTCGAGCACCACAATGGAGTTATCAACCAGCATCCCGATACCAAGCGCGATGCCACCCAGCGACATGATATTCAGTGAGATATCATTACCATACATCAGATTGAAGGTGGCGATGATCGAAACCGGTATGGATACCGAGATAATCACGGTTGCCCAGAAATTGCGGAGGAATAAGTAGAGAACGATTACCGCAAGGATACCCCCGATGATACCGGCATTTCGGACTTCGGAAACGGCAGAAGAAATGAAAACTGATTGATCGTATACTTTTTGGATACTCATGCCGGCCGGAAGCTTAGTTTCAATTTCCGCCATACGTGCATTCATCGCTTCAGCCACGGTAACCGTATTTGCATCGCCTTCCTTATAAATGGCAATTTCGACGGCTTCTTTACCATCGAGGCGGGTTATGGCTTCTCTCTCTTTGTAAGCCTGCTCAATTCGGGCAACGTCTTTGAGATAAATGACATTGTCGGCCTGCCGGGATACAATCACATTTGCCATCTGTTCCACACTTTCAAACTGGTTCAGGGTGCGCACCAGATAACGTTGTGTTCCCTCCTCAAGGCGGCCACCTGATAAATTAACATTCTCTGCTGCAAGAATAGAGGTAACGGTTTCGATGGGAATGTTCAGGTAAGCCAGTCGTTGCTGGTCAATGTTGACCTGAATTTCCTCTTCGAGACCACCGCTGATTTTAACCGATGCTACACCCTCTGAAGACTCCAGGTTTTTTTTAAGCTGTTCGTCAGCAAAAACACGCAATTGTTTTAGTTCTTCGATGGCTCTGAGTGCTTCCGGGTCTTCTGTCTGTTCAATAAAAGAAGCGAAATCAGCATCGGCCTGATCGGCGGATTCAGTTGCCTCTTCATCAAAGAAGAGGGCATAGCGCATAATAGGATCCAGGGTGGGATCGAAGCGGAGGGTAACCGGTTTCTGTGCATCCAGCGGAAGCTGAATGGCATCCAGTTTGGAGATCACTTCAAGATTGGCCAGGTTCATATCGGTCCCCCAGGCGAATTCCAGGGTTACATCAGACTGTCCCGAGCGGGAGATTGAACGAACCTGACTAACTCCCTTAACCACTCCAACGGCTTCCTCAATAGGTTTGGTAATGAGATTCTCTATTTCTGCAGGGGCTGCCCCTTCATACTCCGTCCGAATGGTGAGGGTAGGATAGCTAAGATCGGGCAGCAGATTCACTTTGAGGCGTGAGAGGGATACCATCCCGAAGAGAATTACGGCCAGTGTGAACATGGCAACCGTAACCTTTCGCCGGATGGAAAAGTCAATGATTTTCATAATAGAACCTCAGTAGGGAGTTAAATGGGTTAAAAGGATACGACGGTCACTTTAGCACTGTCAATCAGGCTTCCCTGCCCAACGGTAACCACCATCTCGCCATCATCCAGACCGGAGAGTACTTCCACATTAACCCCGTTTGCATACCCGGTTATGATGTTTTTCTTATAAACGGTGTCACCTCGAACCACAAATACAGTCTGATTTACATCTTCATTAATGATGGCTGCTTTTGGGATCATGAGTGTGTTGGAATGAGTGTCGTATACAATTTTGATGCGGCCAAACATACCCGGACGTAGCCGATCCAATTCATCGTTGATCTGCACTGTAACCTTAAAAGTACCGGTTGAAGGGTCAACTATGGGGCTTATGCGCTGAACATAGCCAGTGAATTCCTGACCAGGAAGGGCATCCACTTTGAGCATGGCTTTCTGGTTTTTCCGAATCTTGCTGAGTTCGTGTTCAGGCACATACAGCAGAGCCTGTAAGGGGTCAAAGTCGGTTACTTTGAAAATCTGTTCGTCCATTCCAACCATATTTCCTGCTTTTATGAAGCGTTCGGAAATCATACCGCTGATGGGTGATCGAATCTCGGTGTTTTTCAGATTAAGCTCAGCCAGTTCATAGGCAGCTTTTTGCGATTCGTATTCGAAGCGGGAATTTTCATAAGCCTCAGCGCTTAATAAATTCTTTTCGAACAGCTCTTTGTTTCGCTGGAAGTCGTTATACAAGCGGTCCAGTGTGGCTTTTGCTCTGCTGGCTTCAATTCGGTACTGATCGTCTTCCAGTTTGGCGATGATTTGTCCCTTGGCGACCTGATCACCTTCTTCCACCAACAGTTTAGTGGCAATTCCGCGAACCTGGGCAACCACAATTGCTTCCTGTTCGGCTTCTAGGGTAGTTGTGGTGGTGTAATAGGCGGCAATATCACCCCGGCCGGTTGCAGCTACTTCAACGGGTATTACAGTGAGGGAATCAGCATCAGCCGACATACCGTTATCACTGTTGCCATTATTGCCGCAGGCACTGTTGATAAATAGCAGGCCTAATGCAATGAAGAAGAAATTCAGAAAGCGTTTCATGTTGATAGGGTTTGTTTGAGCCTGTGTTTCCGCACCCTACGCCCGCCTCATTGCTTTGTTACGGGAGGTATAAAATTTTACTTAGGTGATTTGAAATCCTAACTCGACAGAGAAGACTCTGTATAAGCGAAAATATAAAGCGGAATTTGAATCAGGATTTCCCCGCAACTCAAAAGGGTTTATCTGCCCGGAATTTTACGGACTAGAAATGAGGGAGTGAATGAAGTCAGAAAGGCCAATAACAGAGGCTTAATGACCATTTCAGTTGAACAGACTACAGTAACTTAAATGTTATGTTTAAAATAAAAATGAAAATAAATATATACTAAGCATGCTTTATATGAAGGATAAGATGTGTTAGTTACGTGTACAATTAAACAAAGAATGATTGAAAAGTTGAATAAATAAATAGTAATTATTAATATTAAAAAATGATTAACAAAACTTCATTTATGATCTGTTGTGGAAAACTTTTTAGGGTTGTTGGTAAAGCGTGTTTGTATTAAAACCTTATTTAAAGGCTTTCAGAGGGTTGAATTGGCAATAATTGTTTGATTGCAACTCAGTTATCAATGATAAAATATTAAAGATATTTATAGTTAAGTAAATGTTAAGTGAAAATGAAGAATCCATTCTGATGGGCAGTGTGGATAACTCAATGTATTTGTGGAAAAATATTTCAGATTTAATTTGCCGGCATATACTTTCGCGTATATATTGATTCACGCACCAAGGGGTTTGGCTACGCAAATGCAGGTGCTATCATCTACAAATATTGAACAGTACAAAAGAAACTTTGCCTATGAAATTTGAACGTTTTTATACGAAAGAAGAGTGGAAGACTCCATATGACGGGATGGAGTTTGTAGAGAGAACATCGGAGATTAAGAACCCGGATGGGTCAACTGTATTCAAGATGGATGCAGTACAGGTTCCAGCTTCATGGTCTCAGGTCGCAACCGATATTATCGCCCAGAAATACTTCCGAAAAGCAGGCGTTCCTGTTCGCCTGAAAAAGATCAAGGAAAAAGGGGTGCCTGCCTGGCTTCAGCGTTCAGAAGCAGATGAAAAAGCACTTGCAGAGCTTGATGAGAAAGAACGTTTCAGCCATGAAATTGACAGTCGACAAGTATTTTCCCGACTGGCTGGTTGCTGGACTTACTGGGGATGGAAACACGATTATTTTAACAGTGAGCAGGATGCAAAGGTTTTCTATGATGAACTGGCCTACATGCTGGCCAATCAGATGGCTGCTCCAAACAGCCCCCAATGGTTCAATACCGGTCTGCACTGGGCATATGGCATAAACGGACCTGCACAGGGGCATTATTATGTAGATGCTAAAACCGGCAAGCTGACCAAATCCAAAGATGCCTACACCCATCCACAACCCCATGCCTGTTTTATTCAGAGCGTTGGAGATGACCTTGTGAATGAAGGCGGTATCATGGATCTGTGGGTACGTGAAGCCCGACTTTTCAAATACGGTTCCGGAACCGGTTCCAACTTTTCCAACATACGTGGTGAAAACGAACCGTTGAGCGGTGGCGGGAAATCCAGTGGTTTGATGAGTTTCCTGAAAATTGGTGATCGCGCAGCCGGTGCTATTAAATCAGGGGGTACTACCCGCCGTGCCGCAAAAATGGTAACCCTCGATTTAGACCATCCGGATATTGAAGAATACATCAACTGGAAAGCACGTGAAGAGCAAAAAGTTGCTGCTATCGTAGCCGGTTCAAAAATCGTACAGAAGCACCTGAAGAATATCATCAAGCTGTGTCATACCCCGGTTGAAATAGAAGGACGTACCTTCAATGGAGCATACAGCCGTGATCCGCTGAAAAACAAAGATCTCGGAAAAGCAATCCGCGATGCCCGAAGAAACCAGGTGCCTCTGAATTATGTAGAGCGTGTGATTCAGCTGGCAGCTCAGGGATTCACTGACATCGAATTTGATACCTACGATACCGACTGGAATTCTGAGGCCTATGCCACCGTATCCGGTCAGAACTCTAACAACTCTGTTCGTGTGCCCAACGGTTTTATGAAAGCCGTAGTGGACAATGACAAGTGGAATCTCTACTGGAGAGTGGAGAAATCTAAAGCAGCCAAAGAAGGACGCGAGCCTGAACCCTGCAAGGTATTGGATGCCAACGAGCTCTGGGATCAGATTGCATATGCGGCATGGGCTTCCGCGGATCCCGGTACACAGTACCACGATACCATCAACGAATGGCATACCTGCCCGGAAGATGGAAACATCAAGGCAAGTAATCCTTGCTCTGAATACATGTTCCTCGACAATACGGCCTGTAACCTTGCCTCCCTCAACCTGATGAAATTTTTCAAGGATGAGGAACGTACGGAGTTTGATGTGGAGTCCATCCGCCATGCATCCAGATTCTGGACGGTGGTACTCGAGATTTCAGTACTCATGGCCCAGTTCCCATCTAAAGAGATTGCGGAGCTTTCCTATGTATTCAGAACCCTTGGTCTGGGTTATGCCAACATCGGAGCAGCTCTGATGGTACAGGGCATTGCCTATGACAGTCCCGATGCAGTGGCTATCACCGGCGCCATTACCTGTATGATGCATATGAGCGCTTATGCAACCAGTGCTGAATTGGCTTCAGAACTTGGTACTTTTGAAGGCTATGAGCGCAATAAAGAGCATATGCTGCGTGTGATGCACAATCACCGGCGTGCAGCATATAACGCTGAGCCTGATCAGTATGAAGGCCTTACCATCAAGCCGCTGGGCATAGATGCCAGCATCTGTCCAGACTATCTGCTGAAAGCAGCCAAAGAAGATGCAGATCGGGCAGTTGAAATGGGTGAGGCTCATGGATACCGAAATGCTCAGGTTACGGTTATTGCCCCAACCGGCACTATCGGCCTGGTCATGGATTGCGATACCACCGGTATTGAACCGGACTTCGCTCTGGTTAAATTCAAAAAACTGGCTGGTGGCGGCTATTTCAAGATTATCAACCAGAGTGTTCCTTTTGCCCTGAAGCGACTGGGGTATACAGCCAAAGAAGTGGAAGACATCGTGGATTATGCCAAAGGCCACGGTACACTCAAAGGCTGCCCGGCCATTAATGAGGCAAGCCTGAAAGCAAAAGGATTTACGGATGATAAAATCCAGGCTATCGAAGAAGGGCTTCCCGGTACCTTTGACATCAAATTTGCTTTCAATCAGTTCACCCTGGGTGAGGATTTCTGTAAGGATGTTCTGGGACTAACCGACGAGCAGCTTTCTGACTACACCTTCGATATGCTGGCCTATCTAGGCTTCAGCAAAGAGGAAGTGATGGCTGCCAACGACTATGTTTGCGGAACCATGACTGTTGAGGGTGCACCGCACCTCAAAGAGGAGCATCTGCCGGTCTTCGATTGCGCAAACAAATGCGGCCGTCTGGGAACCCGTTACATCTCAGCTGAAGGGCATATTCGTATGATGGCTGCCGCTCAGCCGTTCCTGTCCGGTGCCATTTCCAAAACCATCAATCTGCCGAATGAGGCTACGGTTGAGGATATCAAGGATGCTTACATGCTTTCCTGGAACCTCATGCTGAAAGCCAACGCACTTTACCGTGACGGTTCCAAACTTTCCCAACCTCTGAATTCACTCGCCGATGTGTTTGATGAGCTGGAGGAGGAAGAAGAAACGGTTGATGAGAGCACCAAAGCTGCTCAGGATCAGGTAGTACAGGTTGCAGAGAAAATCATCCACAAATACGTGGCGGCGCGCAAGAAACTGCCTTACCGTCGTGGAGGCTACACTCAGAAAGCCAAAATCGGGACACAGAGCGTGTATCTGAGAACGGGTGAGTATGATAACGGGCAGCTGGGTGAAATTTTCATCGACATGCACCGCGAAGGCGCGGCCGTACGTAGCCTGCTGAACTGCTTTGCTATCGCAATCTCTCTTGGCCTGCAGCATGGTGTACCACTTGAGGAATACGTAGATGCCTTTGTCTTCACCAAGTTTGAGCCAAGCGGAATGGTTAACGGAAACCCGCATGTGAAAATGACCACATCGGTTATTGACTATATCTTCCGCGAGCTTGCAGTGACCTATATGGGTCGTGGTGATCTTGCTCACGTTTCTGAAGAAGAACTGCTTACCCGTCAGCTTCGACCAGAGACGGATGGACAGAGCGAAGCTCCTGCAACAATGACCTCCCTGACTCAAACTGTTGAAACAACGGTAAAGGAAACGGCTGAGGCTAAGGTTACCCAAAGCCAAAGCACCGGCAGTTATGAGAATGAGTACGAAAAAGCGAAACAACTGGGCTATACCGGCAATGCCTGCCCGGAATGCGGAAGCATGACTATGGTTCGCAACGGTACTTGTGAAAAGTGTATTACCTGCGGCTCAACCTCCGGTTGCTCCTGACAGGTATCTAAGATCTTCTTTCATGGAGAACAGGATAAACCCTTATCGGTTGATTTGCCGGTAGGGGTTTTTTTATGTCCTCGATTCGATAGCTCAGCGATGTTGTTCGTAGAAATTAAGCGGGAGCTTTTTCAGCAAGCCCTCAGGAAATGAAGTATAAGCTGCATCCCCATAAGCTTTCATCACTTGCTGAATTTGTTTGAGGCTGCTGAAACCCAGAACGGCCGATGAAATAGCCGGATTTTTAAGGACGAATTGGAGTGCTAGCTTGAGGGAGTCGGCCGTGTCAGCAATCGTTTTCTGTAAATCAGCGACTTCCTTGTCGGAATAATTGAGAAAGGGGGCAGGGGATTTGCCCGCCAGTAATCCCTTGGCGAGTACCCCTCTTGCCAGAACACCGATGCTACGTTGTTGAAGATAGTTCAGAGCTTCTTCTTCGGGGCGGCGGTCAAGCATGGAATACTGCATCATCACCGATGCCGGCTGACCAGTTACAGTAAATTTACGAATGGTGTTTGGTCGAATGGAAGAAATGCCGTAGGTCCGGATTTTACCTGCATCAACCAATAATTCAAAAGCCTCAATGACTTCGTCCAAGGGATCCTCAATGGTGCCACCATGCAGCTGGTAAAGGTCGATGTAATCGGTCTGAAGTCTTTTCAGGCTTAAATCAACAGCCTCAAGAATGTACGATTTTGAAGGAACCCAGTCCCAGCCACTGCCATCCTGCTTCCAGCGGTTACCAACCTTGGTTGCAATGACTACGTCTTGCCTTCGGTTTTTCAGCCAGTTGCTGATCAGAGACTCATTTGCACCCTTTTCATAAAGGTCAGCCGTATCGATGAAATTGATCCCGTGCTCCATACCATAATCCAGAATGGCATAGGCCGCATCTTTGTGTTTGGCCGTGAAAGACATCGCGCCAATAGACAGTTCACTGATCTCTATCCCGCTTTTTCCCAGTTTTCTGTATTTCATATTCCCTTAAACAAAAAAGGGGAGCATGGCTCCCCTGATTTAAGTGATAAAGCTTGGCTGTTATCCTTTGGATTTTTTCCGGCCGTTTTCCAGAGCAAAAGCCGCAAGCCGGTCCACCTCATCCCACATATCCATAGCTTGCTTGAGGGTGTTATCGAATACATCATTGATAACAGGGTAGAAGAACTTCATACCCCAGACTTGTCGGGCCAGTTCAGCTTTAGCGCGTCCCAGCGACATCCATGCAACTTCTTCGAAATGTCCTTCAGGAATGAAGAGTGAATCAGCTCTGAATTCGGGTTCAGTAACTTCATCAGTAATTTCCATTCCGCGATCTTGCAACATAGCTTTCAAGTCGTTTCTGGATTGCTCAGACCATTCGAAATCGGAACGGAATTTTTCAAAATCATCTTCCCAGCTGGCTCTGAAGTCTTCTCCGTTTTTATCCAGGTATTCCCGTACAAAATCGAAGCCGCCTCGTTTGCGGATCATAAAATTTACCACATAAGCGGATACAGACGTATCGGGCTGAATGATGAAATCAGGGACGATTCCGCCGCCACCGTACACTTTGCGTCCGGCTTTAGTGTAATACACCAGGCTGTCTGCAATTCCATTGGCAAAGGCTTCAACATCTGCGATGGGATTGTCATTGCGTTGTAAAATTTCATAGGCATACTCTTCGCCACCGCCTTCCGTAAAGGGTTTTTGAATAAGGCGTCCAGAAGGAGTGAGATAACGTGAAATCGTTACCCGGATGTTGGAATCATCAATCAGCGGATATTGCTGCTGAACGAGGCCTTTACCGAAGGTTCTTCGACCCAGAATCAGGGCGCGGTCATGATCCTGCAGGGCACCGCTTACAATTTCTGAAGCCGATGCAGCCCCTTCATTTACCAGTACAATCACCGGCTGATCTTTGAATTTACCATCACGGCGGGAGAAATAGACACTGTTGAAACGCTTATGCTTGCTTTCAGTGGATACGATCTTGGTACCCTCCGGAAAAAACTCTTCCGAAATGGCGATGGCCTGACTGAGGTATCCTCCAGGATTTCCTCTCAGGTCCAGAACCAGTCGTTTCATGCCGTCTTTCTGCAGATTCTTCAGTGCCTCCATAAACTCGGAGTGCGTAGTAGCGGCGAAACGGTTTATTTTTATGTACCCGGTTTGTTCGTCCAGCAAATAGGATGAATCCACGGTGTAAAGCGGAATATCGTCACGGATGATGTTAAAGTTCAGAAGGTTGCTTACCCCCGGACGTTTGATGGTTACCTTCACTTCTGTTCCCTTTGATCCGCGCAGGCTTCTCAATACCTGTTCATTGGTAAATCCTACCGCACTTGAATCTTCAATTCCGATGATACGGTCGCCGGATTGAATGCCGAGCTGATCGCTGGGTCCGCCTGAAATAGGGGTGATGACGGTAATGGTATCCTGTAAAATGTTAAACTGTACTCCAATGCCCTGGAATTTACCGGCGAACTCTTCCTGTATCTGTTCACTGTCTTCAGCTTCGATATACATGGAATGAGGATCCAGGGTGTCGAACATTCCGATGATAGCAGCCTCGGTGAGTTTGTACATGTCTGCACTGTCCAGGTTATTGGATACATACAGATAGGCTTTCTCGAATTTCTGATAGGATTCCCTGAGGCTGTTGGCTTCCTCTTCGGCAAAAAGGGTATCTGCCGGGGTATCTTTCACGATAAAACTGCTGTCATCTATGGCGATTACCATGGCCTTGACTGAGCTCTTGTACAACTCATCCACATCTGTTTTACCGAAATAGTTGGACAGGATGTTACGCTGTACCTGAATGTATTTACGAAGATTGGTGGCATCATCGCTGTCGGATACAAAAACTGTTTCGGCTCCGGTAACCCAGAACAGAGAAAGAATGATCGCAATGGCAATATTTGGGGCCAGGAATTTTTTCAATGTCATCAGTTTGTAGGTAAAGTAATTCATGTGCTCAAGAATAACCCTTCAGGCTAACAGAATGTTCATTATCTAACGTCAATCATTCAATAAGTTGTACCTGTGTTGGTTAAAGTATGTAATGGCTCAGATCTTTATTCTTCACCAGTCCTGAAAGTTGTTTATCCACATAGTCCGGGTCAATGGTAATTTTACCACTGTTGATGTCGTCCGGTATAGCGAATAAAAGTTCATCCAGCAGGGAAGACATAATGGTGTGCAGTCGTCTCGCTCCGATGTTTTCCACTTCCTGATTCACTTCCGCTGCCGTTTTTGCAATACTTTTTAGGGCATCGTCCGTGAATTCCACTTCCACGCCTTCCGCCTCAATCATTGCCTCATACTGCTTGGTTAAGGCATTTTTGGGCTGCTTCAGGATTTTGAAAAAATCTTCTTCGGTGAGCGAGTTCAGTTCTACGCGTATCGGGAAACGCCCCTGCAGCTCTGGAATCAGGTCTGAGGGTTTGGATACATGAAAGGCTCCCGACCCGATGAAAAGGATGTGATCGGTTTTTATGATACCATGCTTTGTATTTACGGTAGATCCTTCCACAATGGGAAGGAGGTCGCGCTGCACACCCTGCCGACTTACATCCGGTCCGCTTTTTCCTGAACCGGTTGAGGATTCTGCTATTTTGTCAATTTCATCAATGAAAATGATGCCCTGCTTCTGAACCCGTTCAAGGGCTTCCTGAACCGCAGAATCATGGTCAATCAGTTTTTCGGCTTCCTCATCCAGCAGCAGTTCACGGGCTTCTTTGATGGTAACCTTGCGCTTGGATTTGGAACCGCGTCCGGCCATTCCGCCCAGCATATCCTGCAGATTAATGCCCATCTCTTCCATACCCTGCGGGCCGAATACCTGCATCATCGGCGCCTTAGAGCTTTTTACTTCAACTTCGATTTCGCGGTCTTCCAGTTCGCCGTTGCGAAGTTTCTCGCGAAAGCGCTCACGGGTGCGTTCATTCAGTTCTTTATCAGATGCATTTTCCGGGTTAAAATTATCGCTTTTACTAAAGCCTACCCCGCTGCCGGTTCCTTTGGAGACAGGCGGAATGAGAATATCCAGAATTTTCTCTTCAACATTGCTGGCCGCTTTCTCTTTGACCCTTTCCTGCATTTCGGATTTCACCATATTGACTCCGTAATCGGTTAGATCACGAATCATGGATTCCACATCGCGACCTACATATCCTACTTCAGTGAATTTGGAAGCCTCCACTTTCAGGAATGGCGCGCCCGAAAGGCGTGCAAGCCGGCGAGCGATTTCCGTTTTACCCACTCCGGTTGGACCGATCATCAAAATATTATTCGGGATGATGTCGTCTCGAATGCTCTCATCTGCATGCAGGCGTCTCCAGCGGTTTCGCAGCGCGATGGCTACCGATCGCTTGGCTTCCTTCTGGCCGATGATATACCGGTCCAGTTCGGCTACGATCTGATGGGGGGTTAAATTGTTTTTCTCTTTGATCATTACTTTAGTCAATGCCGAGTACGGTTAAATTATGATTGGTGTAGATGTCGATATCGGCCGCGATATGGAGTGCTTCCTCCACAATTTCTTTTGCGCTCAGGCCGGGAGCGTGTCTTTTCAGTGCTTTTGCAGCTGCAAGGGCATATGAACCCCCGCTTCCAATGGCTGCAATTTTATCATCCGGATCCACCACATCTCCGCCTCCGGAGATGACGAGGATGTCATCTTCATTCAGGACAACCAGCAGGGCTTCCAGCTTTTGCAGGTATTTATCCTTGCGCCAGTCTTTGGCCAGTTCAACAGCCGCCCGCTGAAGGTTGCCGTTGTATTCGTTCAGTTTCTCTTCATAACGTTCGAAAAGGGTAAATGCGTCTGCGGTTGAACCGGCAAATCCGGCCAGGATTTTGCCCTCATAGAGTCTTCGAACTTTGCGAACGGTGGCTTTCATGATGGTTTTATCCATGGTGGCCTGCCCGTCGCTGCCTATGGCCACTTCACCGTTATGGATGATACCCAGCACGGTGGTAGCGTGTAATTTCATTGGCTTCATAAATGCTGTTCGTTTAGATCAGGAGGATTGTTGTTTCTGCTGGCTTCGGGAGGAGTGATTACTGTTCCGGCTGCCGCCTCCATTATGAATACGACCTGAACCGCGGTTCTGGTTTCTGTCGCCACGGTTGTTCCGGTCGTTATTCCGGTTGTCGTTCCGGCCACGGCCGCGACCACTCCGGTTATCCTCTTTCTTGTACATCTCCAGATTCTCTTTGCGGGAGCGCTGAATATCGGATTCCATTTCCGCTTCCTGCCGGATCATTTCCTCGATGGATTCTCCCTCGGATATAGCCTCTGTGATGTCAATATCTGAATCGGCAAGGGTTACCTTGAACTCGTTCAGGGAAATGCTCTCATCGGCCACCACCGTAATTTTGATATGGAACTTGGTGATCCACTTCCATCTTCTGGAGAAAACTCCTTTGGTAAGTCTTTCTTTCAGGTATGGGTTTACATAAAGGTCGATGGCACGATATTCCGCATTATGCTTGAATTTATTGATCCAGCTTTCAATGTCGGTCATGATGGTGCCTTCGGATACAACGGTTCCTTTGCCGCCGCACATTGGGCAGGCATTGGATACTGAACTCACCACACTTGGACGGATGCGCTGGCGGGTAATCTGTACCAGGCCAAAGTCGCTCATTCCGAGGAGGTTTGTTTTGGCACGGTCTTTACGGAACTCTTTTTTCAGCTCATCATAGATTTTCTTGCGGTTTTTATCATCCCGCAGATCAATGAAGTCGACCACAATGATCCCGCCTATATCCCGCAATCTAAGCTGTTTAGCTATTTCGCGGGCAGCTTCCAGATTCGTTTTCAGGGAATTGGCTTCCTGGTCTTCCTTGGCCGCATAAGGACCGGAGTTCACATCCACCACATACATGGCTTCCGTCTGTTCAAAAATGAGGTAACCACCGGATTTCATGCGCACACGGGGGGAGAAGATGCTGTTTACATCATCCGTGATTTTCATGTAATCAAAGATGTGCTCTTTCTTTTTGTAGAGCTCCACATGGGGAAGCATCTGGGGGGCAATCTGGCTCACATAGGATTTGATGCTGCGATACATTTTGGGATCATCAATCAGCACACGATCATAATTCTTGGCGAACAAGTCTCTGATCAGGCTTTCCGTCATGTCCAGATCGCGGTAAAGCAGTTCCGGCGGTTTGGCATCTTCCAGCTTTTCCACAATGGCTTCCCACTTCTGCAGCACATAGCGCAGGTCATCCTCAATGGCCTTTTCATCCTGTCCTGAAGTAACGGTTCGGACGATAACACCGAAGCCATCCGGCAGCATTTTACTTACGATGCTTTTAAGCCGGCGTCGTTCTTTGTAGTTGCCGATTTTGCGGGAAACGGCAATATAATCGCCCATCGGGATGAGCACCAGAAAACGACCAGCAATGGTGATGTCGGTTGAGATCCGCGGACCTTTGGAACCAATAGGTTCTTTCACAATCTGAACCAGCAGTTTCTGCCCGTGTTTCAGGGCCTTGCCGGCCAGGGTTTGCTTTTGCATGTTGCTGAGTTCGCCCTGTTTTTTGGCATAATCATCAGCTGCTTTGGGAATGGCTTTCGGACCGTTGAGCATCTTTATGTAGCTGATGAGATGATCGCCGGCGTCTGAAAAGTGTAAAAAAGCGTCTTTTGGGGTGCCCATATCGATGAAGGCGGCCTTGATACCGCTCATCACTTTGTGTACACGGGCTACGTGTATGTTACCAACGGTTCGCTGGTTGGACTCCGATTCTATGAAGATTTGCGCAAGTTCTCCGTTTTCCAGGAGGGCTATCCGGGTCTGATCCCCGGAAGAGTGTATAATGATTTGATTTTTCATTTAAATAAATTCTTGGTACACCCGCACCCAACAGGCTGTTTAAAGCTGCAGGAACAGCATTCAGCATCATAAATTCCGGATACAAAACTCGTCTCAGGAGGGTATGAACAGGGTGTTCAGGTGTTATATTATAATTTTGGGGGAATTCTTTTGTTTGTTCTGATCTGAATTCATGATCAGTTACATACTCATAGCCAACGAGCTGTTGTTTGAGCAGATAAAACCATGCTGCGCATACCGTAAAAATCCCGTTCCATATCATGGTGAGGGAATAAAAGTATGATTTTAAAGCGCTTAGCAAGGGTTAACGAAAAAGTGGTTTAATTTCTGTCGACACAGTAGGTCGCCGTGGAATATAACAGGATGGGATCAATTTATTAAACGAAGAAATTTAGCCGGCATTGCCTGCCTGTTCCTTGACCCGTTCAACCGAGGCGCCAACTGCATTCAGTTTATGTTCCAGTTCCTCATAACCGCGATCCAGATGGTACACTCTGAGCACCTGAGTGCTTCCTTTTGCAATCAGGCCGGCCATTACCAGGCTAACGCTGGCCCTGAGATCGGTACTCATGATATTTGCCCCTTTCAGCGGGGTTTTTCCGGTGATGTGCACCGAGTTTTTCTCATTCCTGAGATCTGCGCCCAAACGAACAAGCTCGGGTACGTAGCTGAAACGGTCGAAATAGACGGTGTCGGTTACGGTACTTTTACCTGAAGCCTGAGTCATCATGGTCGACCATTGTGCCTGCAGGTCGGTTGGAAAACCGGGATAAATGGCTGTTTCGATGGAAACAGGATGAAGTTCTTCGGGTGCGGTAACGGTAACTGCTGAGCCATCAAAGTCCAGAATGGCACCCGTTTTTTCGAATTCTTTAAGGAATGACCCCAGATGATCCGGATTACCCCCGGTTATTTTCAGCACTGAACCGGGATTCATGGCCGCCGCTATCATATAAGTTCCCATTTCGATGCGGTCCGGGTCGTTGTCAATTTCCCGGGCTTCCAGTTGTTCTGCTTTGCGGATGGTCAGGGTTTGGGTGCCAATGCCTTCAATGTTAGCTCCCATCGAAGTAAGTACATTGCAGAGTTGCACCACATCCGGTTCTATGGCTGCATTGCGAAGGGTAAATTCTTCAGCTCTCAAAACGCCAGCGAGCAGGATGTTAACCGTTGCTCCCACGGAACTGGGATTAAGGGTGAATTCCTTTCCAGTGAGGGTATCATCGGCCTCGGCAATCACATAACCTTCTTCCAGATTGATGCGCACACCCATCGCTTCCATGCCTTTGAGGTGAAGGTCTACCGGACGTGGACCCCAGGCGCAACCACCGGGCAGGGATACTTTTGCTCTCTGATGTTTGCCCACCAGCGCTCCCAGCATGTAGAAGGAAGCCCGCATTTTACGAACCAGATCGTAGGGTGCTTCCGGGTAATTTACGTTGGATGGATCGATGCTTAGTCTGTTATCCGCATCATCAAAATCAACCTGCGCACCGGTAACCCTGAGTACATTGTTAAAGGTGTAAATATCCTGTAAGCGCGGAATATTCCGGATGACCGTCTTGCCTTCGGCCAGCATGGCGGCGGCAATCAGAGGTAGTGCTGCATTTTTTGATCCACTGATGTTGATGGAACCTTTGAGGGGGGTTCCTCCCCTGATGATAAAACTATCCAATGCTTTCGATTTCGAGGATTGGGGTATTTTTTTCTACGGAGTCGCCAACAGCCACATGCAGTGAAGATATGGTGCCGCCGACCGGGGCTTTAAGCTCATTTTCCATTTTCATGGCTTCCAGAATAGCAATGCGCTGTCCTTTTTCCACTTCATCGCCTTCGGCTACCATGATATCCAGGATTTTGCCCGGCATTGGTGATTTCAGGATGCCTTCACCGGCTGCATCACCGGATTTAAAGCCCAGCTTGTCGAGCAGCAGCTGTTGTTCATCTTTCACATCTACCGTGCACCAGTCGCCATCGATGGTAAAGGTGATGGCTGTTCCGTCATAGGATACATTATCCAGTTTATGGACTTTTGTTCCCACTCTGAGTAAATGGCGGTTATTCTCAAAGATGAATTCAAAGTTCTTTTGCTCCCCGTCGATTTCAAAGACACTTTCTTTGGCATCAATATTCAGGTCGTAAATGTGTTCTCCGATGGTACACTGAAAGTTCATAGGCTATTGAATGGCTTTTAATCCCTGTTTGGTTGCTCTGAATGAAAAGTTCTGCAGGTTATCGATGTCGACAAAAGGAGAGGAGTCCGAGTCGGTACCATTACTGTCAAATGCATATATCATCCCGGCATTTATGAGGTTTATCAGATTATCCCGCAGTTCCCCGTATTGTAAGCCTGTTTCCTCCTGAATAACATCAAAAGATTCGGGAAAAATGAGTCTCTCAATCACCAGGCGTTCAGACTTATCAATTTTCTTCATACTCATGCCGAAGATAGTTTGCCCGGCCTATTATCACAAGCATTATTGAATCAGAATATCACCGTAGGTAATGATCTGATTGTTGAAATCGTAAATGATGATGCGATGCAGTCCGCGCGGCCCGTTTCCGCCTCCCAGATTCTGGAATTCCTGTGCATTCAGGGTAAAAACAATGAAGGTGGTGGATGACGAGGTATCCACGGTATTAAATACTTCCAGCAGATTACCGTTATCCAGCAACTCGAAAACGCGAATGCCTTCAATAGACTGTACGCCGGTTACCGAAATTTCGAAGGTAATCTGATCATTTACCGGCAGTGGATTGGGAAAAGGAGGTCTCACTTCAATCAGAGCCTGAAACATGGGAGCGATGCGCCAGTCGTCTTCATCCCGGCTGATTACATTGCCCTGAGTATCGGTTTCGGTAATATTGTTCGCTCCCTGAAAAGCCTGACGTTCAAAAGCTCGCTGCTCTTCACTTTCAGAACAGGAGAGAAGGGCAAATAGCCCGATAAACAAGAGGAATTTAGATGATTTTCTGATCATTCTTAGACTGCGAAATGGAAATGCTTTATCTTCCTAAGATACAAATTCAAAAACAGTATAAAACGACTATGCTTCATCTTTTGGGAATCAAAAACTGTAATAAAATCCGGGATACCCGTAAATGGCTGGAGGGAAAGAAAGTGGATTATGCCTTCATCAATGTAAAGAAGGATCCGCTCAGCCGTGACGAACTGGATGAACTGCGCATCAAAGTTGGGCTGGATTCCCTGGTGAACCGAAAAGGTATGAAGTGGCGTCAGCTTGGCCTGGCCGGAAAGGATCTTTCTGAGGATGAACTCTTCGACATCCTCCTGGAAAATCAGACCATGATCAAACGTCCTGTTCTCATTAAAGGAGACGCCGTACTGGTGGGTTATGATGAGGCCTCATTCGAAGCTTTTATTGCCGAATGACTCGATTCAATCTGATTTTAATACTCCTGCTTCTGCCAATTTGTACACAGGCTCAGGCTACCTTTGAGCAAGGCCTCAGCGGCCCGCCTACTTTTGAACAGCTGATCGGCTATGAAGAGGTGATGGAATTCGAGGTAAAGTACGGCATCTTAAAAGTAGCCTGGGTGGATGTACGGGCTATCCGGGATACCTTATATAACGGGCAGAAACGATGGGTACTTCAGTCACTGGTTCGATCCAATTCCAAAATACCTTTTGTGCCAACCGAAAGGGATTTATTTACCAGTATCATCTATCAGGATAGCCTTGGAAGAATGGTCACTGAGTATGCCTATAAAGACGATTTTGATGACGGCAAAATGAAAGAGACCGAATATATATTTGACCGGGAACTGAACCAGGTTCGCATGTATGATGAGGGAGATAAACAGGACACGCTCGACCTTGTTGATCCCGCTACGGCCGGGCAGCTGGTGATGCTCATCAGCCGGATGACGGCCGGCAGTGATTCCGCTTATCGATTCCCGGTTTTTATTGCTCAGGAAATGGGTTTCATCTATGCCAGTAATACCACCGAAAAGAAGAAAAGAGGGTCACCTGCTTTCAGCGAAGATGTGTATGCCTACTATAGCGAAGGGCAGGCCGACGTGGATGGACCTTTTGGCTTCAGCGGAAGATATAAAGCATGGTTTCTGGATGATGAACTCAGAACTCCGCTGGAAGCACATTTCAAGGTTTTCCTGGGTAATGTGCGGGTTCGACTTACAAATGTAGAAAGGAGAAAACGGTGAGTACGGTCTACTTCAGAAAACTGGAACATGCCGCTGACCTGCCGCTTCCATCCCATGAATCTGCGCGTGCAGCAGGAATGGATATTCGGGCAGCATTAACGGAGTATGTAACCCTGAAACCCGGAGAGCGAGGGTTGATTCCAACCGGTTTGCAGATGGCGCTTCCGGAAGGATATGAAGCGCAGATTCGTCCACGGAGTGGTTTGGCCATCCGAAACGGAATTACTCTGCTGAACACACCGGGTACCATCGATGCCGATTACCGGGGTGAAGTAAAGGTGATCATGATCAATCATGGCCATGAAGATTTTACGGTAAAACACGGGGATCGCATTGCTCAAATGGTCATTGCACCTGTGGTGCAGCTGAGGGTGGAGGAGGCAGAAAATTTGAGTGAAACTGAACGGGGGGAGGGCGGATTTGGTAGTACGGGCGTAGAATAATTTTATACCCCCATCGCCATACAAGAGTGAATAAGTTACGCCCCTATATAGAGTTACTGACCAAAAATGAGAATTACCGCCGGCTGTGGCTGGCTCAGTCCATTTCCAATTTCGGAGACTGGTTCGGACTGCTGGCGGTGTATGCCATCATATCCCGCTATTCCGACTCAGAATTTCTGCTGGGATTGATCATCGTGGTCAAAATGATGAGTCTGGCCGTGTTTTCGCCCTTTGCCGGATATCTGACGGATCGCTTCAACCGTCGCCGCTTGATGATTTTGTGTGATGTACTCCGGGCGGTGTTCCTGCTGGGTATCCTGCTGGTACGTTCTCCGGATATGCTATGGGCTGTATATGTGTTCACCTCCCTTCAGATGATGCTATCAGCGGTATTCGAGCCCGCCAAAACCTCTTCCATCCCCAATATCACCAGTGACAAAGAACTGGTGAATGCCAATGTCCTGTCTACCGCCACCTGGAGTATCATATTCACCACATCGATGGCCATCGGGGGATTTATCACCGAGTGGTACGGTACTGATTTGGTCCTTATCCTGGACGGATTCAGTTATTTCCTGTCGGCCTGGTTTATCTATCGGGCAGTCATACCCCAGACTGAACTCAGTGAGGCAGAGAAGAAACGCACTCGCAATCCGCTCACCGGAATCAGGGAAGGACTGGTACATCTCTTTTCCAATCAGCAGATTCTGAGACCCAGTTTGGCAAAGGGAACATCCACCATGTTCCTGGGCGGTCTGGTGTACATGCTCATTGTACTCAGTGAAGAAGTGCTGGCTTTAGGCTCTATCGGGATCGGTTTGCTCTATGCCGCACGCGGACTGGGAACCGGCATTGGTCCGGTGATTGGCCGACGATTATTCCAGAATGAAAAAGACTGGGTGACCGTAATGGGTGGTGCCATTCTGGTGGCAGGCAGCATGTATGTAATTGTAGGCTCAGTAGATAGTATTCTGATTATGCTGCTTTTTGTAACTATGGCTCATGCTGCATCCGGTGCAAACTGGGTGATGAGTACGGTTCTGCTGCAAAAGCGAACGGTGGATTCCTTCCGTGGGCGCATTTTCAGTTCCGAGTGGTTGCTATTTACCATCGGAAATTCCATTTCCACCATTGTGGCCTCCCTTATTCTGGAAGCCGGTTTACTAGAAATCCGGCAGCTAATCATTGTGTACGGCGGATGTATGGCACTGGCTGGCATTGTGTGGTCGCTAACCATTACCCGGCAGGAAAAAGCTTATCAGGAAGCGCTGGATGATGTCAGCGATGCGAAGCTGGAGCTGGCTGCTTCTTGAGGTGTGTGAGGTGAGATGTGAGACATGAGACATGAGATGTGGAATCTGGAATGTGAAATTTGAAATTTTTTAAAAGTCCCAAGTCCCAAGTCCCAAGTCCCAAGTTCCAAGTCCCAAGTCCCAAGTCCCAAAAAACGGAAGGCACGCTTTTTGCTGTTTATTGGCTTGAGAGCTCTTTAGTTTGAATAGCTGAATATACCATAGTTATGAAAAGGCTGATAAACACCATCATACTTCTGATGCTGCCCTTTTGGCTGAATGCCCAGAACAGTGCAGCGGATTCCCTCAAATTCAAAGCAGATCTTTCTCTTACCGGATTCTGGCAGGCCGGAAATGTGCAGACCGTGATTTTCAGAGCCAAATCCGAAGTAACCTATAAACCCTGGGAGAAATGGGAGCTCAAAACCCGAAACTCTTATGTGTATCAGGAATTCGGCAAGGTGAAAGCAGATGAGGACATCCTCAGCCTGAACTTTTTGTCCTATAACCCGCAGGCTCGTGTGTATCCCCTTGCGCTTACTTTCGTCAGCACGAACTTCAGAAGGGAAATTGATTTACGCTATCTGGTTGGTACCGGATCCGCCTTTCGTGTGTTCAATTCCGATAAAACCACACTGACCTTCTCTCTGACGGGTGAATATGAAAAGACTAATTTCAGGAACACACGGTTTAATCGTTCGGAATATAATGGAAATCGCTCTATAAATACGTTCAGGGGCACCATCTGGATTTATGGGCGCTATAAGATTTTCCAGGGAAAGGTAATTCTGACCCATGAATCCTTTTATCAGCAGTCGCTGGAGGAAGGGAATAACTATCGCTGGCAAACAGACCTGGGATTAGAGTTACCGGTCACTAAGTTTCTGAACTTTAAGGTCAACTTTCTGGAAACCTATGAGAGTATTGTGGTGGCCAACCAGCTGAGGGGTGATGAATTCCTGACCTTTGGGTTTACGGTGAAGAGTTATTGATGGGATGTGAGATTTGAGACATGAGACATGAGACATGAGACATGAGACATGAGACAAGAGACATGAGATGTGGAATTTGGAATGTGGAATGTGGAATTTGGAATTTGGAATGTGGAATTTGGAATGTGGAATGTGGAATTTGGAATGTGGAATTTGAACTTTTTTAAATGTCCCAAGTCCCAAGTCCCAAGTCCCAAGTCCCAAGTCCCAAGTCCCAAGTCCCA
>CAYPTY010000005.1:0-145978 GCA_964413935.1 uncultured Balneolaceae bacterium | reverse complement strand
ACATTGATTGCAAGGTGTGCTCTGGAATTATTATCTTCATACTCCTCTTCCAATGCGACTTCAGATATCAAAGATGCGCTACCTTGGTTCAAGTTAGATAAATATTATAGTTCAATCACAAATTCAGTGAATAGATTAGGTATTGTCCATGACAAAAACTTTTTTCAAAATTCAATCAATCTTTTAAGGAATTCATTAAACCAAGGGTTTCCTGTCGATAAGATTAACATATTTCCGATTGAATTATTAGACGAAGAAAGAGATAAAGATTTAATTTTTTACTATTTCAATCCTATAATCAATACACTTAAAACATTTGAAGCAAGATTGCAAGGCCAGCATGATTTAAGGAAAAAAAAATCGCTTGATGAGGTCCCAAATAACAGGTTAAGTACAATTCGAGAGTTTAACGATGCATATTACATAAAACCCTTAAATAGTGATGACGGTTTAACTAGTCAGATCTTTTCAATCATTAAACTGAATATTGACCAATATTACTATTTAGGAATATATAAAGGCCGTAACGTACCAAGTTTAGATCACATCAAAAATTTAATTCTTGCAGGTATAACACACCTCAATGAGCATAATGAAGAATATTCTGATATAGAATTAGAATATATGGATGAAATATTTGATAGAAATAAACTAGTAAACATTTCAGAGAATCCATTGTCAGAGAATCATCTGTCGGAGTTAAATAAACTACTGTTTAGTTCATTGCATTATTACTGATCAGTCTTAATATGTGGTTGGCATTAATGAATGCTATGCAACGAAACCTCAATTGTTTTTGTGAACTATATGGTGACCAATAAAAAATAACTGTCAAATTATGGCTTTCGGAGTCATATAACGCCTATTCTAAAATGAGTTCGATTCCCCGCACCTCCACTATTTCCTTCCTTCCCTATTGATTAAGTCTGTGTTATCCGCATCAGAATACTGTTGATTCCCTTAGTTTTAAGCGATAACCTTTGCCTGTACCCAAACCTAAAATGAGATTCAATGAAATTCAGACAAATAGTACTTGCTTCAGTTCTTGCGCTGTTTTTATTCAGCGGTTGTGGTGTTAACAGCACTATAGTCTATAACCTGAATTCCTCACAGACTGTAGTCGAGCTGAGTGAGGATAATTTTGAGATTGTAGATCGCGTGTCAGGTGAAGCCGAGGTCGGTTATGTACTCTTTTTCGGCGGACGTAAACTGCAGGCGCTCAACGAAGCTGCAATGGCGGACCTGCTGAACAAGGCCAACCTCAGTGGTTCACAGGCTCTTGCCAATGTGACAACCGAGCGTTATAACGAATCCTATATTGTTTATAACAAAATAAAGGTAATCGTAAGTGCTCATGTGATTGAATTCGGGGAAGAAGACGAAGACTAACTTCACCCAATAACCATTTTCCATGTCCCGCAGGACAGCTGCGGGACACTCTTTCCACTGTTAAGTCTTTGTAAGCAGGCTTTGCTCACTATTGCTTCCTAAACTGCTAAAGACTATTCTCAACTTGACCGATGACTAACCCGAAAGGAAGCAGCTCACATTGGATTTTCTTAATCCATCTTAGCCATTTTATAGCTTTGAGATTAAAAGATTCTCACAGATATGAAGCTTCTTTAACGGATTGGATTGCCATTATTCCATAAACTTGTTATGGTAATTTTAAACTGAGGACAATCAAGTGAATAAACGGGTTATACTGATACTGTGCTTTGTGTTTGGATGGGTTGAACTTTCACAGGCTCAGTTATTTAACAGACTTAGGTTTGAGCAGATAACAACCAGAGACGGACTCTCTCAGAGTACCATAAATGACATCCTACAGGATCGGAGAGGCTTCCTGTGGATCGCCACCGATGACGGTCTGAACCGTTACGATGGGTATGAATTCAAAGTTTTCCGAAACGATCCCTTTTCAGGAAATACACTGCCCAGCAGCCAGATTAACGATATTATGGAAGACTGGCGTGGCAATATCTGGTCTGCCACTAATGGCGGTGGACTCAGTAAATACGACCGTGTTCGAGGCCGGTTTACCAACTACAGACACGACCCAAATAATGAAAACTCACTCAGCAGTGATTTTGTCACTTCCATTCATGCCGACAGCCGTACCGGCACCGTAATCATCGGCACCAATGAAGGTCTGAATCTACTGGACCCGGAAACCGGTGTAATCCGCCGCTTTGACAGTGAGGAATTCAAAGGTCTGCGCGATTCCAGAATTACCACTCTGTTTGAAGATGAAGATCGTTTTATCTGGATCGGAACCCAGGATGCGGGCCTCTATCGTCTGGATCGCGAAGATGACACTTTTGTCAATTACCAGCATGATCCCAAAAACAACAAAAGTATCAGTGATAACTGGGTTACAAAACTCTATAACGATAAAAGAGGGCAGATCTGGGTTGGTACCCAGTCAGGTGGCCTTAATCTATTTGATAAGGTGGATGAGGAATTCACCCGTTTCCGATCATCCAAAGATCCCAGCAGTATTTCAAACGACTGGGTGCTTTCCATGTTCGAAGACCAGCTTGGCACCTTTTGGGTGGGAACGCTGGATGGCCTGAATATCCTGGATCGTGAAACAGGGAAATTTACCCAGTTCGACAATCTGGATTACCCCATTAACTTATCCAATAACACTATCATCTCTCTTTTTGAGGACCGATCCGGCGTTCTGTGGGTAGGAACACGTGAAGGCGCACTCAATAAATTCGTCTATTCCACCGAGAGCTTTTTTGTATATCAGGCGGATGAAGGCAGCCAGTTCAGTTTGAATGATAATATTGTTTGGTCGGTGGTTGAATCCGGAAACTCCCTTTGGGTAGGGACTCAGGGCGGTGGGCTGAATCACATTGACCGGGAAACCGGCACTCCAACTTATTATACCCATAACCCCAGTATTCCCAACTCCATAAGCGACAATTATGTGAATAAGGTTTTCGAGGACAGCAAAGGCAACATCTGGGTAGGTACTATTAACGGACTTGATCTGCTTGTAGATAAGGAAAATGGCTTCTTCAAACATTATCGTCACAATCCGGATGATGAAAGTTCAATTTCGGGCAATATTGTTACTACCATTTTCGAGGATTCAAAAGATATACTCTGGGTAGGTACACTCAACAATGGACTCAATGCCTTTGACCGGGAAACCGAAACCTTTACGCGCTTCCAGAGCAAATCCAACGATCCCAACTCCATCAGCCACAATAAAATCTGGTCTATGTATGAGGATCGTCGTGGCAATTTCTGGGTGGGAACGAATGGTTACGGTCTGAATAAGTATGACCGTGTACGTGAGCGCTTTAATAGTTATGTGCATGATGCTGAGAACCCAAGCTCAATCAGCAACAACTTTGTGAATTTCATCCATCAGGATAAAAAAGATAATCTCTGGATTGGTACCCTAAACGGTTTGAATAAATTTGATCCAAACACGGAGGAGTTCACCACCTATACGGTAAAAAATGGCCTTCCTAATAATGTAATGTATGGCATTGTAGAAGACAGCCGGGGACACCTCTGGGTCAGTACCAATCGTGGTATTGTCGATTTCAACCCTGATCCTATTCTCGATGATCAGACCGGCGATGAGCGGTTAGAGGTTAAAGTTTATGATGCCGGTGATGGTCTTCCATCGAATGAATATCGATTCGGCTCATACCACAAGGGTGAAAGCGGAATCATTTACTTTGGCGGCATCAATGGATTGGTAGCTTTTGCGCCGGATTCCGTACAGGATAATCCATATCGTCCACCGGTTGTACTTACTGACTTCCTGCTCTTCAATGAAGTAGTACCCATCGGTGGAGTAGGGTCTCCATTGCTTCAGAGTCCGGAAGAAACTTCGGAAATTGTACTCCGTGCTGATCAGGATGTGTTCTCCTTCGAATTTGCAGGACTTCACTTTGCCGCTCCGGATGAAAACCAGTACGCTTATATGCTGGAAGGCTATGACGATGGCTGGAATTATTCCGGCTCCCGACGCGAGACACAATATACCAATCTTCCCCAGGGCGATTATGTCTTTAAAGTGATCGCAGCCAACAAAGACGGGGTCTGGAATTCAGAGAGTGAAGGGATACTGATCAAAGTTAAGGTGCTGCCACCGCTCTGGAAAACCTGGTGGGCATATACCATCTACGGCATGCTCCTGTTTGGAGGGGTAATCGGATTTATCAACTTCCAGGTTAGCACTGAGCGTAAGAAAAAGGAAAAAGCCATCGAAGATAAAGAGCGTCTCGAGAAACTGGTAAATGAACGTACAGCAGAACTGGAGATTGAGAAAGAAAAAAGTGATCAGCTTCTGTACAATATGCTTCCAAGGGATGTAGCCGATGAAATAAAGGCTGTAGGTCAGGCTTCGCCACGGCGTTTTGATGAGACCACCGTACTCTTTTCCGATTTCAAAAACTTTACTCCAACAGCTTCAACTATGTCGGCCACCATGCTGGTTAACGAATTGAATACTATTTTTGAGAAGTTTGACGAATTAACGGCGAAGCATGGTCTTGAAAAGATCAAAACCATTGGTGATGCTTATATGGCTGTTTCTGGCCTGCCTCACGAACATAAGGACCATGCTGTAAACGCAGCGCGATGTGCTATTGAGATGCAGGAGTACATCAGTGAACGCAACAAAACAGCTTCCGTAAAATGGAATATGCGCCTTGGTCTGCATTCCGGATCTGTAATTGCCGGTGTGGTGGGTAAAAACAAATTTACCTACGATCTCTGGGGCAATACGGTGAACCTGGCATCACGCATGGAATCTTCCGGTGTTGAAGATAAGGTCAATGTTTCTGCTGCTACTTTCGAATTAATCCGTGACGAGTTTGAAGGAGAATATCGCGGTAAAATCGAAGTGGATGGCAAAGGTGATGTGGATATGTATCTCATCAAGCCCAAAAACAAAGAAGCCAAGAAAGCGGATTCCAAAGCCAAAACCATAAATGGCAGCAGAATCAGATTGGACACAGAACTGATGGAAGATTCTGAGGCTGAAGATGGAAAAAACACCTCATCGGAATAGGCAGAACATTTCCTCAGGCAGTAAATGGGAGGGAATCGTCGGCTACAGCCGGGCGGTTAGAGCCGGTGAGTTCGTTTTCGTTACCGGAACAACTGCTTTCGGGGATGAAGGCAGTATCGTTGGCAAAGGTGATGCTTATCTCCAGTCTGTCCAATGCATTCTGAATATTGAAAAGGCTTTGAAAGAAGCCGGAGCTCAGCTCGAAGATGTGGTCCGGACCCGTATATTTGTGACGGATATCCGCTTATGGGAAGAGGTAGGCCGTGCACACTCAGAATATTTCAGGCAAATTAAACCAGCCACCACTATGGTTGAAGTGAGCAAGCTTATTGATCCGGATATGCTCGTTGAGATTGAAGCAGATGCCCTGCTGGGGACTCAGAAATAGAAAATCATATTAAAAGAGGGCTGAAAGCCTAGGTCATAGACATCAACCGGTACGGCCTGCAGACGGTTACCAAGGCGCTGACTGTCATCCACGGCCAGAGAAATTTCACGGTACCAGACATTATCGTTGTTGAACAGGTTGAACAGAAAAAGATTTCCTTCAAAAACGATGCGACCTGCATTTCTTGCTTGCACATTCAGGCTGATATCTACCCTTGAGTAGTTGCTGAGACGTTCTTCAGGCAAAGTATTGCCACTTGCCTGGTTCAGCCGGTCTTCTGCAGCAAATACGCCATTAGGAGTTCCCGTAGCAAAGATGTAAGAAGCATTAACTCCAAATACAGGGGTCAACTGATAGCCTGTTGCAACATTAAGCTGATGTCTTCTATCCCATTCAGCATCAAATGAATCACCATTATTTACAGCTTCATTCTCTAACTCCATACGCGAGAGCGTATAGGCTGTAGTGAAATCCAGCTTTCGATAAACGGTACGAAACATGAACTCCAGCCCTCTACCAAAACCCTGGGTATCTGAGAGAAAGGGGGAATCGTTCTGAAGATTCAGATTCAGGAAAACGGTACTCAGCTCATGCAATCGTATGTTTTCATGATCTTTGAGATATCCTTCCACCTGAAAGAAAGAATATTTGCCGACCTTGAAATATATGCCTCCTGTTAACTGGTTCACACTGGAAGGTTCCTGGGTATCATTAGCCAGAATCCACACGTCGGCGGTATTGGCATTGCTGAACTGGACCCGGTTCAAAAACTGATAATTGCGGCTGTAACCTACTGAGAAGGAAACCGGTCGGTCTTGAAGCAGCTGCAGCTTATATCGGGGTGACCATAACAGGTAGGATCCTTCAGTGAAATAATGAATGCGATTGCCCAGATGCAGGCTGAAGGTCGGATTTCGAGTGAAATCCAGTTGATTAAATAAATCCAGCTGAGCACTGCTGTTCTGGTCCAGCAGATTCAGCCTTTCCAGAGAGTTCTCCTTATAGTCTACCTCGTAGTACATAAACTCAGCGCCATTGGTCATATTTACTTTATCCAGCGTGGCATCAAAGGTCTGGCTGAATTGTACTTGGTTCAATGCATTTTCTATAATGAGCGGCAATAGATAAAAATCAGCCACATTCCCGTCACCGGAAGAGAAGGCAAAATCATCTTTGGCATAGTAGAGATCATAGGAAGTGAATCCGGCAGAAGTCTGGGCAAAAAGATTACTGCTGATGGGTTTCTGGTATTGAAGGGAAACCGCATTGGAACCCCAATCATTAATGGTTCCAAGATCAACTAACGCGTTATTTAACCGTGGATTGGTGCGGGTACATGGGCGCCGGCTAATGGTATTCAGGCACCGGATGTAGTCCTGCTGGGTATTATCAGCACCGCTGTAAAAACTCAGCAGGACCCGGCTTCCGTCATCATTTTCCAGATTAAGTTTAGCATGTACATCATAGAACCGGGCTGAATATTCACCGGTTTGCAGTCCGGTTTCTTCCAGATTGCGTTCGTTCTCAATTTCACTTTGTGGCCGGTCCACGTCCAGGCCCCATTCAATTAAGTCACTGTTATTGAACCAATTCAGTTCATTCATGTAAGAAATACGTCCGGATAGCAGGAAACTGGCCTTACCCCGGATCAGGGGACCGTCAGCAGTGGCACGGTAAGAGGTATTTGATATTCCGGTGCTCAGATTAAATTTGTTCAAAGAGCCTGTTTTAGTGATGAGTGATAGCGTGCCGCCAAGCGGAGCTGAAACCTGAGCGGGTGTAATGTCATAATAAAAGCCTGATGATTGCAGCACATCGGAATTAAAGCTGTCGAGCAAGCCAAATAAATGGCTCTGGTTGTAAATGGGAACCCCATCCAGCTGTACCATAAACCCGTCGGCACTGCTGCCCCGGATATTCAGCCCTTCATTTATAGCCGTACTGGTTTGAACAGAAGGTAGCATCTGAAGGGCCCGGATGGCATTGGATTCACCAAGTGGATTGAATAAACCATTGCGCACCAGTCCACTGTACGCTGTGTCACGAGGCGTATAGTAATTGATAGCATTGATAATGATCTCACTGGATACCACTTCATCAGGCTGCAGCCGTATGGCCAGTCCTTCCAAGCTTTTCTGATTCCGCAGATCCAGATTCACCGTTTCCGCCTCGTATCCCAGATAACTGAAGAGCAGTGTAAGTTCCTGTTCTGAAGTTTCTGTTTCGATCAGGAAACTGCCCGACTGTGATGCCGCTATGCCTTTTTGTACGCCTCCTGTTTTCCAGGCTACGGTAGCAAAGGGAAGGCGTTCACCCGACTGAGCATCCAGTATGAGTCCAGAAATGTTTATGTCCTGCCTTTGTATTTGCTTATTCAGCTTGTAAAGCAACGCCTGTTTACGCAAGCTGTCTATTTTAATGCCAACAGAAGCCTGTTCAAGCTGGGAGCTCAGTCTACTCAGGATTTGCTCCGGCTTTTCTGAAAAATCAAGATCAATGCGCAGGTCGCGGATCAGTGCCTCACGGTAGAGAAAGCGGTAACCGGTTTTTTTTTCGATTCGCTCAATGTTCTCCAGAAGTAATTCCTGGGCGCTCACAGAGGGCTGCATCCAAACTGAAATCAAGGCGATCAGCAACAGTCCGAAAAGTGAAGTCCGGTTCATGGGTTTAGTCCAGAGGGATAAAGCGATACTGATTATCACCGGTTTTGCGGAAGGTACCACCGAGAACGGTTGACAGGTCATCCAGGGTCTGATTCAGGCTGTTCAGCTGAATGGAGCCGCCCAGTGTATCGGAATAAATGTCAGCTTCTGCACTCAGGCGAATATCATAATGCTGTTCAAGCTCCGCAAAAAGCTGTGCGGTGGTTTGTCCTTCGAGTACAATGAGATTATTCAGCCAGTCGGTATACACTTCAGCCTCACCGCTTACCGGCTGCATCACGGCACCATCACGGATGCGACTGCTCTCACCAGGCGACAATTCAACGGAAGAGGATGCATCCCGCGTTTCGAAACGAACGCGGCCTTCTTCAAGGAAGACAGATCCGGTATCACCCCAGTTATTTACAATGAAGCGGGTTCCCAGAACGGTGACGACGGCATCACCGGCTTCTACGCTGAATCTTCGTTCCGGATTACTGACCACATCAAAAAAGGCTTCACCGTCCAGAAGGTATATCTGTTCATCATCAGAAAATTGTTTTTTCCAGAGCCTTGAGTTCGGACGCAGGGTAACTTCGGAGCCATCTTCAAGGTTCAGGGTGGCCATTTGCATACCGCTCTGTCCAACAAGCTGCATACTGTCCCGATTGATCAGCCAGAATATGCCCATGAATGCAATAAGCAGAACAGAAGCGGCAATAGCCCAGATTCGGGCATGGCTGCTGTCCGGCATCTGATGGATGCTGGCAGGTTTTTCATCCAGTTCCAGTTCGATCTTACTCCAGATTTCATTGGCACGGTTCTGAAGGTGGGGGACTTCGGTCTTCGTCTTGGCCTTGAATTGCTGAAGCAGGGGGAAGAGGGGATCATCAATCTGATCAGAAACAATCAAACCCTGATTCAGCTCATCGATGCTGCGGGCCAGCTTAAGATCGGCGTCTGAGGGTGTTATGTTATTGTTTGCTGTCATGATTGATGTTGTTTAAGGTAGGAAAAGCAGGCTGTTATCCACAGCCTGCTTCACGGGTATTTGTACGATTAACTGTTGCGATTGCCGTTTCGGACAACTCGTTGGCCATCTCTCAGGCTGAGTCGGAATACCTGGCTGAAGCCGTTGAATCTGAGCAGCGCTTCACCGTTTTCTTCGAGCAGGATTTCACCTTCCAGTGTTTCTTCCTCACCATCTTCGTTGGTATAGGTGATTTCATAAATCAGGGTGCCAGAGATACCTTCTTCCAGATTTCCATTGGTGAGAACGGTGTCCTTCTCGATCTGAACATCGTCAAACTCAATTCTCACGCTGTAAGCGCGGTCGATCGGGGTGTTGTCGCGCAGTGTTCCTTTAACTGAACCGCTGCCATAGTGTACACCATTTACACCGAATACCGCGCTGCTGCTGTGGATACCGGTAAACAGAAGGGTGTCGATGCGGGTGAATTCAGTATCCAGATAGGGAGTTATGCTTTCACCGTTGCGTTCACTTACAAAATCGATGGTTTCGATGGCAGAGTTTCTCCAGCGAGGGAATGCGATGAATTCGTCATCCAGATCCAGGAAAATATACTTCAGATGAGCACTCAGTGAACGGCTGTATTCACCGCCTTGATTGTCGGTGTAGGATACGGCACGATTAAAATCAACGGTATGAGTTCCGGTTTGTGAGTCATATGAGTAAGAAAAATTACTTTCTCTTCCTCGTCCGGATCGCTCATCGCGTTCCTCATTTTGTTTGGTCAGTACCAGGTCGCCGTAGCTGATTCCGCTTGCACTGATGTTGGAAAGAGCATCATACATGCTGGACATGGCTCCTGAGTTATCACTGGAAAGTGTTTCGCCGATAATTTCACTGGCTGCTTCCAGATCGGTCTCGTTGATAGGTTCAACGGAGTCATTGCTTACAGATGCACATCCTGCCAGTCCGAATGCGAAAAGGGTGGCAGAAAGAATAGTGTATTTTATTTTGTTGTGTGATTTCATGGTTTACCTCGTATGGTTGGTTGGTTTAACTTTGTTTTTGTTGCTTTCAACCGTATTACACATGAGGATCCGCTTCCCCCTAAAATTTTTTTAAATTTTTTCCAGATTTACAGAAATTCAGCAAGTGCTGCCCGTAACACACTCAAAGCCAACGACATATGGTTTTCAACTGTCTTTACTGAAATGTCCAGGATTTCAGCCGTTTCCTTATAGGTGAACTGCTGCAGGTAGCATAGACGAAAAACTTCTCTGCGTTTTTCGGGCAGGGCAGCAATGGATTTCTCGAGGGCTTTGGCCAATTCCACGTTCTCATCGGCTTGATACTCTTCTGTATTTTCAGCCTGCTCCTGAAGCTCTGCCTCCGCATATTTACTTTGATCCCGATAATGATTCAGCATGCGGGTATACGCGATGCGGAAGAGATAAGACTTCAGTGATTTTTCGGGATCAATTTTTTCTCGTTGTTCCCAGATCAGCAGAAAAGCCTGCTGAATAATATCATCAGCCGATTGCTCCGAAAGTCCCCGCTTCATGAGGAACAAGAGCAAAGGGCGGTGATGTGCATCAAAAAACAGTTTGAATGCCCCCCGATTTCCATCTTTGATTGCTGCAGCAATTTCTCCCGGGCTGCTGTCCTCCTCTGAGCGCAGGGCCAGTTGCAGTAAAATCAGATTAATGGCTAGAGATACAGACATGAACAAAATATAAGAAGTCTTATCTAATCTTATGACCGAACTTTAGTATCTTAGACCTTATGATCAGCATAATTTTAATACTAATTTCTGGGTTTTTAAGTACTGGTCAGGTAGCTGATTCGCTTCAACTTAAGCGAATAGAAGGGGATGATTATATTGACCTGGTGTTTATAAACAAGAACATCTACCCGGTTACGGTTGAGCTGAATATTGAAAGTCAGAATTTATTGACCAATCGCTCCATGCCGCTACGGGATGTAATTCAAGCCCGCAGTCAGAAAAATGTTATCCGCCTACAATTAGATGATAAAAGACAACCTTACAAGGTCAGCACTAATTATACCTGGCACTTAGGTAATATCTTTGCCAAGCATGATGATCGGGTGTTGTATAAATTTCCATTCCGAAGAGGTGAGAGTTACCGCCTTGATCAGGGTTACAATGGCTCATTCTCTCATACCGGTAGTATTCGTTATTCCCTGGATTTCTATATGCCTGAAGGTACGCCGGTACATGCCGCGAGAAGCGGAGTGGTTATAGATGTGGAAGAAGATTTCAAAGAAGGAGGCACCGATGAAAAATACCGTTCTCAGGCCAATAACATCACCATTTTACACAATGACGGTACCATGGCTGATTATTCCCATCTCAAGTATTTGGGAGCGGTTGTTCATGAGGGGCAAAAAATACGAGCCGGACAATTAATCGGCTATTCAGGAGCTACAGGTTATATAACAGGGCCACACCTGCATTTCATGGTCAAAAAAGTGGTTCCTGGAGGGGATTATCAGTCTATTCCGGTGAAATTTACCTCCCAGCAAGGCGTCCTTGATATGCTTCAGACCGGCGAAGAGTACAGAGCCTATTGAAAAGCTTTATGTTCAATTAATAATCGGGTGGCCTCTTCATAACCGATTTTGATCAGATCCCTGACCTGTTTGGTATCCGTTCGGTTAAAACCGGTCAGATCAGGCTGGATCAGGATATCGGCAACCCGCACCTGCAATCTTGCAGCGGAAAGAATACTGAAATGGAAGGAGTTCAGGATTACATCGATAATATTGCCTGGTTCCTCCTGCTTGAATCCGGTATGCAGATCCACCCCAATCACAAAGTCGGCACCATTATCTTTCAGCGTCTGTGTAGGTATATTTTCAACAATACCTCCATCAATCAGCAGACGGTTTTGCAGCTTAATCGGCTTGAATATTCCGGGAATAGCTGCGCTGGCCATCACCGCCATATTTACCGGCCCTTTTTTGAGTTCCAGTTTATCACCGTTGGAGGCATCCGTCGCAATGATGGTCAGTGGGATGGAAGCGTCTTCAATATTTACCTCCCCAATATGATTGATGATCATTTTACCCAGTTTTTCATTACTGAGCAGGCCATTCTGCGATAGGGAAAGGGCACTGATATCAAACCAGGTGAGTTCTTCAAAGATATGTTCCAGTTCTTCCGGTGTTTTACCGAAGGCGTATAATGCCCCGATTACAGAGCCGCTGCTGGTTCCACTGATGTAATCAACGGGGATTTGTCTTTCTTCGATTGCTCGGAGTACGCCTATGTGAACCGCACCCAGCACAGCTCCACCGCCCAGTGCCAGCCCAATCTTTTTTTCTTCTTCCATTAAAGCTTGGTATAGATTTAGTCGCTCAGGCTTTGCTTGGTAATGCGCTCAAGACCGAGTCCTTCCAGCATCTTATCAAAATTGGTGATGTCGGTGGGAATAATGATCTTATTTTCTTCCCGCCCAAGCCTGGAAAGCACGCCGATATACTTTTCAGCAAGTTGCATTTGAATGGCTTCTTTGCCTTTCTCAGAACTTATGGCACTGGCAATTTCTTCAATGGAAATGGCGGTTGCTTCCGCAAGGGCTTCGATTTGTGATGCCACCCCTTCTGCCCGGTTAATACGGCTCTGCATTTCACCCTCGGAAATGTTGATGACTTCGGTTCGGGTACCTTCTGCATCATTAACGGTAGCCCCCTTAATCCCTTCGGATCGGGCAACAATTGCGCGCTTATCCCGCTCGGCGGTCATCTGTCGTTCCATCGCTTTCTGTACCGTACGTGGCGTCAGGATATTCTTGATTTCATATCGATGCACCTTGATACCCCAGGCCTGTTCCATTTCAGTGAGTACATCCACAACGGCTTTACTCATTGATGCACGCTCTTCAAAGGTCTGGTCCAGATCCATCTGACCGATAACGGATCGGGTGGTTGTCTGGGCAAGCTGTACCGCTGCAAAACGGTAGTTGGTGACACCATAGGCCGCATTTACCGGATCCAGAACCGACAGATAGATCACACCGTCTACTTCAACCTTCACGTTGTCTTGAGTAAAACACTCCTGCGGTTCCACTTCGATGGTTTCCTCCCGAAGGTCTAGGCGATAGGGCACCCGGTCAAGGAAGGGGATCAGGGCGTGAAAACCCGGTCCTAAGGTCTTCTGATAGTTTCCCAGTCGTTCAACCACAAAGGCAAACTGGTTTGGAACCAGACGCAGGGAGCGGATGAACTTATAGATCACAAAAATCGCAAAACCACTGAGTAAAAACTGACTGATAATTTCAATGACTGGCATCTTTAGCTCCCTTTTTTGGTTGTTGTTTTGCTTTCTGATTCGGTGACATTTCCACTCACCATGCTTGCCCCCTCAAAAAAGGTTTTCAGGTTTGCGGTTTCAATGGGCAGGATGGAGATATTTGTGCTCTCTATGATCTTGCCCAGCTGAGTGATATACTGGTCGATCAGTTTGGTTTTCACAGCTACATCACCCCCCGGTTGCTGAATGGATTCAGCAATACGGCGGATGCCCAGGGCTGTGGCTTTGGCTATAATTTCAATTTCTTTAGCCTGTCCCTTGGCTTCATTGATGGTGCGCTGCCGATCGGCTTCTGAAAGCAGGATCGCAGCCTGACGGTCACCTTCCGACTCATTCACTTTTGCTTCGCGATGTCCTACGGAATGCGTGATTTCAGCTCGTTTTTCCCTTTCGGCTTCCATCTGCTTCTCCATGGTATCCACAATCTCATTCGAAGGACGGATATTTTTGATTTCGTATCTCAGAACCTTAATGCCCCAGGGATCAGCAGCTTCATCAATCTCCCGTACGATATTCTCATTCATTTTCTCCCGCTCAGAGAAGGTGTCATCCAGGGTAATTTTACCGATTTCGGAGCGCATGTTGGTCTGTGCCAGGTTAACAGCAGCGGCACGGTAGTTGGAAATACCGTAGCTGGCCTTGTAGGCATCCATCACCTTAATATAAACCAGCCCGTCTACCGCAACCTCAATGTTGTCTTTGGTGATACAGGTCTGACTGGGCACATCCAGTACCTGTTCACGCATTTCCTGCCGGTAAGCCGGCCGATCGATGAATGGAATCAAGAAGTGAAATCCCGGTTTAAGGGTTTTCTTATACTTTCCGAGACGTTCCTGAATCACTTCTTCACGCATTTCCACGATGATGAAAAGCTTTGCCAGAATGAAGACCATGATGATGGTCAGTATCAGTGTAATGGTAAAAGGGTATTCAAACATGATCCCTGTTTTTTGGATTTAGGTTTTTAGTTTCTTCAGGCGCATCAATGGCTTCGGCCGCTTCCACAATCCAGGTCATATTGTCCCGGTATTTGATGCGCACTTTGGTTCCGGCTGGAATACGTCCTTCGAGGGTTCGGGCCTTCCAGGAGATGCCCTGAAATCGAATGCGACCGTTTCCTTCTTCGTCAATGTCTTCCACAGCATCCACAATCTGGTCCATGGCTTCGTAATCCTCATCTGCCAGTTTGAAATATTCTTCACCCTTCCAGAATCGGCGAATCAAGGGCCTGACAGCGAGAGTCAGCAATACCGAAAACACCACCCAGGCTCCGAGAGCGGTAGCCGGTTCCTGCAAAAATCCAAGAAAACGGATCACACCCACAAGTAAGCCACTGATCCCGAGCAGCAGGGTAAAACCACTGGGAATGAGCAATTCGAGGAGCATTAAAATCAGGCCGCCGATCAGAAAAATCCAGGTTAGCGTATCCCCATCCATAATGATTGTATTTAACTTTTTCTGCTTTGCTGCAGAACCTAAATATGTCGATACTTGTACTTAATTACTACCCGCAATCATTCCCCAAGAACCTCTTTTTTACGATTTGAATGGCAGATTCTGACCAAAAGAAAAAGTATGACCTGAACTCCCTGTGGTATTCGCTGAAGCGTATTTTCGGGCTGTCTAAACCCTATCGGTTCCGCTTCTACACCGCCACTTTTGTGATTCTTCTGGCTTCAGCCGTTTGGCTGTCGGTACCGATGGGTCTGAGGGAGCTGCTGGATGCTGTTTTTGAGGAAGCCGATGCACATCTGCTTAATCTGCTGGCTATCGGTTTGTTCATACTTTTCATTCTGCAGGCCCTACTCAATTTTTCCGGTAATTACTGGATGGAATGGGTTGGAGAGCGGGTGGTAACTGATCTGCGCACCAAAGTATACACTCATCTGCACTCTCTGGGTTTTCGTTTTTTCGCTGAACGAAGGTTGGGAGAGATTACATCCCGTCTCACTAACGATGTTGGGTCCATCCGTTCGGCATTAACCGATTCACTGCCTCAGATTTTCACCATCTCTTTTTCCATGATCGGCTCCATCACCCTGATGGTCATCCTGAACTGGAGGCTGAGTGCGGTCATTTTTGCAACGGTACCGATCGTGACCATTGCTACCCGCTATTTCGGGCAGAAAATCCGCAAACTGTCGCGCAATATTCAGGATGACCTGGCTGATTCAACGGCGGTCGCAGAAGATGCGCTGGGGGCCATACGTCTGGTGAAGGCCTTTGTAAGGGAGGAATATGAGGTAGGGCGTTATGTGACCGCCATCGAAAGGCTTTTCCAAACGGCGCGGCGTAAGGTGGTACTGACTCAGGTATTCTGGTCATCGGTAGGACTTATGTTTATGGGTACCCTGGTGATCATTTTCTGGTTTGGCGGGCAGGAAGTACTGCAGGGCCGTCTTACCGCGGGCGACCTGGTGGCTTTTATTTTTTATGCACTCAATATATCGCGCTCGATCAGCCAGAGTTCGCGTTTGTATACCGCGGTGAATTCTGCAGCCGGAGCCAGTGAACGTATCTTTGAACTGCTGGATGAGGAACCTGAAATCAGTGATGAGGAAGGCGCAGAAGCACTCACGGCGGTTCAGGGCCACATTGAATTTGATAAGCTGACCTTTGCCTATGAAGGCGGCCGTGATGTGCTGAAAAATATCAGCTTTCGTGTGAATGCCGGGGAGACCATTGCACTGGTGGGTCCCAGCGGTGCCGGAAAAACTACTTTTCTGAATCTGATTCCCCGTTTTTATGATCCAAGAGAGGGCCGCATCCTGCTGGATGGCAGGGATATCCGGGAGGTGAAAGTAAAGTCACTGCGTGAACACATCTCCATTGTACCGCAGGAGGTTCATTTATTCGGCACGTCCATAAAAGAGAATATTCGATATGGCCGACTGGACGCAACAGATGATGAAATCCGACAGGCAGCAGCGGATGCTAACGCCCATGAATTCATTGATAAGATACCGGAAGGCTATGATGCCCACATCGGGGAAAAAGGGGTGAAGCTGAGTGGGGGGCAACGTCAGCGCATTGCTATTGCACGGGCCATCCTCAAAAATCCGGAAATTTTGTTGCTGGATGAAGCCACCTCATCCCTGGATTCTGAATCCGAAGCACAGGTTCAGGATGCGTTATACCGCCTGATGAAAAACAGGACTACCTTTGTGATTGCGCATCGCCTATCAACCGTGCAGCATGCGCACAGGATTGTTGTGATGGATGAAGGAGAAATTGTTGAGATGGGCACGCATGCCGAGCTGCTTGAGAAGGGTGGATTGTACAGCCATCTGTACAATCTGCAATTCCGGGATCTGGAAGAAGCCTGAGGAAATATCAGCGATTATTGTAAGCCTGAATCACATCTGAGTAACTGTAGTCATCCAGCAGTCCGTTTTCCTGCAATTGCTGAAGAAAGCTGACCGGAACACCGGAATTATACAAAGCACTGATTCCACTGTAAGAAAAAGTATCCAGAAAGCCTGAAGTATTGAGTTCAGTCAGGTAATCTGCAGTTACCCCTGCATTATACATTCCGATAACAGCTGAATAGGAAAATTCATCCAGAACCTGTGCATTAAGCAGATCGGTTAGATATTCAACATTCACGCCACCGTTGTAAAGCCCTATGATCCCGGAGTAGCTGTATTCATCCAGAAAACCGGCATTCTGCATGGCGTCAAGGTATTCGGTGGTTACGCCACCGTTGTAAAGTCCGATAATGCCGGAATAGGAGAACTCATCCAGATAACCGGCATTCTGCATGGCATTCAGGTAGTCAATCGTTACCCCTCCATTGTAGAGGCCGATGATACCCGAATAGGAGTATTCATCCAGAAAACCGGCCTGATTCATAGCATTCAGATAATCCAGCGTTACGCCTGAATTGTAGAGGGCCTGCTTGCCGGAATTGCTGTAGGCATCCCCTAAACCAATTTCATCGAAACCAGCCGCCCATGCTGCAAAGCCCTCAGCTAATTCATTGGGTACCGGAGGGGCCGGGGGTGCAGGAATGGTTGAAGTCGTATTTGAACTGTTGAAAATTCCTGAAAATATGTCAAGCGGCCGCAGAGGAGAGACATTGAAAATGAGCATCAAAGGAATCACGATCACCAGAAAAATGACGACAGAGCTTTTAAAGGAACGTGTCTTTTTTTCTTCCAGATAGGGCTTATCCAGAACCTCATTCCTTAATTCACCGCTGATTTTTTCATCCAGATATTCATCCAGGTCAAAATCATCCTGCTTTTTTCGGCTGCGTGTCTTTCGGTCGTCGTTCATGGCTTCGCTTTCTCTGTTCCAGCGTTTTCCGACTTGCACGTCGGCATTAAGGACAAGTTACGAATTATTTCTGCCATGGGAGCTGATCCAGATCCACGTTGCCACCGGTAATGATAATGCCGGTTTTTTTTCCGCTGATGTCAATTTTATTTTCGAAGATAGCGGCCAGTGGTACCGCACAGGATGCTTCGATAATGATATTCATGCGCTCCCAACTAAACCGCATGGCTTCAATGATGGATTCCTCACTCACCGTAACGATGTCATCCACTTTATCCTGAATAATTCGGAAGGGAAGATCCCCGAGTGCGGTTCGCAGTCCGTCCGCGATGGTAGCCGTTGAATATTCCTTTATCAGGTTTCCGCTTTTGAAGGAGCGGTAAGCGTCATCCGCAAGTTCCGGTTCTGTCCCGATTACTTTAATCTCCGGTTTAAGTGCCTTGGCTGCAATGGCGGTACCACTCAGCAGTCCACCCCCGCCAACGGGCGTAAGGATCAGGTCCAGATCGGGATGGCTTTCCAGAAATTCAAGGGCTGCGGTTCCCTGTCCGGCAACGATACGGGCGTCATCATAGGGATGAATCGGGATCGCTCCGGTTTTCAGGATAACTTCTTCCAGAGTTTGTTCGCGGGCATTCAGGCTGGATTCACAGAATGTGATTTCGGCGCCATAGTTTCGTACGGCCTCCACTTTTACTTTAGGGGCATTTTCGGGCATCACCACAAAAGCGGGGATACCCCGCAACTTTGCTGACAGAGCCAATGCCTGGGCATGATTACCGGAAGAATGGGTGGCAACCCCGGAAGCAGCCTCTTCATCGGTCAGGGAGAAGACGGCATTACAGGCCCCGCGGAATTTAAAGGCACCCACTTTCTGAAAGTTTTCGCATTTGAAGTAAAATTCACCCCCGGTTCTTTCATTTACTTTCTGGCTGCTGAGTACCGGTGTAATATGGCCATAGCGTTTAATTCGCGAATGTGCAGATCGAATGTCGTCAATTCCGGGAATGGTCTGTGGGGGTATCATATCTTTTAGCATTGGATAGCTGTGTAGTGCTGAATTTGTAAAATTTCATGTTCAGATTTTCAGCCCTGCCCTGAAAATATTTTATTTGGGAAACTTTAGGGTAATCCGTCTTCAGAAACGGGATGAAAAATATCAGATTTAGCGTGCTTTTACCCCTTTTTACGGGGAATGCAGGTAATTTAGATGCCATAAATTACAATGCTATGCGCGCATTCATTTCGATTGTCTTAATTTTTCTTTTCGCCCCTATCTACAGCCATGCACAGATGAAAGAAGTGCGGGGTTTTGTTCGTGAAGGCAGCCGCCTTCTGAATGAAGGAGAAGCCGAGGCCTCCCTGCAAAAACTGCAGAAGGCCGATTCTCTGCTTCCCGGGCATCCTAGTATTCTCAGGTTGCTCTCAGTCGCATCAGCCAAGGCGGGAAAAAAAGATCTGGTTTACCGTTACCTATCGGGTTTACAGCAGGTGAATGCCTCCCTCGAACTGCTCAATGATGATGCTTTTGACTACCTGCAGAATGAAAAACGGTTCTTAAAACTGAAAATTGGTTTTGAGGCGATGAATACAACCGTCAGCCTAAGCGACACCGCCTTCACACTGCAAGATCGCATACTCCATCCCGAAGGCATTGCTTACAGGCAGGATGAGAATGCTTTTTATATCAGCAGTATCCATAAAGGAAAAGTAATCCGAATCAGGGAGGGACAGACCTCCGAGATCAGCGCACCGGAGATGATGGCAGTAAGCTCGCTGGTGATGGATGATGAAAATCAGCGTTTATGGGTTTCAACCGGGGCCATTGATGAATGGGAAGGCTACACAGAAGATATGCGGGGAAAGTCAAAGGTATTGCTTATTGACCTGCAGGATAATGAAGTGATGGCCGTCTATTCAGCGCTGGATGAGGAGAAGCATTATTTCGGTGATATGGCCATGCAACCTGGTACCAATCGCGTTTACATTTCAGACAGCCGACACAAAGCCCTTTACATGATTGATCCGGACAGTGAAAGACTGAATCTGGTGAAGGAGTTTGAGAACTTTATCAGCCTGCAGGGGCTGGCATTTAATGATACTGGTGATGTACTCTTTTTTGCGGACTACCGACGTGGTCTGTTCAGAATGAATATGGAGAATGGTGAAGTTCAAGCCTTTAATCCTTCCGAAGAATACAGCCTCATGGGCATCGATGGTTTGTACTTTTACAACAACAGTCTTATTACCATCCACAATGGTATCCGTCCCAAACGCATCATGCAGTATTATCTGAATGAAGATATGGATGCCATAAGCTCATTTCGCTTCCTCGAACGTGCCAACCCCGTACTTGAAGAGCCAACTTTAGGTGTTTTAGTGGGAGATCAGTTTTATTATGTTGCCAACAGTCCATGGCCGCGATATGACCAGGACGGTAACATCGGGCCGGAAAGTATTCATCCGGTTCCCCTCATCATGAAAATTGATCTCAACCAAAACTAACGGACATACATGGCTCAAAAAACCATCGGAATGCTGATATTGTTTGCAGCCGCCATCAGCTCATCTCTTCAGGCACAGACTTCGGAAGTAAACCAACGATTTCCCTTTGACCCTGAAATTACCTACAGCAATGTAATTTTATCACCGGCCGAATTTCTTGGCTATGAACTGGGTGAGGAATACACCACGCACCATCAAGTCGCAGCCTATTTTAGATATCTGTCAGAAAATACCGATCGAATGACGGTGCAGAGCTACGGCGAGACCTATGAAGGCCGTGAACTGATTTACGCCGTCATCACTTCATCAGATAATCATAACCAATTAGATGAAATACGATTGGCTAATCTGGATCTTGCCGATCCATCAACTCAAACCGAAACTGAAAATCATCCGGTTGTGGTCTGGCTGAGTTACAATGTGCATGGAAATGAGCCTTCCAGCAGTGAGGCAGCTATGCAGACCGCCTATCGTTTTGCTGCTGCCACAGATGCTGAAACCCTGCAACTACTTCGTGAATCGGTGGTTATTATCGACCCTATGATCAATCCGGATGGTCGTGACCGCTATGTAACCTGGTATAAATCATCACAGGCCAATGTGCTAAATACCGATGCTTCGGATCTGGAGCATGATGAAATCTGGCCGGGTGGCCGAACCAATCATTACTGGTTTGACCTGAACCGGGATTGGGTGTGGCTGGTGCATCCCGAGTCGCGTGGACGTATTAAAGCCTATCAGCAGTGGTTGCCGCAGGTGCATCTGGATCTGCACGAGCAGGGATTCAACTCCAATTATTTCACTATGCCAGGTACCACACCCCGCAATCTGGATTTGCCGGATGATTATGAGCGCTGGACCGATGCTTTCGGTAGGGGAGCCATAGCTGAATTTGATAAAGCGGGCGTTTCCTATGCAACGCGGGAGGCCTTCGACTTCTACTATCCCGGTTACGGTTCTTCCTATCCCAGTGTGATGGGGGGGATCGGTATGCTGGCAGAACAGGGCGGCCATTCACGGGGCGGCCGGGCTGTTGAAACCGAGGACGGATATGTACTCACCCTCCGCCAGCGCATTTTTGATCATTATGCTAATTCGGTGTCGGTGGTTAAAACAGCCGTCAGCAACCGCACGGGCTTACTGGAATATTTCGCTAAAGCATTTGCAACCGAAAGCAAAAAGGGCAATGAAACTGCTTATCTGCTGCCCGATAATCCGGATGACTATACCTATGATGTTATCAACATGCTGCTGCAGCATGGGGTTGAAGTGGAAAGGCTGAACAGTAATCTGGATGTTAGAGGTTTTGAATACCGAAAAGGAGAGCAGGTCAGAAGAAGCTTTCAGCAAGGAGATTTTCTGATCCGGGCCGATCAGGCAAAACACCTGTTCGTGAACACCCTGTTCCGCAGAAATTTCGCTATTGAAGATTCGGTGATGTACGATATGTCGACCTGGAGTGTACCTCAGGCTTATAACCTGGATGCGGTCTGGACCATCAGCCGGATCAGTGCGGATGCAAATCCGGTTGAAACGCCGCTGATGGCAGAGTCAGGAGTTGAAAATCCGGGAGCCGGTTATGCCTATGTCATCGAGTGGTCGCAGAAAAATGCACCCAAAGCCTTGTCTCATCTCTGGAAGATGGGCTACCGTGTGAGAACAGCCGGCCGAACCTTCACCTACAAAGGCGTTCAATATTCCCGTGGCACGCTGATTGTTCTGCTTGGCCGTAACCGGGAAAAAATGGGATCATTATCATCTGATATGCAGGCTTTAGCTGAGGCAGCCGGAGTTCGCATTAAGGGTTTCGACACCGGCCGCATGGACGACGGAATGGATCTTGGCTCCAGAAGCAGTGATGTGCTGCATCCGCCCAAAGTTGCCCTCATGGTTGACAGCCCGTTCAGTTCCTACACAGCCGGACAGCTCTGGTTTCTGTTTGACCGCTGGACTGAATTCGGTATTTCCAGAATCAGATCCACCTCCCTCAATCAAATTGATTTAAAAGACTATGACGTACTTTTGCTGCCCGGAGCCGGAAACCTGGGCAGTCTGCTGAACGGAGACCGGTTGGAAGTACTGAAAAACTGGGTGCGCGAGGGTGGTACTCTTGTAGCCACTGAAAGCGCGGCTGCTTTCTTCACCAAGAGTGGCTCCGGTTTCACGGACATCGAACTGACGGAGTCAGAAGATGACAGCGCTGAACAGGAAGAAACCTATGCCCGCACCGAAGATCTGGAACGGATATCGGGCCTGCAGCGCATCCCGGGAGCTTCATTCAATGCCCTGCTGGATACTTCACATCCGCTCGCTTATGGCATGCCGGAAGCAGTTTACTCCCTCAAATTCGGTACATCTGCTTTTAAACCTTCCGCTGATTACCGGGTAGTGGGATACTATCATAAGGATGAAAATGCCCTGCTGGCCTCAGGTTATGCCTCACAGGAAAATAAATCAGCACTGGCCGGACAGGCATTTCTGGCTCATCAACCGATGGGCTCAGGTAATGTGGTGCTGATTCAGGATAACACCCAATATCGCATGTTCTGGGTGGGACCATCCCGCATTATTCAGAACGCGGTCATGATTGTCCCAAGTTATTAATCAATAATTAAATCAAAGAGTTATGAGAATCACAATCTTCCTTTTGCTGGCTGTCTTAAGCAGTCAGCCTGGTTTTGCACAGAACGACGGCTTACTGCCGCGCCATCCGGCTATCAGTCCGGATGCAGCTAAAATCACCTTCTCCTATCAGGGTGATATCTGGACCGCCGATACCGACGGTTCCAATGCCAAAAGGCTGACTATACATGAAGCTTATGAAGAAGCACCGAAATGGAGCCCTGACGGCTCTCATATCGCTTTCAGCGGCGACCGTTTTGGCAATGCCGATCTGTATGTGGTGGATGCCGATGGAGGTGTTCCGCAGCGCATCACCTGGCATTCAGCGGGTGATCAACTCAGCGACTGGTCACCGGATGGCAGGCTGCTTTTCGAAACATTCCGCCTCTTCCGTCAGGTTGAGCGGGATGCAGAAATCCATCATGTTCCGGCAACAGGAGGCACACCCAGCCGATTACTGGATTCCTTCGGTAACAACCCGAATGTATCTCCAAACGGCCGTTTTATCGCTCATACCCGTGGGAACTGCCGTATCTCCAGAGAAGCGTATGATGGTCCGGCTGACCGCGATATCTGGATTTATGATACCCAAACCGGAACCTACACCGAGATTACCGACAACTCCATTCAGGACTTTATGCCGGTTTGGGGAAATGACACTACGCTGTATTTCATCAGTGCCCGCAGCGGACGATACAATATCTACAAGCAAATGATGACTGCTTCCGGTAAAGCCACCGGTGAACCCGTAGCCCTGACCAGCTTCGAGGATGAGGGAATCCGTCATATGGATGTGAGCGCCGATAATTCCACCATCGTATTCGAACGGGATACCAACCTCTACACCATCAGCACGGATGGTTCAGGCCTGCAGAAGGTAAATCTGGATATTTCCGCGGATCAGCGCTTTGATCAGGTGGAGTACATGACCTACACCAACAACGTGTCAGATTTTGAGCTTTCACCCAACGGTGAGCTGCTGGCAATGACCATCAGGGGCGAAGTTTTTGTGACGGAAAACGACAAAGACAAAAACCGTACGGTTAATCTGTCTGAGCATAACTGGAGAGACCGCAATGCAGCCTGGATCAATGATTCAACCATAATTTTTACCTCAGACCGTGACGGTCAGTATGATCTGTTTATGGCTCGCTCTTCCGATCCGAACAAAACAAATATTTTCAAATCACTGAAGCATGAGGTCATCCGTTTGACGGACACCGAAGAGGACGAAATGTATTTCGTGCTTTCCCCCGATCGCAGCAAAATTGCCTATGTGGTAGGGCGGGGCAAACTGATTACAGCCGATATCGATGAGAACGGGCGTCTGCGCAATTCTAAAACCCTGCTGGACGGCTGGGATACACCCGGTGGCATCAGCTGGAGCCCGGACAGCAAATGGCTGGCTTATTCCCTGGCCGACCTCAATTTCGATAATGAGATTTATATCCACGCGGCCGACAACAGCATGGAATCGGTAAATGTGAGCATGCATCCCAAAGGCGATACCTCACCGGTGTGGAGTAAAGATGGATCCAAGCTGGGCTTCCTCAGCAACCGCAATAATCAGGATTATGATGTCTGGTTTGTATGGCTGAAGCAGGAAGATTATGAGAAAACCCAGCTCGAAAGGGAAGAAGGTTATTATTTCGAAGAGGAAGAAACGGAAGAGAGCGACGAAGTACAGATCGACTTTGAGAACATCCATGAGCGTCTGTATCAGCTTACCTTTCTGCCGGGCAATGAGTTTAACCTGGTGATTTCAGAGGATGGAGAAACCTTCTACTTCTCCTCATCCGATCCCGATGTAAGTGGTTCCGATATTTACAGTATCAAATATGACCGCTCAGAACTGAAGCAGGTTACCAAAGGTGGGCAGAACATCGGTAGCCTTAGACTGACTCACGACGGAAAATCATTAATTGGGACCAAAAGTGGCAGAGTAACTCTGCTGGATCCTTCATCCGGAAAACTGACCAACATTCCATTCCGCGCGGAACTCAAAGTGGATCATGAAATGGAAAGAGAACAGATCTTTGAGGAAGGCTGGAGAGAACTGGATAAGGGATTTTATGATCCGGATTTCCACGGCCGCGACTGGAATGCACTCAAAGAGAAATACAAGCCCTGGGCGATGAAAGCATCCACCCGGCAGGACTTTGTATTCATGATGAACTGGATGCTGGGACAGCTGAATGCCAGTCATATGGGACTTCGTGGAGGTGATAATCCAGAAGAAACCCAGCAGGAGCGTACCGGTTTAATCGGGGTTGAAGTAGTTCCCGAAGAAAATGGAGTTCGTGTTACCCGCGTGGTGATGGGCTCCCCGGCCGATCGTGAGAAAAGCAGGCTGAATGTGGGTGATCTAATATCTTCCATAAACGGAACACCGATTAACAGCAACATGAACTATTATTCTAGCCTGGTGAATACCGATGGCGAACAGGTGTTACTTACTGTGGAAGATTCCCGGGGAAGGGAACGGGAAGTGGTGATTCAGCCTGAACGCTCACTTAGTACCGAGCTCTATGAAGAATATGTTGCTTCTCGCAAGAAACTGGTTGACGAATACTCGGATGGAAAGCTGGGTTACATCCACATCCGGGCCATGAATTTCAGCAGTTTTGAGCGATTTGAGCGTGAACTGAAAGCATCCGGATTCGGCAAGGATGGAATCGTGATTGATGTGCGCTGGAACGGTGGCGGTAGCACCACGGATCTGTTGATGGCCGTCCTGAATGTGACTCAGCATGCTTATACCGTGCCAAGAGGTGCAGCTGAGAGCCTGGATCAGCATCCTGAATTCCGGGAGTATTATCCGCTAAGCCGACTGCCGCTGGCGGCCTGGTACAAGCCTTCCATTGCTATGTGCAATGAGACTTCCTACTCTAATGCGGAGATTTTCTCTCATGCTTTCAAGAATGTGGGCATCGGTAAACTGGTGGGCAAACCTACTTTTGGGGCTGTGATTTCAACCGGAGGAGCTGGTTTGATTGATGGCTCCTTTGTGCGCATGCCATTCCGGGGCTGGTTTGTGAAAGCTACCGGGGAGAATATGGAGCATGGCCCGGCTGTTCCGGACATTATCGTGGATAATGAACCCGACAGTAAAGCCAAAGGCGAAGACCCTCAGCTGAAACGTGCGGTCGAAGAACTGCTGAAGGATATCTAATCCATCAGCTATTAAGAAATAATATTAAGCCCTGGTTGCAATGCGGTCAGGGCTTTTTTTTACTCGGACATCTCACTTTCTTCAAGCAGGGCTTCTCTCCAAAGACGATTGCGTCTCTTGTGGATTTTAGGCAGAAACCAGAGATACATCCCGGAGATCCATAGAATGAGAACAATAATGCCGGATGGCAGGAAGATCCAGTATTTGGCTGCATCGAAAAACCAGGAACCGTCATGAATGGATTCAATGAGATCGGAGCGCCGGTACTCCACCTGCAGGATGTCGCCGGTTTTGGTATCCACCTGAATTTCCCAGCGATTATTGGCTCGTATTTTGGCCATGCCTTTATCCGGGCGTACGTCGATGCGGTCCACATCATCCCAGCTGCTGATTTCTGCTTCTGGAACTGCTGTGGCTGCGGCAAGCAGAGAGTCAAAGCTGATGTTCAGCTCGGTTGAGCTCCCCCGCATACTTTCAGGCTGAATCCAGGCTACATCCTTCTTTAGCTGCAAGATAATTCCGGAGGCAATCACAATAAGAAAAGGAAGGGCTATGATGATAGCCCCATAGCGGTGCACCTTGCGCGAACCGCGAATCAGATTCCATTTCATTCAGTCAGAAGGGTGTGAGATTCGTGTGTTGATCGTATTAATTGCTATTCAGGTATACCCTGAAGCCGACTGCACCGGCAATGGAAATACGAACAGTCGGTTCCAGGTCCAGAAAGGGAACTGTTTCGATGAATACATCAACATGCTGTTCGTAGTCATAAAGTATTCCGACTGGAAAACGGGCACCGAATACATTGTCGATGTCGTCCCTGAATATCATTTTTGCCCCAACGCCAGCATAGGGAACCAGTCGGCCTGCCTCCAGCTCGCCCAAATTCTCAGTTAGTTCCCAAACCAGATCCCCATGTAGATACAGGGTGCTGAAGTTTTCGGTCAGGTTGAAGGAAGCTGCACCCTGAAAGGCAGCATTCTGGCCAACCTGTTTTCGTATGCTTAGTCCGTCAGGTGTTCCCACCATGCCACCAAACCCAAAACCCTGATTCTGGGCCTGGGTGCTAGCGGTAAATAACATCAGAAAAGTAAGCAGTAAAAAAAAATAAGTGGGCTTCATGATCAGTAATCCGATCCGGGTTGCGTAATTTTAAAGTTTTCAGCCTGTTTTGCGGCCTTTACCATTTCTTCAACGTCTTTTAGCAATTCTTTAGCATCGAAAACAATGCCGTCTTTGATGGTGTATTGCACACCGCCAACCCGAACGGCTTCGTTATTTTCATTCACCCGAATGGCACCGGTACCGTAAAGCACTTTCAGGTTTGCCTGGGGATTTTCGGAGACAATGACCAGGTCGGCCAGTTTGCCCACTTCTATGGTACCGAGTTCATCATCCATTCCAAGCACTTTTGCTGCCTCCAGTGAAGCCGAACGGAATATTTCCAGGGGATGGAAGCCGGCTTCCCTGAATAACTCCATTTCCTGAATGTAAGCGAAGCCATATAATTTGTAGATGTAACCGGCATCCGATCCTAAGGTTACTAGTCCGCCGCGGTTTTTGTATTCGTTCACAAACTGCATCCAGATGCGATAATTACGCTTCCAAGCCACTTCCTGCTCGGTTCCCCAGTCGAACCAGTAAGAGCCATGAGAAATGCGGTTGGGCTCATAAAAGCGCCAGAGAGAGGGCAGGGTATATTGTTCATGCCAGTCGGCCCGTCGTTGGGCCATCAAATCACGGGAGGCTTCATAAATGGTAAAGGTCGGGTTGATTTCGAAGTTGTAGGAGAGGAGTTCTTCCATCACTTCATTCCATTTGTCCGAGCCGGGCGCTGCCGCTTGCTCCCATAGCTTTCCGGCTTCCTCAAAACGATGTTGTTCATCACTGTAATTGTAATCCAGGGGATAGTCCTGTATCACTTTATCCGTGAAGAGGGCCTCGGGCAAACCATACCAGTGAGTCATACCTTTGAGCCCAAGCCGGGCTGAACCAACCACATTGTTATAGACCACACGTGTCTGCGCATGATGAGCCATGGATCCAAGTCCCAGTTTTTCGGCTTCATTCAGCGCCGCTGAGTATACTTCAGGATTTGCCCCGAAGAATTTGATGCCATCCCCGCCTTTTTTCTTCAGATCCTGCACCCACTTCCGGGCCTGATCGCCGGTAGTGATGGGACCATCAGAGCCATTCCCGAATCCCACATAAGATACAATACGGGGCGCCGTGATTTCATTTTTGGCTGAACGCTCTTTATGCCGCAGTGTCCAGTCAATTCCATTAAAACTTCCCGGTTCCCGGATGGTGGTAATGCCGTGGGCCAGCCAGAGTTTGTACACATATTCAGGTGTGGTTCCCTGCGCGCCGCCACCGGTATGCGCGTGCATGTCGATGAAGCCGGGTAATACATACATGCCTTCCGCCTCAATAACCTTGTCATTTTCACCGGCTTTGGGACGCCGGTTTTCCCGGATGGGAAGTCCGGGATAACCCACGTTTTGAATACGTGCGATACGATTTCCTTCAATCACAATATCCACAGGGCCGGCAGCCGGAGATCCTGTTCCATCAATCATGGTTACCCCGCGAATAATGAGTCGGCCAAAAGGCCCTTCGCCTTCACTGCGGTCCGGAGCGTCGCTCATTTGGGCAGATACAGAAAATCCGGCTATAACGGACAGGAACAGAGTTAAAATAAATTTCTTCATAGGATAGATAGGTTACGGAAAGCCTGAAAGTAGTAAATGCTGATCACCAAAGCAGTAAAAAACTGTTAGATGAGCAAGGCCCCTTCATGCCGAAGCAACCACTCTTTCCTGCCTATCCCACCAGAGTATCCTGTAAGTTTTTGATTGGCTCCGATTACCCGATGACATGGAATCAGTACCGGAATGGGATTTCTGCCATTGGCTCTTCCAACAGCACGCACTGAGTTGGGATCACCTAACTCCGATGCCACTGCAGAGTAACTCATCGTCTGTCCAAAGGGAATATTCTGTACAACCTCCCAAACCCTTTGCTCAAAATCAGTTCCAGCTGCTTTTAGCGGGATGGAGAAACCGGATCGTTTTCCTTCGAAATAATCGTCCAGTTCAGAGTAGATTAACTCTTCAAAGGCGTTACGTGGTAAAGAAACCTGATGCCTTTGTTCTTCTGAAAATTTCAGTTCGGAAATGAAGCCATCCGAATGCCGTATCGATAATATTCCTACCGGTGAGGAATATTCAAGCAGATCTATTTCAGGCATGAACAGATTTGATTTCGGATTGATAAAAAAATGGGAAGAATATGATCTTATTCATTGTAAAGTTAATCAGGAGAGAACGGTAAGCTAATGATAATATTATGTTTAGTGATGATAAAAATAAAAGAAAAAAATTTTATACCCGACTGTAACAAAAAAAGATACTTGTTCTCTTTAGGATGTGACAGTACCCAACTTAGTTAGTTAGTCAACTCGTCACGAGTATAATTTCACAAATTATATGCTGAAACCTAAAGCAAAACCCTGAAGCTGACCGCTTTGGGGTTTTTTTTTTGAACGATTCCGCCCTTTACAAGTATTTATTAATTAATTGTGGAATTATGTTTAGTTTTAAAATTGTGAAATCAGTTAGGAAAATAGGCTTTGTAGCTCTGCTGTTGGTGTATCTTACATCAACGATGTGGATTTCTGTATTCCACGCTCACTCTTCAATACAGGAAGAATCTCAAAGTGTATTCATCGATACCCTGAGTTTTAGTGAAGATCTGCACTCAGATATTGAAGATGATGAAAGCATCTGTGTTTACTGCCAGTTTCTGACCCACCAAAATCATACCACAGAGTTAAAGATTAACATCTACCCCGTTGATCACGGTAAGCTATCTCCGGGACACTACTTATACACACCTCAGAGTGTCCTTTTTTCTACCAGCGAGCGAGCACCACCCGCCCCCGTCTCTTCCTGAACTCGCTTTGTAATCCGGTCTTAACCGGGTCCTAAATTCTCTAACAATTTCGTAAGTCATCACCGCATGCACAGATTTTTTAGTCTGTTTATATCAATTATTGTTATTCAATTAAGCTCACTGAACTCAACCGTTAGCGCCCAGCAAGGCCTGACGCTCAGTGGTGCTGTTCTTGATTCCCTCAGTCGTCAACCCCTGGTCGGAGCTACTATTTTCGTAGAAGAACTGGAAACCGGGGTAGCCGCAGACGAACATGGACTCTATCAGATCAATTTACCCGGACCTGGAACTTACACTTTCCTTGTGCGATACCTGAACCATCTGCCACTGGAAGAAAAGCTTCAGATACAATCAGACCGCATACATGATTTTATTTTAACAGAAAAAGAATACAGTCTTGAAGATGTGGTTGTAGAGGCCTTCAGGGATACGCTAACCTCCTCATCTCTTTCCTCATCCATCATCAGCCATGAAGAACTGGAACGATCGCGAGGACAGGTACTCGCGGATGTTCTCAGGGATGTACCCGGGGTAACCACACTGAACACCGGTCCAACCATTTCCAAACCGGTAATTCGAGGCCTGCACAGTCAACGGCTCATCTTACTGAATAATGGGATTCAGCAGGAAGGACAGCAGTGGGGAGGGGAGCATGCTCCGGAAATTGATCCCTTCATGCCCGATCGGGTAGAAGTGGTACGAGGTGCGGCAGGAGTGGAATACGGAATCGGGGCCATCGGCGGGATCATTAAAGTAGAAAATGACCAGATTGCCAAGAGCCGTTTGTTAACCGGAGAATATAATTTCAACGGATTTACCAACAATTTGCAGGCGGCAAGTTCACTCAGACTGGAAGGGGGTATCCCAAAACTAGGCAACCTTGGCTGGCGCACTCAAATCAGTTACCGGAAAGCCGGTGATTCGCGGACACCTACAGATGTAATCCGAAATTCCGGTTTTGAGGAACTGGATTATTCAGCCCAGCTGAACTATGAAAAAGGCCGTACCACCCATGATCTTATGTACAGTTTTTTTGGTACCACACTGGGGATTTATACCGGAGCGCATATCGGCAATACCAGCGATCTTATGCGGGTAATTGAGCGTGGCACCCCGCTGCTTGATTATGATTTCTCATACGACATCAAGCCCCCGAAACAGAGAGTGGAGCATCAGATGTTCTCATATAGTTTGAAGCATAATTTTGACAGAAGTGGAATTCTTGAATTTCAATACGGATATCAGCAAAACGACCGGCAGGAATTTGATGCTCACGGTCCGGCCGGTGGCGGGCCCTCAGGAAAACCCGCTTATGATCTTACCCTCTTTACCCACAGCTTAGACCTAAAGTTCAGGCACCAGCCCAAAAACGGATTTTTCGGTACCATCGGTTTTAACGGGATGCGGCAGGGCAATGTGAGGAGTGGCTCCGGCTTTCTCATTCCAAATTTCCGTTCCTATAACGGGGGAATTTATGCCATAGAAAAGTGGACCAACCAGCTCTGGACGCTGGAAGCCGGTCTTCGATATGACTATCACTGGCGTCGGGTATTTCTGCTGGAAAACAGGGTGGTGCAAAGTGAGGATTTCAATTTCCAGAATCTGACCTTTGTGGGCGGGGTTATTTACAAGTTTAATGAAGAATGGTCGCTGAGTTCCAATTTTGGTTCCGCATGGCGCCCACCGGGTGTGAATGAACAATACAGTGATGGCGTGCATCATGGAACCGCGCAGTATGAACTGGGTGATCCTGATCTTGGTGTAGAGCGCAGTTATAATATTGACATCACGCTTAGAAACGCGGGCCCCAGAAGCTACCTGCAGCTGAGCGTATACAACAACTTCATTGATGAATTTATCTATCTGCAGCCGGGTACCGAGCCGGTACTAACCATCCGTGGTTCTTTCCCGCTGTTTCGCTATCGCTCAACGGATACCATAATGCGGGGTTTTGATGCAGTTTACGAATATCAGCTGACCTCTGGAATTCGACTGGGTACTTCACTCTCCTTGATTCGGGCAACAAACCTGGATGATGATGTTCCTCTGATTTTTATGCCGGCTGATCGGGCCAGCGCCTCTGTACATTTCGATTTGGAAGACATGGGACTGTTCAACGGCAATTATCTGGAATTTTCCGGTAATTATGTGGCTGAACAAACCCGCTTCCCTGAGGGGATCGATTACACTGATCCGCCTGAAGCCTATTTTCTGGCCAATATTCAACTCGGAACCCGACTGGGCAGCAGCCGGAATGCACCGAAGTTGTCCCTCTCCCTGAACAATGCATTGAATACCACCTACAGGGAATACCTGAGTCGCTTTCGATATTTCATCGATGAACCCGGGCGTAATCTGCTGATGCGCCTGAGCGTTCCATTCGGGAGCAGCCAATGATTTTTATTTTTACCAACAACCATCCATCAATAATCAATCATTAAGACCTATGAAAACATACACATCAAGATTTGGCCTTTTTCTACTGGCCACAATACTTATCCTTCCTTTTGCCTCCTGCGACGATGATCCGTCAAGCGTGGATGAAGGTCCGGGTGAAGAAGAACTGATTACCCTCGTTCGCCTGACACTCACTGAGCTGGATGCACAGGGTAATGAAACAAACAATACCACAACCGTTACCTGGGAAGATGCGGACGGCGAAGGCGGAAACGCCCCAACCATCGGTACACTGACTCTTGCTGCCGGTACTTCTTACAGCGGTACCATCGAGCTGCTGGATACTACCAAAAATCCGGCCGAAGACATCACCGAAGAAGTGGAAGAAGAAGATGATGAGCATCAGTTTTTTTATGAGTTGAGTGGATCCGGTGCTGCCCGTGTAACCATTACGATTACTGATCAGGATTCGAACCAGCTACCTGTTGGTTTGGAATACCTTGTTGTGGTATCAGCTGGTGGTGCAGATACCGCTACTCTAAACGTAGTGCTGAGCCATTATGATGAAGGACCTAAAAACGGTACAGACAAAAGTGACGAATCTGATATTGACATAGACATTCCCGTAAATATTCAGTAAGAAATCACTTTATTGTAGCTTGAAAAACCCCGCGAAAGCGGGGCTTTTTTTGTTTCTAACAATTCTGTAACACTTTGCCAATCATGAACTAATCGGCCAAAGGCTCAGTTTTATACAAAAATTAATGGAATAATATTTATGATTGCGGAACTGATTCAGAACGCTGGCGACTGGTTTTTAGGGCTTGGGGAGCAATACGGAGTGAATCCAATCATTTTCGGGAGTATATATGTAGGGGCTATACCTCTTTTTTCCCTTTCACTCGGCTGGCTGATCCGAAATCTCAGAAAGGGTAAACCCATCATCGTTCAGGCTTTGTTAAGCCTGTTCTTTTTTGTGTCGGCCTATTTATATCTCATTATAGCCGGTAGAAATGTGCCGATCTGGGTGTACGGAATAGTTATGCTCATGGTTGGAATCGGCATTTACAGTACCTGGAAGAAAATACAGGATGGAATCCAAAATCAGCAGGCAGGAGCGGAGCATGGCGAAGTTTGAATATGATGTTGTAGTGATCGGAGGGGGAGCTGCCGGACTAACCGCATCAGGGGTAGCCGCAAACCTGGGTGCCAAAACCATGATGATTGAGCGGTACAAACTGGGCGGAGATTGTACCTGGTCGGGCTGTATTCCCTCGAAAGTTCTGCTGAAAGCGGGAAAAGTTGCCGCTGACATCCGAAAAGCTTCAAAATACGGGCTCACCGATCAACAGCCTGACATTGATTTTGCCAAGGTAATCAAGCATGTACAGCATACCATTCAGGAAGTTTATGAGGATGCGGATGATCCGAAGATATATGAGGAAATGGGCATTGAGGTTGTACAGGGCAGCGCCACTTTTACCGGTTCCCATCACATTGAAGTGACTCTGGAGGATGGTGGACTTCGCACCATCGGTTCCAGATATTTTGTGATAGCTGCGGGTGCTTCAGCATTTGTACCACCCATCAAAGGACTGGATACCGTTGATTATCTCACCAACGAATCCCTCTTCCTGAATCAAAAACAACCCGAACACTTAGCCATCATCGGGGGCGGACCAATCGGGATTGAGATGTCGCAGGCATTTACCCATCTGGGCAGCAAGGTAACTGTGCTGGACATGGCCGATCGCATAATGCTGAATGACGATGCAGAACTGGTAGAAATTCTGCAGGAAAAGCTTATTGAAGACGGTGTAGAATTCAAGCTGAATGTTCAAATTACTGAGGTAATCGAAGAGAAGGGAAAAAAGGTGATCCGGTTTGAGAAAGGTGGAGAATCGGATACTCTTAGTGCGGACGCCCTGCTCGTTGCCACCGGCAGGCGGGCTAATCTACATGGACTGGGTCTGGATTTAGCCGGAGTAGAAACCTACGCAAAGGGCATCAAAGTGAATGAGCATTGCAGAACCAGCCAGAGTAATATTTATGCTATCGGGGATGTAACTGGGCGATATCAGTTCACCCACATGAGTGAACACATGGCCAAGGTTGCCGTCACCAATATGCTGCTCAAATTTCCCATGAATATTGATAAAGATCATGTACCCTGGGCCACCTTTACTGAACCCGAGCTGGCTCATGTCGGAAAAAGCGAAAAAGAACTGAAAGAAGAGGGTACCTCATTCCAAACCTATCGATTTCCCTATTCCAAAATAGACCGGGCCATCACCGACGGGGCAACTCGAGGACTAATCAAGGTATTTGCCCGAAAACTGGATGGTAAAATTTACGGAGCAACCATTGCAGGAGCTCAGGCCGGTGATCTCATTTCCAATTTTGCTCTGGCTATGAAGAACGGAGTAACTCTGAGGAATATGGCCGATACCATTCATCCTTATCCTACCTATGGATTGGGAGCACGGAGAGCAGCGGATCAATGGTATATCAGGAATCAGTCCGAATCGACGGTAAAGTGGATTAAACGCATTTTCGGATATCGGGGTGAGGTGCTGGATTACAGCGATCCGGATCGGATTGTCTGAATCATTCGGGTGCGCTGTTCTGAATCTCCCTCAGCTTACCCAGCGCCCGTTCATTTAAATTCCGGAAATCATCCGTTGGAATGTTACCTTCGGTGTGGCGCAGATTCAGCCAAACGATGTAGGTAGCCATCACATCCTCATAACAGTAATGTTCGATGGCTGGAAGCTTCCCCTCTTTGAACATTTCAAAAACGATATTTCCTTCACCGGTCTGCTTAAAGGGGATATCAATCAGATAACCCAGATGCTTCAGTTTGGGCCATGAGCTGGATCCATAATTACTGAATTCATCCACCAGATCCACATTCTGCTTGGAATAGCGGTACTTAATGTCGTGATCACTCATTCGGGTGGGCATCTGCAGCTGGTGTTTCAAAGCACGATAGGTAATCAGAGGAATATCAAAGCCTTTGCCGTTGTGATGAATCAACCCGAAATCCCGGTAGGTATTCAGGACCTCAAACAGTTTGATTAACCCTTCCTTTTCATCTTCACCATGCCAGGCCGCTTTTTGTTTGGGATGGCCGGTGTTCTCAATCCAGAGTCCTACCCAGGATACCATGCGATGGAACATCGGTGGAAGAAAGCCGGATTTATTGCGGGCAAGCTCCTCTGAGGCCCGCTCCAGTAACACATCATCCTCCGAAAAATCGTCCTGCAATACCTTGCGAATGAAGGCAATGTCAGGTATGGTTTCCACATCGAAAATAAAAAACATAAGCTATCTGGTTAATTCGCCTGCCAGCGGACGCTTGTACAGTTCTTTGATCTCATTCTTATCGGAATAGTGTTCCGTGAGCCACATCATCTTAGTAACTGCGGCCTCAAGGGTCATGTCTTTGGCGCCCACAGCACCCAGTTCCAGCGCCTTTCGGCCTGCCGCATAGGTTTTCAGATCAACCGCATCGTAATCGGCCTGGGACACTATACTTACGATGACCTCTTCCTGTCTGCATTTTTCCAAAAATGGAAGTAAAGAGAAAGGACCTTTTGTAGGAAAATTTCCACTTCCAAAAGCCCGGATAATCACGGCATCCAGTTCGCTTAGCTTCAGACAGTTCAGATAATCGACGCTCATTCCGGGGAAGAGAGTAAGTACGAAAATCCGGTTTTTGAAAGCACAGTTATTTACAAAAGGCTGGGCATCGCGCAGAACCTGATCACTGATTTCAATTTTCAGCCCGATTCCAGCAAGCGGTGGTATATTGGGTGAAGCAAAGGCATCAAAATCGCCAATGCTCATTTTGGTGCTTCGGTTGGCACGGTAAACGTGGTCATTGAAGCAGATGCAGACCTCGGGAATATCACAGGTTGCAATTTCAATGGAGTTTATCAGATTACGCCGGGCATCGCTTCGAAGATTGCTCATGGGCACCTGGCTGCCGGTAAACACGATCGGTATTTTAAGGCCACGCAATCCGAATGATAGAGCGGTAGAGGTGTAGGCCATGGTATCGGTACCATGCAAGATCACAATACCGTCCACATCATCATGCCTCTCTTCAATGGTTTTCGCGATCTGCAACCAATGCTCGGGATTCAGGTCAGAGGAGTCCTCAAAATAGAGGGGTTTGGTTTCAATATCGGCCAGGGCACTCAGCTCGGGGAATTCTTCCTTCAGCAGCTGATGCCAGTAGTGCAGATCCAGCTCCACCTTATCCTTCTTCATGGTCATGGCAATGGTGCCGCCGGTCTGTATCAATAAGAGCTTTTTCATCTTGATTTAATTACGAAGTATCCTAAATTACTTCCAAGCAATTGTTTCTGCACAATGAAAAGGGGATCCATGTAAGAAATTCAGCAAGCCTATCAAAACACCAATGCAGAAAGACAGTAGATACAAATTCGATTCCTGTTTTCAAATTTCACCAAAAGGAGTTTCCAATGAAAGTTTATAATCCTGCCCACATTCGAAATGTCGTTCTCCTGGGTCACTCGGGCTCAGGTAAAACAACACTCGCCGAGACCATGCTATTCGAAGCCGGTGCGATTAAACGAAGAGGCAGTATTTCCGAAAAAAATACCGTATCCGATTTTCACGAAATCGAACATGAAAAAGAAAAGTCAGTCTTCTCATCCTTCATGAATCTGGACTGGAGAGGAAATAAAATCAATCTCATCGATACACCGGGCACTTCCGATTACATAGGAGAGGTAGCCGGTGCTCTTCGGGTAGCGGATACCGCAATTTTTGTTCTGAATGCAGAAAATGGAGTGGAAGTGGGAACCGACTCCCTCTGGAAATATGCCGGACGCTATAATGTGCCCTCATTTTTTGTGGTAAATAAACTGGATGGCTCCCAGTCTGATTTTCAGAAAACGGTAGATACCGCAAAAGAACACTTTGGTCGCGAAGTTACCATCGTACAATATCCCTACAGTGAGGGGGATGATTTTCATGCAATTATCGATGTGCTGCGCATGACCATGTATGAGTTCCCTGAAGACGGCGGCAAGCCGGATAAATTACCCATTCCGGATTCAGAAAAAGACAAAGCAGAGGTATTACATCAACAGTTGGTAGAGCTGATCGCAGAAAATGACGAGTCGCTGATGGATTTGTATTTTGAACAGGGAGAACTGGATGAAGAACAGATGCAGCATGGCCTGCATATGGCCCTGGTAAACCGGCAGATATTTCCCGTTTTCTGTTCCTGTGCAGAACGAAATATGGGCACCGGTCGTGTAATGGGTTTTCTGGGTGATGTAGCCCCGAACCCGGTAGAGGCCAATGCCCCGAAAACAGTTAAGGGCGATGATTTTGCATTGAATCCCGATGGGGATCCTGTGATGTTCCTGTTTAAAACCCATTCGGAATCTCATGTGGGCGAGCTGATCTATTTTAAAGTTTATGGCGGGGAAGTGAAGGCCGGGATGGATCTGGAAATAGCCCGATCGGGTAATCAGGTGAGGTTGGGTAACCTCTATACCACCGAAGGACATAATCGGGATGAAGTGGCTTCCGTAAGTACCGGCGATATTGCAGCCGTGGTTAAACTAAAGGAAGGGGATGTGAATGATACCCTGCATGTGAAAGGCTCTTCGGTTGAACTGGATTACATTGAATTCCCGCCAACCACCATTCGATCAGCCGTTAAGCTGGCCAAAGAGGGTGATGAGGATAAACTCGGAAATGCAATGCATCAGTTGCAGCGGGAAGACCCCTCTCTTGAAGTGGAGCACAGCCAGGAACTGAAGCAGGTTATTCTGCATGGACAGGGCGAAGAGCATCTGAATGTGATCGAACATGCCCTGAAAAATCGCTTCGGGCTGAATGTCGAATTTTACACACCGCGCATTCCGTATCGTGAAACCATCACCAAGATGGTCAAAACCCAGTACAAACATAAAAAGCAGTCGGGTGGTGCAGGACAGTATGCGGAGGTTTATCTGTATCTTGAGCCTTATGAAGAAGGAAAAAGCAGTTTTCCACCCGAACTGAAGGTTAGAAATTCCGATGTGATTGAACTGCCCTGGGGCGGTAAGTTGGTCTTTGATAATTGCATTGTGGGCGGTGTGATAGACAACCGGTTTATGCCGGCCATAGTGAAAGGAATCATGGATAAAATGGAAAACGGGCCCATGAGTGGCTGCCGGGTTCGAGATGTACATGTGGCCGTTTATGACGGATCTATGCACTCTGTGGATTCCAACGAGGCCGCCTTCAAGACAGCATCCCTGATGGCATTCAAAGAAGGTTTTATGCAGGCTTCCCCACAACTCCTGGAGCCGGTTTATGAAATCGAGGTGCTGGTACCGGCCGAATATATGGGTGATATTATGAGCGATCTTGGAACACGCCGTGCACAGATTCAGGGTATGGACACGGAAGGTGCTCTGCAAAAACTGAAAGCTCAGGTGCCTCTTGAGGAACTTGATTATTACTCAACAAGGCTGAAGTCTATGACTCAGGGATCGGCAACCTATACCCGCCAATATTCTCATTACGCTGCAGTACCCTATGATGTACAGGAACGTGTAATCAGGGAAAACGAAGAAATGGAACTGGCCTGAGCGCCATGACTTATTAATTGCTTAACATGAATTGGGTTAACTTTTAGGAGTTAGCCCTTTTTTTATGGAAACCCTGATAGATATCGACCATGAGCTAAAAATAATACGGGCCAGGGCCAGTGGGCGCATGGATCGGGTTTCAGGGCGTCAATACATAAGTGAGTGCAGAAGAAAAGCGGGTGAGTTTGGATATCACATTCTGCATGATATCCGCAAACTGGATTTACGGGCAGGAGTTGGGGATATGTACGAAGTGGTTAAAAGCCTGCCCGAACTGCAACATGCCGACAAAGGTAAAACCAAAGTAGCTTTACTTGTGAGCGAAGATACGCCTGGCGTTCAGAAATATCTGTTCTATGAAACGGCCAGCCGGAATGAAGGCTTTAACGTATCGGTATTACTGGATCTGGAAAAGGCAGTGGAGTGGCTGAAATAGGCGGAAATAAACAGGTTTTAAAATAGATCGAAATAAAATTAGCTCAGTGTTATTTCTACCGATAAAATAGGGAATTGAATTTCATTTTATTTTCTTTGGTGAGTCAAGATTCCGTTTCAGTATATCTTTAGAATGAAAACTAAGCTGTTCATCTTTTTGCTGGCTTTTGTCTCGGTTGAAGCTCATGCCCAGTTCTATCCGGCTAAGGTATATACCACCAAAGACGGTTTGCCTTCGAATGCTATCTTTGATGCCATTCAGGCAGATAATGGTGAGATGTGGTTTGTAACTTCGAACGGAATCACCGTTTATGATGCCCACAACTGGACTGTTTTTCCCGATAGCCTGAATCTTCCGCACGATCAGACTACACGTATTCGGAAAGCTGCGGATGGTAGTATCTGGTTGATGGGACTCCATCAAAGTACACCGCTACTCTGTAGCTACAGAAGTGAAAAGTGGACATGTGAGCATCTGCCGAATAAATTGATTCCCTTCAGTTCTTTCCTGTTCGATGTAGCCGTTCATCCGGATGGGCACGAGATCCTGATGGGATGGACTAATCAGGTTTATCATCGAGTGAGCAGTGATTCGGCCTGGAAAGCATACCCGGTTGCTGAAGTCGACTCCGAAAGTGGATTCAACTCTATTCAGCTTGTAGATTCAGTCTTTTATCTGAATGCAATGGAGGGGCAGTTTGAATTTAATGATGGCAAACTGTCACTGAGCCGGTATCATCCATTCCTGCCAGAGGATAAGCATATTTTACTAATGCAGCCCAAAGATAAACGGATGTATTTTCTGGGATTTAAATGGCTGGGATTTGTGGAGAATGGAGAATGGAATTTAATCACGGATGAGACCGGGCTGGATATCCGTTCCTTTTATAACAGGCACTCGCTGGTTGTTGATAACCGTGACCGCATCTTTTATCACTCTTTATCCCCGCTGCGTATGGTGGATGAGGAAACCGGAGAAACAAGGGTCATGGCCATTAAAGGTCGGCAGCAGAATATACTCTCAAACCGAATCTTGCTGGACCGTGAAAATAATATCTGGTCGGTGGATAACAGGGGACTATTCAAATTCAATCTACTCAAGTTCGAAAATTACAATAGGGACAGTGGTCTTGCGGATGATGAAGTAACCACCGTTTTCGAAGCCTCGGATGGTAGTATGTATGTTTCCAATGTGAACCATCTGAATATTTTCAGGGATGGTAAAATCATCCGAACTGTTGAATTACCCTCAGAACGGGACCTGCTGAACGTTCGCATTCTGGATATTGCAGAAAGCGGTCAGGGCGACATCCTCATCGCTGCCAATCAGAGTGGATTGTTTGAGCTCACCCAGAATTATCTGAGTCCGGTTGTATTCAATCGTAAAATAGACGGAATTACCAGTATTGAAAGTTACCGTGGAGAACAGTATGTAACCGATGGATTGAGTTTATTCGAAATGAAAGGCCGGGTTCTAAACGAAGTACTCACATCCGAATCCGGTCTTATCCGGAACCTTATCAATCTGGACGATCAATACCTTGCCTTGCTGACGGCCGATGTCGGGGTTCAGCTGTATGCGGATGGTGAATTAAAAACCTATCGATCAGATTTCCGCCCCTACAATAATACCTATTCGATAACCCGCTGGCGCGGGCAGTTTTTTGTGGCAACCGCAGGGGGACTTGCTGTCATCGCTGGAGATAAACTGGTTCCATATCGACAGGATCTGCCCTTTGAAGAAACCAGTTTTTCTGTGCTCACCGATCACAAAAGCCATCTCTGGGTCGGCACCTTTAATGGCATATATCATTTTGATGGGAGCAACACCCGATTTTACCGCCGTGGTCAGGGACTGGTGGGTAATGAAGTGAACCGGAATGCATTCATCAAAGACAGCAGAAATAAAATCTGGATTGGTACCGAACTCGGACTCAGTATATACAATGATGAGGAAGATCTTAGCAATGAGACTACTCCGGTACTCGGTTTTGAATCCATCCGGGCAGCCGACGGAGAAAATTTGCTGCAAACAGAGAATCCACTTTTACCATATCACTCCAATTCCATCAGCATTAACTACCGGGGCATATCCTTTCAGGACGATGATATCATCACCTATCGATATAAACTGGCTGGTCTGAGTGAAAACTGGCGCTACGCCAGCAATTCGGGTGAAACGGAAGTCATTTATGATGCCCTCAGGCATGGAGATTACACCTTTATTCTGCAGGCCAGAAATGAAAACAGTGACTGGAGTCAACCTCTTCTGTATTCCTTTTCTGTTGATCAGTCTCTGACAGGTAAATGGTGGTTTATTCTGTTATCTGCAATGGGATTGGTTCTTCTGTTTATAGCCGGATTCAGATTTCGATATTACCTGGTTCTTCGAAAACAAGAGGCGCTGAAAAAAGAAGTGGATGAAGCCACGGCTGAGATTGAGAAAAAAAATAAATCACTTCAGCAAACGATAAATGAGCTGGAGCAAACTCAATTGCAATTAGTGCAATCCGAAAAAATGGCCGCCCTGGGTGTGATGACTGCTGGTATTGCCCACGAGATTAATAATCCCGTAAACTTCATTCAGGCCGGGGCTGAGCTTATCAAAGGCCTGACCTCAGAGGAGGGCGATCGTATTGTTGTAGAGGATAAAGGGCTGTATAAGGAACTGATGGGCAGTATTGAGGTGGGCGTTGAACGCATCGTTAAGATCATCCGAAGCATGAATGCTTTCAGTCGCTCTCAGGCTAAGATGGATGAAGAGGTAAATATCCATAAACTGCTTGAAGACTGTCTCACTATCCTGCACTACGAATATAAAAGCAGGATAGAAATTCAAAGAGAATACAACTCAGAAAATGAACTGTTTGTGGTCGGCAATGAAAGCAAACTTTACCAGGTATTCACGAACCTGCTGGTAAATGCCATACAGGCAATTGAAGGCAAAGGTGAAATCCGTATCAGCACCCGTCGATACAAAAATAAAGTGCATGTTAAAATTACAGATACGGGCAATGGGATCCCTCAGGAACATCTGAATAAAATTTTTGATCCCTTTTTTACCACCAAAGATCCGGGTAAGGGAACGGGGCTTGGTTTATCCATAGTTTTTAATATCATTGAAGAGCATGAAGGCGAGATCAGGTACGAGTCAGAAGTTGGAAAAGGAACTACTGTAGCGGTTAAGCTGAATGCCTTCAAATCTCACTAACTATTCAAGAAAGAAGTCGCCATGCCGGAGAAAAAAATATTACTATACGTTGACGATGAGCCCCTGAACCTGATGCTCTTCAGTAAACTCATGGCCCCGCATTTCGAGGTACTCACCTCTTCTTCGGGTGAGGAGGCGCTGGAATTGCTGGAGAAGAATCCCGGCATCCACGTGATTATCTCCGACATGAAAATGCCCAAAATGGATGGACTTGAATTCGTGAACAAGGCTAAGGCGGAATACAATCATCGTCCCTATATGATCATCTCCGGTTATGATATGGATAATCGCGTTCAGAACGCCATAGAAGCAGGGCTGGTCACAAATTATATGCAGAAACCCTACGATGTGCCTCTGATTCTGGACGAGGTTAAGAAGGCACTGGCTTCCTGAGAATGTCAGTTATTCTCGCGCCTCAGATAATCCTGATAGCGCATGGGCAGCGGGAATGGGACCTGAGGCAGCAATCCATCCCTTTCGCCGGGAATAGTTTTCACCGGCTTAACCGGACGTAATTCCGGCGTCCAGACAAATCCATCCAGCTGTCGTCCGGAAAGATCTTCAAATTCCGGGATATAAATTCCATCCACCGATTTCACGGAAACCACGGAATCAATACCCGATTCACTGAAATACAGAACGGTGCGCTGAAGGGCATTGAATTCAATGGCGCCGTCCGATTTACCTTCTTCATCCACTGAATGAAAAAGCACCGCATTGGTCGGGAAGACAGAAATCGTAGACAAACTACCCATCTCAAAATCAGCCCTGAGGGAGTCTCCTGTAATCTGATTCAGCCTCCCGCTGGCCGAATCTTCCGCCACAGCAAAAGGCTCGGGATATGCATCCAGCTGCTGTATGGAAGATGAGTCAAAAGTTACCCTAATGTAGCTCCCGCTAAGCTGAACATTATCATACCAGACTTTAGGATTTAGAAAAAGCTCAACCAGCTCCTGCCGGTCATCCAGTATACTGCTGTCGGCAACGGCAGAAAATTCAGGAGACCAGATGCGCACTGAATCTATGGCCTCTGTTATCCTGTAGGTAGAATCCTGACGCACACGAATGATCTCTGCATTAATGTGCGTAGTATCAGACTCGGTACTGTCCGAATTGATATTGCGCAGATAGGATTGCCCCATCAGAGACCGGTTACCGGTGGAATCCCCGCTCATATAATCCGATGAGAAGATGGTATTGTTGGTACTGTCTGAGGCAAACACATTTCCGAAAAACTCAAAACGTTCAGAACTTCGGTTAATGAGCAGACTGTCGCCCCGGGCATACTGAGCGCTGTCGACCAGCTGAACCTGATTTCTGAAAACAGCGCTGTCCTGTTTCTGGAAGTAATCGCCTTCCCTAGCCGTCAGAACCCCGCTTTGATCTTCCAGACGAACAAAATCCAGAAAACGGGCAATTTCCAGCGCAAAAAGATAATCCACTGCGTTGGAAAAAATGGTACTGCTGTCGGTTGCAATAATTACACGGCCTCTGAGTCGACTATAGTCTGTATCGATAAAATAATACAGGCTGTCGGCCCAGATCCATTTTCCTTCGGTTTCTATTTCGATGTTGCCAAAGGCCCGGAATTCACTTCGGTTCACGAATTTAACAGCGCTGTCGGCCAGGATGCGGAAATTTTCAGCACTCACCTCAGCATCAATGATCTTCTGAATTTGTTCACCACCGACGTTCTCCAGTGATAAACTGCTTGAGGAAAGGATTCTGACCTGAGAGGTATTCTGGGCAGATAGCAGAACGGGCATCAGCATAAAAAAGAGCAGGAAGTGATATCGCAGATCACGGCCCATAATTGATACAGTGGTCAGTTATTGATGGTGGTTACTCCGGATCCTTCAGCAATATTGTACTCGCTGAGGTCGTCTTTCCCGATAAAGCCACTGCCGGCAATACTATCGACCGGAGTTACAATGATTACAAACTCTGGAGAACTGATGGCACCGGATTTCCGCTGCCATTTCAGGTACTCGGTACGAAGTCTGCTGCTGTCTGAGGTGAGCACAAAAACCTCCTCAAACAACTCAAATTCTGATTTATCCGGATAGTAGATGGCCCGGTTGGCGCTTACCCGGGTAGAAGGATTCAACTCCTCATCAAATATTTCGATCTCTACTTCACCGCTAAAACGGGTTCGTGAATTTCCGGCGTTCGTCAGGCTTTCAGCACTACCGGCCCTGATCTGAAGCTTGAGCTTCTCTTTCTCAAAAAACCGGATGAAGACTTCATTGCTTTCCGTGGTCGCAATGAGTGAATCAGCCAAGGCTTCCTGTATCTGTACACGGTCATATTCCGACAGATCTGTACAGCCGAGCAGCCAAAAAAGACTAGCCGTAAAAAGGATGCAGGACTTAAGTTGTGCCAAAATAGCGGTCTCCGGCATCTCCAAGCCCAGGTACGATATAGGCTTGGTCGTTCAGGTGGTCGTCGATGGCGGCGGTAATAATTTTCACTTCGGGATGTTCTGACTGCAGGTGCTCAATGCCCTCTGGAGCTGCAATCAGGCACACAAACCGAATATTAACGGCGCCCTGTTCTTTGAGAAACTTGAGTGTATGAACGGCACTCCCGCCTGTTGCAAGCATGGGATCAATAACCAGGGTATAGGCTCGTTCAATGCCATCCGGTAGATTGTGGTAATAATTTACCGGCTGGTGGCTTTCCTCATCCCGATAAACACCTACATGGCCTACTCTGGCATCTGGAATAAACTGAATTATGCCATCCTCAAGACTTAAACCGGCTCTGAGGATAGGAATAACAAAAACCTCATCCCTGATTTCATATCCAGTGGTTTCCTGAATTGGTGTTTCAATGGTTTTCTCCGAGAGCTGCAAATCGGCTAGGGCATGATAAGCCAAGATAGTTGCAATATTTTCCATCGCCTTGCGAAACTGTTGGGTTCCGCTGTTTTTATCTCTCAGGATGGTGAGATAGCGGTCAATAATGGGATGGTCAATATCAAGAACAGCAGCTCTGTTCACGATTTTTGCTCTTTCATCTTGGCAAAGTACACCTTTGAAGAGGTGGCCACCACCCCTGATAGGGCAAAGAGTCCGATCAGGTTAGGGAAGGTCATAAGCCCGAGGGCAATATCCCCGATGGCCCAGACGGTTTCAAGGGTAAGAACGGCCCCCACAAAGTGCATCATGATGTAGATCACCTTGTAATAGATTATCGAATTGTCGCCTGCAAGATATTGAATGGAGCGGTCGCCATAATAACTCCAGCTGATAGATGTAGAGATCCCGAACAACAAAACACAGACCGCAACAATGTACCCACCGCCTTTACCGCCTAAAATAGGGGACAAGCCTTTCTGAAAGGCCACTGTGGTTAAGGGTGCCCCGTTTTCAAGTGTTGCCGTATGCAAAACGGTGATTTCTTCCTCGGCAGAGGTAATGAAGGTAGTGAGGCCATCTCGTACTTCGATGCGCCCGCTGAAAGGTTGGGTATTGCTCTCATCCAGGAAAAGCTCAGCTACAGGACCGTCATTCCGGCTGATGCGCCCATTCAGGATTTTGCCATCATCAACCAACAAAACCTGTTCGTCATTATCGATGGTGTACTCGTAGTCCGCACTGCTTGATTCAAAAACAGATGGATGCCGCTGATCCCATACTCCGGTAGACACAATAACCAAACCGGTCATAGTACACACCACAATGGTGTCAATGAAAGGCTCCAGAAGAGCAACTACGCCTTCACGAACCGGTTCTTCTGTTTTAGCAGCACCATGGGCGATGGGTGCCGATCCCTGTCCGGCTTCATTTGAAAAGAGGCCCCGTTTAATACCCCAGACCATGGTTACCATAAAAGCACCGGACCCGGCACCGAAAAGTCCGGCTTTAGGCTTGAAGGCGCTTTCAAAGATCAGGCCAAAGCTTGGGATGATATTTTCATAATTTAAAATCAGAATAGTAAGGGCTCCAAGAATATAAATGGTTGCCATCAAAGGCATAAGTTTGGCCGTTACATTCCCTATTCGCTTGATCCCTCCAATGATGACAAAGGCTACGGTCAGGGCTGATACGATACCGGTAACCCACACAGGAATGGTGAATTCGGCATACATCACATCTGAAATGGTATTGGCCTGTACAGCATTACCGGTCAGAAAAGAACAGATAACGGCCAGTCCTGCAAAACCGGCAGCCAGCCATTTCCAGTTCGGGCCAAGACCCTTCTCGATGTAATACATAGGACCGCCAGAAACGGAGCCATCATCATTGACAACACGATACTTCACGGCCAGCGTGCATTCAGAGTATTTTACGGCCATTCCAAGAAAGGCTGTGAGCCACATCCATACAAGAGCACCCGGTCCGCCGTAATGAATGGCAATCGCTACCCCGGCAATGTTACCGATACCAACCGTTGCGGATAGGGCGGTGGTCAGGGCCTGAAAGTGGTTTACATCTCCGGTGTCTTCCTCACTGTCATAGTAACCGCTTACCACTTTGATGCCATGGGCAAATCTGCGCAGTTGAACAAAGCCAAGTCTTAGCGTGATAAAGATACCGTATCCCAAAAGTACGGCAATCATCAGGGGAAAAGCGGAGGGTTTGGACCATACTAGGTCGTTGAGAAAATGGACTACGTTCTCAAAAACTTCCATCTGTAATAAATAGGTTAATTATGTATTCGTCTACTCTGAAACAAGAAGTTGAAAGTATAATGGATTTTTGACACAATATTTTAGGAACCTTCCAAAGGCCTTGTTAAAAAATATACTGCTCAAGTGAACGATTTAGGTTTTGGTGTCCTTTTACCGTAGTTGATCACGCAGTCGTGCAGTGAGTAGGAGTTTTAATAAAAATCAGACCAATGACAAAAGCAGATATTGTAGATATCATCGCATCCTCAACCGGACTTACCAAGGTGGAAACCGAAGCCGTGGTTAAAGGCTTTCTAGAGACGGTTATTGACGCTATGAAAAGAGGAGAAACCATTGAGCTTCGTGGATTTGGCAGCTTTAAAGTTGTGCAGAGAGCCCAGCGTGTTGCCCGTAATCCAAAAACAAACGAGGAAGTGATTGTACCTGAACAACATGTACCGGTACTGAAGGTATCCAAAGAATTTAAAGAATCAGTAAATCAGGCTCAGCTGATTGCATCCTGAATAGTTTTTTAGGCAAATCTTCGTATATTTGCAGCCCTTAATCAGCCAATTAAACTTTTTGATTCATGCCAAGCGGTAAAAAAAGAAAGCGTGCAAAGATTGCGAAGCACAAAAGAAAAAAGCGTCTGAGAAAAAACAGACATAAGAAGAAAAAGTAATTTTCCGGCTTCTTACCTCGTAAGAAGCCTTTTTTTTGCTCAGGCGGCAATGGTTTCAGTAATAATGTGATCCGACTGATAAATGACCTTGTTCGCTTTTCTCAGCAAATCATGAATCTGAAGATTCAGGAAATGCTTGATGTCATTCAGATTATGCAGTTCACTCATGTTGTACTGAAAATAGGAGATGAGGTGAATGGCAGAGAGATAACGACCTTTGCGGTCTCCGTCCACCTCTACATGCCAGCGCGTGATAATTTCTTCATTGGTGAGCAGTTCGTTCATTTCGCGTGAAATGGATTCCATCCATCGACTCGCATTTTCAATGCGATAATTACCCGTTACCCCGGGCAGCACTGGCTGACATTTTTCCACATCGAACTGCCAGGCCATTTCAATATCCACCATGGGCGGAACTTTTACTTCTTCTTCCGATAATTCTTTCAGTACCGGATGATTATCCATCCCTTCAAGTAAGATGGCCAATCGCGCTTCTTTAAATTTATCCCAGTCCAGATTGATGGCAAGCGTTTTAATGTATTCTGAACTGCGACTCAGGTTTATGGCTATCTCTAATCCGGAAGCATTAATTCTGTTATCTTCCCAGGTCTTAAACTTTTTCGTAGCTATGCCCCGCTTGGTTAATGAGGCATCGATCGTGTTTATGATGGAGGAGAAGATTGGATATTGCATATGTTGGTAAAACTCAGAATCCCGAATGAATAATTACTACCTGTTAATATATCTAAGCGAGGAGCTAAGAAACAAATGCTCCGGTGCTGCTCTGCGCAGAGTAATCACTCCCTATCGTGATACCCTTGAATTCTATCTCAGTAATGACGAACAAAATATAGACGAAGAATTCAGGCTGATATTTTCCGCGGATCCGAAATTTTCCTGCCTCTTTACCGATCGTCACAGGCCGGCCAAAAAAAGTAATACCCCTGAATTCTTTGAGGTGTTGTATAAAAAGCACATTACGGATGTAACTTTAACTCAGCATGACCGCTTTGTTAATCTTTTGTTTGAAGATGATTATCAGATCAGCTTCCGTTTGTTTGGCCCTAAACCTAATGCCCTTTTGATAAAAGAAAATGAGGTGATCGACGCATTCAGGCAGCCGGATAAAGAGAAGGGTAAATCGGGACCGGTAGCCAGAGAAGTGCAATTTTTCAGAGAACAGTCCTCGACCAAACAGTCCAGAGACAAAATAACAGGGATGAACCCTCTGTTGCCCAGAGACCTGTTAAATGAGCTCATCGAAATTCACCAACTTGATAAAGCAGGTGATGAGAAACTGCAAGCCTTTACCCGGCAAATTACCCAGCAGCTTCAGGAAGGTGGTTTATACCGGGTCATGGAGGATTACAGTATCGTTATGCTGGATGAAAAGCTGTTTCCGGGTCAGGTTATAAAGGAGTTTGAATCAGCGGATGAAGCCATTCGTTTTGCCTATCGCTCTTTATCGCGGGAGAACCGCATTGATGACGAAAAGGAAAGCATCGAAAAGCAGCTGCTGAAAAAAGTAAAAAAACTGCGAAGTACGGTGAAAAATCTCTCAAAAGCCGAACAGGGACTTGAAAAAGCAGAAACATTTGAAAAATATGGCCACTTACTCATGTCCAGTGCACATCTGACTGCGGAGGGAAATTCACTGAATGTTCAGGATTTCTACAATGAAGGCAAAGAGCTTAAAATACCTCTGAAAAAAGGTAAAAACCTCGCTGAAAACGCAGAATATTACTACGGAAAGGCCAGAAACAGCCGTGAAAGCTTTGAGCAGGCTAAAAAGGAAAAGCCCATACGGGAAGCTGAATTAAATGCAGTGGAAGAGGCTTTGCAGGCTCTCGAAAAGGTGGAAAACTTCAGTGCTTTGAAGGATTGGAATAAAGCATTTGATGAACTCATTGACAGCGGGAATAAACAGGAAAAAGAAAGCAAAGCTTATTTTGAAGCCTCTGCAGGCAGCTATGATATCTGGATTGGTAAGAATGCGCGGAGCAATGACAAACTGCTGCAACTCAGTCATAAAGAGGACTTGTGGCTGCATGCACGGGGCGTCGGGGGATCTCATGTAATCATCCGTATGAACAATACTCAGGAATATCCACCGCCCGAAATCATAGAAAAAGCAGCTTCCTATGCGGCATACAATTCGAAACTGAAGGGTTCTGACCTGGTTCCGGTAATCTTCACCAAACGTAAATTTATCCGGAAACCAAAAGGGGCCGCTCCCGGACTGGTAAAGGTGGATCGGGAAGAAGTAATCATGGTAAAACCGGAGCATCCCTGAATATGAAACTGATTGACAGGAAATTTTCTGATTCCATCTTTCTCTGTGGATTCATGGGAACCGGAAAAACAACCATCGGTAAAAAGCTGGCTGAACGAGTGCAGGCAGAATTCATTGATCTGGATAAGGAAATTGAAAAGAAGGATGGCAGAAGCATTCCGGAAATTTTCAGTGAGGATGGAGAAGCCTACTTTCGGGAACTGGAATGGCGGACCCTAAAAACAATGCTTCCGGAAACAAAAGGGATCTATGCACTGGGCGGAGGCAGCCTGCAGAACCAGCGTGTGGTAGATCATATAAAGTTGTTCGGATTGCTTATCTTTATCGATACACCATTTGAAGTGCTTCTTGAACGAATCAGGAAGGATGCATCCAGGCCTTTGCTACTGGATAAAGACGGCAACATAAAACAGGATAGTGAGCTCAGGACTGATCTGACTCACTTATACAACAAAAGAAAACCCCTTTACGAACAGGCTCAAATTAAGCTTATGCGGGATCAGTATGCCTCTGTGGATAAACTTATTGATGACCTGATCAAACGTGCATCACGCCATGTCTGAGCAACTACATATACAGGTTCAGGAAGAGCTGGAATACACCATCCACATTGGCAATGGTCTGTTCAGCACTGATTTGGCCCGGGCTGAATGGTTTCAAAGCCGCAATCCGGTCTTTTTGCTTATAGATGAACGGGTTTCAGAACTTTATGCTCAGGAAATTGAAGTCTTCAGAGATTCATTGGAAGGGGAGAGCCATGTGCATGTGATCCCTTCGGGTGAGCAAAGCAAAAACATGCGGCAGTATGAACATGCACTGGATTTTCTGCTGCAAAAAGGAGCCAGCCGGCAGTCCCCGCTTATTGCCATGGGTGGCGGAGTTACTGGCGATCTGGCAGGTTTTGTTGCTTCAACAGCCCTGCGCGGAATCCCGCTTATTCAGGTTGCCACCACATTGCTGGCTATGGTGGATTCCGCCATTGGCGGGAAAACCGGTATCAACCACAGCACCGGAAAAAACCTGATTGGTTCATTTTATCAGCCTAAAGCTGTGTATTGTGATCTGAATTTCCTGAACACCCTTGATCAGCGCGACTGGATTAATGGTATCAGCGAAATCCTGAAATATGGGTCGATCCGTGAACCGGATATTATCACACAATGCCAAAAACTGATTCAGGATCAGGCCTTTTCCAGCCCCGGAAAATGGAAGGATCTCATTAGCAGTAGCGCCTCCATCAAAGCGGATATTGTATGCAGAGATGCCAAGGAAGCCGGTCTGAGAGAGTTGTTAAATTTTGGACACACCTTTGGCCATGCCATTGAAAATTTCACCGGTTACGACACCATTAACCACGGTGAAGCGGTTTTTGCCGGCATGCTGGCAGAGCTGGAACTCGGGCGTTTGATGGGATTGGAAGCCACACCGGATATCCTTATGGACTTCAGGAAGTTATATAACTTGGACCTTAAGGCTTTAAAAGGAAATATCGCGTCGCTGAATGAGTTAATGTATAGAGACAAAAAGGTGAAAGACGGGCGTATTCGTGCGGCTTTGGTTGAAAAAGCCGGTACCGCAGCTGTTTATGAGCTTGTGGATGAACATCAGATGAAAGCAGCCTGGGAATTTATCATAAAAACATTCGAATAGAGGTACTGCTCCGTTGGGCAAATCGATATGGGAATACTAAGGTGGTCACATAAAATCTGGGATTTTTTCTGGCGCTTCTTGCTGCTGGCCCTGACTACCCTTGTTCTGCTTTCCGTACTGCTTTTCGGTGTCCTTCAGCTAAAGTCCACCAAAAACTACATTGCAGGTAAAGCTGAAGAAATCTTCTCTCAGCAATTTGAAGGGGTTCTCAGTATTGGGACTCTCGACGGAATTATACCCTATGAGTTCCGGATGTCTGCTGTTCGCATCTATCCGGATTCATCCTCTATCGAAGCCATGCTGCAGGCCGACAGCCTCATACTGGGCATCGAACCCTTTCAATTGCTCAATGACCGCTTAGTATTCAATCGTTTTGATATCACCAATCCGGTGGTGGATTTCAATGAAGATCCGGATGGAAAGAGCCTGCTTACCGCATTTAATTCCCGAAACCCAACCGCAGACAACGGTACTACAGCCTCAGAAACTGAAATAGCTTTTTTTATTCCCAATATCCGGGTCCGAAATGGTGAAATTGACTTAGGACGGCACAATGTAACCGACAAAACGCTGGTGTTGCCGGATGAAATAAAAATTCGCAAACTGGATGCCGACCTGTTTGTGGACATGAGCCGAGAACAGCGTTTTCTGGATATCGAGAGACTGGGCTTTGAACTGGAAGAGGGTGAGATTGATCAATTTCGATTGAGTGGACAAATCTTCAGCGATGAGAATTTCCTGGAGTTTAATGCATTCAGACTGGTAGCCGGAGCTTCCTTTCTTGACTTTGACTTTGAAATGGGTGGGGTTGTCTTTGGCTCTTCTGGCTTTAGGGAATTACTGAAAACAGCGGATCTGCGTATGAATCTTTCGGATTCCTATCTGGACCTGAATGAACTGGACCGTATGTACAGCGGGGATCTGCCCTTGGATAATCTGAGACTGAACATACGCGGTGAAGGTAAATTGGACTCCTTCGAATTTGAAAGACTTAGTCTCATTTCCAATGAACATTTGCTGGTTTTAAACGGCAAACTGGATAACGGTAGTAACCCTCCGGATATCCGTTACGATTTTCATCTTGAGCAGGCTTTCATAAATGGATATGACCTGCCTTTACTGGAATTGACGGACGTACAGCAGGATGCCATCCGGGATTTATCTTACAGTGGTTACCTCAATGGTGATGCGGACAGCTTAAGCCTGAATATGAATCTGCAAAGCGACAGAGGATCACTTAAACTGGATGGAATTATTGCTTTACAGCAGGATCAGGGTTATGAACTGCAGCTTGAGATGGACAGCCTGAATATTGGAGAACTTCTGACCGCATCTGTTGAAGAAACATCCTTTAATGGAAAGCTTAACATCAGATCGGATGCCCTGAATCTGCTGGCAGGCAATGGTAATGTTGATTTGATGCTCGACGATACCCGCGTCAATGAATTTAGCTTCGATGTGATCCGTATTCGATCTACCCTGGATTCTGGCCGGATGAACCCGCTTTTCTTTGTTTCCAGTGAAGAAGCTTTCGCCAATTTGAACGCAGAAATTAATCTTACGGGCGAAAGCAATACCTATACCCTGGATGGGGAAGTCAAAGAACTGGACATCACTGATTTTGCCAGCATAAATGGGCTGGATTACACCAATACCGATTTCAATATTGACCTGGAAGCCCAGGGGAACAGCCTGGCAGAACTCTTCGGAAAGCTGAGCATCGATGTGGAATCCTCTGTCGTAAACGGTGACAGCCTGGATATTCATCAGTTGTATATTGACCTGAATTCACCGGAAGAGGCGCGGGTACTCAGACTCACCAGTACCCCAATGGACCTGGTGCTGAGCGGGGATATCAACCCTGAACGCATACGATCAGTGGGTATGCACTGGCTGGATTATTTTGTAAAGCGTTACGAGGATGAAATCATCTTCGCAGCCGATCATGAGGTAAGGCCTGACAGCCTGATTGCCCAAAACACCGGAAGGCTTGAATTGTCCTATGATCTGCAGGCCAAAGACCTGTCCATTCTTAACCGCTACATCCCCACACTTCCCGAAATTACCTCTACCGCCCAGCTGATCGGAAATATTAATGCCGATTCACGCAATCTTCTCTTCAATCTGAGCCTGGTAGATGTATTCAACACCTTTGATGAAGTACTGGTCGATTCCCTTACCGCACAAATAACCGGTAATTTCAGGTATAACAGCCGGATTCGTGACTTTTCTGGCCTGGAAATCAACAGTGGAATTAAAAATATAGAGATTGGGGATTATCAACTGCAGGGCGTTCGAATTGCGAGCCGCCTTCAAAACGATTCTCTGTATTTCTACCAAAAAATTGACACCCTGGGTGAGGATGCGCGCTTTGAGCTGCTTGCCGATCTGAGTTTGAAGGATACAGAACACGCCCTGACCATCCGCGATATCCTGCTGGGTAACAAAAATTATCAGTGGCTTAACTTGAGTCAACCCGTGATCCGGTACACGAATCAGAAAGAACTGATCATCGATGAATTCCTGGCTGTAAATGATGAACAGCTGCTCAGGCTGAATGGGGTGATCAGCCAGGATGTGAGAGATTCCATGCAGTATAACATTCAGAATATTGATTTAAGCGATCTATCCGAACTGATTAATGGCCGTATTGCTTTTGCCGGTATCCTGAACGGGGAATTTTCCACAAGATCACTCACGCAGAGTCCTTCCATACAGGGGAAGCTTGAAATTGAAAAGCTGTCCTTTTCGGATAACATTGTAGGGGATATAACCATCAACAGTGCCTTCAATGCTGATCTGAACCGATTCGATACGCAGATCAGTATTCTGACGGATTCAACCAAGTATCCAGATTATTTTATCCGGAATAATCGTAGTGGCCAAAACATACGGATTGACGGTTATATCAACGCGCCGGATCTGGAAACGCAGACCGTACCGGATTCCCTGTATTATTTCGACCTGGCATTTAACGAAATCGACATGTGGATCTTCCCTTTTATAGCACCAAAGGTATTCACAGAAATGGAGGGGAGGGTCACCGGGTCAGGATATTTCCGCGGTAATCTTGAAGACTATGATTTTGAGGTTGAATATTCTGCGGATGAATCCATTTATATTCAACCCCGGTTTCTGCAAACCTATTACTACGCTCTTGGTAATCTGGTCTTTTCCTCTGCAAGAGGTCTTGAGTTCAGTGATTTCTTCATCATCGATCCAAGCGGGGGTATGGCAACGCTGAATGGCAGGTACGACTTCAACAACTTTTCACAAAATCATGATATTGACCTGCGCCTTGAAATGGATGAGTTCCACTTCCTGAATAACAGCTTCAGTATCGATAGCCCTTTTTACGGGGATGCTTTCGGGACCGGGACTGTAGTTATGACCGGGACCTCATTCAATCCGGTTCTTGCCACGGAGGGACCGGTTGTTCTTACACAGGGAACATCCATCGGGGTACAGCTGCTGGAGGAAACTACCGTTGAGCAAAACCGGAAGTTCATCCGCAGGGTCAAGTCCTTTGATCAGACCAATGAACAAACACCGGAAAATGGAACCGTTCTGCCCGGTAATGAGGTAATTGACCCAAGAGAACTAAGTTTCAATGAGCGTTTCACGCTGGATATGAGTTTTGAAAGCAGCCAGGCTATTGGAGTAAACCTGATTTTTGATCCGGTAACGGGCGATCAGATTTCATCCAGAGGTAATTTACGTATGCAGATATCACTGGAAGACCAGGCTTTACGCATGTTCGGTCGCTACGATATCCAATCGGGGAATTACAACTTTGTGAGTGGTGAGATTTTCTCACGCCGGCTGAGTCTGGAACCCGGCGGAAGTATCGTATTTGAGGGTCCGCCGGATGATGCCCGCCTGAACCTGACGGCTGTTTATAATTCCCGGCCTGATGTGCGCAGTCTGAGTTGTACCAATCAGGACCGAATCAACGATCCCAATGAACTTCCCCAACGCCGGCCTGTTGAACTGGCCCTGAATATCGGGGGTACCTTGTCGGCAATTGAAAATAACTTCAGATTCCGCCTGCCCAATGCACTTGATAACATACAGGACAACACCCTGCAAACGCAGCTGAATGCACTGAACAGCACAGAAGATGAAAAACTGCTTCAGGCTACTTCATTGCTGCTGACCGGCAGATTTGTGCCCATCTGTTCTTCGCAGGATCAGAATAACACCATTGCATCCGGTTTATCCGGTTCTTCGGTAGTACTAAATCCTTTTTTGTCCAGTCAGGTGATTTCTCCTCTGCTCTCATCCCAGATCAATTCCCTGCTAAAAAGTGATGTAAGCAGTCTGGATATTGACTTCAACCTGAATGAATTTAATCAGGTAGACCTTGGTGTGGCTCTTCGCCTTTACAATGATCGCTTAGTTTTCCGCCGGGAAGGTCAGCTTACGGGGCAGCAGTCCAATATTGGTGATCTGGGGGCTACCTACCGCATTAACCAGACCATATCGGTCACAGCTTTTCACCGGCAGGATCCTTCCTTTAATTCAGGTTTGAGCAGTACCACCCAGCAGGTGCAGGACATAAACGGAGTTGGTATTGAAGCTCAGATCGAGTTCGACAGCGGTAACGAATTCTTTTCAAAAATCGGCCGCTTTTTTGGTAGATTGTTTGGTATCAAAAAATCAAAGAAAAAGAACGCTGATGACTCACAGATCACAGCGTCAAAGAATAATCCCTGAATCAACACCCCTGAATTAACATAATGTCAAATAAACACAATCTGAGTTCTCTGGAAGAAACCATTCTTGACCTTCTGGAGCGAAACTTAGATGCCCGCCTGCCTAAAACCTATTTCCAGGATTATCTGCGCTTCACATCAAAAAAAGAAATCAAGAAATTACAGAAAGCCTATCAGCGACTGGCTCATCTGGGTCTCATCTCTGAACACGGAGAAGAAATTATGCTGCGCATTGAGGCGCCGGAGGCCGAAGAAGTTCCCGAAGATGATGAACCCGGTGTTTTTACCGGCAGCATCGATTTTACACGTCGGGGTGATGCCTACGTCAGCATTGAAGGATTTGAGGAAGACATAAAAATATCTCAGGGCAATGTGGGCATGGCACTGCAGGACGATATGGTTCGCATCAAAATAACCAAGAGTGGCGGCCATAACAGGAAAGCCCAGGGAAAAGTACTTTCTGTGGTCAAACGGGCCAAGGACTACTTTGTGGGGACCCTGAAATCTGTGGGTAAGGATCGTTTTATAATCGAGAGTGATCATTATTCGGCTCACGTTGATTTTTATGTGCGCCCTGAGAATATCAATGGGGCAGGGGTCAACGACAAAGTTAAATTCAAACTGGAGAGCTGGGCGCATCCCAAAGCCATGCCGGAGGCTGTAATTCTGGAGTCGCTGGGTAAAAGCGGCTCGCATGAGGCCAATATGATGTCGATTCTGGTCGACAAAGAGTTCAAAACCTCTTTCCCTGCTGCCGTTATTGATTTCGCGGAGAATATTTCAACTGAACTGGATGAAGCGGAATGTGCACGCAGGCGTGATCTTCGCTCAGAGATCGTGTTTACCATCGATCCTCACGATGCCAAAGATTTTGATGACGCACTGAGCATTGAACAGCTGGATAACGGGAATTACTATCTGGGTGTACATATTGCTGATGTTACCCATTACATGCCGCGGGGCTCAGCTCTGGACAAGGAAGCATACGATCGAGCTACCAGTATTTATCTGGTTGATCGGGTCATTCCCATGCTCCCGGAGCATTTAAGTAATGGAGTATGTTCTCTGCGTCCGAACGAGGATAAATTCACCTACAGCTGTTTTATGGAGATTTCTCCCCAGGGAAAGCTGGTGAATTACTCGGTAGAGGAGACGGTGATCCACTCCAAGCAGCGCTTTACCTATGAAGAAGCCCAGGAAATCATTGACGGAAAAGAGCATCCCCTTCAGGATAAGGTATTAATGGCCGCAGGCCTGGCTCGCAGGCTGAATCAGCGGAGGTTTGAAAAAGGTGCCATTGACTTCAACTCCCCGGAACCTCAATTCGTGCTGGATGAGGAGGGAAATCCTATTGATGTGAAAATCAAAAAGCGCATTTTTGCCCACCGCCTGATTGAGGAATGCATGCTTATGGCCAATAAAACGGTATCTCATCACATCGAAATGATCCGTGAGAAAGAAGGAGGGAAGAAACAGCGCAAACAAAAAGACTTTTATCCATTCCTTTATCGTATTCATGATAAACCGGACAAGGAAAAACTGAATGACGTTGCTGAAAACGTGAAACCATTGGGTATTAAATTCAAGGTACACAACGGCATCACTCCGGCTGATGTACAGGAGCTGCTTGAGCAGGTAAAGGATACCAATTATGAGGCTATCATTAACGGATTGACCCTCCGTGCCATGGCTAAAGCCGTTTACAGTCCGGATAACCATGGGCATTTCGGACTCGGTTTTGAATATTATACACACTTTACCAGCCCCATCCGCCGTTATCCCGACGTTATTGTTCACCGAATCCTGAAAGCCTACAACAGCAACTCAAAAACCTACAAGTATGCGGAACTGCAGAAAAGCGGTGAGCATTGTAGCGAGAAGGAAAGAGATGCCGTTGAAGCTGAACGGGACTCCATCAAACTGAAACAGGTGGAGTTTCTTCAGGATAAAATTGGTGAGGAATTCACCGGTACCATCAGCGGCGTGACCAACCACGGTGTTTTTGTGGTACTTGATGACGTTTATTGCGAGGGCATGATCCGTGTTTCCAAGCTGAGCGGCGATTATTATATCTATGACGAGCGCAGCCACAGCCTGATCGGAAGATCAACCGGAAAACGATTCCAGCTGGGCGATAAAATTGAGATTATTGTGACCAATACGGATCTGGAAAAAAGGCAAATTGATTTCGAGCCTGCTTAGGCATTCAGATTCTTTATCCGACAAGATTTACTGAGTTATGAGAAAGACTTTAATTCTGATCAGCTTTGGACTGCTGTTTCATTTATGCAGCTTCGAGACGGCATCAGCCCAATATTTTGGCTTTGGCAAAAACCGGGTACAATACCACGAGTTTGAATGGCGATATATTCAGTCAGAACATTTTGATATATACTATTACGATTCCAAAAACTACGAACTGGCTGAGTTTACTACATACGCTCTGGAATCATCGCTGCAACAGATTTCGGAAGACTTCAACCATCAGATAGTAGACCGCATCCGGGTAATCATTTATGATTCTCATAACGATTTCTCACAGACCAATGTGGTAGCTCTACCCATAGACGCCGAGGGGATTGGTGGTGTAACCGACAAACTCAAGAATCGAATTACGCTTCCTTTTGATGGAGATTTCAATGATTATCGTCGAACCCTACACCATGAACTGGTGCATGCCGTGTTCAACGATATGTTTTACGGTGGGACTATTCAATCTATAATCAGCAACAATATCCAGCTGGTTTTCCCACTCTGGTTTGAAGAAGGCTTGGCCGAATACATGGCCCTGGGCTGGGATTCAAACACTGACATGTTCATTCGGGATGCAGTTATCAATAATTACCTGCCACCTATTCCTCAGCTCAGCGGTTACTATGCTTACCGTGGAGGGCAGTCCATGTGGAATTTCATTGCTGAAACCTATGGGCGCCAGAAAATTGCCGAAATTCTGAATCGAATTAAAGTGACCCGGAACGTACAGGCCGGATTTATCCAATCTCTTGGACTCAGTGTGGGCGAACTTTCTGAACAGTGGCAGGATGCCCTTCAGGAGCGCTATTTCCCTGAGGTTGCAGAGCGGGAAGAAACAAAAGAAATTGCCAGTCTGATAACCAAAAGAGGGAGTTTCGGACCTTATAACACCAGTCCGGCAATTTCGCCTCAGGGTGATAAAGTAGCCATCATCACCAACGACGGTGGTGTGTTTAATGTGAGTGTCATTTCTGCAATAAATGGGCAAAGGCTAAAAACCCTAACAAATGGCAATAAGGATACCGGATTTGAAGAGTTGAACATTCTTAATCCTAACCTTACCTGGTCGCCGGACGGAACAAAAATCGCTTTGTCTGCCAAATCACAAGGCAGGGACGACATCGCAATCATTGAGTATCAGACGGGAAAAGTAACCAGGCTTAAGTTTTCCACTCTGGATGCAATCGGATCTGTGTCATGGTCGCCAGATGGAAGCAAACTGGCATTTGATGCTAACATCGGTCCATTTCAGGATATTTTTGTATACGATTTTGAGAGCAAGAAATTCGTGAATGTCACCCGGGATTTCTTCTCGGATACTGAACCTACCTGGGGAGCAGATTCGGAAACCATTTATTTTACCTCCACAAGAGGGGCAAATGTTGAATTGAATAAATATCAGTTCGATTACAAGCAATTAATGCACGACGATATCTACAGCACAGATATCTACAGTGTTAAGGTTGGTGATGCCCGTGCCATACAGCTAACCAAGACCCCAATATGGAGTGAATTCAGGCCTCAGGTTACCCGCACCAATCGTATGGTATTTATTTCCGATAAGAACGGAATACAGAATGTGTATGAATTTAACCTGGACAGCCGAACGGTACGTCCGCTGACCAATCTGCAGTCTGGTGTAATGCAGATTTCCATCTCAGCAGATGGAAGCAGGCTTGCCCTGAACTCTATCAATGAGGGCTATGTGGACGTGTTCCTGATGAAATCCCCATTCACGAGACGGCTTTCAGAAGAACCCAGTCCGAATTACTGGGCACAAAGAAGGGCGCAGGAGAGCATGGAGCAGCGTGTACCGGCTGTGAAGTATGTGAAAGATATCTATCGGGAAAAACAGCTGGCCTTACAGCAAGATACAGCAGCCGTAATTGCAGAACTTGAAGAAACCGAAGCAGAAGAAGAGCAGCAGGAAGAAGTAGTGGACAACAGCGTTATCGACTTTCGAAATTATGTTTTTGCGGAAGAGGTGATGCAGGATTCTACCCTGGAACTGGAAAATCTGGACCTTTTTGAACCTGAGGCTAATCTGACAGACGACGGGCGATATGTGCCGCGCGATTACAGACTGAGTTTCAGTCCGGATATCACCTACGCCGGGGGTAACTTTAACACCGGTTTTGGATCCTTTGCACTGGCAGAGCTTGTATTCAGTGATCTTTTGGGTGATCACCAGCTCTCATTCGGTTCTAACCTGCAGTTTGATCTCAGAAACAGTTTATACACGGTTCGCTATGGTTACTTTAAAAACAGAACCAACTATATCTTCAACTTCTTCCACTTTGCGCAAAGCTTTCAGACCTTCAACGGCGAACTTTTCCGATTCCGTAATTTCGGAGGGGGAGTGGATCTTCAGTATCCGCTGGATAAATTCAGAAGAGTGGATGTCAGCCTGAATGCGGTCAGCATCGTTCGGGATTATTCCTCCTTATTCTCCGGCGCATTTGATAATACCCCGAATGGGGATGAACCTGCTCCTACGCCTGATTTCAGTCCCAGAGAGACCTCAGCATTCATTTATCCTCAGCTTATTTACACTTCTGACAAAACCCTGCCCGGATTTATTACAGCGCGCAAAGGCACCCGGTATTCGGTTAGCTTATCCGGTAGTCCGGGATTGATCTCCGATTCAGAGTCTTTTACTTCCGTACTGGGCGATTGGAGACACTATTTTGACCTGGGATACGGATATACTTTTGCAATTCGTGGTTCGGGTGCAGCCTCATTTGGCCCGGGATCACAGACATACTTCTTAGGTGGGCGTCTGGGATGGATCAACCAGCGTTTCGCCAACAATAATTTGCCATTCGACCGGCTCGCGGATTCCTTCTTTACCCTGCCGGCATTACCGTTGCGTGGCTTTGAATTCAATGCCATAAACGGAACCCGTTTTGCCCTGACCAATGCCGAATTCCGCTTTCCACTCTTTGCGGCAATTTTACCCGGTCCTATACCCATCCTTCCCTTATACAATCTGACCGGAGCAGCTTTTATCGACGCGGGTATGTCATGGGGACTGGACATCGATTACAGCCTCTTCGATGAGAACGGTGATCCCATCATCAATGATAAAGGGTTGGACTTCACCGTGGGTCGTGAAGAAACAGGAACCTTTGTAGACGGCTCCGGTGCCACCGGAACCGGCTCATATTACGATGGTGATGTGCTGATCGGGGCCGGATTCGGTTTGAGAACCATTGTGCTTGGGCTGCCTTTCCGCTGGGATGTGGGATGGCCTTATGAGCGTACGGGTTTTGGTAATAGACCCATCCATTATTTCTCCATCGGAATCGATTTTTAGACTCAATCGGCAGTGAAGTTCATGGTGGAAAGTAACCGGTAGAAATTCCGGTTGGGATCGTAATAATACACGAAGCTCTGGTATTCCTGTCGGTTGCGTGTGAATCCATCCTCGGTGCTGAGGAAATCTACTTCACCATTTCGAACAAGCACATACTTATAGGCATAACTGCCCTGCTTGAGTACTGCTGAGGCTTGCCACCAGCCCAGCGTGGAATCCACTTGCAGGCGGAATTCAGGTAAAATTTGCCACTGAATAAAATCACCCGTCAGGAAAAGGTCGGTGTCGGATTGTACATCGAATCTGGGGATAAAGGAAAAAGTAGCTTCCAGGTACTGAGACTCTCTGCTGTTTTTTATAATACCAAAACGATTGCGGCGGGTGCGTATGGTATCCGCACTCAGATTCTGAACATCTTCCCGAAGTAAAAGTGCAGGGGGAACACTGGCCTGGTCAAAGTCCAGAAAACGAAAGCCATCAGCGCTTAACTCGCTGAGCTCACTCAGGTCAATGGTATTGAACTCAAAATCGGCAGGGTAAGCTTCTTTCCGGGATTGATGAAACTCAATCATTCCGTCTCCTATGGTGGAGAAAATAGTGGGATACTGGGTTTGTCCCCAGAATTGATTCTGTGCAAAAGCAAAATGCAGATCGAACTGAGGGAATTGAATAAAATCGGGATAATCATAATCACTGAAGAGCTGATGCTGAGCGCGCCCCCGAAAACCGGTGGTAAACAGTTTTTCAACTCTGGATTGGATCTGTCCTTCATTTTCATGCACAAAAAAGGGCAGAACCATTACTTTGCGGTTGCTGCTTTGCTCATACACATGCATCAGGTAGTTACCACTGACCCTGAAACTTGTATTCCGATTGGGAAACTCGGTGGAGTAAGAGAAGTAGCTTGGCCGGTTAAGCAGGTTTCTCCGCCCACCTGTGATATACAACTCCTGAAGTCCACTCAGATACTCCTCCGGCAGCAGGATACTTCGTCTCCAGTCTTTATCATGATGAGTAAACTCAATCCGATATTGCATAGAGAAATCGGTGAGCGCATCAAAAGTCAGCTTGAGTCGATCCCCTGAATTCAGCTCGATAATCGGAGGGTTTTGCTCATTCCTACTGCGATAAAACTGTACGCTTTTCACTTCATCTACACGCACAAACTGCTGTTCAATGGTAAAGGAACCGGATGCAGTAGATGCTCCGGAGCGGCCGGTCTGAAGGCTGCTATCCGAAATACAATTTAAGAGCAGAAGGGAGATAATAAGAAGTCGGGGGAAATCAGATTTTAACATGTCCGTCAAAAACAAAAATTGCGGGACCTTTCAGGATGATGTTCCTATAGCGTTCTTTCCTGGAATCATAGTTAAAAGATACCGTCAGATTGCCGCCCTTAACCCTGATTTTATATTTTTCGTGGCGATCTTTCTCAAAATGATGGTGAGCGGCCACTGCTGAGGCAATAGCTCCGGTACCACAGGCCAGGGTGAGGCCTTCAACCCCTTTTTCAAAAGTCTGTAGCAACAATTCATTATGATGCCGGCGGTACAAAAAATTCACATTGGTGCCGTTTGGAAGAAATTGCTCATCCTGGCGAATATCTTTGCCCAGCAACCGCAGAGCATCTTCATCCTCAAGTAAATGTTTATCCGAAAATCGAACCACATGCTCGGTTCCGGTATAAATCTGCAATAGTTGTTCACCGGATGATTCCGTTTTAACCGGGGCTTCAACATCCGGGAAATGTACACTAACCTGTTTGCCATCTACTTCAGCTTCATAAATGGCCTCATGAACATTAAACCGAAGCTTGTTGCCAAGGCCTTTCTGACTGGCAAATGCGGCCAGACACCGGGCTCCGTTTCCGCACATACTGGCATCTGAGCCATCGGCATTGCGGTATATCATGGTATAATTTAAGCCCGGTTTTTGAGGCTTCTCAAGCAGCATAATACCATCAGCACCAATCCCAAATCGGCGATGACAAATTTGTGGAGCCGCGTCGATAATCTGCTGCAATTTCAGCCCATAATGGAAATTGTCAATGACGATGAAGTCATTTCCGGCTCCCTGCATCTTATGGAAATGGACATCAGGCATTTATTTCACAAAAGCGGGTAAATGTTGCCAGGGTTCATCCACATCTTTTTTAAAACCGCGGATGAGGCTGCTGTATCTCAGTGCCAGAACGGTAAAAATTATTTTGGGAGAAACGTTCTGATAAATTAAGGGTCGTATTTCATACAATTGCTCCATCATATCCTGAATCCGGGCCTCAGGCAGCGCCGATACCAGCTTGTGAATGGACTCAATCTGATCCCGATTAATCAGCAGACTATCATTACCCGATTCCCGATATACCATGATGTCTCTGAGATAAGATTCCATAATGGTAGTTATGGAGATCAGGCCTTCAATATTGTTGGAAGACTGCCAGTCCTGGATCAGTTGGGAAAGGGCCAGTGCGTCCTGGCTGAAAGAAAGCCGCAGAAACTGAACAATATCTTCTCTTCGCTTCTGCAGGCTCTCCATATCAAAAAAACGAGTCTGGGCATAATTACCTCCTGCAATTCGGGACAGATAGGTTGCATCTTCTTCGCTGTAACCATCCACCTGAACCAGACCGGTCCAGATCTCCTCATCACTTAAAGGCGATAATGGAATGTGCTGGCAGCGGGAGGTGATGGTTGGAAGCAGGGAATCGAAATGCTCTGTGGTCAGGATAAAAAGAATGCGTTCAGAAGGTTCCTCCAGATTTTTCAGAAAAGCATTGGCCGCTTCCTTACGCATGGTTTCCACATTGGTGAGAACGACCACCGTTTTTGCACCTTCATTAGGCCGGAGCAGGGTGGCAGGGCGAATTTCATCCCTGAAATAATCAATAGCGTAAAAAGACTGCCTGTTTTTGGATGCGGATGGATCGGTGAGCGATGGACGCTGGCTGAATTGTATAATTTCGTATGGATCAGCTGAAAGCATCTCTAGCCTTTCCCTGACTTCAGCAAAAGAAACCGTAGTTGGTTTGGGTATAAATACGTGAATATCCGGATGATTGAACCACACTGATTTTTTGGATGCTGTTGCCTCATCGAGATCAGAAAGATTGCTGATTCCGTTTACATACTCCGCAAAAGCCAGTGCAAAAGCAGTTTTCCCGACTCCGGAACCGCCTGAAATCAGGTATGCATGACCCAAACGACCGGATTCCAGTATCTTCTGGGCTTTTAAGCGGGCCTGCTGCTGGCCTATGAGTTTGCGGTTGCCGAATATCAGATCCATGCTCATTCCTCCCAAACATATTCAAATAAAAGCATTCCAACGGTGATGGTTACCCCAACAAAGCCAACCAGCGAGAGGATATCATCATAGTAGGCAGCGAAATTATTCTCCAGGAATGCCAGACGGGTGACCCTTCCCAGAATAAGCAAAAAGGGAACCAGGATCGGAATGCCAAGTACAGAGAAAATAATGCCTTTTCGATCGGCCTGGGCAACCAGTGCAGCAATGAGTGTGGATACCGAACTGAAACCCAGTGCCCCGAAGAAAATGACCAGCAGCAGTCCGCCGAAACTCACAATGACCAGATCCAGAAAAAAGATGAATAGGGTAAAAGCAAAAATATTAATCAGCAGCGTGAAGGTGCTGTTGAAAATGAGTTTACCCAGATAAATGCTGTGTGCCTTGCCATATAACCTGAGCAGATCATAAGTTTCACGCTCGGTTTCAGTGATAAAGGATCGGCCCAGCACGGAGAGGGCTGCAAAAAGGATGATAATCCATATCAGGCCGGATTTTGGGCTGGGTGGAAGAGATTGTGCATTCAGCATCAAAAGCAGTAACAGCAGTGATGACAGGGTAAAAGCAAGTACCGTGTTGAAGGCATATTTGGCCCGGAATTCAATCAGGGCATCTTTTTTAAATACAAACCAGGCTCTACGGAAAACTGACATGCTCAAGTTTAAGGAATGATCAGAACCTTTCATACCTGAGGATATCCAATCTAAATTTTTTGATGATCATCCGCGTTGCGCATATATTCGAAGGCCACAATACAAAGCGATATTCATGGACATCAACAAGCTCTTATCTGCAAACACCATCCTGGTAGACCTCGAAATCAAAAAGAAAGATCAGTTACTGAATCGAATGATTGATCAGCTCAGTTCAGTTTTTTCTGAAGAGGATCTGGAGATGGTACGCGAAGCAGTTTTTGACCGTGAGCAGATCATGTCTACCGGAGTAGGGAAGGGGCTAGCCATACCGCACGCCAAAACCAGAGTGGCATCCGAAAGTTATGCTGTGTTTGCCCGGATGGGAAAACCCATTGAGTTTAATGCCATTGATGGTCAACCGGTCGGTATGATCTTTTTGCTGGTTGGCCCTGTTGACAGTAATAAACTGCACATACGCCTGCTGAGTCGTATTTCAAGACTGATGAACTCCGCCAGCTTCCGGGATAAAATCATGGAATGCAGCAATTCAGAAGAAATTCTGGATGCCATCACACAGGAAGAACAAAAATATTTTCCAGCTTCAACTTGATTAAAAAATGCGCATTCATCTTGCTGATTTTAACCCTCAGCCTGCATGTTCGGGCTCAGCAGGATTGCGGTATCGGTAAACTGATCGGGGGAAGTGCGGTTCGCGGAGCCAGCTGGTCGGTAACCGTGATGAATGCCCGGGGTGATCTGCTCTGCGAGGTCAATGCAGATAGGCTTATCACGCCTGCATCCAATCTGAAACTCTATACACTGGGCGGTATTTTGAGGGAACTGGGGCCGGAATACACATTTAAGACCCGGATCTACGGGGAAGGCCGCCTACAGGACTCAGTGTGGATCGGTGATCTCGTCATTGCAGGCAGCGGAGATCCTTCCATCAGTGGTGATTTGTATGATGGGGATCGTTACTTCGCTTTCCGTAATCTTTTTAAGCAACTTAAATCAGCCGGAATTTCGGAAATCCGGGGTGCACTTCACGGTTATAATGGTTACTTCGATGGGGATAAATATCCCAAAGGGTGGGACTGGGATGATCTTTCCTTTTACTACGGAGTGGAGATTGATGCACTTTCGTTCAACAACAATGCCATTGACATTGAGGTGTATGCCGATGGTGCTGTAGGAGAAAAACCAAGACTGGAAGTATTTCCAAAAAAACTGAATGGTATTCAGCTACTTAATGAACAGGTGATTGCTGAGGCGGATACCGAGTACGATGAATATTACCGGCGCGAACTGGGGCGTAATGTGATTATCCTGCGCTCCTCACTACCCGAGGGGTATCTCGAAAAAGAATCCCTCTCCGTTCACAATGGTGCTTTTTTCTTCCTCAGTTCCTTTGTGGATTATCTGGAAGCAAACGGGATTGAAGTTCTTGAAGAACCCGAAGAAGAACATGTGTTTTCGGATGAATTTGAAGCTGCTGATTACCGTGAACTGGCCATACACCAAAGTAAACCGCTTAGCGAACTGCTAAACTGGGCCATGAAAGAGAGTGATAATTTCTATACCGAAATGCTCATGAAAACCATGGCTGCTGAAAAAATCAGCAATCCAGCTTCCTTTCAGGATGGGATTGAACGGGTGAAAGCGATCATAGCGGATCTTGGAGCCGACAGCAGCCGTGTTAAAATGAAAGATGGTTCCGGAATGGCATCCGGCACTTTGACCACCACCCGGGATCTGGCCACTTATCTGCTGAACTACCGGGATCTGGATGTGTTTCCTCAATTCTATCAAAGTTTATCGGTTGCCGGCAAAGACGGAACTCTGGCCTATCGCTTCAGGAATTCACCTCTTCAGGGCCGCTTTTACGGTAAGTCGGGTTTTATATCGGGCGTGCGCACCCTCAGCGGCTACCTCGAAACCCAAAAAGGAGAACAGCTGATGGTGAGCATAGCCACCAATCACTTTCTGGACAAGGTTCGGGTGGTTGATGCCGTTCATCAGGATATACTGGAACTAGTTTACCGCAGCCAATGAGCTCAGCTTCCCTCATACTGGTAGTGGATGATGAAAAATCCATCCGGAATACACTTAAGGAAATCCTTGAGTACGAGGGCTACGGCATCGAGACTGCTACCTCAGGTGAAGAAGCTTTAAAGAAACTCAAAGAGATTAAACCTCATTTGTGCCTGCTTGACATCAAAATGCCGGGCATGGATGGGATGGAGTGCCTGAACGCTTTCGGTGAAGCAGGCTATGATTTTCCGGTGATCATGATATCCGGCCATGGCAGTATCGATCTGGCCGTGGAAGCCACCAAGCAGGGCGCATTTGACTTTATACAGAAACCGCCGGATCTGAATCGCTTATTGCTGAGTGTGCGTAATGCATTGTCCCAATCCACCCTTAAAACGGAAAATAAACGCATTCGCGCCAGGTTACCGGAAATTCCACCCATCATTGGGGAGTCGGAAGCGATTAATCAGGTTAAAGAGCTGATCGAAAAAGTATCACGAACATCCAGCAGAGTGCTGATCACGGGAGCCAACGGAACAGGAAAGGAGCTGGTTGCCCGCTGGATTCATGAAAAAAGCGATCGAAGCAGCGCAAGCTTTGTAGCTGTGAACTGCGCCGCCATACCTGAGGAACTGATTGAAAGTGAGTTATTTGGATATGAGAAGGGGGCATTCACCGGTGCGGATGAACGACGCATCGGTAAATTTGAAGCTGCCGACGGCGGTACTCTCTTTCTGGATGAAATCGGAGACATGCCGCTCAGTGCGCAGTCAAAGGTGCTGCGGGCTCTTCAGGAAGGCCAGATACAACCGCTGGGTTCCAATGAAAAGATCAAACTGGATATCAGGGTAATTGCTGCAACGAACAAAAACCTCAGGGAGGAAGTGAATGCCGGTAACTTCAGGGAAGATCTGTTCCATCGTATTTCAGTAATCCCGGTTGAAATACCGGGCCTGGCCGACAGGAGGGAAGACATCCCCCATTTAACAAATCACTTTATCCGGCAGCTCAGAAATGATGAAATCAGTCTCTCCGGGCTGGAAATAGAGGAAAAAGCACTGGAAGCACTGAAACGGAGAAACTGGCCTGGTAATGTGCGTGAGCTGCAGAATGTGGTGGAAAGACTGGCGGTGCTTTCATCAGATCGCACCATACGTGTTGAGGAAGTAAATGCGCTGGATACCGACACCATCGAAAGTCCCGAGTTTAAGCAGCTGTTGAGCCAATATGATTCATTTCAGGATTTCAAAGCCGCTTCAGAACGTGTATTTTTGATCCATCAGCTGAATAAATATCAGTGGAACATTTCCAGAACTGCGGAAGCTGTAGGATTGCAGCGAAGTCATATCTACAACAAAATCAAATCATTAGGAATCGAGCGATAATATGCCGGGGCAAATAATAGATGGAACCTATGTAGCCGGACTCGTTAAAGACCGGGTCAGAGAAGATGTGGACAACTGGATAGCAAAGGGTAATCGGGCACCTTTTTTACAGGTACTGCTGGTGGGGGATGATCCTGCATCTAAAGTGTACATCAGAGCTAAAACCAGGGCCTGTGAAGCGGTGGGTATTGAAACGGGTACCAAAACTATGCCCGATACCGTCTCAGCTAAAGAGCTTAAAAGCGTGATTGAGGATTTTAACAGGGATGACAGCATAGACGGTATACTGGTTCAGCTGCCTCTGCCGGCTCATTTGTCGCAGCTGGATGTAATCGAAACCATAGACCACCGAAAGGATGTGGACGGATTTCATCCCATGAATACCGGGCGGTTATCCATTGGTCAGCCTTGTTTCAAGCCCTGTACTCCAGCCGGCATCATGGAACTGTTCAAACATTACAGCATACAAACCAAAAGCAAGCATGCGGTTGTGGTGGGGGCAAGTAATATTGTGGGATCTCCGATGGCTGTGATGCTGTCGCGTGAAAGCGGCGACTATGCCAAAGCTACGACTACCATCTGCCACAAATTTACCCGCGACCTCACCCTGCATACTATTAATGCAGATATTCTGATTGTAGCGGCCGGACATCCGCATCTGATCAAAGCGGAAATGATCAAAGAGGGCGCAGTCGTGATTGATGTGGGCATCAACAGGGTAGCCGACGAGACTACTGAGAAGGGTTACAAACTGAAAGGGGATGTTGAATTTGAATCTGTTCGCGAGAAAGCCAGCTGGATTACCCCGGTTCCGGGCGGAGTAGGCCCGATGACCGTAGCCATGCTGATGAAAAACACCCTTCTTGCTGCCAAAAAATCAATTTATCCAGATTAAACAATTTTTTGAAAGAAGGGTGACACACTGTTGTCACTCATCAGCTTTATCATTCAGTAAATCTTAAATCAAACCCACTGAATGATGCTTTCAAAAACTCTACAATCTCACAGAAACAACCGGAAGGAAAGCCTGCTTTTCGCCGACCGTGTAATTGTCCAGATACAGGAACAAACCAAAGCTGAACTGGCAACCATGCAGGATGCGTTTAAACTGATGGGCTGGGAAGAACTGTCCGATGAAATCAAAGTCACCATTTATGAGGATGTGAAATTTATGGTGATGGAATTACAAGGCTTGTTTTCATCCTGCGATGAATACGTAAAACGCCGGAGAGACTCTGTACACTTCTGGGTCAGCAGTTTCCTGGATGGAATCTGCGATGAGAAAACTGTGATCGAAAACCTGCAGATCCGTTAAGAACGTTCTATTGCCTTTGATGAAGAAGCAGTTTGAGCAGCAATGCCCTCTGCTTCTTCTTCAATGATTATTGAAGGTTCGGAAGTCGTGAGTATCCTGGACTTTATGTCCGAGATAACACTTTTTAATTTCCGCTTTTGCTCCTCGAAAAGTCCTTTCAATATGAACTTTCCCAGCCCATATCCGGAAAGGGTACCGCAAGACCCATGCCAATGACATTAAACCAGGTCCATTCAAATTTCAGCCCCATAACGATGCCGATGATGGATGGAATCAGCAAAAGGAAAAAATACATGATGAATTTGAGGCCGGTCCAGTTGGAGCTGTATTCTATCTTGGTGGCTCCGTTTTTTGAGGTCAGTGAAAGATGAGAATAGGTGATTTCATCCACCATCTGATCACACTCATAGTGCGGTCCGCGGTCTTCAATGATGTTTACCGGCCCCATAGTGCGGCGGACTATTTTCAGAACGTTATTCCAGTCTTCATCAGTAATCTCTTTAGCAATGGTTTCCGAAACGGTCTCTTCCTAGGTGCCTTTAACCCAGCTGAAAGCAGACTCAGAGACTTGATTATTCAGATTGATGATCGCTTCCAGCACTACTTGCTCGTCTAATCCTGATTCCCTGGCTATTTGAATAATCTCTTTGGAACTCAATCCTTCCGGATCATCCGTTTTTTTGCCTTTCTGCAATTTAGTGGCTGCATTCAGGATTTCAGATACGTGCTGCATGCTGTATTTTTTTCAACACCCATCAGTTGCCCACTTTATTTTTACTTTTGCCAGCATCATCTGTCCATGAGTCTCGTTCCAGATCCACTTCAATTTCGCCTGTGGGTTGATTAAGAGCAGCGTTTTCTTCGATGACGGTTGAAATTCGCCGACTCAGATATTTAAGTATTTTGCTTTTTTTCTTCATCCAGCTTTTTGCAAAAAATCCGGACACTACAATTCCTAAAAATGCCGTTCCGAGTGCAACTGCAAGATCACCCAGGCCAATGTTTAATAATTCAGACAGAAATGTTCCGCCAATGAAACCGCTAAAGGCTCCAATCATGGCATAAATACGGCTGAGCATTCCATAGTTGGAGTTCACGGTTACCTTGGTATGTCCTTTTTTCGGAATAGCTGAGACCTGTATAAAACCCACGTTCTGTTTGCGCTGCTCCCACTCATAAGTGCTGCCCATGCGGCTCACTTTGCCTATTCCACCATGGATAGAGCGAATTTCACTTACGATTTCTTCCCAGACCTGATCATTGGTTGGTCCCTGGGCAATGAAGGAATTTTTGTACTTGTAATCCTTCTGCAGTGATTCAGACATATCAACCGGAGTTTCTCCGTGCTCCAGCTTGAAAATGGCTTTGGATATCATTTCCGGGTTGATGCCGGCTTCTTCCGCTATCTTTCGAAGTTCTTCTTCATTGAGGCCATCGTCCTGATCTGTTTTAGCCTGGTCCAGATCAGCGGCCATTTTCAGGATTTTACTGACTTCCTCTCGGTTGAAGGTTTTGTAGCTACCCATAAGATTCAGGAATTCATAATTTTACGTTCACACGAAGGGAAGTGCTGAATGTTTCTGCCTTTCCGCCTGAAGCAGTTGCCGATTTATATTCTTATCTTAGGAAAATTATTCACGAAATTCTCCAATTCAATTTACACAATGAACAATAACGCTCCATACGGCCGCATCAGCAGACAGGGATTAACATACGATGATGTACTTCTGGTACCAAATCACTCTACCGTTCTGCCACGCGAAGTTAATATTGAGGTAAATCTTACAGAGTCGTTGCAGCTGAATGTGCCCATCATCAGTGCTGCAATGGACACTGTTTCCGAGTACAAAATGGCTATAGCCCTGGCTAGAGAGGGCGGGATTGCTATGCTGCACAAAAATATGTCGATTGAAGACCAGGCCGAACATGTGCGTCTGGTAAAACGAAGCGAAAGCGGTATGATCGTGGATCCGGTAACCCTGACCGAGGATGCCACCGTTAAACAGGCTCATGCCGTGATGAAGAAAAATAAAATTGGAGGGATTCCCATCATTGACGATGCAGGAATTTTAATCGGTATTGTGACCAATCGGGATCTGCGTTTTGAGACCAATTTCACCAAAAAGCTGGGTGAAATCATGACGCATGAGAATCTGGTAACCGCTAAGGAAGGTACGAACCTGGAACAGGCCGAGCGCATCCTCCAACACTATAAAGTTGAGAAATTACCAATTGTGGATGAATCCAATAAACTGGTTGGACTCATCACCTTTAAAGACATTGAAAAGAAAATGAACTTCCCTCATGCCTGTAAAGACAGTATGGGTCGCCTCAGAGTAGGAGCTGCTGTGGGTATTGATCCGTCTACCATGGATCGGGTGGATGCGCTGGTTGCTGCATCCGTTGATGTAATTACGGTTGACACGGCACATGGGCACTCACAGGGTGTATTGGATATGATTAAAATGATTAAATCGAGTTATCCGGATTTGAATGTGGTAGGCGGAAACATCGCCACCCGCAAGGCTGCAGAGGCCCTGGCTGAAGCCGGTGCCGATGTAGTTAAAGTTGGAGTTGGTCCCGGCTCCATCTGTACCACACGCGTGGTTACCGGGGTAGGCGTACCTCAGTTAAGTGCAGTTATGGAAATTGCTGAATTCACCTCAAAAAAAGGCATTGGCCTGATTGCAGACGGTGGTATCAAACAAACCGGCGACATCCCCAAAGCAATTGCGGGTGGTGCGGATGCTGTAATGATGGGATCTATGTTTGCAGGTGTGGATGAAAGTCCGGGCGAGACCATTATTTACGAATCCAGGAAATACAAATCTTACCGAGGCATGGGCAGCATTACCGCCATGAGCAAGGGATCAAAAGACCGGTACTTCCAGGATGTGGAAGATGATCTGAAAAAACTGGTACCCGAAGGCATCGAAGGACGTGTTCCATACAAAGGCTATCTCTCCGAAGTGGTGCATCAGATGGTGGGAGGACTGCGAGCTGCCATGGGTTATGTGGGCGCTCCGGATATTGTTACCCTCAAAAAAGCTGAATTCGTGCAGATTTCAGCTGCTAGTTATAAGGAATCCCATCCACATTCGGTTCAGATTACGAAAGAAGCTCCGAATTACTCCGTATCCTGATTGTGTCAGCGATGAAGAACGTACTTTTCATCGTGTATTATTTTCCGCCGATGGGAGGCAGCGGGGTTCAGCGCCCTCTCAAGTTCGTAAAATACCTGCGTGATTTTGGATGGAACCCCATCGTAGTATGTCCTGAACCGGGAGCCTATCACACCTTCGACGGATCCCTCGAAGAAGAACTGCTGTCCCTGAACGTGGAAGTACACAGGGTTGAAGCCAAAACTCCCTTTCACCGGACCGGACAGAAATCCCGGGAAGTCAATTTTATTCCGGACTGGCTTGCCCGCCCGCTCAGATGGCTTTCCACTTTTTTCTGGCTGCCCGATAATAAAACCGGATGGATTAAACCTGGATTTCGCAAGGCGATGCAGCTGATTGGTGACCGTAAGATTGAAGCGGTTTTCGCAACCGCAGCACCCTACAGCAATCTGTTAATGGCTGGAATGATCAAGAAAGCGACTGGTTTACCCGTTGTGATGGACCTGCGGGATGACTGGCTGGATTCTCACCTTATTAGTTATCCAACGCCTTTGCATCGGCGGCGAATGGCATCCATCGAAAAAAATACACTGGAACTGGCGGATGTGGTTACCGTCATCAACCAGGATACCAAAAGCGCACTGGAACACAGGCTGAAGGGGGTAAAAGCTGTGCGCATGCTGAATCAGGGTTTTGATCCTCAGGATTTCACAGTGTCTGCTGCTGCAAAAGAAACTGTTGATAATAGCAGATGCCGGATTTTGTACAGCGGTTTATTTTATGGTCAGAGAAAACCGGATATTTTTCTTGAGGCCGTGGCTGAAATTGCCGAGAATAATCAGAGATTCAGGGAAGCTGTTCTGCTTGAGTTCCAGGGTGGACTCGATGATGCATGTAAAGAGTTGATCCGGAACCTGGGCCTGGAAGGCATAGTGAGAAATTATGGCTACCTTGACCATGAACAAGCGGTAGCCAACCTGAGAAACACCGATATACTCTGGCTGATAGTGGGGCACACCCATAAAGCCAACCAGGTAACCGTCGGTAAGATGTTTGAGTACTTTGGAAGCCGTAAACCAATACTGGGATTGGTTCCTGAGGGCAGTTCTTCAGCCTTGCTAAAGTCATATGGTGCGGCTTTGATCGCAAATCCGTACGATAAGAAAGCAGTGAAAGAGCAGCTTGAAAACATGTTTGACCTTTGGACAAATGGTTCTCTGCCTGTGCCTGACGAAGATTTTGTGAAACAATATGATCGCAGGGAGATTTCAGGAGAACTGGCTTCCGTATTAAATAGCCTAACCGATTAATTTGAAACGTTCGCATACAAGATCACTCTTGTGCCTACATGCTGAAATTCATTCGCATACTATTCAATAAGCGTAATCGCAGAATTAAAGTCCTAGTACTGGATGATCAGGAACCGGAAGCTGACGATTCCTATAGCCTTATTCCCAATTCCCTCTTTTTTGGGATGGTGGCATCGGTGATGTTTCTGATTTCGGTAACGGCTTTGCTATTTATTTTTACCCCTCTGGGCATGTTTCTGTACAATGCTGAGGATGCAGAACTGAGAAACCGTGTCATCACCATGGGCAGCAGACTGGAAGCTATTCAGGATTCACTGGAACGTAGGGAACAGCAGTATACCGAAATCATAAAGGTACTCAGGGAAGGGGCCGATACCACCTTTGTAAGCGATGCTGTTTTTTCAGACGCTACACGAATAAGTGAAGACGGTATGGTACTGGCGAACGGAAGTTTTGACCAGGCTTATTTTCTTTCCCAGAATGATATTATCTACTCCGAAATCCTCAAAAATGCACCCAGTTTTCCGGCTGCCTTTCCGGTAAAAGGAATACTAACCCGCAAATTTGAATCCTCCGAAAAGCATTTCGGCATTGATATTGCCAGCAAGGAGGGATCTGATTTTACAGCGGTAGCCGATGGCACCGTTATCAGCGCAGGGTGGACTATAAACAACGGATATAGTATATATATTCAACATGCCGGTGGAATGGTAAGTGTGTATAAACATGCTACCAGACTGTATCGGCAGACCGGTGAGCTCGTCCAGAAAGGGGAGAGCATCGGAGTTGTTGGAAATACCGGGTTGCTGTCTAGTGGACCGCACCTGCATTTTGAGTTATGGAAAGACGGCGTGGCACTTGATCCGGCCGATTATCTTATCCAATAAGGAAAAAGGACATGTTTAACCAGAAAAAGACCAATCAAAAAACTGTGGCTAATTCAACGAATAACAGTACCCCAACGATTAACATCATCAGTGAAGGAACCAAAGTGAACGGTAACATCAACAGTAACTCCGATATCCGAATTGCAGGTACCATTGAAGGGGAGGCAGTTTCCAAAGGAAAACTGATACTCACATCTTCAGGACGTATCAAAGGCGATGTAAAATCAGCCGAAGCCGATATTGCTGGCCGGCTGGAAGGCGAAGTCCGAATCTCTGAAAAGCTCATACTTCGAAACTCAGCCGTTGTGGATGGCAATATCTACACTAAGTCGTTGCTGGTAGAAGAGGGTGCCAAGATTAATGGTGCATGCCGCATGGGCACAGATGCCAATATTCAGGCCCTGAAGTCCGATGATTCCAAATCTGAGAGCTCAAAGGTGAAAACAGCCTAACTCACAGTTCCATTAAGTTCCTGCCAAAGAAATATATGCAATATCTCGGCCTGGGCGCCGAGATTGCGGTGGCTTTAGCCATACCCATACTGGCCGGATATTATGCGGATGTCTATTTCGATAGCTCACCCATAGGTATTTTGGCAGGAATCCTGGTCGGTTTAGTGCTGCTTTTCTTAACTTTCATGCGCATCTACAAAAATACCTTCAAAGAAGATTAGCGCGTGTTCAGAAAGTTCTTTTCACTTGTATTGATTGCAGCAATCCTGCCGGCATTGCTGTTTTTTATTTTATCCGTTGAACAGGCAGTAGCCGTATTCTCCGGTTATATGCTCAGCTCTATTTTTTCCGTTAGCGGAATGTTTGTGATCGATCGTTTTTTTGATGCTGAACAAAGCATATTTGTCAGAGCTTTCTTCTTTTCTCTTTTCGTCCGGTTTTTTCTGGTGCTGGGAGTACTCGCCTTGCTTTTAGGAGTCACAAAAATAGACGAAATTTACTTTACAGTTTCTTTTCTGATTTCGTATCTTAGCCAATCTGTAACGGAAATGGTTTTTTTCAATATATCACTGCAAAGACACAGCAATCAAAAGCAATGACAAAGACCCTGCGTCGCCTGTTTCTACTGATCCTTTTCATCACATTTAATTCTACCAATCTAACTGCCGCAGAGAAAAGTGAGAGTGAGGCGCCGATAGATGTGCTGGGCACCGTTGCTGACCACGATTATTTTAACTTTTTCTCCATCAAAGTTCCGTTACCACGAATTATTTTACTTGAGGATGCCGATGGAAGTACCTCCCTGGAGTTTTTTGCCTCAACCTACAAAGCAGTGGATTCCGGCAAGTTTGAAGATGTGGACCATGTACTGACTCCGACAAATGGAGCACACATCCTGATGGATTTCTCGATTACCTCCCACCTTGTTTATTTCTGGTTTGGAATGGGGCTGGCCATTATGCTCACCATCATGGCTGCTAACCGGTACAGAAAAGGCGTGGGAACCGAAACGGAGCCAAAAGGTGCATTTCAAAACCTGTTTGAGGTGCTATTTGTATTTATCCGGGATGATGTAGCCCGAAATAATATCCCCGAAGAAAAGGCTGATCGGTACGTGCCCTATCTGTTTACCATGTTTATGGGGATTTCTTTTATGAATTTATTTGGCCTGCTTCCCTGGGCCGCAACCGCGACGGCGGATATTACCGTAACGGCTACCCTGGCAATCATCACCTTCGTGATCACGCAATTCAGCGGAACCAAAGATCACTGGCAGCATGTATTCTGGTTTCCGGGTGTGCCTGTGGGGGTGAAGTTCCTCATGATACCTGTTGAGATTGTTGGACTGTTTACAAAGCCATTCGCCCTCGCAATTCGACTTTTTGCAAACATGCTCTCCGGTAAAATTATGATCATCGCCATTCTGGGACTGATTTTTATTTTCGGCGATTTATTCGGCAATGTGGCCGGATACGGAGTTTCTCTCTTTTCAGTTGCCCTCACAGTGGTACTGTATGCACTGAAAGTTTTTGTAGCCCTCTTGCAGGCTTACATTTTCACCCTGCTGTCTGCGGTATTTATCGGGATGGCGGCTGAATCGCATGAACATGACCATGAAGAGATTCATGCACATTGATTTTCTAAAAACCCAAAACTTCAAACAAACATAACAAGGTAATAACTATGGGACTTTTAGCAGCTGGTATTGGAGCTGGAATCGTAGCAATCGGAGCTGGAATTGGCATCGGTATGATCGGTAAAGCAGCAACTGAGAGCATCGCACGTCAGCCAGAAGCTTCAGGCGACATTCGTGGTGCCATGATTCTGACTGCCGCTTTCATCGAGGGTGTAGCTCTGCTCGGTGCGGTTATCTGTATCCTGCTCGCGCTTGGTGTAGGTCAAGGTTAATCCGCAAACTGCTTAGAATATGATTATTCTGTTAGCAGGAGGCGGTGGAGGAGGTCTGCTGGCCTTCAATCCCGGTTTCGCCATTTGGGTGCTCGTCTCGATGATTCTGTTCATCTGGGTGATGTCCAAGTTCGCGGTGCCTCCGATTATGAATTCGCTTGTGGAGCGTGAAAACAGAATCAAGGACTCCCTTGCTTCTGCGGAAAAAGCGCTCGAAAAAGCTGAGCAGATCTCTAAAGACAACAAAAAAGCTCTGCGTGAAGCAGAGGCTAAAGCTCAGCAGATTCATAAGGATGCCATAGAACAGGCCGACAAGGTTCGCGCAGAGCGTATCGCAAAAGCCAAAGAGGAAGCTGAACAGCTACTGGAAAATGCACGTCACACCATCGAGCAGGAGAAGAAACAGGCGCTTGATGAACTCCGCAAGGAAGTGGCTGCCCTGGCTATTGAATCTGCCTCCAGAATCCTTGATGCCGAACTCGACGAGAAGAAAAACAAAAAGATCGTTGATGATTTCATCAACGAAATTTCAACCAACTAAGCACTGATTCATGCTAGTATCCAAAGCCGCACAACGTTATGCCATTGCACTGCTTGAGCTTACTCAGGAAGATGGTATAACCGATAAGGTGATGGAAGATATGGAGCTGATCCGGTCAACCATAGTGGATAACCGGGAGCTCTTACTTGCTCTGAAAAGTCCGATCATCAAATATGATGACAAACAGGCGATTCTTCGCCAGGTATTTGAGGGTAAGGTTCAGCCAATAACATACAGATTCATTGATCTGATCGCTTCCAAGAAAAGAGAAGCTATTATGCATCAGATTGCGGCTGCTTATGTTGAAGCCTACAAAAAGGCGGCTGGTATCCTGGATATTGAAGTGATGACGGCTTACGATCTGGATCAGAAGCAGGTGCAGGCGCTGAAAACGAAACTGGAGAAAGAACTCAGTAAAACAGTTGAATTCAGTTTCAGTACAGACGCCGAATTGAAAGGCGGACTGGCTGTGAAAATCGGTGATACCATTATCGATGGCACGATCAGGCATCAGTTGGATCGCCTGAAGGAATCCCTCATGGAATCCGCAACCTAACTTTTTAAATAATACACTTTACAGAAGATAAAATGAGTCAAGTAAGACCCGACGAAGTTTCAGCCATTTTACGCAAACAACTATCCGGCTTCGATAATGAGGCGGATGTTTATGATGTGGGAACCGTACTTGAGGTAGGTGACGGTATCGCACGCGTGTATGGCTTATCTAAGGTTCAGGCAGGTGAACTGGTTGAACTGCCCGATTCCAAAGATGAAAACGGCAAAGCAGTAACCGGAATGGTTCTTAACCTGGAAGAGGACAATGTTGGTATCGTACTTTTTGGTACCGCGAGCTCTGTTCAGGAAGGCCATACCGTTAAGAGAACCAAGTCTATTGCCTCTATCAATGTAGGTGAGGGCGTGCTGGGCCGTGTTATTGATCCACTGGGTAATCCGCTTGACGGTAAAGGCCCCATCAGTGGCGATACCATTGAACTGCCGCTGGAACGTAAGGCACCGGGTGTAATTTACCGGCAGCCGGTAAACGAGCCTCTTCAGACCGGTATCAAAGCCATCGACTCACTTATTCCGATCGGTCGCGGTCAGCGTGAGCTGATTATCGGTGACCGTCAGACGGGTAAAACTTCTGTTGCCATTGACACTATCATCAACCAGCGTGCCACACAGGATTCTGATAAACCTGTATTCTGTATTTATGTAGCTGTTGGACAAAAAGGTTCCACCATTGCTAGTATCGCCAAGACACTGGAGGAAACCGGCGCACTTGAGTACACGGTAATTGTATCTGCAGCTGCTTCTACCTCAGCTCCACTTCGCTACATCGCTCCTTTTGCCGGTGCCACCATTGGTGAATATTTCCGTGATACCGGCCGACACGCCCTGGTTATCTATGATGATCTTTCAAAACAGGCTGTAGCCTACCGTGAACTTTCCTTGTTATTGAAAAGACCTCCGGGACGGGAAGCATATCCGGGTGATGTATTCTATCTCCACAGCCGCCTGCTGGAGCGTGCCGCAAAAATCATTGATGATAATGGTGTAGCTCAGCAAATGAATAACATACCTGAAGCACTGAAGCCGATGGTGAAAGGTGGGGGATCCCTTACTGCATTGCCTGTGATTGAAACACAGGCTGGTGACGTATCTGCTTACATCCCCACCAACGTGATCTCCATTACCGACGGTCAGATCTTCCTGGATACCGATTTATTCAACTCCGGTATTCGTCCGGCAATTGATGTGGGTATCTCCGTATCTCGTGTGGGTGGTTCAGCTCAGGTAAAATCCATGAGAAAACTTTCAGGTACACTGAAGCTTGATTTGGCCCAGTACCGTGAACTGGAAGCATTTGCAAAATTCGGTTCTGATCTGGATCCGGCTACTCAGGCTCAGCTCCGTCGTGGTGAGCGAACAGCTGAATTGCTGAAACAAAATGTTTACCAACCACTGCCGGTTGAACAGCAAATCATTCTGCTGAAAGTGAATGCTGAAGGTTTGCTTGACAAACTTCCGGTTACTTCCATCCGTGAATTTGAAAACCAGCTGATCGAAGCGGCCACCGTCCGCCATGCAGATGAAATGTCAAATCTGGCGAAAAGCGGTGTCCTTAGTGAGGATTTTGGTGCTGAAATCATCAAAGAGGCTGAAAATATCATTGAACAACTGATAGCGGTAGAAGAGGAATCCTGATCGATGCCTAACCTACGCGACATACGGAACCGGATATCATCTATCCAGAATACGCAGCAGATCACAAAAGCCATGAAAATGGTGGCTGCGGCTAAACTGAGAAAGGCACAGGATCGCATCATACAAGCCCGTCCTTTCACCAGAAAGCTGCAGGATGTGGTTAGTCGCCTGAGTTCATCCAATCCCTCAAATCCTCTTTTCGAAAAGCGGGATGAAATCAATAAAGTCCTGCTGATTGTGGTTGGATCTGACCGTGGATTATGCGGTGGTTTCAACAATAACCTTTTTAAAGAAGTTGAAAAGTGGGTTGCCGAAGTTTATGAGCAAAAGCGAAAAACCGGGGAGCTTCAACTGGTTACCATCGGGAAAAAAGCGACAGCTCATTTTGGTAAAAGAGACTATGAGGTGAGCGAGAAATATCCGGGATTCTTTGACCACCTGGATTATGAGTCTACCTCCGAAATCATGACCGCGGCAACCGAACAGTTTGAAAGCGGTGATTATGACGAGGTTTATATCGCTTTTAATGAGTTCAAATCGGTGATTTCACAAATTCGCCGCATTGACAAGGTACTGCCTATTGATCCAGAGACATTCAGTGATGATGCATCTCAGGCAGTTATTGATTACCTTTATGAGCCTAGTTCGGAAGCGATTGTAGCCCAATTACTTCCCTTGTATTTAAATATGCAGCTCTGGAGAGCAGTACTTGAATCAAATGCAGCCGAGCAGGGGGCCCGGATGACCGCGATGGACAGTGCTACTGAAAATGCAAAAGAACTGGAACGCGATCTGAAGCTGAAATACAATCAGGCCAGACAGAGCGCGATTACGACCGAAATTTCCGAGATTGTTTCAGGTGCTCAGGCACTTGAACAAAGTTAAGGAGAGTTGGCAGAGTGGTCGAATGCGGCGGTCTTGAAAACCGTTGAGCCGCAAGGCTCCGGGGGTTCGAATCCCTCACTCTCCGCAACTAGCCCCGATTCAGGGGCTTTTTTATTTTACTTAATAAACCGCCGGTTCTGACGTTTGACTTCGCAGATCCAATGATTATGATAACAAAAGCTTTCCTTTTCGTCCTTTTCAGCCTTTCTATTGGCTTAAAAGTTGATCTAACCCTTGCACAGACACAGGATACCGTCAGAATCGGTTTGATAGAGTTTATAAACAAGGCGTTGGATAACTCGGCTGAAATGCAGTACAACCGTACCGGAGTCTCACTGGCTGAAAACAGACTCGATCAGGCACAGGCGCAGCGCTATCTGCCGGTTTTGGAATATCGCTCTGATCATGGTCTGGCTCCCGGTGTCAAAGCCTTTGGTGGTTTACCCCAGGAAGAGTGGTATCTGGACCCGACAGCACGTAACGACTGGGAAAATTTTGGAATGTTCACGGCAATACGTATTCGGGCAGCTCAGCCCTTATTCACCTGGGGAGCAGTAAACAAAGCCGTTGATGCGGCACGAGCAGGTATTGAAGCCAGTGAACAGCAATTCCAGGCCCAGCAGGATCAACTGGAGCTTCGGCTATTTAATCTTTATTACAGTTACGTACTTGCACGTGAGATAGAAGCCTTGCTTACCGAAGCCAATGATAAAATTGATGAAATTGAGGATTCACTTAATGATGCGCTGGAAGAGGGAGATGAGGATCTGGACGACTCCGACCTGTACAAATTCGAAATTTTTAAGTCAGAGTTTAAGATTCAGCAGGCTGAGGTACAGCAGAGCCTGAATTTTATAGGAGACACCTGGCAGTATGTTCTCAGGAGCGATGGCACTACTCTTTATCTACCTGAAACCGACTACCTGGAAACTGTGGGTGACGGGCTGGAACCGGTTGATACCTATAAAATCTATGCAATGCGTAACCGGCCTGAGCTTAAAGGACTGGAATTCGGGAGGCAGGCGCTCGAAAAATATGTATCCTCTTTAAGAGCACAGAACCTACCTCAGGTAATTCTTGGTGCTGAAACGAACCTAAGAAGTACTCCCATCCGCCCGCGGCAGAGAAATGCCTTTATCATTAACCGTGGGAATACCTTTAATACCAATTTCCTCATTACTATCCGGCAGAATCTGAATTTCTTTTCAATAAAGCCTTCCATTGAACGTAGCCGCATCGAAATGCGCAGGGTTGGACTGATGAAAGAAGCTGCATCAGACGGTATTATAGTGGAAGTGGGGGATGCCTACAGAAACGCAGCCCTTTCAGAAGTGAAGGTGGTACAAACCGATGAAGCGCTTGTTAAAACAAAAGAGTGGCTGAGACAAGAACAATTGGACTATGATTTTGGATTAGGGAACAGCAGAGATCTTGTGGATGCCCTGCAAAAAGAACTCGAATTAAAATTTAATCTGAAAGAGTACGTTTTTGAATACAACACTAACTATGCCCGTCTTTTAAGAGCGGCTGGTTTCTCAGTTCAATCCTTAGCACGATGATGAAACTATTCAAACATACTATCTACACTTTTATAGGGATTTTCCTGATAACACTTTCATTCGAAACAGTGAATGCACAGGAAAAAACGAATGGCCTGATGAACTTTCTTGAGAAAAGAGACCGGGAAATCAAGCAGCTGGTTGGTCCTGAAGGCACAGAATACACCGATCAGCAGCGGGAACAGCTCAAGGAAATGATCAACGGGGTCATCGATTTTGAAGCCATGGCGGCTTATGCACTACAGGATACCTATGATACCCTCAGCAATGAGAGAAAAGAGGAGTTTGTTGATCTTTTTTCAACCATTGTCAGAGACCAATCACTCAATAACCTGGATATATACCGGGCAGAGGTCACTTATGAAGATGTTGATGTAAACGGGCAGCAGGCTCGCGTTGTCACCATGGCTGAACTTAAGAACGTCAGAACCCCCGTGATTTACCAGATGGAGTTCCGTGAAACGGAATGGGTGGTAACGGACCTGAATGTTGATGATGTATCTACGGCAGAGTCCTACAGAAAACAGTTTCAGAGAATCATCCGAAGAAAGGGTTTTGACTCTCTTATGACTACATTACGGAAGCGAGCAAACCGGGCTGCCTGATGATTTGATATCCCATTCATTTGCGGTATCTTAAAAATAAACACTTTGCTACGGACACTAACTAAAGAAAAACAAGGGGATGAAGGCTACATTTACGTTAGCTATGGCCATCCCAAATATCTGAAGCATGTAATGGCTTCAGTAGTAACGCTTCGCCGTTACGATAGAAAAAGACCCGTAGCCCTTATCTGCAGCCAGAAGCATAAAGATATTCTAAGGGAAGAAGGACTGGAGCAGGCCTTTCAGTACATACAGATACTTCCCGAAGAGCATGCATCCATTGTTGGTTTTAAGCACAACATTCATAATTACCTGGTTTTCGAAAAAAATATCTTTCTGGACAGCGATATCGTCTGGTGCAAAAACCCGGATACCCTCTGGAAAGCATTCTGTCCTTATGAATTCACCATAACCGGTAATCTGACTTCGGATTCATTTTTCGGTGCCTCTAAAGGACTCAGCGTGGTGATGGACATTCTTTTCTCAAGGCGGAGGCGAACCCTGAAACGATTCGGATTAACCTATCTGAGTCGTGTACAGTCCGGTATCATGTATGCCAAAGACTATGAGCTGACCAAAAAGGTCTGTCAGCTTGCCGGCGAAATGCTTGATCGCAAACATGAAACACATTTCAAAAGTCGCAAAATGGAGCAGGGCAGAACGGAGGAATCCTGCGAGTGGAGCCTGGCTATGGCCATGTCGAAGCTGAATGTGGCCGTTCATCCCTGGTTCAAAGGGCATAACAGTCCACAGCTGGACTATATTGATGATTTTACGGAACATGATCCCGACTTTCAGTATGTGCAGTGCACCTACTATTGCGATGAGTTTGTTTTTTCACTCCGTGGATTGAAAAAGCGCTGGTTCCGTAATCTGCTTATCCGCTTTTTTGGACTCTGGCCGGGGAAATCAGATTTATTGTATACCACACCCTATTGCCTTCACTTTGGCTGGTACCATCAGAAACAACCCTTCAATTCATTCTCTGAGTCGACCTGGAAAAGCATAACCTCAGGTGAGTCTAAGAATCTGCTGCACATAAAAGCTGAATCTGCTGAAAGCAGTGATGCAGCCCGGTCCAATTAAGTTTAATTATATGACAAAGGCTATTCCTTGCGTTTCATGCATATGAAATCATTCAATAGAGTATCAGGACTTATAATCTCATCTAAACGTGTTTTTTTCGCGCTATTGGGGGGTGTTATGATTGCATTTACCGCCTGCTCTGTTGATTTAAGTGCACAGTCTGAATCCAAGAATTCAGAAATCTTTCTGATTGAAGACTTTGAACATGACAGCGTGGGTGGCTTACCGCATCGATGGTACAATCAGAAAGGAGAGGCCAAGCCCTACACGTATACTGGGGCAAATAGAGACCTTTATGATTACAGCATTAAAAATGAGTCAGGAAATCAGTTTTTACGCTATGAAGGCAAAAATGCAAAACATCTCAATTTCCCATTGGTGAATAAAGAGGTCAATATTTATGAAACCCCAATTTTAAGCTGGAAATGGCGGGTTTTTGAATTACCGGAGGGCGCAAATGAAGATGTCAATGAAAAGGATGATGCCGCCGCCGGAATCTATATGGCCTTTGATATGGGAAAAGTAGCTCTTTTCAAAAAAGTACCGAAAAGTATCAAGTACTCCTGGAGCAGTACACTGGAGAAAGGAACAGAGCTCTCGAAATTTTACGGCAATCAAAAAGTGGTTGTTGTGGAATCCGGAGAAGATGAAACCGGCAAGTGGATACGTTTTGAAAGAAATTTACTGGATGACTACAAACGGCTCTTCGGAGATGAAGCTCCCAAAAACCCCCTTGCCATCCTGATTCTGAGTGATGCCAATTCAACCGGCAGCTTTGCCAAAGCGGATTATGATGATATTAAGCTCTTACCGGCTCCATCCTCAGATAACTGAAGAGCTTTTGTATATTCAGGCCTGTACCAAAGGCTAAACCATGAATAAAAAAGTGCTGTTATTTGCGGCCTATTTCCCCCCAAGGCGCAGGGTGGGTTCCTTAAGGCCCTATCGATTTGCTATTCAGCTTCAGAAACTGGGCTGGGAAGTGCATGTGGTCAGTATTAAAGAGAGCACTTCTTCCCTCACCGATACGGAGTCAAAAGCCTTAAGCGGGATTCATCAATTTGAGGTTGAGCCACCCTTTGATAATACTGCAAGCAGCAAATCCTCAGCAGGGAAAAAGAAGAGCGGGGGAATCAGTGATTTAATTGATCGGAATTTCCCAATCGACACCTGGTGGCCCTTTTTCTGGCAGAAGCGTAAGGAAATCGAACAGCATGTGGCCTCCATTAAACCGGATATCATGTGGAGTACCTCTGATCCCTGGTCTGTGAATCATACAGCCCGAAAAATTGCACAAAAATTTGGTATTCCATGGGTTGCCGATTTTCGCGATCCATGGACACTATGTTCAGTCAGATACGGCAGCAGGCCCTGGGCAGCGGGCTACATCGACAGGAAATCAGAAGGGAATATTCTGCAGGATGCGGACCATATCACATTCACGGCAGCATCCACACTAAAAAAATATCAACAGAATTACCCTCAGCTTAAGCATAAATCATCGGTCATATACAATTCCTTTGAGCAGCAGCATCAAAACCCTGATCGGTCTGTTGAGCTATCTAATATTCAGGAAGATAAACTGAATATCCTTTTTCTGGGGGTATTCAGGGCCTTATCGAAGGCAGAATCCATTCTTAGAGTACTGATTCGCTTTAAAGAAGAATATCCGGAACATCTGGATGAACTTAGGATATTTTCGATGGGGGATTTAAGTGGCAGTGATCTTGACTCAGCCATTGATCATGGGCTGGAGGAGATTTTCGTTAGGCTGGACCGCGTACCTCACACACAGGTTCCCGCTCTCATTAATCATTTTGATGTAAATCTGCTCAGTACGCATCCGGGCCGGGATGACATTATTCCGGCAAAGCTGTATGATTATCTGGCATCCGATAATCCCATCTTTTCACTCGCGCCGAATCCGGAAGTGGGTGAGATTATTCAGCAAACCCGTGCCGGAGCTCACTTCAATTCGCATCAGGTCAGTGAGGCAGCAGATTATCTTTTCCGTTTGGTGAAGTTAAAAAAAGAGGCTAACCTCAGAGCTGAAAGGGTAAATGTGGATACAGAGGCTTTAAAACCATTTACAGCAGAGGCAACCACCACCCGTCTCGAAGGTATTTTCAATCAAATCCTGAACGATGGAAAATAAATCGCTGGCGAATAAGGTCACCGTGGTGGTCTTCTCAAGGATTCTGACCTCGCTTATCGATTTTACCACCGGTGTACTCATCGTCCGCCTGCTGTCCGAGACCAACTTTGCGATTCTGGCTTATCTGTTAATCGTTTATGAGGTTGCCCGTTACATTGCCACGCTGGGTTTTCCTGAAAGTATTTTTTATTACTTCGAACAACTGGCAAAAGATTACCGAAAAGCCTTTGCCCTCCAAACCTTCGGGATCCTGTTAACAACCGGTTTGCTGTCTGCCCTGGCCATTCTGCTGGTAGAATACTTTGCTCCTTATTTGATTTCGGAATTCAGTCCGGAAGTAATAGACACCATTCAAAAGTATTTACCTTATATCGCACTTATTGCGCTGCTGGAGATTCCTACCTGGCCGGTTACCAATATTTTGCTGGCTCTGGATAAGCAGAAGCAATCAGGTTGGTATCAGGTGATTACTTCCCTGATGTCATTCATGGCATTGATTCTGCCCATCGTACTGGGTATGCCCTTTATCTGGATTCTGTATGCCTTACTCAACTATGCCGTGGTGAGATTTGTGGGATCCATCATCTGGATGGCCATCGTTTTACCGCCGGGAGAGCTTCGCACCCCAAAAAATAATATCCGGGAACAGATTTCCTTTTCGATACCCTTAGGTATTTCCTCTCTGGTAAATCAGTTCAACAAGAACATTGACCGATTTGTGGTTTCTTTTTTTCTGACTGAATTTGCACTTGGGCAGTATCATGTGGGTGCACAGGAGGTACCCATCATCCGGGTGATACCCTTTGCCGTTGGATCCGTGCTTATCAGCCGCTACGTGAATTACAATATCCATCAGCGAAGGGAAGATCTCATCGCCCTGTGGCACAAGAGCATTGAAAAAGTGGCTTTGCTGATTATCCCGTTAACCATCATGTTCATTGTGGCAGCGCCTGAGATCATATCATTTGTCATAGAAACAGAAGACACCGACTACTCCAGAGCTATTATACCCTTCCAAATTTACAACCTGATCGTCTTGATCCGTGTAGCCCACTATGGGTCTATGTTGCAGGCTTTCGGCGATACTAGGGGCATTTTGAGGCTTTCTCTGATGCTTTTGGGCTTCAATCTGCTGCTTAGTATACCCTTAACCTATTATGTGGGCATCAATGGCACAGCGATGGGTACCCTTATTGCAAATTTGCTGTATCTCTATTTTATACTGAAGCGAATCGGCGGACATCTGGAAGTACCTTTTTACCAGGTACTGCCTCTGGGTAAGTATTTTAGGATTTTTGGACTTTCGGCTGCAATCGGAATCCTGATTTACATCATAAAGACCCAGGATTTCTGGGCTGTAACTGACGGTGAAATGCTGATGTATACCATGTTGACTTACCTTACCGCCTATCTGATTCTGGGAACCATGCTTAAAATCATTAAGCAGTCGGACTGGAAACTATTTATAAACGCGATCACCCTGCGCTTTTTCTGGGAGCGGGATAAGGCCTGATTCAGGATTTCTTTCTGCGCAGAATGCTGATCCCCTTTTCACTGTCGATGAATTCATGATGGAGGTCGGGGTACTCCTCCAGCCATCTTTGCACAATAGCCGTTTCATCTTTACGGGAGGCGTCATCCAGAATGATGACGGCATCATCAGCCAGATGATCATAGAGCAGGGGTACAGAGGGATAGCGGGCTTGCTGATTGGTTTTTAGCGGTGGACCATCTACCACAACCAGGTTAATGGCATCCGGCATTTCAACTTTGGATAAGTCGTACCAGTTGTAGGTTTTACCCTTTATTTCCTGTGACAGCAGGGGAGCATGAAAAAGGTCTACCAGGTTTTGCACCCCGTAGCGTTTAAGATCATTCAGATTTGATTCAAAGTAGCGCTCATCATGGTCTATGGATACGATGTGTCCATGATTAATCTGATTCAATAAGAGGCCACTTAAGACAGTGGAAGTGCCACTGCCAATTTCGAAGATGATCTCCGGTTTACTGAACTTAATTTCTTTGAGAATAGCGGTGATGAGTTCAGGCTCAGCAGCCCAGCCGGTCATGTAGGGCAGGGGAACATCCACACTCAGGGTATCGTGAATAGATAAAATACTCTGGTTTTTCTGCTGCTGATATTTCAGCGATAGTTCAACCTGACGGTATATGTGCTGGCCGAGTCCCATGAGCAGGTAGTAGAGCAGGGAAATCAGTATCGCTATTCCAACGATATCGAAAATAAAACCGATGATGAGAAAAACTGTTGCAGCTAGAATGGACCATCCATAGATAAAAGGACGATCGGCGTCCTTAAGTTTAAGCTCTTTAAAAATATTCATGAAAGCTGTTCAAAGATTTGCCGTAGTTGATAAGTGAATAAGATACAACTTTAGGCAATCTTCATCACATAGGACCTGAATAAGGTAAAGTCGTCCAGTTTTTTCATCAGAATGGGCCAGGGGAAACCAAGCAGGATAATTTGAATCACAAAGGCATCGAAACGGATATTCATGCTCATTGTGATTCCCAGGTGAAGTCCAATGAGGAAAACTGCGATAATCGGACGTGTTTTTTTAAACCAGAACAGAAAGCCGAAGAGTTCTGTGATCCAGCCAAAGAGCAGAATGACTGTTGCAGCAGGAATATAATTCAGGGCCAGTTGCTGCAGTGCATTTGGTGCAAAGTCTCCCTCCCGTGAAAATATATCGGTACCCTTTTCAGCCATCCAGAGCCAGAGATGACGGCCATCGGCCCAGGTAACGCCGGTCCCGATAAGTTTGGCAAAGAAGGCAGTGGTATAACCCAAACCCAGAAAGAAAAAGATGAGTCCCAGAGACAACCGCATTCTTTCCTGCGGTTTTGTTGTGTACATGAAACCTACGCCAAGCGCCAGTACACTCCAACCCACCAGATTGGCACTATGTGGAATTTCGCCGATGGAAAAACGGGCTACATACTGAAAATGAAGAAGGATGGCTGCAACAAGGTAGGTCCACCGGCTGCCTACCCGAACAAAGGCCAGGAAACAAAGCAGTGAAATGGCAATGGCATTGTAAATGGGCAGCTGGTTGCCATGCATAAATGAAATATCTACATAGTTTGCAATGCCCAGGGTGAGTACCACATCCTGAATTTTCAGGGTATAATATCCCCATTCAAAGGCGTGTTTGATGGTTTGCCAGAGAATAAAAAGTTCAAATAACTTGAAGAAGTAGGTGTGTCCTACATGAATATCTTCATCCCGTTCAAATAAATTCTGACCTAAATACGATGTAAAATTCATTCCATGAAATAATCTGATTGTGAGAGATGGGGATTAAACAGGGTGGTGTCCGATTTAAAAAGGAAGTAGGGTACAATCTCAACTCCCACACTGTCTTTCCCGATGAGCCGGCCGTTGACTTTCATGATCATCATGTCCTTGTCCCTGAACTGATCTTCCCCAAGCATAAAGCGAAGTGCGGTGACGCGTTCATGATTCCACATTTTGGTTTTGGATACAAAGTTTGAATAGTCGATCTGGTCAACACCCATTGCCCTGACGGAAACATTTTTTCCCGGCAGATTGTCATAGGTTCTTACTTCCCAAAGGGTACTGTCTGCCACACCGGTGTAGTCATGAACCAGAGCACGGGTCCAGGGCTGACCCGCCTTGGAGAACATGGGATACACGCTCATTGGCCAGAATTCCCCTTTATGAAAAGCCACAAGAATGGAGTTGATGATGAAAACTACAAGCAAGACCCTGAGAGCCTTTTGTGTAAATGTCATAAGCGAATATGTTTATTCGAAAAGATAATATCTTAGTGAACAACTTGTTTTCCCTTTTCGAAAATATGAAAGCATTTTGAACTAAAGTTAAGCGCTTAACCTTTTCAAAGTAAAGCAGTTATTGCGTACATTTGGCGTCGTTAAAGACGAATCATCAGCATGCACAGAATACTTACCCTTTTCAGGCCTCTTCTATTATTTAATTACAGACATCCCTATACGGTACTCGGAATCGGCCTTATCCTTTCTGTTGTCAGTGCTTATTTCGCGATACAACTTAAAGTAGATACGGATATCGCCAATCTCCTGCCTAAAGACCATCCCAATGTGCTGGCTCTGGAGGAGTTAAAAAATACGGTTGGTGGCGAAACTGAAATGCAGGTGGCCATAAAATCCCCAAGTTTTGAAGCCAACCGGCGCTTTGCAGAAGACCTGATCCCCAAAACGCTTGAATTATTTTATGAGCGATATGATGATTATTACTTCAAACGGGCGGAGTACCGCAAAGAGACGGAAGTGCTCAAAGACAATGCGCTGTATTTCGCCACAGCCGAGGAGCTGGATGATATCATCTGGTGGCTGGAAGATGAAATTGAAGAAGCCAAAGAGGATGCCAATCCTTTTCTGGTTGATTTCGGCTTTGAGGATGATGAAGAGGAAGACGCGCCCGATGCATCCGATTTTGAAGAGAGTTACGATACCATTGTTCCCACTGAATATCCGGTAAGCGAAGACAGCACTATAATGCTGGTCAAGTTTTTCCCGACGGGTTCAAAAAGTGATATTCAGTACCTAGAAGATATGTTTGTTGTGTATGATTCCCTGATCGCTTCTATGGATCCCGCTTCCTACCACCCGGAAATGCAGGTGCAGTTTGGGGGCAGACTAAAGCGCCACCTTGAAGAGTTGTCTTCGGTGATGCGGGATGTATTCAGTTCATTTGCGACCGGTTTCAGCAGTGTGGTGTTACTGGTAATGCTCTACTTTTTCTTTAAAAAGTACATTCACTACAGAAAGGGCGATACGGAGCATGCTAGGCATAAATTCTGGCAGCACCTGGTCCGCATGCCCATTCCGGTACTTATCATCGGTATTCCGCTGATTTTCAGTTTGATCTGGACCTTTGGGCTGACCTACTGGAATCTGGGAATGCTGAATACGATGACCTCCGTGTTGTTTGTGATTCTGTTCGGACTGGGTATAGATTATGGTATCCATTATTACGCCCGTTACATCGAACTTCGCTCTGAAGGCCTGGGCGTTAAAGAAGCATTGATCGAATCCAATGAGAAAACAGGTGAGGCCATTCTGGTGAGTGCCTTCACTACTGCAGCTGCTCTTTATGTACTGATGTTTGCAGATTTCCGGGGATTTTCTGAGTTCGGTTTTATTTCCGGTACAGGTATTCTGCTTGCGCTCTTTTCCATGCTGTATGTTATGCCTTCCATCCTTGTTTTATTCGAAAGATGGAACTGGCTCATTTTTAATAAACCGGAGCCCAACCGGGTTCGCAAATCCTCACCCCGCTATCCTTTTGCACGAATTATTGTACTTGCAGGCCTGGCCCTTTCCGGGTTGATCCTGTATAACTCGGGAAACCTGAGTTTTCAGTATGATTTCAGTGAGCTAGAACCGGAGTTTCCTGAGTACCGGAAATTCAGGGATGTGGCCAGTCAGGCCGAATCGGATAAAAAGCGAAATCCGGCCTATATCCTTACCTCATCCGATGAGGAGGTCATGGAGATACTGGGTATTCTTAGAGACAAAATTGATTCCGACACCACCAGTCCTACCATTCAAAGTGTAGAAGCCCTGCAGGAACGCTTCCCAACCACAGAAGATCAGTCTGAAGATAAGCTGGATATCATTTCAGAAATCCGGGAATTGCTTCAGGATCCATTTATCGTGAATCAGGAGGGTGAAGACCTGGATAAACTCCGCCGTGCTTCAAAACAGACCGAAGCGGTTGAGATTGACGAAGTTCCTGAATACCTGAAGGCCCAGTTTCTGGATAAGGATGGCGAAATCGGTAAATTTGTGATCATTTATCCGAATGAAGGTCTGTCAGACGGCCGAAAATCGATCGCTTTCAAGGAAGACATCGGCATGATCGAGCTGGAAAACGGTAAGATTTTCTATGCGGCCAGTACATCACTTGTGGCTGCATCCATGCTGGATTTAATCCGCAAAGAAAGTCCGTATATGGTTGGCGCAACGCTGATCATCGTCTTCATTTTTATGCTCTTTTCTTTCCGTTCACTGCGCTGGGCTATCATTTCGATGATTCCACTGCTCGTAGGTTTGCTCTTCACCTTTGGTGCGATGATGCTATTCGGACTTCAGTTCAATTTTTATAACCTGATTGTGCTCCCGGCCATATTGGGTATTGGGGAGGATAACGGGGTGCATCTTGCACACCGATACCGGGAAGAGGGACGAAACAGCATGCGAAATGTTCTCGAAAGTACAGGGCAGCATATCACCATGGGCTCTATCACCACTATGCTTGGTTTTGCAGGGTTACTCTTCACCAAGCATCCGGGTTTGCAGTCGCTGGGTATTCTTGCAGTGCTTGGCATCGGCATGACGCTGTTAACGGCCCTTATCTTCCTGCCTGCAATGATACAGTGGCTGGAAGACCTGGACTGGATAAAGTTCAACGGCGATTAACTACTTCGAGTAAAGCCCGACTTCTGAAACCGAAATGGTGTAGGTAACCGGCTGATCTTCAGCGGCACCGTCTTCAGGTATACCTCCCACACCAGCTCTCAAGACGATCTCAGCAGTCATTACAGGTTCAAAGGTGTACCAGTAGGTCATGAAGTGAGGCTTCAACCATTGGTTGTTTTCCATATTCATGGTTGGATAGCCCTGTAGATGTTGTACAGGCTTAAAATCCTGTCGGCTTCCCAATAGTTCGACCGGTCTAAAGTAGAAAAAACTCTTACTTTTGACCTATGAAAAAATCACGATTTACTGAATCTCAGATCATCTCCATTTTTTCCCAGCATGAACAGGGAAGTAAAGTAGCTGACCTTGCCCGAGAGCATGGTATTAGTGCAGCGACCTTCTATAACTGGAAAGCCAAGTACGGAGGCATGAACGTGAGTGAACTTACCCGCCTAAAGGAATTAGAAGCGGAGAATGCCCGTCTTAAGCGCATGTACTCTGAACTCAGCCTGGTGCATCATGCTCTTAAAGATGTGATGGAAAAAAAGCTGTAAGTTCTGACGTTAAGCGGGAAATGGTTACTCAGATGCATCAAGAGCATAGGATATCCATTCGTCAGAGCTGCAAGGCCGTTGGTCTTCCCCGCAGCACCTACAGCTATCAGCCCAGAGCCAAAGAGGATACGCAGGTAATAGATGCGTTACTGGAATTAGTTGACCGGCACCCTTCTATTGGCTTTTGGAGCTGTTACTGGAGGATTCGCAACCAGGTGCTGGGAGTGGAACCACAAACGGATCTACCGGGTCTACACGATGTTAGGACTCAATATCCGTCGAAGAGCTAAGAAACGGCTGCCTGCATGGGCCAAACAAACCCTGTTCCAACCGGAAGAGCCGAATCAGGTGTGGAGTCTGGACTTTATGCACGACAGCCTGTGGGACGGGCGGAGTTATCGCCTACTGAATGTAATTGATGACTACAACCGGCAAGTGCTATCGATCGAAACAGACACAAGCCTGCCAGCCTTACGCGTTATTCGGGTGCTGGAAAGGCTTAAACATACCCGCGGACTTCCAAACATGATGCCGGTAGGTAATGGCCCGGAATTTATCTCCCAGAAACTTGACCAATGGTGTAAGGAGCACCAAATCACCTTAGCCTTTATCCAACCCGGTAAACCTACGCAAAACGCCTATATCGAACGTCTCAATGGAAGTATGCGTCAGGAACTGCTCAATGCGTATGTATTTAAAACGCTGGATGAAGTGCGAGAAAAAACCCAGCAATGGATGCATGATTATAACCATAACCGACCCCACAAATCTTTGGGGTATAAAACACCTATAGAACTCTTATATTAACCGAATTATTCTACTTTTAACTGGTCCAGTTTTTGGGGAAGCCGACACCCGGATTCGTCTTTATACAGGATTTCAAGGGAGGTAAACCAGCCGGTAAATTCGGGAATAAGTCCGGTATTCACCGACAGAACACTCACTTGTACAGCTTCATCGAATGCAAAACCCAGGTTCATTCGCTCATTTGAACGGAGCGAAGTACCCATGCTCAGGGTTTCATAGATATCCCCATCGGCAAGCAGCGGGTCTGGTTTTCGGGAGGCTTCCGGGGCCAGGTTTTTGCTATGCACAATGAAGTTCAGGTTGCGGCTAAGCTCATTATCTTCGATGCGAGCTGTTATCGTGAGGGAATAGGTACCGGCAGAATCGAAGTCAGCCTTCAGCATCCCGTCTTCTATCTTTATCCTATTGGTATCGCTTTGAGTGATACTAAGCGCTGAACTTTCCGGTCCACCCACGTAGAGTGGATATTCAAAAGGTATGCTGGCCTCCACATGTAATGTCTCGCGAATATTGAACTCAAACGGAGGGACAAATTCAGCATCAACCGGGATTTTATAATGGGCTTCCCCATCGATATCAACAATGGAACCGCCTTTTGAGAGGAGTATTTTCTCCCCTTGTGCAGCCATCCGTTCAGCCATTTCAGTTAAACCGGCATCGGTTAGAACTTCTCGGGTAATCATTTTGTAGGAATCGTTGAAAGGGAGTTCCCAATCTGCATCCTCAAGAGGGTAGAGTAGTTTTTTGGGAATGCCTTCCAGACCGGTAGTAATTGCCACCAAACCGACCATGGTTGCTGCCTGATTATCGGCATCCATCCCGAAAGCACAGCTGAAGTCCAGCGTTTTCTGAATATCCCCAGCCCCATAAAGCAAAGCCAGAATGCCAAGCGCCCCGTTCAGGGTGGCATCGATGGGCATCCAGGCATGTGGATTATGATCGCAGTATCGTAGTATTCTTCCTTGACAGCCTGCCTCGCAGCTTTCCAGTCGTTCGGATAGGTTGCATAAAGTTCTTTCACCCGGTCTATGACGCTGGAAAAATGGCTTTCATCAGGGAGAGCATTCTGCCCGATATCGATCAGCTTGTGTACATCCGATTCGAAAAAGGCGGCGCTGTACATGGCAGCATAAACCAGCGTGGGTTCAATCCCGAAATCATCATTGGTGATGTGTGCCATAAACCGGCTTTTTTCGACGGCGTAATCGATCATACCCGGTGCCGTAAAGGCCCAGATTTCATTCACCAGCTGCGGATCAATCTGAGACCATTGTGAATTGTACTGCTTCGAACCTGTTACCGGAGGGTAGTGTCCGGCATGCATGAGTGTGACTGCCTGACGGTTTGCAGCCCAGACGCGTTCTGTAACATGACTCATCCAGGCATCCCGGAGCTGAGCGTAAGTGGGTTCAATACCATGCTCTTCCATCTGGGTGAGGTACATATATTCGATGTCGGTATCGTCATCGGAAAAAGCGCCATCATACTGTCTCAGAAGATCAAGCGTCCAGCCATATCCATAGGGGAAGTCATCCGGTCCGGGTTCATCAATGAAATGGAATTCATAACTCAGTCCATAGGTGTTTCCGATGATCTGACCAATCCAAGAAGCATAAACCCGTTGCTTATACTCATCCACTTCCAGATACATATACTCTTGTTTGCCGTCGCAGCCTGAGAACCATAAAAGCAGCATCATGGATAATATGCTGAGACGAAAGATCATTGTTTCCAGAAAGCGGGAGAGAAGAGGATCAGAACTGTGAAGATTTCCAGACGTCCGATCATCATAAGCAGGATGAGCACCCATTTACCGATAAAGGGCACCTGGGCGAAGTTGTCCGTCGGACCAAATTCACCCCAGCCCGGACCAATATTGCCCAGTGCGGCGATGGAAGCCCCGAAGGCAGATGCAAAGTCATAGCCGAACATACTCATTACAAAACCTCCGATGGCAAACATCAGCATGTACAGCACGATGAAACTCAACACCTGACGAAGTATATTCTGGTCGATGGTCTGATCGCCAACCCGAACAGGTAGGATCGCTTTGGGATGTACAATCTGTTTGATCTCCCGGAAGGTATTGCGCACAATAATCATGATGCGGATCATTTTTACCCCGCCTCCGGTTGAGCCTGCGCAGCCCCCGGTAAAGAACAGCAGGAAGAGGAAAAAAGCCCCGAAGGAATACCAGAGTTCATAATCGCTGGTTCCGAATCCGGTGGTGGTGATGATGGCAACGGCCTGAAATGAACCATAGCGCAAGGCTTCACCGATGTCGTACTGATCGAAAAAGAATAGGGAGAAGGAGATCACCAGAATGGACACCATGGTGATGAGGCTGTAAAAACGGATTTCCCGGTTTTCGAAGAAGCTGCCGAAATCACCTTTGAAAAGACGGAAGTGCATGGCAAAGTTGATTCCTGCTAAAAACATGAACAGGGTAATCACACAATCGATGTAAACCGAGTCAAAAGCCGCAATGCTACTGTTTTTAGTGGAAAATCCGCCGGTGGCCAGTGTGGCAAAGGCATGGTTCAGGGCTTCAAACCAGTCCATGGAAGGGTGAATCCACAGCAACACAAATTCGAAGGCTGTAAGAGCCAGATATATCACCCATAACAGTTTTGCTGTTTGCTGAACACGGGGTGTGAGTTTATCCGTGGTTGGGCCGGGCGATTCGGCCTGAAAAAGCTGCATCCCCCCAATACCCAGAAGCGGTAGAATCGCTATGGATAAAACGATAATTCCCATTCCTCCCAGCCAGTGGGAAAGGGATCGCCAGAAAAGGAAACTTTTGGGGATGGCTTCAATTTCCGGATTAGCGAATCCGGCACTATTGGTTCCACCCAGAATGGTTGCTCCTGTTGTAGTGAGTCCGCTCATGGTTTCGAAAACGGCATCCGTATAGTGCGGCAGGATACCTGAAATCACAAAAGGAAGGGCGCCCACCAGGGAAAGAAACAACCATGTAAGGCTTACCACCAGAAATCCTTCCCGGATTCGTACTTCTTCTTTGGGTTTAAACAGCAGCCAAAGCGAACCGCCAACCATAAAAGCAATGCCTGCTGAAATCAGAAAGGCTGCCCAGGTATCCTCTTTATAAATGAGGGCAATTAGTGCCGGTACCAGCAGGGCAAAGCCCAGAAAAAAGACAAAAGCGCCCAGAATACCCAGCACCACAAACACATTCGTTTGCGGGCGGTTGAAGCTGAATGCACTTCGTTTAGCCATGGTGGGTTGTTAGTTAAAAAGCTGAGTAATTTTTTCTACCGCATCCGGCAGGCAGAAAATCATGACGCGGTCATTGGCCTGTATCACGGAAGTACCGGTGGCAATTTCCAGGTTTTCATCTCTGAGGATGCCACCGATGATGCAGCCTTCGGGAATATTCACTTTCTGGATTTCTTTTCCGATGATGCTTGAGGTACGGGTGGCCATAAGTTCAATAACCTCGGCCTTGATACCCTGCAGGGAGGTAACGGAAATAACCCGCCCATGCCGCACATAGCGATGGATCTCGTTGGAGGCGGCCGATTTCTTGTTGATTGCCGCATCCAGTCCGATGGTCTGACTGAGGGGGATGTAATCAGGTTTGGAAACCAGGGCCACGGTTTTTTTCACCTCAAGGTGTTTGGCCATCAGACAGCTGATAATATTGGATTCCTCATCATCGGTCACACCGAGGAAAGCATCCATATCCTGTATGCCTTCGGTAGCCAGCAGATCCGGATCGGTCGGATTACCATGCAATACCAGCGCATTTCGGATTTCCTCGGCTAGTTCCAAAGCTCTTTCATAATCCGGTTCAATGAGCTTAACCTGCCAGTTTTTGTCCTCATCGTTGCAGAGCATACGTGCAATCATGGAGCCCACGGCTGTACCGCCTGCAATCATGATTTTGACGATATCGGTTTCTTTTTTTCCCGTGGTTTCCACAATGGCAGGAATATCTTCAGTCTTGGCCAGAACAAAAATCTGGTCAAAAGTCTGGAAACGGATGGTACCGGTAGGAATGATGGTGAGTCCGCGCCTGCCGATGGCTACCACACGGAACCGGATATGTTTGAATTCCTCGGCATACTCAATCAGCGTTTTACCCATCAGGGGTGAATTGCGCTGCAATCGGATACCAATCAGCTGCATGCGGCCTTCAGCCAGATTGATGACATCACTGGCCGCCGATCGTTTAACCAGCTGTACGATTTCCTGAGCAGCACTGAGTTCAGGGTGAATCATCACATCTATGCCCAGGTCTATGGGCTGCAGGGCTGCATTTTCACGGGATAACTCATCGGAACGTACCCGGGCAATAACCATTTTTGCACCCAGACGCTTACTCATCATGGATGCAATCATGTTAATTTCATCAATACTGGTTACTGCAATCACGATGCTGGCATCTCTCACGCCCGCTTTCACCAGATCGGAAGCGGAAGTGGCATTTCCCTCAACCGTTAATACATCCAGCGTATCATTACACTGGTTGAGGCGGTCTTTATCCTTATCAAGTATAGTTACGTCGTGCTTCTCCTTTGACAGTACGCTTGCGAGGTCGTACCCGATTTCACCTGCACCAATTATGACGATCTTCAAATAGCCGTTTTCTAATTACAGAACATGAAAAACTAAGGTGTTTGTAGCTAAAAATGAACTGCTAATTTATTGAGCGGTAACTGTAATATTTGCGGAAACGGGCTGGGAGTAGGCTACTTTCTGATCGTTCACCTCCACAATGAATAGGTTTTGTCCCTGGCTAACCGGTACTTCAATACGTTTACCATATCCGATGATTCGGCCGTTTCGCTTCCAGGTGTAGAGAACATCACTAATCTCACGGTTAACGGATGGGGCAACCAGCAGTGCTTTCGGATTTGCCGGATCCCAGTTTACTTCAACCTGCTCAACTGCCTCGCTAAACCGGAGAGCCTCCTCGACCATGATTCGGAAATTCAGCTGGAACAGTACGCTATTATCAGGGCGCCAACCCATGGTGAAGCTGCTTTCGCCCAGGGTATTGGCTACCCAGTAATCATCAAACAAGGCTCCGTTTACAAATCCAATGTTTTCGCCCACATTCATATCGGCAAGATTGAGTCGGCCGCCTACTACAATACGCTCCGGGTACACCGGATTGATGGCCGGGTAGGAGCGGGGAGAAAACTGCACTACGGCAGAGTCGACAGAATTGGAGAGTCCGCGTCCGTCGTCCTGAACCAGAACCACCCGATAACTTCGGTTTTGTTCGGCCTGAATTACCGGTGCCGGAACTTCTTCACCATCCACATACCAGGTGGTAGTGAGCACATCACCATCGGCATCCACCACAGAGGAAGTACTGAGCGTAATGGCTTGGTTCTGGAACACGGAAGATGGTCCGTTGATGACCGGCTCAGGTGGTGAATTCACAAAAAAGCGGGCTTCTTTGACGGCGGTGTTATTGGTGGCACTTGAGTTATCCTTAACCACCAGCCGGATGGTATGAAAACCCGGGTTCTCCAGTTTAATAATTTCAGAAGCGTTGGTACTGATCAGTTCCCCGTCAAAATACCAGTTATAGGAAGCGATGTATCCATCCGGATCATAAGATTGCGAAGCCGAAACTTTCAGATCTGATCCCAGCATGCTGATTTCCGGTACATCCAGAGCAATAACCGGTGGAGCATTCACTTTAATGGATTTCGTCAAACTGACCCGGTTACAAGTGGTTTCAGTGTTGGTAGTTAAATCCAGAGTAACCGTGTATTCTCCGGCTTCCACAAAGCTGTAGGTCTGGGATATTCCCTCCAGGGTTGCCACAACGGAATCACGTTCTATGGTCCAGACTGCACTTCGGAATCCGTCTTCAGCTGTGCTTGCGGAGCCATCCAGTTCAATATCTTCATTCGGAATCACATATTCGGGAAGCACAAAATCAGCAACCGGACCTGCAATCACGTAAACGGTGGTTGAGGTTTGGGCGATGTTGCTGCAGTTTCCGGATCCTGAACCCTCAACGGTAAGGGTAATGGTGTACTCGCCCGATGTGGTAAACACATGATCTATCAGTCCGCCGCTTTTCGTAGTACCATCGCCCATATCCCAGAGGAAGGAGGGCAGATTTCCGGATGGATCCGAGCTGTTTCGCCCATCAAAAACAAGGCGGGAATTTACACAAACGGTCTGCTGGCTAACTTCCATACGGGCGATGGGTGAGCCTTCGATAATCACCGGAATTTCGGTGTAGGTGGTGTCTTCAGAGAAACCATCATGCAGCTGCAAAGTTGCGGTGTACTGCCCGGTCGATTCATAACGGTGTGAGGGATTCGGAAGGGCGGATGCGTTGCCGTCACCAAATGTCCACTTCACGCTGAAAGGATCTCCATCGGGATCAAAACTCTGCGAACTGTTGAATAAAACGGTTTGCCCGGTACAGGAGCTGATAACCGGCTCAACAACGGCTTTCACCGGTGAGTTGACCAGCACCTGTATGGTTTCACTGTTGATGCTGTTGGTGAGGCCCTGACCGTCATCCACACTCAGGCTGAGAATATGCACTCCAGCTCTGGGAGCCGTCCAGTTGAAGTTGGAATCGCTGCGTTTAGAACCATCCGGTAAAGTCCATTCAAAGGAAAGGGGATCTCCGTTCAGATCATAGGACTCGGAGGCATTCAATCGCACGCGCAGATTGTTGGTTCGGATGATCTTTTCCGTAATGATATAGGGCTCATGGTTTACGGCCAGTTCATCCTCAATTACAGTAACCGAATTAGCCACTCCCGAATTATCGGTGATGGTGAGACTGAAGCGTTTTGGGCCTCCATCCTCAAAAACCAGGTCAATGGTTTGTCCCTGCAGGGTGAGGGTGTCATTAAACACCCATTCATAACTTACAATCTGTCCATCCGGATCGTAGGCACCAGCGGCGCTGAACTGAACCGATTTACCGGGCTCAACAACGGCCGGAGAACTACTCCAGGCCGCCACCGGAGGCTGGTTAACGCGAATGGCCTTGGTCAGAACACCCTGAGCATCCTCAAAACCGGAATCGTCCCGAACTCTTAGGGTAAGGGTATGGGTGCCTTCATCCTCAATGGAAAGACTCAGAGTGGTTTCATTGCCAACGGGCTGATCATCCAGAAACCACTCATAACTGGAAATATAGCCTTCCGCATCGGTGGAAGTGCTGGCATCCGCCACAAAAGGTTCTCCGGGAGCCACCACTTCGGGTGCATCAAAGGAAGCGATGGGATGGGAATTAACGGCAACGGTCTTTTCTATGGAGCGAACACTGTTGGAGAGTCCCTCACCATCATCTACTGTCAGTTTAACCATGTAGGTACCGGAACTGCTGTAGGTGTGGGAAATCTGAGGTCCGCTGCCTGTATTGCCATCCCCGAAATCCCAGTTGAATGTGGCGATCTGGTTTTCGGCGTCAGTGGAACTACGGGCTGAAAAATCAATAGTGGAAACCGGAGACAAATCCAAGGATTCAATTACCGGAACAGGGGCTGCATTCACATGTATGCTTCGCGAAATACTGTTTTCCGAATTGGACACATTCTTTCCATCCGAAACCAGCAGGCTAACTTCGTAGTCGCCGGGTGCCGGAAATACGTATTCAGCGCTGACGCTGTCCGAAACAAATTCTCCGTTTACCAGCCAGCTATAGTTGAGTGCATCCTGATTTGGATCCGATGAGGCACTTCCATCCAGCTGAATGATATCACCGGGCGCCGTTTTTTCCGGTAAACTAAACTGAGCAATCGGTGCCGCATTCACCTCATAACCATAACGGGTAGTGTAGATGGCGTTATCCGATCCGGTGCCATCATCAATCAATAGGGTTACCTCAAAATTACCCGGTTCAATTTCACTCAGGGTTACCGTTTCACCAATAAGGGTATCGCTTGTGGCTGATGTGACCCATTTGAATGTGAGGGAGTCATTATCCGCATCGGTTGCATTCATTACGGATGCAGTTACCTCTTCGGCGGTTCCGATGAGCTCCGGCAGACTGATTTCACCATAGGGCTGCGTATTAACCCGGATGGTGTTCAGCTTCTGGGCATTGGAACAGTTGGGTGAATTACCGCCGTCGGATACCTGCACAGAAACGGTGTATTCGCCGGATATGGTGTTGGAAAAAGTAAAGCTGGAGCTGCGATCACCCCGGCGGATTCCGTTTACCAGCCAGGTGTAGCTGAGTTCCCTGCCTTCAGGATCATAGGATTCATCAGCCGAAAGAATGATCTGTTCGCCGGGTGAAACAATGTTCTTTGGAATGGTCAGTTTAGCAACCGGTGGGGTATTCACAAACACATCATGATTGTAGACCCAGTAGGAGGGGAAGTAGGAAGTGTTATTCGGCACCAGAACCCGGAGGCTATTTTCTCCTTTTTTGCTGAATTCAATGGTTGGCCTCATTCCATTCCCAACCGGTTCCTCCCCATTGATCCAGATGGATTCTGCAAGGCTTTGAATGGAAATGGTATTGGAGGTCAGATCAAATACCTGTTCGGTACATTTTCGGGAGGGCTCGTCATAAACATTGACTTCCGGTTTAACGAGTACATCAATAACAATAGGTTCAAAAAGCCACAAAACCGGGTTTTCAGTGCCGTAAATGGTGAGGGTATTGAGCCAGTCGGCCGAACCGCTGATGTTCAATCCCCAGTTATTAGGCAGCCCCAGCCGGGTGTCCATATTTTCCACGGACTGCAGCGTTTCATACTGGCTGCCGAATGCATCAATTTTAGATACCTTGGAATCTTCCTGCCCGGCCAGACTCATGGTCGTGGTAAGACTGATTTCCTCATTATAGGGTCGAAGCTGGAAGTACTTCTGCGGAGTGGACCGGAACAGAGCCAGAGAAAGGTCGATGGCTATAATTTTCCATGAATCTCCGCTGATGGTTCTTCCCTGAGGATTGATCACACGTACGTTGTATGAGTTTATGTCATCGCCCTCATCCGTCGCAACCCGGAGTATGAATCCATTACCGCTGCCTCTGAGTGCACTTTCATTCAGATCAACCCATCGGGTTTTAAAGCGTTCTTCATCCTGTGTTTGCAGGGTAGCCACAGGATCTGGATTATTTCCGGTTGGAATCACCGTTTCACCATCATAGGTAAACAGGTCGTCAAAGCGATAGAGATAGAAACTGGTGGTCGTCTTGATAGCGTTTTGATTGTCGAAATCAACATTCCCCCCAAATCCTGCATCAAAAATCTGGATGAAGGCTGAAGATGCAGACTCCGGTTTGAGCCAGATATCGTACTGATGACGACTGTCTCCACTTGGAGCCGTTGAATTTTGCCCCGAAATCGACAAATAAACTTCCTGGGCATTCAGACTGGTTAATAGCAGAGAACCCAAACCCAGTAAGAGCAGCTTTTTCAGCATAGAATATCAGTTATTCTGTATAGTGTATGTTTCTGAAGCATAATCAATACCTGTATTTGCATTCCGGAAACTGATGCTGATTTCCTCACCCTTCAGTGGCAAAGTAATTCCCCAGCGCCCTCTGGAATCCGTTTTCACACTGCTTTCAGTTTCTGCATTGCGAATGACAACTTCCAGGCCCGGATAAGCCAGACCGGATATGGTTACGGGATTTTGTTGTATTCTCAAAAGCTCGCCTAAAATAGCACCCTGAATGTTAAGGTTAAACAAAACTTCATCAGTGAGGCGCACCAGCCGAATACTTTTGCTGGTTTTATTGCCTGAATCATCCATGGATTCAATCATAACCTGCTGGTCGATGGGTGTAGTTTCCATGGAATAGCGAAAAGCTCCATTAGCTTCCTGTTCAACAATGTTCCCCTGAACACGGATTTCTGCATACAGTTCGGTAGTTCCGGTGATTTCGTGAATAGGAGAGAGGGTAAAGAGCACTCCACCGGTAACCCCGCTTACAAAAAGGGGCGGAGGCTGATTGTCTTCATTCCGGATGAAACGCACAATCCGGCTATATGGTCCTTTTAAGCCAAGTTCATCAACAGCCTGCACATGCACATAATTAGTGCCTTCTCGCAGATCGGTTAAAAGTATGGAGGTCTCTGTGGTATTGATATCGGTCACATCATCATCAAAGCCGGAGGTGTTTGCCACCTGAATATGGTAATTGACTGCGCCTTCAATTGTTTTAAAGGCAAAGCGCTGTCGGTCCTCATAGATAATGGTGTCACGGACAAAATCCTCCAGTTCGGGCTCAGGCAGTAATTTTACGGGTGGAAGCGGATCCTTACCCTCCTCAACAATGGTTCCTTCATTTTTGCGGATGGTGATGGTGAGGTCATTGGCTTTAACAAAGGCTTCACCATCGTAGTTGGTTAATTTAATCCGGGATTCCGCATCGGTTTCGGCAAGGAAATTCAGCGTATTCAGATCGGTTTCTGAATTACCGGCAAAGAGAACAAATTTCCCTTTTTCTTTACCGCTTCCACTCAGTTTTGAAAGGAGGGCGCCTTCAACCAGGGTGATTTCTGTATCCGCGCTTTCATTCAGTTTGTCGATGGTCGACTTTCGGATCACCGCTTCCGTACCGGGATTAACCACGATGCTGGATCCATCCACGAAAGTCATATTGGCATAACTTTCTTCATAGGTTTTAATGCCATCCGATTCCTTAAATAAATCACCTTCGCTGGCATCTTCCCAGCTTCCCAGCAATCCGGCACGCTTATCCACATTACCCTCTTTGCTGATCAGCTGCGCCTGAATATCAACCAGCCGGTTCTCTGTAAGAACCGAATCCAGATACTTAACGGATGGCGGTAATTGGGTTGCAAGAACATAAGCTGAATCAATATTCCCATTCTTGACCTCACTCATGTAATTGTTGAACAAGCCATTTACCTCAGCAAGCTCGTCGGCTGCGAATATAGCCGCACCCTGACCAATCAGTTCATTGATACGCTCTTTAGAGCGATTCACCGCTTCTGTAGTACGGCTGAAATTTCGCAGGCGTAATACACTTTCAGCCGGGAGAGTAAACTGATTTGTTCTGCGATCGTGTTCAGCCATACTCAACAGCAGTGGCCAGTTCATTTCGGAACCGGAAAGTTCCTTGGCTTTAGCCTGAAGTTGCGAGGAAGGGAAAATGACAGGCTGAGCCTGCGCAACAGCATTAGATAAAAGCAAAAGCGCGAAGGCTGATAACACTAAGTTCTTCATCATACTTCTACTTCTTTTTCAACAATTTCAGGGAAAATAAGGGTGAAACGGCAGCCTATTTCCTCAGAAGATTCCAGAGCTACATCACCATTATGGCGAATCATAATTTCTTTAACATAGGCAAGTCCAAGTCCTGTCCCTTTTTCCTTAGCCAGTTTTGGATTGGATTTTACCCTGAAAAATTTATCAAACACTTTTTGCTGGTCCTCAACGCTTAGTCCGTACCCGTAATCTGTGCATGATATGGAAATTTTATCATCATTTTTAGTAAGGGTGAGTTCAATACTGCGTTCAGTGTCTCCGTATTTGATGGCATTGCTCACCAGGTTTTGCACGGCATCAAAAATTAAGTCGCTAGATCCCATTACCGTGTAGTCTTCCTCCACCGCATATATTTTAAGCTCCAGGCTTTTCTGATTCAGCAGGGCTTTTGAAATACGGCGCACATCCACGGCAATCTGTTTCAGGTCAACCGGTTTCTTTTCAATTTCAACCCGGCCTGACTCCAGCCTTTGCACATCGAGGAAGCGATTAACCAGCTCATTCATGCGCTTACCCGACACATTGATTTCCTTGACCAGAATCTGTTTTTCATGCTCCTCAATTTCTGGATTTTCCATGATCAGGGAGCTTAGACCAACAACCCCGGTTACCGGGTTTTTGAGCTCATGTACGATGATATTGATCATCTCATTTCGCTTCTGGTCCAGAATGCGTTCTTCGGTTTTGTCATGCAGGATAAAGAGTGAGCCCTGTTCCTGCTTTTCCTCATCCTCGATCGTCAGATGCTGAAAGTCATAATAATAGGTGGTTTCGGCATCGATCTGGTGACTGAGTTCAGCCTGCACAATTTTAACCGTAAAGGGCTCCGGATAATAAACCAGCTGATTGCTTTTTGATTTTTTGATCATCGGATGATTCAGCATGCCATCCAGGTTCACCAGCTTGGGATTCAATTCCAGGTTCTCAAGAAAAGTGACCAGATGGTTGTTGGTGAAGGTAAACTTCCGGTCCTGATCCAGAATCCCGATAAGGTCTTCGGAGTAGGTCATCATATATCGGTTTTTCCATTCCTCAATGATGATTTTCTCCACATTCAATTTCTGGTAGCGCCTCAGGGTGATACGGATATTTTCGAGGGTTTCCTGCATCAGGCCGAATTCGGGTAATGCAGGTTTGTGGATCGGAGTTTCAAAATCCAGTTTACTCATGCTCTCCACTTCATTGATCAGCTCAGCTATGGGTTTGTTGATCCGTATGCTGATGTAATGACTGAAGACCAGCATCAGAAGCAGAATACCGGCACCGGTTGCTAAAGTATAAAATACCAGGTTTCTAACCGGTTCCAGGATCACAGCTTCATCTATTCCGATGATATGCACCAGTTGAATGCTTTGAAATTCGGCGGAATAACTGTACCAGTTTTTGCCTTCAAAATCGATGATCTGTGTTTCTGAAAGCGATTGGTTAAGCAGCGATCGATTGTCTTTCAGGAGGGGATCACCAAAAACAGATACCCCATTAGATCGCACCACATTCACCCGGTAAGAACCGTCCAGTGGCAGGCTGCTCAGATTCTCGCTCAGCTTTTTGGCATCGAAAAAGAGGGATAACAGCAGAATGTTTTCACCAACCTGAACCGGCCGCTGGGTAACAAAAAAGTCGATGGACTGTGTACTGTCCGGAATCCAGACCACATTAATGCGCGGATCCAGTTTGGAATTATCCCACTCCCCAAATTCTTCCGGATAGGAAACCCAGTTATAAACGCTTCGGTTTACATCAATTTCTTCACCGCTTGAGGTTTCCGTAAGCAGCACGCGCATAAGCCTTGGAGTCAGGCCGATGGTTCTGCGAATTAATGATTCAACCTCTGCAGGACTTTGAATAATCTCCTCAGCCACATAATTGGAAGTGTTCAGCCAGTTGCGGATGGTGTACTCAGTCTCCTGCAGCGAATACTCCTGAAGCTGGGCTACAATGGTGGATCGCTCACTGATGATTTGCTCTTTGTATTTAGGTCGCACAAAAATCCATATCAGTGCAAAAGAGAAGATGATAAGCACAGAGGATATGATAAAAATCCGGTTACGGAGTGTGAGCTGGTTTAACATAATTCGAAGATCCCAAACTTAGTTTTATGCGACTGATAATATCGGCATAATGATTGAAAGCTATAATTAATATTGGTTTACACAGCATTACAAAAGTTTAGTGAGTTAACACTGAGTTTACATTCTGTTAATGCTTAGTTCAGATTATTTAACCGACTTATCGTCTAAAATTCATCGCTTTAAAGCATGCTCATCGGAGGAAATTTTAACAAAAAGGCACGAGAGTTCCTGAAGGAACTCGCGGCTATGAGCAATCATGAAGTAGGTGAGAGGGTAGAGGTGGGCGAAATCCTGGATCAGGTGGATCTTGAAAAGACCGAACTCAAAACGATGATGGAATACCTCGAGAGTCTGGATTATCTCAAAATTGAGACCATAGGCGGTAAATTCCTCTATGGTCATGTCTCCATCACAAAAAAAGGACTGAACAAAGTCAAAACCGACTAAGCTGTTCAGCCCTCAAAGTTTAGGCTCTGCAATACTAACTCAGCTATCGCTGTCCAGAATATTATCAATGCGCACGAGCGTATCGTCCAGATGAGCCCGGGTTGAACGGTCATTTATACGTGCTCGGTTATTTTCAATGTCCTTTTTCAGTTGAGTCAGCTCATATCGCAGTGCAGAGCGGATGTCCGACTGGGCAACATCCACCCGGCCAATCTGGTCTTCTTCGAACATTCGGCCGATCTCGGTAATGTAAACCCGCTGCAGGTTCCTACGATAGGCATCGATTTCATTTCGATTGTAAACTTCAGCCCAGAGCCCTCTGCGCAGATCAAACAGCATTTCCAGTAAGCCGTAAGCATCGTCGCCCAACATGGCTTCCTGCTCACTAAGCCGGGTCATTACACCCCCGTTCATGCTGCTGAGCAGTAAACCCCGCTGAAGACTGCGGATGCGGTCCAGAGCACCGGCATGTTCTATACGTCTAAGAATTTCAGCATCCAGCAACCAGTCCGGAGTGGAAAAGGCATGCTCATTCATGAAAGCCATGGCTTTTTTCTGGTAGTCCTTAGGAACCGGAGTATAAACCACCCCATCCTGATCAGAGGCTTTCCGGGTCTGGTAAACTCCGCCGATGTTGGTTGCCACATGCCGGGCATAGCGGGACCACTGCCCAACCAGCTCGCCGTAAATTTCTTCCAGATCGCTGTAATCTTCCCCTTCCGTTGCGGTCCATTCAATCAGATTCGGAACCACACGCTTCAGGTTCATTAAACCATAGGTGCTGGCCTGTACCGGATCATTGGATAAGTCCTCCGTCTGCGCAGATGGATCCCATCCGGTAGAGGATGCAAACCGGTAAACCGGATCACCTGCTTTTTCTTCGATCCAGGAGTCCAGGATGGGTTTTTCCTCCTCCGGAGTGTCCACATCAATCACGCGGTATCCCCAGTTGATCACATAATCATCGTAAGGGCCAAGCTGCCGGATAAAGCGGATATTTTCATCGCCGGGCTGAGCCACATAATTCTGGCGGGCATATTCCATGATGGTGGTTGCGATACCGTATTTTTGGGTAAAGGTACCCGAACGCAGGGAATCGACCGGATAGGCTGAGCTGCTCTGCATATTGTGGGGGAGTCCCAGGGCATGTCCAATCTCGTGGGCGATCACCTGCCGCATGGTTTCACCGATGAGATCATCATCCAGTTTCAGTTTGCGCGCGGCCGGATTGGCAGCTCCGGTTTCGATCATCAGGCGATTTCGGTAGGAACGCATGTGATTGTGATACCAAACAATGTCACTTTCGATGATTTCACCCGATCGCGGATCAGATACGCTTGGGCCAACTGCATTCCGGATGGTAGTGGCTATCCAACGAACGGTATTATATCGAATGTCTTCCGGACTCCAGTCGGGGTCTTCCTCCGGTGTGGGCGGATCCAGCGCACGGATCGCGTTTTTGAATCCGGCTGCTTCGAAAGCCTTATTCCAGTCTTCAACCCCCATCCGAACATATTTACGATACTTTTCAGGGGTTGCAGGATCCAGATAGTAGGTGATGGGCTTCACAGGTTCGACCAGTTCACCTCTGAAATAGGCTTCACGGTCTTTGGGTTCCAGTCTCCAGCGGCGAATAAAGCTTTTGGTGGCTGCTTTCTGTTCATCCAGTCCGTAATCGATTTGTTCAACCGTAAAGTATCCTACCCGATGGTCTTCATAACGGGGACGCATGGGTTCTTCGGGCAGCAGCACCATCGACTGACTCATTTCCAGGCTGATGGTAGCTGTATTCTCATCCGACGGCGGATTGGATGCCTGATAGGTCAATACATGGCGTACTTCAATATTCAACGGAAAGCTTTTGGCAGATTCTATATAACTGCGTTTGCTGTCCAGCCGGCGAACCTGATACTGACGGCGCAGAAAACTGATCATGCCACTGATAGCCTCTGTATCGGAGGTGAACAGGTCTGTGACTTCAACCACAACTCCGGCAGAGTCTTTGGAAAGGGCCTCAATCGGAAATGCAGCCACAACCGGTTCGAAATTCATGGCCCGCACCGATTTGTATATGGGCAGGGTGTCGCTGGCTACGGCATTGTAGCTTTTCTTGCGCATCAGAATCTGGTCTTTCTGCCTTGTAAAGGTAAAAACCTGTTCTGCAGTTTTGGCTCCGCTGGTAAAAAAACCGAAGAAATTGGATGGTACTTTGGCAACACGGCTCACCATCAGAAACTCACGACCAAGCAGTGAGTCCGGAATTTCGTAGTACAGTTTATCGTCAACAAAATGAACATCGAAGACTCCCTCATCAGACTCAGCGTCAGCGGTAATGACCTTGTTATAAGGTTTTATTCCGTCTTTAGATGGTGCAGATCTTGGATTGCTACTGCGGCTATCCGGTTTGGCTGAATTTTTGGAAGAAGAACAGGATGTGCCGATCAAAAGGGCAGGTAGCAGGATGAATAGAAAAATTCGTTTCATAATTCTGATAGGTTTAATTAAATCGAAGCAGTGCATATATACGCAAAGTAATACTCAATTTACAATCAGGTAAGAGGATGCCTGATGCAGACCTTTTTGTCGTTTCTGAGTCGCTAATTTTTTAAAAAAAGCCTACCTTTGCGCACTAAATTTTTCAGACCACACCATTCACAATCAAACTGTAGCGCTATGATCATCGGAGTACCCAAAGAAATCAAGACACATGAGAACCGTGTAGCCCTGCTTCCTGGCGGAGCCCTGAATATGAAAAGAAACGGTCATGAGGTGTTGATCGAAAAAGGTGCCGGACTTGGAAGCGGTTTCAGCGATGAAATGTACATTGAAGCTGGCGCCACCATTATTGAAGATGTGGAAGAAGTTTGGCAACGCGCTGAGATGATCATGAAAGTGAAAGAACCGATCTCTGTGGAATATCCGCGCATGCGAGAGGGGCAGGTTATTTTCACCTACTTCCACTTTGCAGCAGATGAAGCCCTCACCAAAGCGGTTATTGACTCAAAATGTATTGCCATTGCCTATGAAACGGTTGAAAAGGCCGATCGCTCCCTGCCTCTGCTGATTCCGATGAGTGAAGTTGCCGGACGCATGGCAGCACAGGAAGGCGCAAAGTATCTTGAGAAAGCGTTTGGCGGACGTGGTGTTCTGATGGGCGGTATTCCCGGGGTGCCCCCTGCAAATGTGCTGGTTCTTGGCGGTGGTGTGGTTGGTGTAAACGCAGCAAAGATTGCAGCCGGAATGGGTGCAAACACTACCATCATGGACATCAACATGCCAAGGCTACGCTATCTTGATGATGTGATGCCTAAAAATGTAACCACTCAGTTCTCTTCAGAAGCCAACATCCGCAGAATGCTGCCACAGGTTGATATGATCATTGGTGCGGTATTAAAGCCAGGTGCAAAAGCCCCGCATCTGGTTACCCGTGAAATGCTCAAAGAAATGCGTCCGGGAACCGTACTGGTGGATGTGGCCATTGATCAGGGAGGCTGTTTTGAGACCGCCAGGGCAACCACCCATGATGATCCGATTTATATCATTGACGATGTAGTCCATTACTGCGTGGCCAATATGCCTGGAGCCGTGCCTCACACCTCAACGCTGGGACTCACAAATGTAACCCTGCCTTATGCTATCTCACTGGCTAACAAAGGCTGGGAACTGGCACTCAGAGATGATCCGGAATTGCTTCGAGGGCTCAATATCGTAGACGGAACCATTGTTTATGAGGATGTGGCCACTGCTTTCGATCTGGATTGGACCTCCGTTGAGGATAAGCTTAACTGGAAGTGAGAAAGCTATAAGGCTCAGGTCTTTCCGTAAGAAATAACCCTCAGCGGATTCAGCTTGGCTGCAATGCGGGCAGGTATCCAGGCAGCCAGACTGCATAGTGCCAGAGTCACTAAAGCTACAATCAGGAAATCCAGAGGTTGAGGTTGAACCGGGGCTGAGCTCATGTAATAATTCTGTTCATTCAGCGGAATAAGCTGGAATTCAGATTGCAGATAGTAGAAGAGAATGGACAGGCCGGTTCCGATCAGGAGGCCGGCAACAGCCACAAAGAAACCCTCGATAAGAAAAATTCTGCGGATAGAAGCATTACCCGCACCAATGGTTTTTAGAATACCCACATCTTTGGTGCGTTCGAGTACCATCATCAGCACAGCACCAATCAGATTAAAGGCGGCAACAATCACCATAACGGAGATCACAAAGGGGATGGTCTGTTCCTGCAGATCCACCCAGGCAAAAATATTGGAATAACGCTCATACACTGTCTGGGTATAATAGGGGAAAGAGAGAGCGGCGTTAAGGTCCCCATCAAAGGCATTAATTTGAGTGAAATCATTGAGTTTTATTTCGACCAGGTGCCCCTGTTGCTCATTGAGCCCGAATATATCCAGGGTATGCCTTCGGTCAACAATGCCAAACACTTCGTCAAACTGATCGATGCCTGTTTTGTAAATACCGGTCAACTCAAACTGTTCCAGTTCTGGTGAGTTCAGCAGTGATGGTACACCATCCACGGTATAAACTGTGATGATATTCCCGATTTCGGCATTTAAATCTTCGGCAATGCGGCTGCCCAGAATGATACCGGGAAAGTCCCGCCCCTCGGATCCCAGATCAAAATCACCGACCGAAATATATTCCCGAAGCCGGGTAATATCACCACTTGTGTCTACACCTTTCAGCACCATACCGGATACTTCATCCCTAGTCTGAACCATCACCTGACCCTGAGTAACGACTTGACTTTGCTCAATTTCAGGGAAGCGTTCAAGATAGGTGTTCAGGGTATCGGCCCGGTAAATCGGAGCATTGGTGAAGGAGGTAACCGTTATCTGGGGTGCAAAACCCAGAATTTTCTGGTTTATGACGGATTTAAAACCGTGTACGATAGAAAGCGCAATGAGCAGTCCGGCCGACCCGATGGCTACACCGGCAATCGACATATATTTTATAAAGGAAAGAAAGCCCGATCCCTTTCTTTTACTGCCGAAATACCGGCGGGCTATGAACCACTCAAACCCCATGCTCTTCCTATTCCGGTTTCATCTGAGGGAAGAAAATGACATCCCGAATGGATTCAGAATCCGTCATTATCATGCTGAGTCGATCAATTCCAATTCCTATACCGGCAGTGGGGGGCATACCATATTCCAGGGCCCGGATGAAATCTTCATCCAGTTCCATGGCTTCCTCATCCCCAAGATCGCGCAGTTTCAGCTGTTCTTCGAATCGCTCACGCTGATCTACCGGATCATTGAGCTCAGAATAGGCATTTGCAATTTCCTTGCCATTGCAGATTACCTCAAAACGCTCCACCAGCCCTTCTTTGGATCGGTGTTTTTTGGTAAGCGGACTCATCTCCACTGGATAATCGATAATGAAGGTAGGCTGAATGAGCTTGGGTTCTACCTTTTCACCAAAAATTTCATCAATGATTTTACCGCTGCCGAAGGATTCATCAATATCTACATGAAGCTCTTTTGCAGCCGCCTGCAGCTCTTCGAGACTTTTGCCGTAAAGATCCTTGCCGGTTTCTTTTTCGATGGCTTCAAAGAGGGGAATCCGCGGCCAGGGTGCTTTAAAGTCGATTTCGTGATCACCAACCTTCACGTTGGTTGATCCATGCAGATCCAGGGCTACCTGCTCAACCATATGCTCGGTAAAGTCCATCATCCAGTTGTAGTCCTTATACGCCACATACAGCTCAACCTGAGTGAATTCCGGATTGTGGAAGCGGGATAAACCCTCGTTCCTGAAATCTTTAGAAAATTCATAAACCCCGTTAAAACCACCCACAATTAAGCGCTTGAGATACAGCTCATTGGCGATTCGCAGATACAGTTTCATATCCAGGGTGTTGTGATGGGTAACGAATGGCCTGGCTGCTGCACCACCGTACACCGGCTGCAAAATCGGGGTTTCCACTTCCAGGTAACTGGCCTCATTCATCACATTGCGCATTACCTGAACCATTCGGGTACGCTTCCGGAAGGCTTCACGTACCTCAGGATTTACAATCAAGTCAACATAACGCTGTCGATAGCGCTGTTCTTTGTCTGAAAAAGCATCGTACGTAACTTTTTCCCCATCTTCATTTTCCACTTCTTTGGCGATAGGAATAGGACGAAGTCCTTTGGAGAGCAGTTCGAAATGCTCTGCATGAACAGTCAGTTCGCCGGTGCGGGTTCGGAATACAAAACCTTTAATTCCAACAATATCACCGATGTCCACCAGTTTTTTGAATACGGTATTGTAGTTTTCTGCCCCTATATCATCCCGGCGGATGTAAACCTGAATGGTGCCTTCACTATCCTGCAAGTTAAAAAAGGCCGCTTTACCCATAATGCGACGGGTCATAACTCTGCCGGCTATGCTTACGGTTTCAGAATCCGGATTTTGCTCTTCATCCCGGATCAGGCTCTCATCTACCTTGATGCCCTCAGAAGTATAGCTAACTTCAAAAGCGTAGGGATAGGGATTAACACCCAGTTTTTGCAGTTCCTCCAGTTTTTCCCGTCTGATTTCTTCCTGTTCGCTCAAATTCAGGTCTGTAGTGCTCATTTATGATGATTGATTGAAATATTTATAATCACGAAAAATACCACATATATTGGTAAATGTTGTAAAGTATAAGAACCAATACAGGAACAATTTTGATCCTTTTCACAAGAGACGACATTCCATGCCTGCCTGAAGGCGTTCATCTGGCCCTTCAAACCATTGAAGCGACCATCGATCAGGATTTTTTAAGTGAGCCCGAAAGAGCAGAGCTGGATAAAATGAATAATCCGGAGCGGAGGGAAGAGTTTATTACCGGACGCAAACTCTTTCGGGATATGATCCACAGACTGGGATGGGATGAAACCGCCGCCGATACCAACAAAGACGAAATGGGCAGGCCCTGGGGGGAGGTCAATAGCGAGAGAGTTTGGCTGAGCTTTTCACACACCGGTAAATACATGCTCTGCGCCCTCAGCTGGAAGCAGGCCATTGGGGTGGATATTGAATCCAAAGACCGCGAATTACCAGATAACCTGAAAGAACGGATGCTGGCAGAGGGGGAACATCCCGAGATGCCGCTTATCCGGGTCTGGACCATCAAGGAAGCTGCACTCAAACTGAAAGGTACCGGACTCAGATCCGGCCTTAAACATGTCAGCATCGCATCGGAAATAAACCCCGGCAGACTTCATTTCAGCGATGATACAAATTGTGAATTTTGTACTTTCGAACACAAAGATCACTACATATCACTGGCCTTCTGAAATGAGCAACCTCACCCGAGAAGAAATAACCGAATTCCTGGATTACCATTTAGATGAAGAAGTCAGAGACGTTCGCATCCTGTTTGTGCCTACCGATGTAAGTAAGGAGAATCTGTTCGAGGTTACCAATGTTTATTCTCAGGTTCGGGGGCAGCAGTACGAGAGCGTGGTGATTGTGGAGTCACACAATCAGATCCTTGCCAAAAAACTGGCCATGTCATCTCACGAAGAGTATGAAACTCCGATCGGGAAAGTACCGGTGAATGATCGCCTTCGAAATGAATTCTGTGATGAGGAGGATGATTTTTTTATTTACGATGGAGGACATCACAAGGAAATGAGCCTCTATGAACAGCTTCCTGTGATGCAGTGTGCAATACCTGACCTGAATGTAGTAAGTCTTCAGATAGGGGATTATGATCCTGCCATCGTCAGAGAACTGGCTTTTGTAGTTTCGGATTTACTCTCCAGCCGCAACATGTTGCTTGTGATCTGCTGCGACCTGCCGGCAGGTAAAAAGGAAGAACTGGATCGGGTAAGGGAGATGATACTTCAGAATAATGAATCAGGGCTTATGCACTACCTGAGTAGTGGGGATAAGCAAATTAACGGCGCACGGGCTTTCATGACCGGTGTGATGGTAGCCCGTGAATGGGGACTTGAAATCGAACTTTTTGAGAGTGATTCTTCGGCTTCCATAACCGGTTTTGCCACCCGTAATATCCCGGTTTAATATGCAGAAGCCCACGGTTTCCATTATTGGACTTGGCTCGCTGGGATCTTCGCTTGCCCTGAGCCTGCACCATGCCGGCTACCGCATTGAAGGCTTATTTATTCGACCAGAGTCCTCTCTAGCCTTCCTTCCCGAAAAACTGAAAAAAGAGGTATATCACACCGATAAAGCTTCAGTCATAAACTCAGATCTCATATTCATTTGCGTTAAAGACGACCAGATTTCTGAAGCGGTTCATCGTTTATCGGAGATGGTACTCAGCAAAGAACCGATTGTTATTCACTGTTCGGGAGTGCTGCCTTCAACCGAATTATCAGGTCTTTCTGCATCCGGAGAAATTGCGAGCTTTCATCCTAACAAATCCTTTAGCGGCAACCCTTCTTCGCAGGCATTCCGCCATGTTTATGTTGACATCGAAAGTGAATCTGATGCCGCATTCCAGATATTGGCTGAAGTAGCTGAAAACCTGGGTGCAACACCCTTCAGGCTGAATGCTGATCAAAAAATGAAGCTTCATACCGCAGCAAGTATGATCTCCAACCTTACGGTTGCTTTAGCGGATGCTGCACTTTCTCTGGCGGAAGGTAGCCAGAGTCGGGATGCACTATTGGAACTTTTAAGTCAGACCATTTCATCTCTGCGCGCCAAGGGAAGCAAGGAAGCACTTACTGGCCCCGTTGCCAGAGGCGATATCAAGACGGTTGAGCAGCACCTGAAAGTGCTGGAGCAGGATGATAACCTGAATCAAATTTACCGGTTACTCTCACTCCGGGCACTTCAGATGGCCGAAAATCGGGGTAGAATGGAAGAAAAACTGGCAGAACAGATCCGAAATATCCTCAGCTGATGAGTTCTGATTTTTATGAACGGGTATATGAGGTGGTCAGACAGGTGCCGACCGGCAGGGTTACCACCTATGGTGCCATTGCTGGCTATCTGGGAGTTAAATCGGGTGCCCGTATGGTAGGCTATGCAATGAATAACTGTCATCATTCTCCCTTGTCAGCCACAATTCCCGCACACCGGGTTATAAACAGGCTCGGGCAGCTTACGGGCAGGCATTATTTTGAGGGCGACACCATGCGTGAACGATTGCAACAGGAGGGGGTTGAATTTGTTGAGGAGTATCAGGTTGACATGAACAAACATTTCTGGGATCCCAATGAAGAACTTTCTCCATAAATGGATATTCATTCTCATACTACTGCTGATCAGTTCATGTTCGGCTGATAAAAAACCGGCTGAGCTGCTGGTGGATGTAGATGAAAAAAGCATTCAGGAAGTAATAAAGCGCTCCAATGAAAATAAAGCGGTGATGATTAATGTGTGGGCCACCTGGTGCGCTCCCTGCATTGAAGAATTTCCCTATCTGATGAAATTGCACGAAGAATATGGAGATGATTTCAACCTGCTGCTCATCAACGCGGATTTTGAAGAAGCGAGGGCAGAAGCAGTTACCTTTCTTATCAATCAGGGCGTGGATTTTGAAACCTACTATAAAACCGGAAGAGACAATGATTTTATTCCGGTGGTTTCCGAAGAATGGACCGGTGCTTTGCCTTTTACCCTGGTGCTAGACCGGGAGGGAAACAGGATAGCACAGTGGGAAGGTAAAGCGGAATATGAACAGTTTGAGCAACAGCTGCTTAAGGCCTTAGAAAATTAAATCTGGGTTTTTAGGCCATCAGGTAGAAATAGAAAACCCTGTTTAGTATCATGCAAAGAGGACATTAACAATTACTGAGAGACAGATTATGAAAAACATAAAGAAAACTGCATTTACCTTGGTTCTGAGCCTGATTTTTGGGTTCACTGCGATGGCACAGAATCAGCTTGCAATAGGCGATGAGCTCCCGATGATGGATCATCAGGTCGAAGATGTATCCGGTAAGGTACTTACTCTTTCCGAAGTAGCCGGTGACAATGGACTCCTGGTAATATTTACCTGTAATACCTGTCCGTGGGTTTCAAAATGGGAGGATCGTTACAATCCGGTTGCGAGAAAAGCGCTCAGCGCCGGCATTGGCATGATCACACTGAATCCGAACGAAAATATCCGGAACCGGGGCGAATCCATGGATGATATGAAAGCCCGTGCCAAGAAAATGGCCTACGAATTTTATTATGCGATGGATAAAGATCATATGCTGGCCGATGCCTTCGGGGCAACCCGCACACCGGATGTATTCCTTTTCGATGCCGATATGAAACTGGTATATAAAGGAGCTATCGATGATAATGCCAATTCAGCCGATGATGTGGAAGAAGATTACCTGAACGACGCCATCGATGCATTGGTTGCCGGCAGTACAATCCTGAAACCGGAGACAAGGGCTTTGGGCTGTACCATCAAACGGGTTAAGTAATTCAGCCTTAAATCTTGTATTTTATAAAGCTCCGTTTCACGGGGCTTTTTTTATTTCAATATTCTATAAAACATGCCAACCTGGACTCTGAACACAGAATTTACCTTTGACGCCGCTCATCTTATTGAGGGATATGACGGCAAGTGCGGTCGCATGCACGGCCATACCTACAAAGTGCAGATGATTGCCAAATCGCATAAGCTTCATGTATCCAAATACCTGAATACAGCTGATATGGTCTGTGATTTTAAAGAGCTGAAGTGGGCTGCTCAGGATTCAGAAAAAGGCGGGCTGGACCATGGAGTTTTGAATGACCTGATGGAGGCCAATACCACGGCTGAACGGATTGCCGAATATATCCACAAAGAAACCAGCAGGCGAATTCCGGAAGGGATTGAATTAAAAGTGATCGTCTGGGAAACACCGACAAGCTGGGTAGAATATACCGAATGAGAATTCCTGAACGCACATATGCAGTGAATGAGCTGAGCTCACTGGCCGATTATTCATATCCGGTGATGGAGTATTTCTACACCGTTCAGGGAGAAGGCTATCACAGCGGTAAGCCGGCCTACTTTATCCGCACCGGAGGCTGTGATGTGGGTTGCTGGTGGTGTGATGTTAAGGAAAGCTGGGATGAAGAAGCCCATCCGAAAGTAAAAGTAGGGGAATTGGTGGATGCCATACGCCAAAGTGGTGCCCCTTTCGTGGTGGTTACCGGTGGTGAACCGCTGCTTCATGACCTGGATCCGCTTACCATCGTGATTCGGGAGCATGGAATACCGGTTCATATCGAAACCAGCGGCTCTTCACCTCTGAGCGGATATTTCGATTGGATAACCTTATCCCCAAAAAGATTCAAAGCGCCTCTTGATGAGATTTATCCTTATGTGGATGAGCTCAAGGTGGTGGTTCTGCGTAAAAAAGACCTTAAATGGGCAGAAGAACATGCCGCAAAATGCCCGGACCATACCCGATTGCTTCTGCAGCCTGAATGGGATACACCTGAATCCATGCCGCTGATTGTGGACTATGTCAAAGAACATCCTGAATGGGGCATCAGCCTGCAAACTCATAAATTCCTGAACGTACCCTGATGGCGGAACCCAGAGATGCAGTACTGATCAGCGGTGGAAACCAGGGTATCGGCCTGGACATTGCCCGTGTTTTTGCCCGGAATACCGATCACTCGCTGGTTCTTATCGCCCGCAATGAAGAGAAACTACTTCAAGCCGCGGAAGAACTGAAAAAGCTGGGAGCTTCCGAGGTCCATGTTGTAGCCGCCGATTTGACCGACGAAAATCAGGTGAAGTCCATTCGTATCCCGCATTATCTGAATGTGCGTACTCTGATAAACAATGCAGGTTTTTATTTGTATGCGGGTTTGGGGGAGACGACCGCGAAGGACTTCGAAAAGCAGTTCGAGATAAACACGTTATCGGCCTACCTGCTTACATCCAGATTTTTGCCTGAACTGCGAAAACAAAAGAGAGCATACATCATAAATATCTGTTCGCGTGCTTCTCTGGAAGGCTATGCGGATGCCGGAGCTTACTCCATGGCTAAACATGCCCTTCTGGGTTATACCCGTTCTCTGAGAAAGGAACTGATGCAAAGCGGGATCGCGGTTACTGCCATCAATCTGGGGCAAACTCATTCGCCCTCATGGGATGGACAGGATGTGGATCCACAGCGCTTGATTCACCCGGAAGATGTGGGTAGAATTGCACTCATGCTTACGCAGTTAACACCTCAGACCGTTGTTGAAGAGATTTCAGTAATGCCGCAAGAAGGGGAGCTCGACCAGGGGGCATAAAAAAATACCCGGAACGCTTTGTTCAGAGTCTTTCGGTCTGAAAGGCTCTCTGATCAACCAGGCCTCGGGATTTGTGGGCCTGTACAACAATTCTGCCGTAACTTCCTTGTTGCCTTTGTTCACTTAAAATTAACTCACAGAAGTAAACCGATTCAAGAAAAAAATGGCTTACTTTCCCACATTTTTTCCACCGAGTTATCAACAGGGCCCAGGAAAAAGTGCCTTCACAGTCTTTAAATGAAGTTTATCGGCACCGCGAAAATTTACCTAAGAAAATTGCCTGCGCGCGACTGAATCAATCGGAGTAATTTCAGCCTGCTACAAATATTTGTCAAAGATGGGAATCAGCTGTCGGTCAAGGTCTTTTTCAAGATGGGGTTCAAAGGCTTTACCGGTGAGCAGTTCAAACAGTTCAGCATAACGCTGATACACTTCCAGTCGAAATGCATTGGGTAAATCCGGTAGTATCTGTCCCTCCAGGCCGCGAAAATTGTGTTCCATCAGCCATTCACGCAGAAATTCCTTGGATAATTGTTTTTGGGCTTTTCCAGCCTGCTGCCGTTCATCAAATCCATCCGCATAAAAATAACGGGAGGAATCAGTGGTATGGACTTCATCAATCAATGTGAGTTCACCATGGTGCAGACCGAACTCATATTTGGTGTCAACCAGAATCAAGCCCTGTTTTGCGGCTATTTCCTGTCCGCGCTCAAAAAGTTTAAACGCGGTTTCCCGGATTTCAGTCCAGACGGACTCAGAAACAATTCCGCGCTCCAGTATTTCAGCTTCTGAAATATCCTCATCATGACCCTCGGTTGCTTTGGTTGCCGGTGTCAGGATAGGCTCAGGAAAGGGATCGTGCTCGGCTAATCCATCGGGCATTGCAACCCCACACAGCTGTCGTTTCTCCGATTTATATTCTCTCCAGGCGTGTCCGGTAACATGAGCCCGAATAACCACTTCGATGGGAACCGGGTCGCAGGCTTTGGCGATGGTTACGTTCGGATGCGGCACTTCGATAATGTGCGTGTTGACCAGATCGCTTACTTTATCAAAAGAAAAAGCCGCCATCTGATTCAGAATTTGTCCTTTGAAGGGGATAGGCTGTCGCATTATAAAATCAAATGCGGAGATACGATCGGTGACAACAATCCCCAGTACCTCGTCACTCAAGCGGTAAACTTCCCGAACTTTGCCTTTGTAGGGCTCTATTTTGGGATGGGATGTCCCGGTAATGCAATGATCCAGTGCTTCCTGCACCGGAAAAGAGAAATTACTCATTCCTTGTGTTGGGTTGAGTTACGTTCAATGAGCACAGGATCAATAACCGTTTGTACCAGTTCCCCATCAGGATTGTCGATGACCTTACTCAAAAGCTGAGTGGTCATAACGCCCACCTCATGCATCTTCTGGTCGATGGTGGTCAGATCCAGATATTTACTGATCTTGATGTTATCGTAGCCCATGATTGCGACATCTTCAGGCACGTTCATCCCGAGTTGTGACAAGGCATGAAGGGCACCCAGCGCCTGTGTATCATTGGAGCAGAAAATAGCATCCGGGAATGCATCCATCTTCGAATATTTGTAGATCGCCTCATAACCTGCTTCCTCAGTATAGCCGGCATGTTTGTCGGTGTCACCGTAAATGAAATACTCATCATAGACCGGCATTTTGAACTCACGGAGTGCATCCTTGAAACCCCGCATTCGATCGCTGGCTACCTGATTGGGATGATTGGTGGTGATCATTCCGATTCTTTCAAAACCCTTCTTTACCAGATGCTCCCCGGCAAGAAATCCACCCCGGTAATCATTGATGTTGATGTAATTGTATTCCGGATGCTTGGTGCCCATCAGAACAATAGGTATGCCAGAACCTTTGATCATTTCATTCACCGTATCGGTTACATTGATTGACATCAAAATAGCCGCATCTGCGGTACCCCGGTCAAAGAAATTCTGTACCGCTTCTTCCGGATTGCGAGAGCCTGTGTTGTAAATGATGATATCAAGATCCATTTTTTTGATTTCATCCTTCACACCTTTCAACACCTCATTAAAATAAGGCGTAGTGAAGGTAGGAACCGCAATGGCTAGCATGTGGGGAGAGCGGCTGGCCAGTTTTCTGGCACTCACCTGCGGGCGGAATTTCAGCTCTTTAATGGCTTCACTTACTTTCTCTTTGGTAGCATCCGAAACATTCGGAGAGCCGTTTAAAACCCTTGATACCGTTGAAATAGCCACACCTGCATGTTTGGCTACTTCATAAATGGTTACTTTTTTACTCATTACGTTCGTCCGTATTCCCCGATTTCGTCATTTTGACGCCTGATGAGGAGTGAATTTGAATAAAGAAAATACTCAAACTATTTGAAAATATAATTCAGCACATTGAAATTGCTTTTATCTTAACGGAACTATTTAGATTGGCTATTGGATTATGTAAGTGACTGAGCACCATGCTATGACCAATATTCTTCGCATACCATATAATATTATCAAACCGGTTTACCGGAAAACGAGCTTCCATAGAGCCGTAACGGAAGAGATTCAGAACGATGAACTCCGGCATGCCTTTGAACACTGCCGGCAAATTACGCGTCACTTCGCCAAAACCTTCTATCTGGCCACCAGATTTTTACCCTATGAAAAACAACGGGCCATTTTTGCTATTTATGGTTTGTGCCGATATCTGGACAACCTGGTGGATGAAGCCGAAGATCTGGTCATGCGACAAGAAATCGGCGTACTGGAAGTGGAAGAAAGGCTGATGGAGTGGGGGCAATCCCTGGAAGATGTTTTTTCAGGCCGTAAATGTGATGACCTCATCCTGCGTGCTTTCGCAGATATCCTGAAACGCTACGATATTTCCATCGAACTGCCTTTGTTGCTTATGGATGGCGTGAAACAGGATCTGAGCAAAACCCGCTATGAAAACTTTGATGAGTTATATGACTATTCCTATAAAGTAGCTTCGGTGGTCGGACTGATGACCAGTGAAGTTTTCGGCTATACTGATCCCAAAGCACTTGAACACGCCACCGATCTAGGAATTGCCATGCAGCTTACCAACATTCTTCGCGATATCGGTGAAGATCTTGGACGTGGGCGGATATACCTGCCGCAGGACGAATTGAAACTGTTCGGCCTTTCTGATGAAGACCTGGAAAAAGGGGATGTGACTGAAAAATTCATCGAATTGATGGAATTCCAGATCCGCAGAGCCAGAAAATATTACGAAAGTGCAGACAAAGGAATACCCATGCTGGACAAAGACAGCCGACTTCCTGTTTACCTCGCGCGTTACAACTACAGCCGCATTCTGGATAAAATAGAAGAGAACCAGTACAACGTATTTGATCAGAGAGCTTATCTGAATTCCACTGAAAAGTTGTCCATTCTTCCCAAGGTTCTCTATGAAATGAAAACGGCCAGCTAAAGCCGGATTTTAGCCAAAGCAATCTTGGCTTATAAAGCCTAAAATGCTATCATTCCTGATGTAACAAAACGGGATATTTATGGCTGAAATAAAGAAGATTTTAATTGCAAACCGGGGAGAGATTGCCGTTCGCGTAATCCATACCTGCCGCGAACTGGGGATTAAATCAGTTGCAGTTTACTCTCGGCCCGACAAGTGCGCTCCGCACGTACTGCTCGCTGATGAATCAGTGTTTATTGGAGAGGCGGCCTCCTCAGAAAGTTATCTAGTGATGGAGAAAATTATAAAGGCGGCAAAAGACACCGGTGCGGATGCTATCCATCCCGGATATGGTTTCCTGAGTGAAAATGCCAAATTTGCCAATCTCTGCGCCGAAGAAGGCATTATTTTTATTGGACCGCCCGCTGAAGCCATTCGCACCATGGGTGATAAGACGGAGGCCCGCCTGCTGATGAGTAAAGCCAAGGTGCCTTTCCCGCCCGGTACCGAAGATGCGCTGGAAGATCTGGAAGAAGCCGTAGAAACGGCTGATGCTATTGGCTATCCGGTTTTGATTAAAGCAGCTGCTGGTGGTGGTGGTAAAGGGATGCGCATCGTAGAGAAAAAGGAAGACGTCATTAACAGCATCAAAGCCGCACAGTCGGAGGCGCGTAATGCTTTTGGAGATGACCGCGTCTATATCGAAAAATATCTGGAGGAACCCCGTCATGTTGAATTCCAGATTATGGCGGATACCCATGGGAATGTTCTCCACATTTATGACCGGGAATGTTCCATTCAGCGACGCCATCAGAAGGTAATTGAGGAAGCACCATGTCCCATACTCAGCGATGAGATGAGGTCTGAGATGGCCGAAGCAGCTGTCATGGCGGCTAAGGCCTGTAATTATGTAGGTGCGGGTACCATTGAGTTTCTGGTAGACAAGCACATGAATTTCTTTTTCCTGGAAATGAACACCCGCCTGCAGGTAGAGCATCCGGTTTCTGAGATGATTACCGGCCTTGATCTTGTAGCTCTGCAAATTCTGGTTGCGGAAGGCAAGGAGTTGCCCATCAAACAGGAAGATGTTCAGAAAAAAGGGCATGCCATTGAATGCAGAATTTACGCCGAGGATCCATCCAATAACTTTCTGCCAAGTACCGGTACGCTTTCCAAACACCGAATCCCTACCGGTGCCGAAGTACGTGTTGATTCAGGGGTAGAGGAAGGATCGCAGATTACGATCAACTATGATCCGATGATTTCCAAACTCTCCGTTCACGCACCTACAAGAGATCAGGCCATCGCCAAAATGCTCAGGGCTTTGCATGAATATGAAATTGCAGGATGTCATACAACCATCCCGTTCTGTGAGTATGTACTGAAACATGAGGCCTTCAGGAGTGCTCAGTACGATACTCACTTTGTGAAGGACCACTTCACCGTTGAGAAAATGGAAGCCATGCATGCCGTATCCGGTGAAATTAAATCACTTTCGGCAGCTCTGCTGAAGAGTGTGGAAGAAGCTCCAAAACAAAAGGTGGCTGCATCATCGAACGGTGCTGAACAGTCGGTTTGGTGGCTTAACAGGAGGTAAGTTTGGCTCAGAATGACAGTCTTTTTGAACAAATAAAAAAACTTTCTACCGAGCAGCGGAATCCGGCCACTGAGGAAATTGATCTGGCCGATTCTCTTAAAATTGTCGAACTCATTAACCATGAAGACCTTAAAGTTGCTGAGGCTGTAGGGCAAAAAAAGAAGGTTATCGCTGAAGCCATTGATGTGGTTACTGCTCAGCTCAGGAGAGGAGGCAGGTTGCTTTATTTTGGGGCAGGCACCAGCGGCAGGCTTGGGGTTCTGGATGCGGCTGAATGTCCGCCTACCTTCGGGACCTCACCCGATCTGGTTCAGGGTTTCATCGCAGGGGGGATGGAGGCTATGTTTGTGGCTCAGGAGGGAGCTGAAGATTACGAAGAAAATGGGGAAAAAGACGTAACCCTATCCGGGGTCAATGAACGTGATGCTGTTGTTGGTCTTGCCGCCAGCGGCCGCACTCCATATGTGCATGGGGCGTTGAAATCAGCCGGGGAAAAGGGAGCAAAAACCATTTTCATCACCACCGTACCGGAAGAACAGCTCCGGCTTACCGCAGATATTATCATCGACGTTCCGGTTGGCCCTGAAGTCATCATGGGCAGTACACGCATGAAAAGTGCGACGGCCCAGAAAATGATTCTGAATATGATTTCCACTGGCAGTATGATTCGTTTGGGTAAGGTATATCAGAATGTGATGGTGGACCTCATGCAAACGAACCAAAAACTGGTTGAGCGGTCCAAACGCATTATCATGATGTTCAGTGGGGTGAGTTATGAGGAGGCTGGGGAATTACTGATGCAGGCTGGAGGGAATGTGAAAACAGCCCTGATAATGGCTGTTTGTGGTGAAAATGCAGACAGGGCAAGGGAGTTGCTCAGAGAGAACGATGGATTCATCCGCAGAGTTATTGAGCAAATGGAATAAGCCGGAAGGCTGAATGATCAGCAATCAAACGGCATCACAAAATTAATTGAAGCTTCGGCAGTTTATAGTGTAGTTTCAACTCCTGATTTGAAAAAACGCCGCTTAAATAGAATCGTACTGGATTTACCTCATCACCTGCGGGTGATGTTTTGTATTGTGCTTTCTCAGCTCATCGCTATCGGTGTGTTCAAGTTCTGGCCTGAAAGGCCACTGGATGATGAAATATTACAGGCCATCATTTTCGAGGATGCGGTCGAAATGGAAGAAGTGGTGATCACCCGACAACAGTCGACCCCGCCGCCTCCCCCCAAACCACAAATACCTATTCCGGTACCCAATGATCGTGTGATTGATGAGGATGTTGAGGTTCCTGAAGAGCTGGACGTGCTGGTCTTTGATGTTGAGCCCATCGGTATGAATACCGGCCGGAAAGGAGAGGAGAATAAAGTGATCAGAAATCCTCAGCTTCCTCCCAATGTGATCAAAATTGTGGAACCCACACTACCCGAAGAAGCCCGTAGTGCCAGTCTGAAAGCGGAAGTGATCGTTACTTTTCTTGTTGGCAGGGAAGGAGAAGTGCAGGAAGCCCTGATAAAAGAAATCCGGATTTATGACAAGAAGGGCAAAGACTATGATGTCTCCGATCAGCTGGGCTATGGCTTACTGGAAGCCACTATTCAGGCAGCTCTGCTATGGAAATTCCGCCCTGCCCGTGATCAGGGCAAAACGGTGAGAACCATGGTGGAACATTCTTTCTCCATTGGTTTTTAATCTTTGATTACCCTGTAATAAAGTTCTATCTTGGCAGGCTTTGGGAGAGGTGCCGGAGTGGTCGAACGGGCTCGCCTGGAAAGCGAGTGTGCCCTAACCGGGTACCGAGGGTTCGAATCCCTCCCTCTCCGCCAATTCTTTATATGATAAGAGAGAAGTGAGAAGTGAAAAGAGAAAAGACAGAAGTGAGAAGGCTGTCATCTCATGTCCCATGTTCCAAATCTCTCATTTAATATCCCACATCCCACACCCAGCCAATACCGCATATTTATGTCTTGTCTTTGTCCTCCGATAAGTTAGATATTCATAACTTAGCTAACTCAGCTTTAAACAAGACTTAATATTACTTAGGTTCAGATTTCAATAAACTATCGGGGATGTTTGATTTGCTACGGTATGCATCCTATCTCCAATTAACCAATGTGTGATATATGAACAGGCGACTAATTCTTTTATGCGTGATCGCAGCAGGGATGTTTCTGGCTTGTGAATTTCCGAAAGATCCGGATTTCGAAACCTCCCAGCGCGTGGAAATACCTATACTTGCCGACAAACCTTATCAGTTTATGGGTCAGGGCGACGATGTTTTAATCGATACCACCAGTTCCGATTTTGATTCTCTCTTTATCGTGGACGATGCAACTCAGTTTGTAAGTCTGGCAAGATCAGAGGACTTCGATTTTGGTGATCTGGATGATGCAATTCCTGAGGTACAGGTAGATCCGACTTCATTCAATGCGGAAGTAGGAGAGCTGGAATTGGGTGATTTTTCTTCTCAAGGAGAGGGTGGAAACTTAGGTGAGGCCGACTTCCAGACAATTACTGGACAGGATCCTGCCACATTTCCTGCGGGTTCGCTAATACCACTTGGCGGAAGTGCACCTCCCGGAATCAATATAGACGTAGATACAGATTATTTTGTGAGTGCTACCATTAAATCTGGCTCTTTGAGAATAGAAATTGTCAATACTCTTGGGTTTGACTTAGATAGACTCGAGCTTGGTTTCAATGCAGGGCCCAACCCCCTCGGTACATTTGAGTTTTTAAATGTAAATCATGATGACACTCTTGCCCAAACCATACAGTTCAACCAGGGAGATGTTATTGAGGATATTAACATTGATATTGGGCTCGACTGGTCTGGTCCGCAAACAACTCAAGCGGATGCAGGAGCAATTATAGTATCCGATGCATCAGGAGAAAATTTAATCGCCTCCCAAATTGTGGCTGCCGTAGAGCCCCAGGATTTTACCTTTAATGATACCTTCACCTTTGATGATTCTGAATTCCGATTTGAAGACCAGAATGATTTTGTTCAGTTATCTGAGGGAAGACTGGTTTTCCAGAACTTCCGCAACGATATCGGTATCGGGATTGATAATCTGATTATCACATTCCCGGGTATTTTACTTCCTGGTCCGGGTAATGATTACTCCGAAACACTTTCTCTGGAATTCCTGGATATTGCGGCAAACAGTGCGGTAGATGCTCCGGACCAGGACCTTGCCGGTGCCCGCATAACGGCTCCCGGCAACCTGATTGAATATGAAATCTTTGCGGCTACCGAAAACACCCAGGGTGGTGCCGGCTCAACTCCGGTGACTATTACCGAAAATGATCAGGTGAATGCCACCGTTGCCATCGAGAATATTGTGCTGGACCGTGTGGTTGGAGTTGTGGTCCCAAGAGAAGTTCTCCTCAACGACGATGAATTTGAGGATGGAAATCTGGATCTCTTTAATGACATCGAAGCCGAATTAACCGAGATTGACGGACTGGATGAAATATCGCAGAAAGTGGATGGCTTTGAATTCACCAATCCTCAGCTCAATTTCGACTATCAGACCAACATTGGTATAGATACCGATATTATCGGTGCCTTTGTGGGCGTCAACGGAAAAGGGGAAAGGGTCTTTCTGACGGGTGATCCAGGCAGTGCATTTCAGGTTCAGCCTGGTGATCCGATTGATGGTTTGTTTATCAACGGTCAGCCTCTTCAACCCAATCAGCTTATTAAGTTCCCGATTGTACCTTCAGGTACGGATGGTTCGGTTACACCGGGCTCACTCACCTTTGACAGGACAACTACCAATGTGGATGCCTTCCTCAACAACCTTCCATCTGAAATCAGATTCATTGGAAAAGCAGCTATCAACCCTGATAGCCAGTCGGGCGGGGTGGGGAATCCGGTGGTTTTTGATCCCCAGATCGATGTGAGTCTTCCATTCGAAGTGCGTGCCAACAATGCAACTTTCAGTGACACGGTTGATGCAGATCTTGGGGATTTGCCCGGGGAAGGAGATGATGCTGAACTGGAAGAACTGGTAGTTTATATCAATTACACAAACGGACTTCCTTTAGGATTTAACCTGGACCTCATTTTCCTGGATGAAAATGATCAGGAAATTCCGAATACTCGGCTGGAAGATGTGGAGATCCTTCCCGGTGAAGTTGATGCGAATGGTTTTGTTACATCACCCTCTGTAAGTGCACTGGTTATCAGTTTCAATGAAAGCCAGCGGCAGAATATCAATCAGACCCGGAAAATTGAACTGGAAGCCACACTGCAAACCACATCAGATGTAACGGGAAGTGGTTTTATTCGCTTCCGGACAACGGATGAAGTAGTACTTGGCCTCAGCCTGAGTGCCGGTGTAATCAACTCAGTGAACTAAGGGGGCCAAACAATGAGATTCATGAAAACAATATTCTACACACTTCTTTTTGCACTGATTTCAGCTACAGCGGCAAATGCTCAGATTCAGCATTTTAATGCCAACAGTCTGGGCATGGGCGCCGGTGGTACGGCCTACGTTGACGGATACAATGCCAACTTTGTGAATCCGGCCAACCTGATGCTCAAGCGGCACAATCGGAATAATCTCAAAATCGGATTTGCCGGCACCGGAGTCAGAGCAGGTGGCGGCCTGGTAAATATTCCGGTATACAATCAATACCTTACCAACGGGCAAACCCTGGATGGAACCGTACGTGAAAATTACCTTTCAGCACTGTTTGGCTCATCCCAGTCAGGTGCAACCAAAGGCATTGCCACAACGGTTGATGTGGTGCCCCTTGGGGTATCCTATCGCGGAGAGGTTTCAGCCTATTCCGTAGCGATTCGTTCACGTGCCCTGGTTAACCTGGATTTTAGTCGTGGTTTCTATGAGCTGGGCCTTTATGGATTTGATGGCGATCAGTTTGCCGATCCGCGTGCTGTAAACTTTAAGTTTGAAGCTATAGGATTCAGTGAGATTTCTGTAGGCTATGCCCGAGAGGTATTTGCCATTGATAATCTGCTCTTCGCTAAAAACATTAAGGTGTTTGCCGGTGTTGCTCCAAAATTCATGATTGCCACCGGTTATAACCGCCTTAACATGGCTTCCACCATGCAGGTGACCCGGAACCCGGTATCCAACGCGGCAGTAAATATTCGTCATGACTTCAGCTACAATATTTCCACCTATGGTGATCTGGGTACAGAGCTCAATGATTTTCAGAATGAGCTTTCAGGAAACCCGGATGCTGAATTTGGTGATTTTGTGGGAGATGGATCCTATGCAGGTGCTGAATTCTCAGGCATGGCCTTTGATTTCGGCGGTACCGTGCAGATGGATATCTCAGGAGTGCCTTTTCTGGATGGGCCATTGTTCGGAAAGAAAACCCTAACGGTAGGTCTTTCCTTCACGGATATCGGAAATGTGAAATTTACTGATAATCCGGTACTGGCTTCTAACTCCAATGAATTCAGTTTCAGCGGTGTGCCGTCAGGTGAGGATCCCGAAGACTTTTTTGATAACCTTGCAGACAGCGTTAAAAACGACATTTACCTGGATTATGAGGTCAATGATGCTGACGATATCAAATACAGCCTGCCGGGTTCCATGAATTTTGGTGCCCATCTACAAATGGGTAAGCTGAGTACCGCGCTGGACTACAGCGCCGGTTACAACGGCAGCGGTACCAACAGCCAGTTTTCAACCCTGGCTCTTGGAGTTGAATATCGTTTCTTCAACTTCCTGCCGGTTCGAATGGGTGTCAGAAATGGTGGTTTCAGTTCAAGGGTATACACTGCAGGACTCGGCCTCGATTTCCGTTTTCTTGAGTTTACTTTTGCAGCTGCACTGCCCTCAAAAGCAGACCGAAACGGATCAGCTCTGGCCTTTGCCTTCAGCGGTTTGAATTTCCGCTTCTGATCTGATTTTATTGAAATTTTCCTTTACCGAAGCTCGTTAGGCAATCATATGAATGAAAGTGTAACGAGCTTCGCTATTTATGAATTCATCGGTTTGCTCTTGGCGCTACCGCTAAGCTACTTTTTCGCCTATCTGGTGAGGAGAGATCGCCCAAGGACCTACAAAGATGAATTACAGCGCATGTTCCATGTTCAATGGAATGGTGAGCCGGAAGATGAGTACTATGCCTGGCTTCGGGTTCGCATGTTTTTCCATGATACACCCACCAATGAGAAGAAGCTGAAATACATCGACAAGCAAATCAAAGGGCTAAGCCGATACAGACTGTATTCGGAAACCATGGTGAATCAGGAGGGAGATGTACTGCAACCCGATCAGGGTGAAAAAGCAAAATCAGATCAGGAAAAACGCTGAATGCCGATGGCCTCAGGTAATGGGATTTGATCAAGAATATGATCAGCCAGCAGAGCAGAAATATGGGCTGAGAACAGCAGGCCTTTCGATCCAAGTCCTTTAAATATATAAATCCGATCATGTTCGGGATGTTTTCCGGCAATAGGCAAGCGATTGGGAGTTGAGGCCCGAATCCCGCTCCAGTGTTCCACCAGTTCCGCATCTTCCAGCAGCATGGGACAGATTTGGTTTATTTTGTTCATCAGGCGCTCTTTGCCGTCTTCGGTGATTGAAAGATCCTCAAAATGATGTTCATAGGTACTTCCCACCGCAAAATACTTCTGGTCCATATGCCCGATGTATCCCAGAGCAGATAATGAATGGTTAAAGGGGATGGGGGCTTGTCTTCTGAACAGAAGCAGTTGACCTTTTATAGGATGTAATTTGAGTTGATAGGTTAATCCAGCCGTCTGCGTATGTTGACCCGTACAGTCAATGAGCAGCGGAGCCTGAACCTTTTTGTCGCTACTGCTGCTAAGATACCAGCCGGAGTTTTCAGTCAATTCATAGTTCTCTTCAACCAGAATCAGGCCTTTTGAGAGAAGCATTTCCCGCATGGACTGCAGGTAAAGAGCTGGAATAACCGTGCAGGCTTTTTCCAGCCAAATAGCTCCAAACTCTGAAGGCACATGCGGGTTCAAGGCTTTTAACTCCTCAGAACTCAGCCAGCGGGCGGTGGCTGATTCCGGCCAGTCTGTACTTTTATAATTTTCCAGGGTCTTTTCTGCGATTTTCTCATCCAGCGCAGGTCTCAGTACCCCGTTTTGTCTCCAGAAATGTACTGCACTTCTTGATTGAACCTCATTTAGATTCCCGATAAGGGCATCCATGCATTTGCCGGCTTCCCAGCTCAGTTTCGCATGCCGGCCGGTGGCATAGTTCGCCAGTCCAATCGGAACTCCCGAGGCTCCAGAGGAAATCCCAACAGGATCAGCCAGACAAACTTTCAGATTCCTCGAGAGCAGTTCTTTTGCGGTACTGAGTCCGGCTAGTCCGCCTCCGAGTATGATTGCATCAGCCGTATCGGTCATTCAGCTATCCATCAAGTCTTCGCTCCGGATGAATTCCACCCCTGCATCATGCATCTGTTTAAGAGCCTGATCCAGTGAACCTTCCAGGTCAATGCCCCGGCAGGCATCCTCAATAAGAAAGGTGTCAAAATCCAGTTTTCGGGCATCCAGTGCCGACCATGCCACACAGAAATCGGTTGCAAGGCCACAAAGGTAGACTTCTTCCACATTCAAAGATTTGAGCAGTCCTTCCAGGCCGGTGCCTGTTTCCCGGTCATTTTCAGTAAAAGCGGAGTAGGAATCGATGTGGGGCCGGAATCCTTTCCGGATGATTGCCGTGGCTTTATGCGTATGCAGATCCGGATGAAATTCAGCTCCTTCGGTACCAATCACACAGTGATCGGGCCAGAGTACTTGTGTACCATAATCCATCTCCACCGTTTCATAGGGCTTTTTGAAGCTGTGATTACTTGCAAAAGACTGATGCCCCTCGGGATGCCAGTCCTGCGTTAAAATAATATGTTCAAATTTTCCCATCAGCTGATTGGCAAGGGGAACCACAGCATCGCCCTCATATACGGCCAGTTTACCTCCGGGACAAAAATCGTTTTGTATATCAATCAGCACTAAAGCTTTCATTATTTCTCTCAGGTTTTCATGTAAGAATTTCGAAGATCCATCAGCGCTTTGCTGATGCCTACCTTATAAACATGAGGATTGTCAAATCGTTTATGTTCTTCGTTAAGCTGGCTAAATTGCTGTTTACGGTAATCTGAAATCACCGCTACGTCATCCTCAAGTGCAATGATTTCTCCATTCTTCATTACGGGTTGTAAGAGGTCTTCCGATTCAAAACGGCTGACCTCCGTCTGTTTCAGCGGAAAGAAAGGATGGATGATGGTATCCGGTTGCTCTTCATAGTCCAGCATGATCCCATCCGCATGAAAGGTTCCATCTTCATTGAAATAGCGCCGGATTCGTTTGGTGCCGGGCATGGTAATTTTTTCGATGTTGTCTGAAACTTTGATGGTAGGTTCACCATCGATTACAGCCAGTTTATACACCCCGTTCAGGGCCGGATCATCATAGGAGGTAGCCAGCCGTGTGCCTACTCCAAAAAAGTCGATGGGTGCTTTTTGTTCGATCAGGGATCGAATCAGATATTCATCCAACTGATTGGACGCCGCGATTTGCACGTAATCCAGACCGGCATCGTCCAGCATTTTTCGTGATTTCTTCGCCAGATAGGCCAGGTCGCCACTGTCCAGTCGCACAGCCAGCAGCTTATGTCCTTTATCTTCCAGTTCCTTCGCCACTTTGATCGCGTTGGGGATCCCTCGTTTGAGGGTGTCAAAGGTATCAACCAGCAGTACTGTGCTGTCGGGATAGAAAGAAGCATATTTCCGGAAAGCTTCCAGTTCACTCTCAAAAGACTGCACCCAGGAATGCGCCATGGTTCCATTCACCGGCAATCCGAAGTTCTTAGCCGAATACACGTTCGAGGTGGCATCCACACCGCCGATCAGCGCCGCTTTACTAGCGTGTATGCCTCCGAATCCCTGCGCCCGTCTCAGGCCAAATTCCACCACTTTCCGATCACCGGCTGCATGCCTGAGCCGGCAGGCTTTGGTGGCAATGAGGGATTCAAAGTTGAGCAGATTCAGCAGCATCGTTTCAATGATCTGTGTTTCGATCAGATTGCCTTCCACACGAACGGTGGGTTCCTGAGGAAAGACCAGTTCACCTTCTCTAACTGAAAAGAGGTTGCCTGTGAATCGGAAGTCTTTCAGGTAATCCAGAAAATCGCTTCGAAAACCCTGTTCACGCAGATATTCAAGTTCATCTTTATGGAACTGCAGCTTCTCGATGTGCTTCAGCAGATCAGAAATGCCCGCAAACACAACATAACCTCCATCGAAAGGAAGGCTGCGGAAGAAATAATCAAAGCTGGCCTTCTCGTCCCGGCGCCCCGACAGGAAGTAGCCCTGTGCCATGGTGAGTTCGTAGAAGTCGGTGTACAGGGCAGGCTGGGGCAGAAGCATTAAGGTGTGAGAAGTGAGAAGTGAGAAGTGAGAAGTGAGAAGTGAGAAATCCTGATGACCTGATGTTCCAAACAATAAACCTTCAGGTTCAGCATTCAGAACATCAGGATTCCGGATTCAGGTTTTATCCCCGGTAGTTTCGGCGGCGTACTGTCTTTTTGATCTTCTTGTTGCCGATCCAGACCTTCTGATTGCTTTCCACACTGATGAGCTCAAGGTTTACCGTGTAGAAAACGGTTAGATCCTTGCGATTCGGGGCTTCATCCACAATGGAGGAAATATTTCCGATCATCATATAATCCGCACCCAGCTCCTGCGCCATCTGTTTGGTGGTTTCCACGCTGGCGTAGGTTTGTTGCTCTTCGCGTTCCTGTCGAATTTCAGACCGTTCATCTCTGCTGGCTACCACACTCACTGAGCCCGAGTTTACAAAAGCCCGCTCCAGTTCTTTGGTAATCACTTCGGTGTCGATGTGTTCCTGGGTCTCATTCCGGACAGAACCTACAATCACAACCGGTGGTTTTTGTTCTTCCCGGTTGTGCTGTACCAGCCAGGGATTGGTGAGTGCGTCAGATATCATCTCCTGAGACACCAGTTTTGCATCGGTGTCATTCCATTTACCGGATAAGTCGGTCTCAGTTCCCGGGTCTACCCGGTTAATTACATTTGATTTACAGGCGGTCATAAGAATGAGCGCAAGCAGACTTAAAAACAGTGTTTTTCTCATGGGATTTTCTCTTTTGGGTTGGTTTAATATGAATAAATACTTTCTACAAGTTCAAGGCGGGTACGCCCATCTATGGTGATCTTTTTTCTGGATTCATGAAGTACCCGGTCGTTGTAATCCAGATATTGCATCCTAACCAGATGTTCGCCCGGTGGAAGCTGTATCACCTGCAACCAGGACTGCCCCGGCAATGTTTGCCAGGCTCTCAGGTCAGCCTTTTCTGAAACTTCCTGCCCGATGATTCCAAGAAGGAATGATAACAATCCCCAGCCTTCACCTTCTTTCCGGGCCCTTTTGGTGATGGCACTAGTCCCGGTGGCCTTTAAAACCGATCTTGCCAGAGCCCTCGCGTAAATGATGGGACGTTTGGCATAGAAAATATCGGCAGCTACAGCGTCCATCTCCTCAATCATATTCAGATAATATTCTTCTTCATCATCCACTACAACGCGGATATTATTTACCTGGGTATCATACATGTACATTTTGGGGATGGAGAATTTTATGTAGAGGTCATTTTCTCCGAAAAAAAGCCGGAAGTCTTCCTGATCTTTCAGTGGGGCTACTCCCGTGAATGCACTCAGGAGCACGTTATAAGAGCTTTGATCATATAAATCGGGCAGGTTATTGATATCTGGGCCGTAAAAACGGCGGATTTCATCCTGTTCGGTGAGTGAAATCTTGAGGCGATCGAACTCAATGCGTGCGTCATCAAACTTCCCTGTTTTAGCAAACAGCACGGTTGAAAGATACCGGCTTAGCGCACTGCTCTGAACATTCACCTTGTTGGGTTCCCAGTTGGCGATATCGGTGCTGTCTTTGGCGGAAAGTACGGATGCCAGTCCATTCAGCCGGATGTCCAGTTGTTCCAGCTTGAAGGCAATGCGACGGCTCTCGACCAGAGCCGATTCAAGATCATTTTGATGGAGGAAATTCAAAGCTTTGAAAGCATTGAGATATACATTCTCGTACTCTTCGCCATCATAAGAAAGTACATTATCGCTTAACAGGAGGGATGCTGCTCCCTGCGATATACTTTTGGTATAGTTGGCCTCAATCAGGTTTTCAGCCCGGTTGAAATAGGTAATGCTGGAATCGTATTTGCCGGCAAAGTGGAGGATGGTGCCGTATTCCAGGTTCATGAGTACCTCGTCCTTGGATTTGTATACATCCTTCGATTCCAGAGTGCTCATCAACTCAGAAGTCTGCTCATAATTGCCGCTCAGGAAGGAATTACGAAGGTCGTTTTGGGCTACATCCAGTTTGTAGGCTGCACATCCCGGGATCAGGAAAAGCAACAATGCAAAAAAAGCGGTCTGTCTGCAGATATTCACCCTTTATAGTTGTTTATTCTGATGATCTGTCCTATACGTTTGATCGTTGAAATGTTATATTAATTAAGCGGCATTTCAAAGAAAATTAGTGAAAACCACATCTGCAGCATATCGCATTTCCGTGCTAATCCTGTTTGCCGGCCTGAGCCTGATCACAGGCTGTGCCACCCCGGTAAATCCAACAGGTGGAGAAGGAGATAAAACACCCCCCGTTCTGGAAGAAATATCCCCGGCCGATGGTACCACGAATTTCACGGGTCGTAAAATCACCTTTGCCTTTTCAGAATTTGTGAACCGGCCTTCCTTTCAGACTGCCCTGCAGGTGGAGCCCGATATTGGCCTGGAATACGACATCAAATGGAAGCGAAAGAATGCGCAGGTGGTGTTTAAGGATGATTTACCCGAAGAAACCACCATCATTCTGTCCCTGGGCACCGAACTGTCGGATGCCAACCGGAATAAAATCGTAAAGCCCATTCAGCTGGCCATCTCCACCGGGGATGAAATCGACAGCGGGGAAATCACCGGGAAAGTGCTGAGTTCGGAAACAGGTAAAGGCTCTGCAGGCGAAACCGTTCTGCTTTATAAAAAGCCTTTTTTATTTACCGAAAAGGGGGATTACTCCACCGAAACCGATACTTCAGGCCGATTTACCTTCCGTTACCTGAGCGAAGGGGAATACACCGCCATTTATCTGGAGGACCGCAACCGGAATAAAATCTGGGATACCCAAAGCGAGAACGCCCAGCCTTTTCCAAAAGAAAGTGTGATCCTGCAAAAAGCCGGTTCAGATACCCTGGGCAATGTGTTTACCGTTCGGGTCGACAGTACCGCACCGCGATTGTTGGGGGTGGGGCTGTTATCCTCCCGCAGAATGAGACTTCGTTTCAGTGAATCAATAGGGATCAGTGATTCCAGCTACCTCGAAATAGAAGACAGCCTGAGCGGGGCAAGGATTCCGGCCGACATTCTCTACCGGGATCCCGAAGACACCTTTGTGCTGTTTGCGCACTCTACCGTCGATTTATCTCCGGATAGCACCTATTCTCTCCTGAACCGTAATATTCAGGATGCGGGAGGAAATGAAGCTCAGACCTCAGAAGTCTATTTCAACGGTTCAACGCAGGCCGACACCACCCTGCAGCGCATCATCGGGCGGGAAGGGGAAGAGGGCCTGTTTCCGGATCAAGCGGTAAAAGTGGTGTATGCGGCTCCGATTTCTGATTCCCTGATCGTTGATTCCACCACCGTCATTATCGGCGAAAGTGCAAATGAGGCCTACCCCGGATTGTCAACAGACCGAAACCGGCTCATCTTCGAACCACAGGAGGGCAGCTGGACACAGGGGGTGAACTATCAGTTTCTGGCCTGGAATCCGGTGAGCCAGCGCAGGCTGCTGATTGATCCCGAAATCTGGTTCCCGGCCGATTACGGCGAAATTGAGATTTTGTATCCTGCAGGCGATTCCCCTGAATTTAATTACATCCTTCAATCTCAAAACGGAGGAATAGCTGAAAAGGGCAATTTTACCGGTCAAATAACACTGAATGACATTGCCCCGGTTAATTATAAACTGATCGTATACCAGGATCTGAACGGCAACGGGCTGTGGGATTTCGGGAAAGTGGCTCCTTATGAGAAACCCGAACCCTATTTTATCCGAAATCCGCTCAGGGTTACTTCAGGCTTTACTTCACAGGTAAATCTGCAATTTGAATAGTGTGAAAATCTGTGAACAGCATTCTTAAAATGGGCTAAAATGCCTATTTTTATGAAATCGCTTCCAAGAGAATAAAAACAAGGATATGTCCACCACCACAAAAGATACGTCACGCAAGAAAACCAAAGCTGAATCAGCCGGGCCTAATCAGGGTCCCTATGAAACCACTCACAAAGTCCGCTTTGTGACCGCTGCTTCCCTTTTTGACGGGCATGATGCATCCATCAATATCATGCGTCGCATCCTGCAAAGCAGTGGGGCAGAAGTGATTCACCTGGGCCATAATCGATCCGTGCACGAAATTGTAAACTGTGCCATTCAGGAAGATGCGCAGGGCATTGCCATTTCGTCCTATCAGGGCGGACACATGGAGTATTTCAAATACATGGTGGAGCTGCTGGATGAGATAGGCGCCGGACACATCAAGGTATTTGGTGGTGGCGGTGGAGTGATTGTGGATGAGGAAATTAAAGAACTGCACGCGGCCGGTGTATGCCGCATTTTTTCGGTGGAGGATGGCTCCAAAATGGGTCTGCAGGGCATGATCAACTACATGCTGGAGCAATGCGATTACGATCCCATCTCCATCGCCATTCCGGACCTGCAGGCAATCCGCGATAAGAACGTGAATGCCATTGCACGCAGCATCAGTGCCATCGAAAACGGTCACAAGGATGTGATTTCCTACGAAGACAATGCCTTGTTCGATCAGAATCACGATCTGATCAATGAAGCGGACAAGAATAAGATCATCCCGCTGATCGGGATCACCGGTACCGGCGGGGCTGGCAAGAGCTCCCTTACCGATGAAATCATACGGCGATTCCTAACTGAATTTGAGGATATGCACATCGGGGTGATATCGGTGGATCCATCCAAAATAAGGACCGGCGGAGCCCTGCTTGGAGATCGCATCCGCATGAATGCCATCGATACGAATCGGGTGTATATGCGTTCCCTGGCTACCCGCGCTTCCAACCGGGCAACTTCCGAGGCGGTGCGTGGAGCCATTCAGGTACTGAAAACAGCCGGATTTGACCTGATTATCGTGGAAACCAGCGGGATCGGGCAGAGTGATACCGAAATCGTAGATATTTCAGACATTCCGGTGTATGTGATGACCAGCGAATACGGTGCGGCAACCCAGCTGGAGAAAATCAACATGCTGGATCTGGCCGACCTGGTGGTACTGAACAAATTTGAGAAAAAGGGATCGCTGGATGCCCTGCGGGATATCCGTAAGCAGATGATTCGCAATACCGGCGCCTGGGATAAGAAACCAGAAGATATGCCGGTGTATCCCACCATCGCCGCCCAGTTTAACGACAAAGGGGTTAACCACCTTTTTGCGGCCATCGTGAAGCGCATCAATGACTATTACGAACTGGACTGGGGAACAAGCATTTTCACGGATTTCGCACCGGCTGAAGATATCCAGGCCCAGGCTATCATTCCCGGTAAACGGGTCCGGTACCTGTCTGAAATCGCGGATACCGTCCGGGATTATCATGACTGGTCGGAAGAACAGGTGGAATTTGCAACCAAGCTGGATCAGGTGGAAGGAACCCTGGATCAGATCGAAAAATGGAATCCGGAGGATGCCGACAGCCTGAAAGAACAGCTGTTGCAGATGAAAGAACACTGGACTTCCAAGCTGGATGCCCTGCCTCTGAGTATCCTGAACGACTGGGATGATCTCTTCGAAAAATACACTGCTGACGAGTTCAAAGTTAAGATCCGCGACCGGGTGATATCCAACAAATTGTACCGGGAATCCCTGTCCGGACTGCAGATTCCACGTGTGGCTCTGCCGAAGAGCAAAAACAAAGGCGAACGGCTGAAATTCGCCCTGAAAGAAAATTTACCGGGTTACTTCCCCTATACCGCAGGCGTGTTTCCTTTCAAGCGGGAGGGAGAAGATCCTACGCGCATGTTTGCCGGTGAAGGTACGCCCGAGCGCACCAACCGACGCTTTCACTATGTGAGTTCAGGCATGCCTGCAGCCCGGCTTTCCACCGCTTTTGACTCGGTGACCCTCTACGGCGAAGACCCGGATTACCGTCCCGATATCTATGGCAAGATCGGCAACAGCGGGGTGAGCATCTGTACCCTGAATGATATGAAGAAGCTGTACTCCGGCTTTGAGCTCACGGCACCAACCACTTCGGTGAGTATGACCATCAACGGTCCGGCCCCGATGATCCTGGCTATGTTCATGAATACGGCCATTGACCAGGAAGTGGAGCGCTGGCTGAGGGAAAACGGAAAGTGGGAGGAAGCTGCTAAAAAGATTGAAAGCATCTACAAGGAAAAAGGCCTCAAAATCCCGACTTATTCGGGCAGCATCCCCAAAGGAAATGATACATTCGGCCTGGGGCTTCTGGGCATCAGCGGTGATAAACTGCTTGATAAGAAAACCTATGAAAGTATTAAGGAACAGGCACTTTGCGTAGTTCGGGGCACGGTGCAGGCCGATATCCTCAAAGAAGACCAGGCCCAGAACACCTGTATTTTCAGCACCGAATTTGCCCTGAAAATGATGGGCGACATTCAGAGCTATTTCACGGAGCATAAAGTGCGGAATTACTATTCCGTATCCATCTCCGGATATCATATTGCCGAAGCCGGAGCCAATCCGATTACGCAGGCCGCTTTTACGCTGGCCAACGGCTTTACTTTTGTGGAATACTACCTGAGCCGCGGACTCAGCATCGATGATTTTGCCCATAATCTGAGTTTCTTCTTCAGCAATGGACTGGATCCGGAATATGCAGTTATCGGCAGGGTGGCACGCCGGATCTGGTCGGTGGCTATGAAGAACATGTACCAAGCCAATGACCGCTCACAGAAGCTGAAATACCACATTCAGACTTCCGGTCGCTCGCTGCACGCGCAGGAAATACAGTTCAACGATATCCGGACCACGCTGCAGGCATTGATGGCTATTTATGACAACTGTAACTCATTGCATACCAATGCTTACGATGAAGCCATCACCACTCCCACTGAAGAGTCGGTACGCCGTGCACTGGCCATTCAGCTGATCATCAACAAGGAGCTGGGAACCGCCAAGAATGAGAATATTAATCAGGGCAGTTTTTTCATTGAAGAGCTGACGGATCTGGTGGAGGAAGCCATTCTGACCGAGTTTGATCGCATCACCGAAAGGGGAGGCGTGCTGGGCGCCATGGAGAATATGTACCAGCGTGGTAAGATTCAGGACGAGAGTCTTTACTACGAAACCAAAAAGCACACCGGTGAGCTGCCGATTATTGGGGTGAATACCTTCCTGAGCGACAAAAAAGAGGGAGAGCAGGAGCCTATAGAGCTGATCCGCTCCACCGAAGAAGAGAAAAAGCAGCAGATTGATAACCTGAATGCCTTCTGGGAAGTGAACAAAGAAACCGGAGCCGAAGCCATAGCCCGACTCAAAGATACCGCCCGGAATAACGGCAACATCTTCGAAGAGCTGATGGAAACGGTGAAAGTAGCTTCACTGGGACAGATTTCCCAGGCCTTGTATGAGGTGGGCGGGCAGTACCGCAGAAACATGTAAACCATCCCGTCACCCCAGCCCTGACTGCCCTGACTGCCCTGACTGCCGTCAGGCAGGCTTAAACGCTGGATCGTTATGCCACTTTTTAGTTAGTTAGAGAATTATGAATAAGCAGATAAATAAATTTCAGAAAAATTATCCTTCTATGCGGAATAGACAAATGGGAACCTCAAAAGTGAGTTATGGGGAAACTCTATTTAAAGTATTATTTATAGTTTTTTTATCTCTGGGAATAATCACAACATTTTTAGCACTATTTACTGAAGAGTATCTAACAATAGTTCTTACAATTGGAGCCAATACAATTCTGTTTTCTTTTTTGTTCAAGTTTATGGAGTCTGTAATTCTGCTACTTAAAGACATTAAACTCGAATTGAAAAATAAAGGGTAAGAGAGTTGCCAAATAAACTTTTTATGTTCTGCTGCAATCCATAAACCATGATTCCAAATGCTGATCTTTTAGTAAAAGCTATTATTTTCCCAGCTTGATACGGGGTCTTTCTCATCCCTGATAGGATAACCTAACACTGGTCAGGCTTGCTCATAAAACAGGATAGGAGAGATGAATGTGCGTATATCCCTGTGTTTTAGTATGTTATATGGAAGAAATACCCACATACAAACTAGTTAACTGCCTTAATATGATGTTGCCAAATGACCTTTGGGGGGACATAGTAAAAAGAATTTCAGACGGTGAAATTTTGAATATCATTTATAAACACAAAGAGCAATCAAAATATAGATTCCATGCAAATAAAAATACTGTATATATCCATATTACATTTATTGATTGCTTTTTCTTGTGCTACAACGGCTTGGGGGCAAAGCTGGAAGTCTTTGAGCGGGGCCTTCGCTTCTGAAGTAAATGATATTGTTTTACAAAACGATACGGTGTATGCGGCAGCCCAATTCAGAGATGGACTATTTAAGAGAAATATTGATAGTAGAGAATGGATGTATGTCGGCCCCACCAGGTTAAGCTCAAACAAAGCTTTTACACTTGATGAGCAGGGAAACTACTATGCAGTTGATTATGAGGTAGTGTTTACCACAGAACCTGCTTTTTCCCTTCAAAACTTCTCTTTTTCTGAAGATTATGGGCAATCCTGGATAAACACGGAAGATCTCGTTGATATGAGCATCAATGAAATTTTTATAGTTGAATCTGGCGAGGTTCTTCTCGGTGGAAATGGCATTTATTCTTTATCAGAGGACAAGCATTCTTTTAAAACTATAGATAGTACCATTTCTATAAACACCTTTTATCAATATCATGACACACTTATAGCAGGTGGTTTTAACGGGATAGCCATTTCGATGGACCATGGAATGACCTGGGAAAAAATTGGACCGGACACCCTGCAGGTTCGGTCTATAACTTCTACCGGTGATATACTTTTTATCGCCACAAATAGCGACATCATCCTGAAGGAACATCTAACTGATGATGGTGAGCTTATTTCAAATCTGCCTGAGGCTATGATAAATGTTCTTCATGCATCAGATAATCAGATTTATGCAGGTACTGACTCTGGAATTTTGTTGATTGATAAAGAAAGTTTAACTGCAAACCCCGTTTTTCCAGGGTTGGCTGACAAAAAGATAAATTCAATTTATTCACACAACGATGTTGTATACACCGGAACAGATTCAGGTTTCTACATTTGCTCTGCCGAACAAAACACATGCACATTAGATGGATTGCCATCGGCCTGGATCCGGTCATTGAGTTTCCAGGGACAGGATACGCTTCTGACTTCAACCACCAATGGTGTATACCGCTATTTTACAGAAATCGAAGAGTGGGATCCACAATCTGTTCCACTGAGAAGGACCCGAAATATTGTACCCATTGATGAAGAAAATTTTCATACCGTTGATAGTCACGACTACTACAGGTGTTCGTTTGCAACAGGTGAATGCGAAAGTTTTAAGATTGATGAAGACCATGTTTTAAGAGATATTACAGCAAATAGTGCCGGTCAGTTATTTGTTGCCTCTTCACGCTATGTGTATCAATCCGATGACGGGGGTGAAACGTGGGATATCATTTATACCAATCCAAACTCTAATTTTACTCTCAAAGCTGATGGTGATAGTCTGCTCTTTATCAATGGGGCCATCAAACTGTCATTAGATACATTTGAATACGAACAATTATCTGCCTCGATCTATCATATTACGTCTGATGGGCAATATTACGGTATAGATAGCAGTGGTGTAGAAAAAAGCGTTGACTTTGGCGAAACGTGGACGACAATATTACGATCATCAGACATCATTGATAACGATTTTATCAGAAGTATAGAAGTGGATGAGGTTAACGATAAAATTTACGCCATTACAAATACTGGTCGTGTTTATGTTAGTGAAAATGACGGAGAAAACTGGGGAATCAACACCGAGATGCGGCATATTGCTATTGAACAAACTGCAATCGGACCAGATGGAACTCTATATCTTGGCTCCTTTTCGGCAGGTGTTTTCAAAAACATTGTGCCAATCAATCCTCCTATTACTGTTTCTAACGAGATAGCACATGGTCCAGATGAAGAAGTTCCAGGCGAGCTTACGCTTTACCAAAACTATCCCAATCCGTTCAACCCGGTTACAACCATTACTTTCTCATTATCAGGACCAACCGAAGTAAAACTAACCGTTTACAATATGGTAGGGCAAGAAATCGCGGTACTTTTCAATGGCCTGCAAAATCAAGGGATGCATAGAGTGGGGTTCGATGCCAGTCACCTTGCATCTGGCATCTATCTTTATAAGCTGGAAACGGAAAACTTTACAGAAACCCTAAAAATGACATTGGTGAAGTGATGGGCTAAAATAGTCCCCAATAACTACAATTGAACATTAAGCATAAATAGAACTTTGAGTTCGGACAGTTAACAAGCGTTTCGTGCAGACCGGATTAGATTTTTGCCTTTGAGCAATGTTGATCGCCCGGCTGCACAAACGCAGGACCGTTGTAGTGCATTAAAAACATGGAAAAATTAAATCACTCATTTCTTAAATTG
>CAYPTY010000004.1:148468-166768 GCA_964413935.1 uncultured Balneolaceae bacterium | reverse complement strand
AGTCGGTGATATCGTGCTGTTTTATGCGGGGATTGAATTTCATTGGAATAGAGCCTCCATGGTGTGCATAACAACAATCATGAAAATGTTGGCAAAACTATGTACCAACAAAGCTGCGATTACAGCTTTTTTGAATGAATCTTCGATGTACCTTAGATATGCATATGCAATAAAGAAAGATCCTGGAAGAGTCAGAAATAAGGCTATCAGACCTTTGCTGACGTGAATTGCTGAAAAGGATATCGTCGTTAAGATTAGAATAAATGATTTATCTACAGGAAACTTTCGAAGTACTGTAACAAATGGAATGTGAAAAATAATGGTCTCTAGTATCGGAGCTAGAATTCCGCTACCTAATAGATCTCTGATAAAACTCTCAGGTTCTGACTCATCTCCAAAGAATATTCTGTAGGCGGCGGTTTGATCATAGTTACTGAAAAAATCAAATGCATAGGCTATAAATCCCAAAACGATTATCAAACCAATGTCTACAATAATTGCCATCCCGGTAATTATCCCTACAAACTCATGGAAAGTTTTGTCGACTAAGTATTGGTTAATTTTTTTCATAAGTAACAATTTTTAGAAAAGTGGCAGGCTATTAACCTGCCACCATATCGCTCTACTTATTGAATACAAAGGAATCCTCGAAGCATTCAAATGCTTCAACGGCAGTGTCTTCAATCAATCTACCAAGTATCCGCCAGGCTATCTCAATAAGTCTTTTTTTGAGTGAAATCATAGACCCTCCTGATATGGAGATCATCTCTGTCTGTGTGAGTTCTCTTTCATGAATTCGCATCTTCATACTCCTGTTTAGCTTTCATAACCTGATAACAAGCGCCCTGCATTGTTGGGCAAGAAACCGCATAAACAGCCCTTGCAAGTAACTTGCCCAGCCAGCAGCCTATGCCGCCGCCAAATACGGTTTTCATCTCTTCCTGACATAATATTTCAACTTTCATAGTCCTTCTGGTTTAGTTCATGTTTTATGACCCGTGTCCTTTTCGGGCCATCCTTGATATCTAAGACCCCTTAAACTGACATTCCTTACAAAGCAGCTTTATCCTTTTTTTCCACGCATTCCCGCTTTTGTCCTCACAGCCCGATTTCTTACATTTCTCCATTGTTAAGAAATGCAACCAAGCCCAACGACCATGATCTCAGAAGAACTGAAAATGATCATTGATACGACGGATGAAAAAATGGATGAATCCGTCGAATTCCTTACCCGGGAATTCTCCCACATCCGCGCAGGTAAAGCCACACCGGCCCTGCTCGACGGTATTAAAGTGGATTATTACGGAGCCCAGACTCCCCTTATTCAGCTTGCAAATGTCAGCGCACCTGAACCCCGGATGCTAACGGTAGAACCCTATGATAAATCGGTTATGGCCGACATCGAAAAAGCTATTATGGCCAGCAATCTGGGACTGAATCCCAATAATGATGGCAGCATCATCCGTATCCCCATGCCCATGCTTTCGGAAGAAAGACGCAAGGAGCTGGTAAAACTGGCCAAAGACAAAGCCGAACAGGCCCGGGTTTCCGTTCGGAATGCCCGCCGGGATGCCAACGATGAAATCAAGAAAACGGTGGCTGAAGAATCCCTGCCCGAAGACTCCAGATTCGAGGCCGAAGAGGAAATACAGAAAGTTACCGATGGCCACACCAACCGCATTGACGAACTGCTTCAGAAAAAAGAATCTGAAATCATGACGGTGTAGTCGGAGTACCACCCTAAATGTATATATCCGACCTCAACCTTTTAGGATTTAAGAGCTTTGCCGATAAAACCCACGTCAAGTTTGACAGCGGCATCACGGCCATCGTAGGTCCGAATGGCTGCGGGAAATCCAATATTGTGGATTCCCTTCGATGGGTGCTGGGCGAGCAGCGTCCTTCCCTGCTGAGATCGGCTTCCATGAGCAATGTGATCTTCAACGGGACCGCCAAAAAGAAAGCACTGGGGATGGCTGAGGTATCCCTGACCTTCGTCAATGACAAAGGACTGCTGCCTGTAGAGTTTTCTGAGGTTACCATCACCCGCCGGCTCTACCGTTCGGGCGATTCGGAATATCTCATCAACAATACGCCCTGCCGCCTACTGGATATCATGGATCTTTTCATGGATACCGGTATGGGTTCGGATGCCTATTCCGTGATCGAGCTGAAGATGGTGGAAGAAATCCTGAACGATAAGAATAACGACCGCCGTCATCTTTTTGAGGAAGCCGCCGGGGTTACGCGCTATAAAGAGCAGCGAAAGAAAACCCTGCGCAAACTGGCCGACACCCGCAAAGACCTGCAGCGTGTGGAGGACATCCTCGTTGAAATCCGTAAGAAAGCCCGAAGCCTGGAGATTCAGGCGGAAAAAGCGGAAAAAGCCCGCACTTACAAAGACGAACTGGAAGTCAAAGATAAAGGCATCACCCTGCTGGAGTATCAGAAAATACAGGATGAACTGCAGCCCCTGATTCAGCAGATCGAAAAAGCCGAGAAGGAAAAAGAAGAAATTACCAACAAAGCGGCCCGGCTCGAAAAAGAGGATGAAGCCGCTCGCATGGAACTGCTTAAAAAAGAAAGAGCACAGGCCGAGGCCCAGCGCATGGTTTCTCAGGTGGATTCCGCTATCCGGGACGCTAAAACAGAATCCCGCATCACCGCTGAAAAAATTGAGAATGAAAAAAAGGTGATTCAGCAGTATTCGGCAGACATCACCTCCGGGGAAAAAGACCTGAAAGACCTCAAGGATTTGCTCGACAGTAATGTCAAAAAACTGGATTCTTTTGAAGATGACCGGAAGAAATCCGAAAACATCCTCAAAGAGTCCAAAACAAAATACACCGACCTTCAGCAGCAGTATTCCAAAGAGCGGGCTGAACTCTATGAGCAGGAAGTACAGCTTTCCTCCATCAGCAATGAGATTAACAAGTTGCAGGAATCAAGGATTAAGATTGAATCCCGCCTCGAAAATACCGAAGGCAACCTGCAGCGCATTGATACCGAAATGGAAGATCTGGATAAACTCATTTCGGACCTCAGTAAAGAGCAAGGCGATGTTGAACAGCAATTGAGCAAACTCTTCGAGGAAAGAGAAAAGCTTGAGGAGGAACTGGAAAGTCAGCGCGATAAGCGGGAACAGTTCGCCGCCAAACAAAACGAAGTTAAAGACCAGATCCGTGAACTGCAGTCAAAGGCTGAATCGTATCGCTCTGAAATTCAGCTGCTGAATGAACTGGCCAGCTCCAATGAAGCCTATCCCAACAGCGTAAAATACCTGGTTGAAAAACAGCGCTTCGATTTTAAGCTGATGTCGCCGGTTTCAGAACTTTTCGACACCGATGAGGATCATGCCGTAGCGCTGGAAGCCGCTCTGGGTTCCGCTTTAAACTATATCGTTGTGCGTACCCTGGATGATGCACGCCGGGCAGCCTCCATCCTACGTGAACAGAAAAAAGGAAGAGCCACTTTCATCCCGCTGGATCAGCTTGCCCCTTCCTATGAGGTGGCTGACCACTCTCTGTTCGACAAGGTGAAGTGTAAATCAGAGTTTTTTGCTCTGAAACAGCTGCTTTTGGGTAATGTGATTCTAATGGATGATGCCGCTGATTTCGGGCAGATGAAGGATAAATCGGTGACCGGGGTAACCCGCGACGGGGAGGTATTCACCCGGCAGAAATTTTATAAATCCGGATCAAAAAGTAAGAATGCAGGAATCCGGGTTGGGCTGAATGATAAAATTGAAAAGCTGGAGAAAGCCTCCAAGGAAACCGAAAAAGAAATGCAGAATCTGCAGTCCTACCTCGCACAGATTCAGGACAAACAGGAGAAGCTGGATATTAGCGGACTAAGCAATCAGCTGAAGGATCTGGAGCAGCAGGTTCGGCGCACCGAACAGCAGCTGCACAGCATGAATTCAAAAGTTCAGGTGTACCAGAAAAATATTTCTGAACTGGTGAACCGAAAGGATACCCTGAAAGGATCCGAAGGCTCGGCTCAGGACGAATTACAGGCCATTCAACCACGCCATGAACAACTTCAGGAAGCCTATTTGGAAGCCGAATCACAGGTTTCGTCGCGCAAGGAGAAGTTAGCTGAGCTGGAAGAGAATCGCAGTCTGGCTCAGAGCCGGTATAACGACGCCCAGCTCAAGCATCAGGACCTGAAGAATAAGCTGGAGAATATTGAACGGGAAATTACCCGTGCCGAAAATGGTATTGAAAGCCTGAATCATCGAATTGAAAACCGGCAAAAACTGATCCGGGAGAGTAATGAACGCATTCAGGATTTTGAGAAACGCACCGGAGAGCTTGCCGATTCACTAAAGGATTCAGAACAAAAGAAAAACGAGGCAGATGAAGCCCTGCAAAAGGCCGAGGAGGCTGCCGCTGTTCAGCGCGGAAGCATTAATGAGCTGGAAAAGAACCTGAAGGAAGTCCGCCGGCAACGTGAAGTAAACATGGAACTGGTGCATCACCTAAGTATGGCCAGAGAGAAATTCGAAATGCAAAGCCAGGCTTTATCTGACCACATCTGGGAAACCTACGGCATCCTCATGAATCAGGTTGAGGTAAAGCTGCCTGAGGATACGGATATACAGGAAACCAAAGCCCGAATCTCCTGGCTGAGACAGAAAATAAACTCCATCGGTGAAGTGAATATGCTGGCTGTAGAGGAGTTTGCTGAAGAAAAAGAACGTCTCACCTTTTACGAAGAACAGATTCAGGATCTGCAGGAGGCGGAAGAAAAGCTGATGCAGACCATTGACGAGATCAATGAAACAGCTATTGAGCGTTTTAATAGCACCTTTGAAGATATCCGAACGAACTTCCAGAACGTCTTCAAAACCCTTTTTAATGAGGATGATTATTGTGACCTGATTATCGAGGAGAATGAAGAAGACCCTCTGGAATCAAAAATTGAGATCAAGGCTCAGCCCAAAGGGAAACGGCCTTCAGGTATCAATCAGCTCTCCGGCGGGGAAAAAACGCTCACCGCCATTGCCCTTCTTTTTGCCATTTATCTGGTTAAACCCTCCCCCTTCTGTGTGCTGGATGAGGTGGATGCCCCTCTTGATGATGCCAATATTGAACGCTTTGCCAAGATGATCCGCAACTTCAGTAAGGAAACCCAGTTCATCATCATCACGCACAACAAAAAGACCATGGAAAAAGCGGAGATGATGTACGGTGTAACCATGCCCGAAACCGGCGTTTCCAAACTCGTGGGCGTCCGCATGGATGAAGTAGCGTAGCGTTATTCGTTATTCGTTATTCGTTATTCGTTATTCGTTATTCGTTATTCGTTATTCCGGTAAAAGTTACTTTTTGGCTATAACGGTTAAAAAATCTGCTCTGTGGTTTCATTATTTTTTTGAATGGAACCACAGAATCTGAAAACATTTGAGGAACTTGTCGTCTGGCAGAGATGCCGAAAACTAAGAGTACAGTTGGGTAGTTTATCCCTCTGTTTCCCCAAATCTGAAAAATACCGTTTACATGATCAGATACTCAGGGCTTCGAGGTCAGTTACGGCTAATATCGCTGAGGGATTTGGTAGATTTCATTATCAGGAAAACATTCAATTCTGCAGAATGGCTCGTGGGTCCTTGTATGAAATTCTGGATCACCTTATTTGTGCATCTGACTCGAATTATATCAGTCAGGGGGAATACCTAACTATAAGAAAGGAAATTATTCGATGCATTCAGCTTGTTAATGGCTACATTCGATACCTTAAAAAAGCAAAGACCTCACGAATAACGCTTAACGAATAACGATTTGCCACGAAAAGAATTCCTAATCCCTGAGATGTATAAATCGCCGATTATCCGGAAGGTTAAAGAGGCGACCAAGATTACGGATCCACGAAAAAAAGACCTGCAGCCAACCCTGCTGGATTTCGGGCCGGTTCAGTTTTACATCCCCCGCTTTTTCGGTTTTTGCTATGGTGTGGAGAATGCCATTGATATCGCTTACCGAACCGTGGCTGAGCATCCCGACAAAAATATCTACCTGCTCAGTGAAATGATTCACAACCCCACCGTGAATGAAGATCTGGAGGCCAAAGGGGTCCAATTCCTCTTCGAATACACCGGCGAAGTGCGCATCCCCATGGATAGCCTGAAAGAAGACGACATCGTGATTGTACCTGCCTTCGGAACCACCAGAGAAATTGAAGAAACGCTCAAGGACAAAGGAATTGATCCCTATCAATACAATACCACCTGTCCATTTGTGGAAAAAGTCTGGAAAAGGGGAACCCAGCTGGGGCGAAAGGATTATTCACTCGTTATTCACGGTAAACACGAACATGAGGAAACCAGAGCCACCTTCTCCCACTCAGCCGAACACTCGGCTACTGTTGTGGTTTTGAACCCGGAGGAAGCAAAAATACTGGGTGAAATTCTTACCGAAGGCCGGCCACTATCCGACTTCGAAACCTACTTTGGACATAAAGCTACAGCCGGCTTTAACCCGCTGGTGGATATGGAGCGGTTCGGCGTCATTAATCAGACTACCATGCTGGCTACAGAGACACAGGAAGTCATGGATATCCTGAAAGAAGCCGCCATCAGGCGCTTTGGTGAAGCCAACATCCTGGATCATTTCGCTGACACTTCTGATACCCTGTGCTATGCCACCAACGAAAACCAATCAGCTACGCTGGCACTGGCTGAGACCAATGCCGATATCGCCCTGGTAGTTGGCGGATACAATTCATCCAACACCATGCATCTGGTTGAAATCCTGGAACATAAATTCCCGACCTACCACGTGAGGGATGCAAATGAATTTGACACTCCTGTACATATCCGCCACTTCGATCAGTGGAAAAAAGAGATTCTGGAAACTGAAAACTGGCTGCCTGTCAGCAAAAATCCGGTCAAAATTGCACTGACTTCCGGGGCCTCCTGTCCTGATATTCTGGTAGATGAAGTCCTTTTGAAAATCCTGGACTTTTTCCGGAACACCCGACCGGTTGAAGAAGTAATCAAGCCCTTTGAGGAAGTTACCGAGGCCTGATTAGCCTCCCTTACTCTTCTACAATTACAAAATAACCAATGGTTTTGGGGAGAAAATCCCGAACCCGGATATTCAGATCTGTAGCCGTCACCTCAATATCGGGCGTGACAAAGCCTGTGGAATCGTCAATAATTTTGCGATAGGGTACAAACACTTCAAAAAGCTGTTCTTCCTGGGCTGTGGCATATTCCTCGATGGGAATATTATAGCGGATAGTGAGTGAGGATGGGTTATAGGCAATGTTCTGATTTCGGGGCAGTCCTCGGGTTGTGATAAAAACCACCTTCTCGCCCTCTGTGAATTCCGATACCCTGGCCTGATAGCGAAGTTCTTCGTAGGAAAGCGTGATCAGGGGATCCGTACTTTCCAGGGAGATTCTGATGTCGATGTTTTCCCGGGCATTTTCGATGGAAAGTACATCCTCCACCAGCCATTCATCCAGATCCTCAATAACCGATGCCGCCCCGGTAACAACGATCGAATCCGGCGTCACAACCGGACGGCCCACCATGCCAAACTGCTCCTGAAAAGTGATTTCCGTCCTGAGCCGGACCGGTATTTTCCGTTCAGCTTTAGCTTCCAGATTTACAGCAATGATGGATGGTTGCACCTTGTCTATGCGCACACTGGGCAGGTCGCTCATTTCATTGCGGACCTCATTAAACAGGTTCACCTCCCCATCTTCACTAACCTGCAGGCTTACCGTAGGCGGTTTATTAAGAATGGATGCCAGCTGCCACCAGTCTGCATTCACGCTCACAGCCACAGCCTCCGGAATCTCTTCACTCAAAGCCAGATCGGGCGGAAGTTCCTCAATTTCGATGGGCATATTGACGCTCAGGCTGTATTCTCGATTCACATTCACAGCAAACCAGAAAGCCAGGGCCAGAATATAGGCGGAAAGAAAGACGGCGATACGCTCTTTGCTGGCAAGCGGACCCTGTTCATCTTCCTGAGAGGAAAAAAAACGGTTCTTAAAAAGCACGTTGTAGATGCGTTTCAGTCTTTTTTGAATGGCTTCCAGCATAGTTTAATATAGTTCCGGCCACCTCACTTTACAATATTCAGGTACGAACAATGATGTCATCAACTACTTTCCCTTTAACACGGTCATTGAGTCGTTTCATGATGGAAAAACGATTGGCATGAATCTCATTTCTCCAGGTAGGATGAGACACCCTGATCACCAGCTTATTCTGTTCAAAATGGATGTCTTTACATTGTGCTGCAATGCGTTCACCAACAACTTCTTCGAAAACAGACAATACCATACCCTTGCGGAGCTTCCCCTTTTCCGGCATGCTGCGCATAAAATCTTCGAGGGCAGCTTTCAGTTTTTTTGGTTTGTCGAATCGGTAACGGCTCATCCTTTTTGTTCCACTTTTCCGGCTTCCACGTAAAATAGTCGGTTCTCATCTCCATCAAAATTGATGTGATCCTTGAACAGCTCCCGGTTGGCGCTGGTTATAAAAATCTGCCCATGATGCTGCTGAAGAGCCTGCATCAGGATTTCAATTTTTTTCGGGTCGAGGTCGCCAAAGACATCATCCAGCAGCAGGATGGGTAAATCGTCCAGTTCTTCCGAATAGAAATGAAGCTGAGCCAGTTTGATGGCCAGGGCAAAGAGGCGGTGCTGACCCTGTGACCCGAATTTACGCAGCTCCAGATTTTGCAGGTAAAAGGTGATTTCATCCCGATGCGGGCCAACCAGCGTCTGCTCCCGCTCCAGTTCCTTCTCCCGGGCTTCATCCAGCTTATCACGATACTGACTCGTGATTTCTTCGATTGAACTGTAGTCCTCACAAATACTGTCGTAGGTCAGGTCGATGTCAATTTCAATTCCGGAAACCAGGGCATAATCCTCTGCAAGGAAATTTTTAAAACGATTGAGGATTTCATTCCGCTTGAAAATGATGGCTGATCCTTTTTCGATGAGCTGACGTGTCCAGGGTTCAAGGTATGCTTCTACAAGGGATGGAGCCTGGTTGTAATCCTGCAGCACTCTGTTCCGCTGTTTGCGGATGCGGTTGTAATCCATCAGATCGCGCAGGTAATTCCCGGAAATCTGACTGATAAAAGCATCCAGAAATGAACGCCGCTCAACAGGTCCTTCACGGGTCAGTCTTTTATCATCCGGCGAGAGGGTAACCACAGGCACCATTCCGATCAGATCCGAAAGGCGGTCCAGCTTGCTTCCGTTTACAAAAAAAGTTTTGCCCTCACCCCGCGAGTAGTTACAACTCACCTCAAAACGGGATCGAATACTTCCTTCAAAATCACCTTTGATCTGAAAAAAGGATTCGCCTTGCTGCACCACATACATGTCGCTGCTCACACAAAAACTGCGCGACATACACAGATAATGGATTCCATCGATGAGGGAAGTTTTACCCGCTCCATTTGGACCGGTAATCACATTCATCCCCGGAGAGAATTCAATAAAGGTATCGGTGTGGTTTCTGAAATGATTCAGTTTCAATGATCGGATCAGCATGTGCTGATGGTACGCATTTCAGGCCACAGATTCAGACGGTAAGAAATAAAAAAGGGGGCCGATTGCCCCCTTATGTTCATTTCAGAAGCCGAAAGCGTCTTTACCGAGGTAGATGGCTGAATCGCCCAGTTCCTCTTCAATACGAAGCAGCTGATTGTACTTGGCAATACGATCCGTTCTGCTCATAGAACCGGTTTTGATCTGCCCTGCATTGGTAGCAACGGCCAGGTCAGCAATGGTCACATCTTCTGTTTCACCGGAGCGGTGAGAAACTACAGCTGTATAACTGTTTTTGTGCGCCATTTCGATGGCATCCAGCGTTTCGGTCAGAGTTCCGATCTGGTTTACCTTAATCAGAATGGAATTCGCAATACCCTCGCTGATTCCTTTTGCCAGGCGTTCGGTGTTGGTCACAAACAGATCGTCACCAACCAGCTGAACATTGTTTCCGATGGCATCTGTCAGTTTTTTCCAGGCATCCCAGTCGTCTTCAGCCATGCCGTCTTCGATGGAAATGATCGGGTATTTTTTAACCCACTCAGCCCAGTATTCAACCATGGCGTCGGTGTCTTTTTCAGAACCATCGCTCCATTTGAATTCGTAGAGACCTTTCTCCTTGTTATAAAACTCAGAAGTTGCCGGATCCAGCGCAATCAGGATATCCGCCTCCGGAGTATAACCGGCTTTTTCGATGGCGCGCAGGATCACCTCAATGGCTTCATCATTGGATTTCAGGTTCGGAGCAAATCCGCCTTCATCTCCAACGGCTGTATTATATCCAAGATCAGATAATACTTTTTTCAGATTGTGAAATACCTCGGCACCCATCTGAAGAGCTTCACTGAAGCTTTCAGCACCGCCGGGTACAATCATGAATTCCTGCAGGTCCACATTGTTATCCGCGTGTGATCCACCGTTTATGATGTTCATCATCGGAGTCGGCAGCACTTTGGCATTCACACCGCCCACATATCTCCACAGTGGCATTCCGATTTCACTGGCTGCGGCTTTGGCTATGGCAAGGGAAACCCCAAGAATGGCGTTGGCTCCCAGTTTACCTTTATTTTCTGTGCCATCCAGATCCATCAGAATGGCATCCATCTCAGACTGATTGTATACCGGCAAGCCGCGTATTTCATTGGCGATGGTGGTATTTACATTCTCCACAGCCTGCTGTACACCCTTTCCCAGGAAGTACTCTTTATCACCGTCCCGGAGTTCAACGGCTTCATGCTCTCCGGTGGAAGCTCCGGAAGGTACAGCCGCGCGGCCGAAGGCTCCGGTTTCCAGAATCACGTCAACTTCAACAGTTGGATTTCCCCTGGAATCAATAATTTGACGTGCTATAACATCTTCTATAAAACTCATATCCCGATAAATTAGAATTTGTAATTTAAGTACCGTCAAAGTACGAGCTTTTAAGATCATCCTAAACTAACATTCTGTTAATAAAACACCCATGGCTGAGCATTTGCACGAATTCATCTACCTCTTCGACATCGACGGAACCCTTATGAAAGTCAAAGACAACATTCTCCGCTCCATGCTGCAGGAGGTGCTGACGGAACTTGAAATTGATTATCCGGATGTACAAACTGTCTCACTGGCCGGGCGAACCGATTACGATATCTTTAATTCATTCATCGAAGGCCATAAAGATCAGCAAACCTTGTTTGAGGAAGTTAAGGAAGAGTATATCCATCGAATGGAATCCTCTCTGAATCATGAGAAGATTGAGGTATTTAAGGGAGTAAGTACTTGTCTTCAGATGCTGGCCGAGCATGGTGCCAGTATTGGCCTGCTAACGGGTAATTTTAAACGCTCCGGATATTCCAAACTCCGGGCTGCAGGAATAGCAGAGTATTTCCATTTTGGCGGATTTGGTGAGCAGCATCGCAGTCGGAATGAGCTGCCTGCCGTCGCTTTTGAAGACTATTTTCGTTATTCAGAAGTCAAAGCGTTTCCGGAAGAGTTTATCATCATTGGCGACACACCCCGTGATATCGAATGTGCCAAATTCAGTGGTGCCCGATCCGTTGCGGTCACAACCGGATATTATTCGGCAGAAGACCTGAATGAACATCAGCCTGATTTGCTGCTGGATGAACTCAGTAATCCGGATGAATGGACGCGGGCTTTCAGTTAAGCCGGAGGCGCCTTACCACATCCCGCCAAAAGTGAAGGAAATTTGTGCGGAACCAAAATATTTTCTTGGCCCCGTATTGGGCTCCAGTAACACAAAACCGGTTTCCGGGTCGGGTTGCAGATTCCCATTTGCATCCAGATTAGGCCGGAAAGGCTCGATCATCTGAATCCCATTCTGGAAGTAGTAGAAAATATACCCGAACTGGAAGCTGCTTAGCTTGGCGAAGTTGTCACCAAAATCGATGCCCATGGTCAGCTCACCATTCCATCCCCATTGGGTTTCACCCTGACTCCAGCCGGTAAATATGTCGTTGATGCGTTCAAAATTATCGACAAAATTTTCCCTGAATCCATTATTGTTCCGGTCATCAAAATAGGGATAGGTAAATGCCAGGGCCGGTCCGGCTTTCAGCTCAGTATAAACCCGGAAATTATCTGAAAGCTTTGCCGGAAACAGGCGCCTTTTTACCCCGATGAGAGCCGGGAATACCATTGCTCTTTTGTATTTGTTGGGAATGGTTTGCTGGCCGAAGAAGCCAATAAAGGTTTGCTCACTGGGATCACGCAGCCCGGCAATACGGAGAGTGAAGGTCAATTCCGTGTAGGGACTAACACCTTTCCTGAGATGCCCGCCCACGCCAAAACCGAAATCATTGATGAAGGCATTTAAACCTGCGCCGGTACGGAAACCTTCATTATAGAGGTTTCGCGGTTGCAATACACGCTGCACTTCGGGTTCATTATACTGTGCATAGGCTGCTGGTATAAATAACAGGACGGCAATAAATGATAATAGTAGAACTTTGGTCTTCATAAATAAAATATAGGGCGAAAATTCAGCATGAGTGAGCTGATTGCTTGAATTTCACCCATTTAAACGAAAAAAAATACATTTTCTTATTGCGATAAGTTCATAAGGTATTATTTTCAGCTCAGAATTATTTCAAAACGTCATCTAAGACCTCAATATTAACATGAATTCACATACGAAGTACCTGGTTTTTGGTCCAAAGCAATCTCTTAAGAAGATGGGGGACAAATTGCTGCAGACCCTTGAACCCAAATTCGTTTATGAATATCAGTCTCCGGCTCACTCCGACCGGATCATTGTGATGGTATTTGAGGAATATGAAAAGCAGATCAATTCCAGCGTAACGCTAACTGTTGTTTTCGAAAAGAAAGATAATCAGAACATCATACTGATGAAGAAAACCGGCGGCAGGATGGGATTCCGGGGTTCATCACTCAGTGAGGAAAAAACCGTCGAACATGACGTTGTTGAATTCATCTTCGATTATACCAAACGCTTTGGGCTCACCCTGCAGGAAGAAAAAATCGTTAAGGAAGAAGAGGAACTCTAAGCTGCATGAGCAGGTCTTCTGAAACATGGACCGTACTCAGGATGCTTGAGTGGGGTACCGATTATTTTCAGCAGAAAGGAATAAACAGTCCGCGCATGTCAATTGAGTGGCTGCTTTCTGATGTATTAGCGGTGAAAAGACTCGATTTATACCTGATGTATGATCGACCGCTGGCCCCTGATGAACTGGACCAGATACGTCCGCTGATCAAACGCAGGGCGGAACATGAACCCCTTCAGTATATCACCGGAAGCACTCCATTTGTTCATGCCAACATTAAAGTCAATGAGCATGTACTCATTCCCCGGATGGAAACAGAGTACATGGTAGAACTCATACTGGAGCGCTTTGGTGAGGAAACCAATCTAAGGGTTTTAGATATTGCTACTGGAGCCGGATGTATACCAGTTGCACTCAAAATGAAAAGACCGGGATGGATCATTGATGCCTTTGACATTTCAGATGATGCCCTTAAGCTTGCCAGGGAAAATGCTGAACTGAATGAATGCGAGGTTCATTTTTTTCAGGAAGACCTTTTCGATTTTAAAGGCAGTGACTCACAGGGTTATGATCTGATCACATCCAATCCGCCTTATGTGTTATGGGACGAAAAAGAGAGCCTGGATCCAGAGGTTGTAAAGTATGAGCCTCATCTGGCCTTATTTACAGAGAGCACAGATGACATGTACAACAGTTTGTCAGGAATTCTGGATAAGTGCCTGAACCCCGGGGGTTTTGCCTATCTAGAACTGAATGCTGCAGAGGCCCAAAACGTACTGAATATGAGCCAGAGGGATGGATGGAAAAGCACGCTTAAAGTGGATCAGGAAGGCCGAAATCGCTTTCTAATAGTCGAACGATCGGTCTAGCTTCAGGGCTCAGAAAAGCGCTTCCAAGAATCAGGGAAAATTTATCATAAAATAATGTGGATAAATTGTTGAAAACTTTTCAAAAAAAATTCAACCCCCTTCACATACCCGTTAAATCAGTGTTAACGCAATGTTACTTAGTGTCAAGTGAATTTTTTGTTAAAATTGAAATTTACCTCAATCCATTGTTGCCCAGTAATTTATGCCTTTTGTTAAAATGTGGATAACTTCACATTTTGACTGTTATCCCTGTTTGACAACATATCCATAATTGTACATCTTCCCTTCAGATTATACGACTATGAACTGTTGATAACTACTGATCAACGGATGGATTTAACTCTTTGGGAGGAATTTGGAATTGCAAAGTGTCTCAGCCACTTCAGCATGGCAAGATTGTCTTGAAATTATAAAGGATAACATCAGTTACCAGAAATACAAATCTTGGTTTGAGCCCATCAAACCGATTAAGCTGGAAGAAAATACATTAACGATACAGGTACCCAGTCAGTTCTGGTATGAATGGCTGGAAGAGCATTACTATACCATGCTGAGATCAACCCTTGCTAAAGTGCTTGGACCTGAGGGCAAACTGGAGTATTCCATTGTATTGGAGAGATCACTGGAAGCGCAGAATAACCGTTCGGTGAATCTGCCCCAGCGCCCAATGCCACCCTCAAAACCACAGGATCTGAACGGTTACCCACAGTACCACCCCCAACAAATTGAGAATCCCTTTGTGATTCCCGGAATCCGCAAAACTAAGATCGATTCCAACCTGAATACCAATTATGTATTTGAACGCTATGTTGAAGGTGACTGCAACAAGTTGGCACGATCCGCAGCTATGGCCATTGCTGAAAACCCTGGGAATAACTCCTTCAATCCTTTTTTTGTTTATGGGACTACCGGACTGGGCAAAACCCACCTCATACAGAGCATAGGGAACAAAATTAAGCAGTCATTCGGCGACGATAAATCTGTACTCTATACTTCGTCAGAAAAATTCACGAACGAATTCGTACAGGCCATTCGTAACAACAGGGCCAGTGAGTTTTCCATGTTTTACCGGAATATCGATGTGCTGATAGTGGACGATATTCAATTCTTCAGCGGGAAAGAAAAAACTCAGGAAGAGTTCTTCCATATTTTTAACTCGCTGCATCAGGAAGGCAAGCAGATTATTCTTAGCAGTGATCGTGCACCCAAAGATGTACCCGATATTGAAGAACGCCTGATTTCCCGGTTTAGCTGGGGACTATCTGCCGACCTGCAGCTGCCTGAGTTTGAAACCCGATATGCCATTCTGGAGCGAAAAGCCAACGACAATGGCATTCAGCTCGACCATGAGATCATTGAATTCATCGCACACAACTTCAAATCCAATGTTCGTGATCTCGAGGGAGCCATTATCAAGTTACTGGCCCATGCTTCACTGCAGAACATGGACGACATCGATCTGGCTATGGCCAAACGAGTGCTGAAGGACATGGTTAAGGAATCCAACACGCAGATTTCCATTGAATCTATTCAGAACTATGTGTGCGAATATTTCGGCATTGATACCAATAAGGTGCGTGAAAAAACACGCAAGCAGGAAATCGTTGAAGCCCGTCAGATTGCCATGTATCTCTCAAAAAAATTCACCAAAAGCAGCCTGAAAACGATCGGCCTGCATTTCGGCGGGCGGGATCATTCAACCGTGATCCATGCCATATCAACCGTAGAGGAACGCCTTGCAACCAGCCCCAAACACAAGCGCATACTGGATGAATTACACCAGCGCATAGAGGTGGCCACTCTCTAAGTATGGATATCCTCACCATCAAAGGTCTGAAATACCACGCCCGGCATGGTTTGTATGAGGAAGAGAAACAGAAGGGTAATCAGTTTGAAGTAGACCTGATCATCTCAGCCAACCTGCAAATGTCAGCTCATTCCGACGACATCCGGGAAACGATCAATTATGAAGACATAGACTCCGCCATCACCCGCGTTTTTGAAGCAGAACCAGTCAATCTCATAGAGACCTTATGCAAGCGAATTGGTGATGCCATAACGGATGAAGTGCCCGGTATCCGCGAACTTACCGTGAAGCTGCGCAAAATTAACCCTCCCATTAAAACGCCTCTGGATTATGCCGAGGTGAGTATGTCATGGCAAAAGTAATTGTTGCCCTTGGATCCAACCTGAAAGACCGGCTTGGTTATCTCAGACAGGCTGCTGAATTTCTGGAGGAACTATCCGTCAAATCTGTGCTACGCTCCTCTATTTATGAATCAGAACCGGTTGGACCTTCTGAATATGATTTTCTGAACGCTATAATTGAGATTGAAACGGAACTAAGTCCGCATGACCTGCTGCAGGAGTCCAAGGATTTTGAGCACAATCATGATCGCCCAACCCGATATCCTAAGTGGTCGCCCCGAACCATTGACCTAGATATCATCAGCTATGATAATCTTCAAATTAATCAGGATAAGTTGGTGATTCCTCATCCTGAGTACCAGAAACGGCTTTTTGTACTGGAACCTATCCGGGAACTTCACCCGGATTGGCGAGATCCTGTGAGTGGAAAAGAAATAAATACCTTGATTAAGGAAGCTCCGCCCATGAATTTACAGCGCACATCCTTATCTTGGTAAGTATGCCAAATGGATTTGAGTTTATTGCGATAGAGGGTGTAATCGGTGCAGGAAAAACATCACTGGCCGAATTACTGGCACAGAGACGTGGCGCACGGTTGATCCTGGAACAGTTTGAGGAAAATCCATTCCTGCCAAAGTTCTACGAGGACCGAGAGCGTTTTGCCTTTCCAACCCAAATGGCTTTCCTCGCCAGTCGTTTTAAGCAGCAGCAGCAGATGATAAGCAAGGATCTGTTCCATGAGATGACCATTTCAGATTACATTTTCGATAAAGACCGGATTTTTGCCAGGCTTAATTTGAATGAGGACGAAATGGGCCTGTATAATAACATTTTCAATATCATGAGCGGTATATCCGCGCAGCCCGATCTGGTGATCTACCTGCAGTCATCCGTCGACCGATTAATGAGTAATATTGAACTGCGAAACCGGGATTATGAGAAACACATCACCTCGGATTACCTTCAGGAATTAAACGAAGCCTATAATCATTTTTTCTACCACTATAGCCGTTCTCCCCTGATCGTTATTAATGCCAGTGAAATTGATTTTGTGAATAATCAGGAGCACCTGGCTTACATAGAAGAACAAATTTTCAACCAACCGATTCGAAGCAATGTCTACATCAACATTGCTCCCTGAGTATGCTGTTTAAGACAATTATATTTCTGGTCGCGCTCTATTTCCTTTCGCGATTCATTTCCCGCCTTTTGATGCCGGAGAAATCAAAAAAGCGAAGCAGTTTTTCATTTCGGACCTATAATATGGGTAATGAGTCACCACGTAATTCCCGAGAAAAAAACCTGGACCGAATTGAAGAGGCCGAATTTGAGGAAATCAAAGATCCTGAATCATCTAAATCAAAATCCAAATCATCAAAAAAAGACGAACATGAACTTTGAAGAACGCCTTGGCAAAGGCTTCGAACTGCTCAAAGAAAAGGACATCGATGAAAGCCTGGATATTGCCAGGGAACTGCAAAAAGAGGATGAGGATAACCCGGAGGCATTCTATCTGGAAAGCCTGATCATGCAGCAGCTTAATCAATGGGATGTGTGCATCAAAGTAGCCTCAAAAGCGGTTAATCTGAATTCAGAGGAATCCCGCTACCTGTGCACCAGAGGATATGCTTTTATGCAGAAAGAGGATTTTGATGCTGCAGAAAAAGATTTTGACAAAGCTATTTTGTTGGATGATTCTGCACAGGCTCATCGCTATAAAGTAATGTTGATGCTAATGACCGATCGGGGAACGGATGCATTTACTTACCTGATTGAGCAGATCAAAAAAAATCCAAACGATGTAGAAAACTGGATTCTGATGGGCGATATGATGAAGCGTGCCGGCCAGGACGACAAAGCCCGGACCTACTATGAGCAGGTACTGAAGATGGATCCGGATAATGAATATGCGAAGCAGCAATTGGAAGAATAATTTACTTCATTCTTTTATTGAATCAGCTTATCTTTAGAGCCTTTTCCAAAATCATCGCTCACGTGGTGGAATTGGTAGACACGCTGTCTTGAGGGGGCAGTGGGCGTGAGCCCGTGCTGGTTCGAATCCAGTCGTGAGCACATTGCTTTTGGATTGTATTGACTTATTGCACATGTGGTGGAATTGGTAGACACGTCCCGACAGTAGTCGGGATGGACGCAAAGATCCTTTACCCACCGGTAATGGAACGCCACATGAACAAATGTTTTGACTTATTGCACATGTGGTGGAATTGGTAGACACGTCCCGACAGTAGTCGGGA
>CAYPTY010000004.1:103747-148368 GCA_964413935.1 uncultured Balneolaceae bacterium | reverse complement strand
GCCACATGAACAAATGTTTTGACTTATTGCACATGTGGTGGAATTGGTAGACACGCATGCTTCAGGAGCATGTGGGCGCAAGTCCGTGGAGGTTCGAGTCCTCTCATGTGCACTTTTCTTATCTTAGGGGATGGAAAAAGAAATAAAATGGGGCATCCTCGGCCTGGGGAAAATAGCCCACACTTTTGCAGCCGATATAAAACAAAGCAAGAATGGCCGCATTCAGGCGGTAGCCTCCCGAAGTCTGCAAAAAGCAGAACGCTTTGGCAGTCAATACGGAGCAGAACGATTTTATGCTTCCTATGAGCAGCTGGCAATAGACCCGGAGGTAGATATTATTTACATCGCTACTCCGCATTCCCTTCACCTCGAGCACACACTTCTTTGCCTGAATCGCGGTAAACATGTTTTGTGTGAAAAGCCCTTGGCTTTAAACAGCCTTGATGCAGAGCAGATGATGGCTCATGCCAGTGAAAAGAATCTCTTTCTGATGGAGGGTATCTGGACCCGTTTTATTCCGGCCACGCTTAATATGCTTGATTTAATTAAAAGTGATAACATCGGTGAAATCATCAGCATTAAGGCTGACTTCGGTTTCAAAGCAGATTTCGATCCGGAAAAACGACTTTACAACAAAAAACTTGGCGGCGGAGCCCTGCTTGATATCGGCCTTTACCCCGTATACCTCAGTTTGCTGCTGAAGGGTGAGCCCGGCACTATCCAGGCTATGGCACGCAAAAGCAGTACCGGCGCTGACTCATCAACCTATATGCTCTTTGATTATCCCGATGGCGGCAAAGCTATTCTGGAATGCAGTTTTGAGATGAATACCCCAACTGAAGCCTTTATCTATGGAACAAAGGGCAGCATACAGCTTCATAGTCGATTTCATCATGCTGAGAAAATCACACTGCGCACCTACGATGGTCACGAACAGGTGTTTGAGCACCCTTATCAGGGCAATGGATATGTTCATGAAATTGAACATATCCACGAATGCCTGAGTCGCGGTAAGATGGAGAGTCCCTTGGTACCCCACTCCCTAAGTCGGCAGCTGTCTGCTACCCTGGATAGGGTGAAAGAATGCATAGATCTCAGCTACTCTGAATGACAGGCATCAATTCAGTATCTTTGAGCAACTAAAACTGCTTTATTTTGAGTCTGGAACGAACAGCTATCCGCACGGCTATTTTCAGCGTAGCAGGAAATACCCTGCTGGCAATCATCAAAGTTTTGGCCGGAATTCTGGGAAACTCCTTTGCCCTGATTGCAGACGCCATTGAATCCACTACCGATATTTTTTCCTCACTTCTGGTACTGCTGGGAATTCGGTTTGCACAGAAGCCGCCTGACCGGAACCACCCTTACGGCCATGGAAAGATTGAACCCCTGATAACCTTCGTCGTTGTTGTGTTCCTGGTAGTCTCTGCTTCTTTTATTGCTGTTCAGGCGATTCGCAATATACAGGCACCACAGCAGGCTCCTGAAAGCTGGACCCTCTGGGTTCTGGGCGGAATCATTCTATGGAAAGAAGCTTCATTTCGATATGTGGATCACAAAAGCAAACAAACGGGAAGTACTTCACTTAAAGCGGATGCCTGGCATCATCGCAGTGATGCCATTACTTCCATAGTTGCCTTTTTCGGAATTCTTGCCTCCATTTTTCTGGGTGAAGGTTATGAGAATATTGAGGACTGGGCTGCCCTTTTTGCAGCCGGCTTCATTCTCTATAACAGCTTTCTCATTTTCAGACCCGCTTTAGGCGAAATCATGGATGAACACCAATATGATGAGCAGATCAGAAAAGTCAGGAAAGCATCCGCTCAGGTTGAGGGCGTCATCGAAACAGAAAAATGTTATATCCGCAAATCAGGCATGAAATACCATATCGACCTGCATATCATTGTGGATGCGGATATCAGTGTTAAAGAGGGGCATGATATCGCGCATAATCTGAAAAAACATCTGATTACCACCTTTTCGAATATTGAGAATGTGCTGATCCATGTAGAACCTGACCATTAAAGCAAAACTGCGCTTCCCTTAATACCTGATACCGCTGCTGTTCTGTAAGGAAACCTGAATGTAACTCGTTGAATTAAACCTGAAATTTATTTAATTGAACCCCATCAAATAACTACACATAAGGGATAAACTATGAGAGTACTGGGTTTTATACTGATTCTGGCCATCACCGGATGCCAGCCAAAGGAATCAACCATTGATTACGAAAAAGAACTTGCAGCACTTGAGCAAACTCGCGCTGAGTTTCAGAATATAATAAAAGAAAAAAGGTATCAGGATATGCGTTCAATATTAGCGGAGGATGCTGAAACAACCGGTCCTGCTGTTGAAGGCTGGCTTGAAATGAGAAGACTGGGACAGGAAAGAGGCGTTTTCCCCTACGACAGCATCAAGATGTATCCTAAAGAGACCGTGGTCCTGAATGATACCCTCGCTTATGATTATGGCTATAGCAATGTCTTCTATACCAACGAAGAGGGTGAGGTTGTAATACTGGAAGACACGTTCATCGCATTGATGAAAAAAGGTAAAGACGGAAAGTGGAAACTGTGGAGAGAAGTAGCTTCCGGAAAAGTTGAAGCGGTCCTGGAATAATGAGTTGCTTTTTTATTGCTGCTGTTTAAAGAGCTGCACTATCCTGAATTTCTCCGATGTTGGTGAAACCTCCCGGATTTGTGGTTTCGAGGATTTGAAGGATGCCAATGCCTTTTTTGAAGAATTCGGAAAGTAAGGCATCCTTAATATTCCCTTTATCAGCAGGATGCCATTTTTTTGTTTATTGATCGATTAATGATCAATAAACCCTTACCAATGACCCGCTTAGCCTGCTTCTTTCTCGCACTTTTACTCATCTCCGCCTGTGAACCTGCCCAAAATACGGATGTGCTTCCCAGTACGATGGAAGCCGAAACCGGTGAAGAACTCGCCAAAGGAACGGTTTTCAACGACACCAACGAAAACGGAATACTGGATGAGGGAGAACGTGGTATACCGGGCGTTTTTGTATCCAATGGAGTGGACCTGGTACAGACCGACGGAAGCGGAGCCTACAGCATCCCTGTTTCTGATGATGCCATCATTTTTGTAATCAAGCCCCGCGACTGGATGACCCCAGTGAATGAAGACAACCTTCCCCGCTTTTATTACATCCACAAACCCAACGGATCCCCTGATAATTATACCTACGATGGCGTTGAACCCACAGGTCTGCTGCCTGAGAGCATCAACTTTCCCCTGTACCGCGACCGTGGTGACAGTAAATTCAAGATGGTTGTTTTTGGCGATCCTCAGCCCTACAGTCTTGAGCAAATTGATTTCCTTGCAGAGGACGTCATCTCTGAACTGGTTGGGCGCAAAGACCTGGAATTCGGCATGACCATGGGCGACATCGTAGGTGATAATCTGGACTATTTCTCACCTCTTAATCAGGCGGTATCCAAGATTGGCATCCCCTGGTATAACGTACTGGGCAATCATGACATCAATTATATGGCACCCAATGACAGGCTCTCGGATGATACTTATGAGCGTGTGTATGGTCCGGCTACCTACGCTTTTGTTTATGGGGATGTACACTTTATCGTAGTGGATGATGTAATTCACGAGGATTCCGTCGGTTCGTGGAATTATGTGGGCGGCCTGCGGCCGGATCAGATCGACTTTGTAAGCAATTACCTCAGCGCAATTCCAAAAGATGACCTGATTGTACTCAGCATGCACATACCATTGGCTCAGCATGGCGATTCCTTCCGGAAAAGTGACCAGAAAAAACTCTTTGACCTGCTGAAGGAATTTCCGAATTCCCTTTCCATTTCAGCTCACACCCACACACAGAATAACACCTTCTTCCACAAAGGCTCATCCGACTGGCAGCGGGAGCAACCCCATCATCATTTCAATGTGGGAACCACCTCGGGCAGCTGGTGGAATGGGGCACGGACCGAGACGGATGTACCGCATACCATGATGCGTGATGGAACTCCCAATGGCTACTCCTTTATCACTTTTAACGGCACCGAATATATCATCGACTGGAAGGTTGCGGGTAGCCCCGAAAGCCATCAGATGAATATTCATGTGCCCAGAGGCATTGTTGCCAACTCCAGCGACAGCACCCGCCTCACCGTTAACTTCTTCATGGGAAGCGAGCAGTCTGAACTGAGTTACCGCATTATGGGATTAACGGAGTGGGAAACCATGGAAAAGGTGGATAAATACGACCCGTATTACCTGAAAATTGCCGAGCGACAGGCTGCACTCAGAAAGTTCAAGTTCCGCGAGTTCTGGGAAGATGATACCGAATTCAATGACGAACCCTATCCTTTCAGCAGAATGCCCAATCCAAGTATCTCATCCCACCTGTGGGAAGCCAGAATCGGAAGCGACTGGCCAGCCGGAAGGCATGTCATTGAGGTTAAAGCCAAAGACCGTTACGGCCGGGAGTTTACTGCTTATCACAGTATGAGAGTGGTTACGGAATAAATGTGGGATCAGCGGTATCGTTCGGATGAATATGCTTACGGCACAGAACCCAATGTATTCTTCAGAGAGGTATTAAATTCCTATCCTGTTGGTTCCAGAATTCTGTTTCCTGCCGATGGAGAGGGACGCAATTCGGTTTATGCAGCAAGTCTGGGACATGAAGTCCATGCATTCGATCTGAGCAAGGAAGCCCGGAAAAAAGCACTCAAGTTGGCAGACAAACAGGGAGTCACCATTGACTACACAACAGGCGACTTCGCAAATATGGACTTCAAACCCGAGACTTTCGATGCAGCCGCACTCATCTTTGCTCATTTCCCTGCTGATCTCCTGTCTATTTATCACAACAAAATCGGAAAGCTGGTCAAAACCGGTGGCTTCATTATTCTGGAAGGATTCAGTAAGCAAAATTTACCCCTGCGTGAACAGAATCCCGCTGTAGGCGGACCTGCAAATCCGGATATGCTTTTTTCAGCAGAACAGATTCAGAGAGATTTCCTAGACTTCAAAATTATCCTCCTCAAAGAAGTGGAGAGGGAATTAAATGAAGGCCGCTATCATAATGGCACAGCACGTCTCATCAGGTTTATAGGACAGAAAACAGGATAAACTTGCGTCCTTGATTAATTTGCCACAAAACGAATTGCAGCACCACCACTGGTGGCAAGGTTCAGCTTCAGCTCATCACCCATGCGGACTTCTTTCTCGATGATGTCCAGATCGTAGGGATTTTCCTCGTAACTGGCTTTTTCACCATCCACATACATTTGAGCCGTGTAGGTACGGCCGGCCTGTAGAAAGTCCAGTTCAATGCTCAAGGTACGAGCTTCCTCATTGGTAACAGACCCCAGATACCAGTCGTCCGAGTTTCGGTCCTTACGAACGATGGTTACAAAGTCCCCGATATCTGCATTCAGAACCCGGGTGGTTTCCCAGTCAACCGGAACATCTTTGATGAACAGGAATGCATCCCCATACTGCTCATAATTTTTCATGAGGTCTGCAGCCATATGCATGGGTGAATAAATCACCACATACAATGCCAGCTCTTTGGCCTGTGTATGGCGAATTCGATTGGTTGCCCTGCGTTCTTTGCGGTTATCATGCATCATGATATCCAGCACGCCGGGAGTGTAATCAAAGGGGCCGCTCAGCATACGTGTAAAAACGATGGTAGGGATATAGTCGGGCGGGTTTCCACCATCGGGACTCCAGGCATGGTATTCCTGTCCACGTGCTCCTTCACGGGTCATAATATTTGGCCAGGTTCTGCGGATGCCGGTGTCTTTGATGGGTTCGTGAATATCCAGCATGATCTTATGTTCCGCTGCCTTTTCAATCGATTTCCGGTAGTGACGAACCATATACTGCCCGTGATGCCATTCCCCGTTGTGAATCATATCGCCAACGTATCCTGACTTAATTGCGTGAATACCTAAATCTTCATACATCTGATAGGCCTCATCCATCTGGGCTTCATAATTTTCGATGCCGGTTGAAGTCTCGTTATGCATGATGATGTTCGTTCCTTTGCTCTGTGCATATTCAGTCAGGTAAGGAAGGTCATAATCCGGATAGGACTCCGTAAAGCTGAAAGCATTGGCATTTTTGGTCCAGTCGCCATCCCAGCCGGTATTCCATCCTTCAACCAGTACGCCATCAAAGCCGTGTTCGGCAGCAAAATCAATCCATTCTTTGGTGTATTCGGTTGTGGCTCCGTGCTTTGGTCCGGACGACCAGCTTTTGGTTTCCAGGTGCATATCCCACCAGATGCCCACATACTTTGAAGGCTCAATCCAGAAAGTATCCTCAATTTTTGAGGGTTCATTAAGGTTCAGGTCGATGTAATTGGTTAACAATCCGCCGGGATCTTCACTCACCTTGATGGTTCTCCAGGGCGAGACAAAAGGAGCACTTGCCCGCACTTTATCCCCGCTACCATCCATCCATGGGAAAAGGGTGGCTTCCAGCTTGTTATCTCCGCGATTGATAATACTCATGGCTGAGTAGTCGGTGAGGGCAGCCTCATGAATACTAAGATAGAGGCCATCCTCACTGCGCATCGTCAGGGGCGTATGTACGGTATCCATCTCAGAAACCGGGCTTTCGGTAAACAAATGCTCGTAACGATTTGGAATATAGGCTTCGATCCACCAGGCGGTGTGATCGGCCGGGAGGTTAAATTCCGTTTTTTCATTTTTCACGATGAAATCGGCCAGCCCGCTGTTCTCATCCCATTCATAGCGAAAACCCAGCCCCTCGTCATAAAGACGGAAATTCAGTTTCATGCCTACAACTGAATCCTTCAGGTTCAGCTCAACCTGCATACCCGAATGCTTATCCCGGATGAATCGCTGCTCGCCCCAGGGCTGCTCCCAGGTTTCATCGGCTAAATAGATGAATGTACCTGCAATCTCAAAGCCTTCAGCAAGGTTAATTTCATCCAGCTCAAAACCCAGTGCCGAGGCTTCAATCACGGTTTGGTCGCCTTTGAAAAGCTGATACATGGGCTTTCCGTCTGCATCCACCCAGAACTGAAGCAGCAGTTCATTGTCAGGGGATTTGAGCGTGTGTTTATCTCCGTTCAGTTCGTAGGGAGTATTGTTGCAGTTCATCATCAGAAAGGAAAGGAATAAAAGAAAAAACAGTTTACGGAATGGCATGATATGACCCTTTTGTTAGGAAGTCCTGTGTATGAAAACGTATTTTCAGCCGTTGCGTTGGAGTATATTGCAAGACGTTATGATATACAACCATCACCTGACCCTATCATCACAGTTTAACCCATTTATAATGAAACGTTTAATTGTACTCTCCATCGCGGTGCTGTACAGCATTAATTTAACTGCTCAAGAACCAATGAATACCGAAAAGAAACTGGAACAAGCCACATTCGGAGCGGGTTGCTTCTGGTGTGTGGAAGCCATCTACGAACGTGTAAAAGGTGTGATGGATGTGAAATCCGGTTATGCCGGCGGATTTGTGAAAGATCCATCCTACCGTGAAGTAACCAGCGGACAAACCGGCCACGCCGAAGTTGCCCGAATTACCTTTGATCCCAATGTGATTGACTATGAAACCCTGCTTGAGGTTTTCTGGCATACTCACAATCCAACCACGCTCAACCGCCAGGGTGCAGATGTGGGACCGCAGTACCGTTCCGTTATTTTTTACCACAATGATGAGCAGCGCAAGATTGCCGAAGCTTCCCTGAAACGAACCGACGCCTCCGATCTTTGGAAAGATCCCATCGTGACCGAAATTGAGCCCATCCGGAATTACTCCGTAGCTGAAAATTATCATCAGGATTATTTCGAGAATAATCCCAATGCCGGATACTGTTCCTTTGTGATTGCCCCGAAGGTGAAAAAATTCCAGAAAGAGTTTGCACACCTGCTTAAAGACACCGAGCAGGTAAACTGATCATTAACAAACCCATATTGCACTCGCGATATGGGTTTTCTTTTATATATTAGCCCATTAATGAATTTTGAACTACGGGCTATGAACAAGCCATTCCTCCTTTTTCTCTTTATCCTTACCTATCTCTGTGCTGATTTAAACACCTTAGAAGCACAGGATGTTGAAGATCTTTCCTTCCAGGATTACAATCCGAGAACCACACTGGTGGTACCCGGTGAGGAGATTACTTCAGCCAAATATCCTTTTATTGACATTCACAGCCACTTATGGCGAATGGCAACCATGGATCTGGAACAGACGGTACGGGAAATGGATAGCCTGAACCTTAAAGTCCTGGTCAATCTGAGCGGGCGATCCGGAGAACAGCTGCTTGCCATGAAAGAAGCGGCCCGGAAAACAGCACCTGATCGTTTTATCATTTTTGCCAATGTGGATTTCTCCGGCATGGACGATCCCAACTGGACTGAAAATGCTGTGGCCCAGCTGAGACAAGATTATGAGAACGGAGCCAGAGGCCTGAAAATATTTAAGAATCTGGGACTCACGACTAGCGATAATAACGGGGAGCGCATTCGAACCGATGATCCCCGTATTGGTCCGGTCTGGGATTTATGCGGAGAACTGGGTATACCGGTACTCATTCACACGGGTGAACCGGCTGAATTCTGGGCTCCCATCGATGAAAAAAATGAGCGTTTGCTGGAGATGATTCAGTTTCCATCCCGTCACCGCGGCGATTCAACCCGCTATCCCGACTGGGAAACCGTGATGCAGGAGCAGTGGAATGTGTTTGAGAATCACCCGAATACCACTTTCATCAACGCGCATCTGGGCTGGATGGGCAACGATCTGGAACGTCTCGGCAAACATCTCGACAAATATCCGAATGTGTACACGGAAATAGCTGCCGTAATCGCAGAACTTGGCCGTCAACCCCGCTTTGCCCGTGAGTTTTTCATCAAATATCAGGACCGCATTCTGTTCGGCAAAGACACGTACCGACCAAAAGAATACCATACTTACTTCAGAGTACTGGAAAGCGATGACGAATACTTTGACTATTTCCGGAAACGCCATGCTTTCTGGAAAATGTATGGACTGAATCTTCCTGATGAAGTACTGAAGAAAGTGTACTACAAGAATGCCCTGAAGATTCTACCCGATATTGATCCAAGCCTGTTTCCATCCGAATAACAAACCCAAACAAATCACCTAGTACTATGAAAGCACGTCTTATCTCGCTTAGCCTGTTCGTCGCCGTTGCCTTTTTCGCAATGGATGCAACTGCTCAGGAAAGAAACAATGACCGTAACCGTCCGTCACCAAATGCTTCGGTTTCTCAAACAATCGGAACCACTGTTGTGGAGGTTACCTATGGCCGACCATCTCTGCGTGGCCGCGAAGCCGCAACCCTTATGCCCGTTGGCAAAGTATGGAGAACCGGTGCCAATGAATCTGCTGCCATTACCTTCTCTGATGATGTAATGGTAGGTGATGCAGAAGTACCTGCCGGAACCTATTCTCTCTACACCATCCCTGGTGATGATGCATGGACCTTCATCATCAACAAGAAACTGAGCTGGGGAACCCAGTACGATGAATCTCAGGATGTAGCCAGAGTTGAAGGACTCCTTATGGAATTTCCTGCCCCTGCTGAAAGCTTCACCATTTACTTCGATACCCTTTCAGATGAAAAAGCTCATCTAAACCTGGTATGGGGAACAACCTGGGCTGCTGTACCGATTACCATGAAGTAATATTCATCAGCCTGATATTAATCTGATTAAAGAAAAGCGACCCGTGCATATCACAGGTCGCTTTTTTTATGGGCTGAAGCGGATCAGATCTTCACTCTCAATTGCACAAGGGCATTTCGGGGAGGCTGAACCCGAAAACCGGGTCCGTCTACCGCACCATCAAAGTCGGTATCCACCGGAGCGCCATCAGTGAAATAGAGCTCATCAAAAACATTGTTCAGGAAGAACGACAGTCTGAGCTGCTCGGTCAGCTCCACATCCAGCTGGGCATCCAGCAAAAAGACCTCAGGCAGTGTGAAGTCCTCATCATTCGAAAGCTCCATGAAGGATTCAGACAGATAACGGCCTCTAAGCCAGATGCCGATTTTATCGACGGGTTTGTAACGCAGAGAGGCATTCAGGTTCCAGTCGGGTGCGAAGATATGTTCCACATTCGTGAAGACCTCACCTGTACCATTCACAAAGCGATCCACATTGGTCTGCATCCAGGCGCCATTGAAATTAAGGTCCCACTGATTGCCGATGGCATAATCAATGACCCATTCCACCCCTCTGCGATAGCTTTCATTGATGTTCTGCCGAAGCGGGATATACGAATTGGCGGCCAGCGCCCCCACCAGCGAGATTTCATTCCTGAAATCCATCCAGAATAAGTTGATATCGGCCTGCAAGCCGGCTTTGCTGAAATTGTAACCCAGTTCGTAATCAATCACATGTTCAGCCACAACGATGTCTTCATCCTGCGCCGAGACAAAGTTAAATTCGTTGATGGAGGATCCATCACCCTGCAGGATGTCGGTGCGTGTAGGCTCACGCCCGGTTGCTCCCACCGAGGCATAGACTGAGGAAGTTTCACTCAGACTGTATCTTGCTCCAAATCTCGGGTTCAGGAAAAGCCAGTTCCGACTACTGTTGAGTCCGCCGGCGGGAACAGAGCCGCCGAATGACTGAATCTGATCGGTATCAAAATTCAGTTCCACATTGCGCAGCTGAAGATCACCGAAGAGATTCAGCTTCCCTGTGGCATAATTCAAGCGCAGAAAGGAACTGAATTCATTCTTGGTGGTCTCATCCTGATAATCCGGGTTGGACGTATTGGGCGCGGTGCTGTTGATGTTTTCCCGAAGAAAGGTGTAAGCATGAACACCGCCCTTGATGCTGAAATCACCGGTTTTATAGCTCAGGTCACCCATGAAACCATAATGATCGTTCTCCAGGCCGTATAAAAGCTGTGAAGTGGGAGAAAGTCCGAAGGGAAAAACACCTCTGGATCCACCGTAATAAACGCTGCTGTTCAGGATGAGGTCATCGCTGATGAGCCCGGTATACTGAAGCTGCAGCAGCTCCTGTTCGAAATCGTCCGTATCGTTGGGACTATTATAATTGGTGCGGGGTTCATTTTCGATGTCGGTACGCAAAACGGGCAGATAGGACTGGTCATTCTGCGTTTTGCCCGCAAAGGCATTTACTTTGAGTACATGGCTGTCGCCGAGGTAACCTCCCGAGAAGAAAAAGGAATAGGAATCGGATGCCGAGTTGAATTTATAGCCGTCTGATGTCGTACGGGTAAAGCGTGAATACACAGCCAGATCATTGGACAAACGACCTGATTTTACCTCTCCGGCTGTTCTTAGGGTATTGAAGGAACCACCCGTCAGGTCGATGCCCACTTCAGGTCCTTCACCTTCCAGGTTTACCGATTCAAAGTTTACCGAGCCGGCATAGGATGCCGTACCATTCGCACTGAGTCCGACTCCCCGTTGCACTTGAATGCTCTGCATGCTGTTGGCAAAATCCGAGAAGTTGGAAAAGAAGACGCCCTGGTCAATCATGTCGTTAAGCGGAACCCCATTCAAGGTGGTGTTGATGCGGGTCTGATCCATACCCCGCAGCCGGAACTGCACATAATTTCCGATATCGGTTCCAGCATCACTGAAGGAAACCACTGAGGGGATATTGCGCTCAAGTACGATGGAGGGATCCTGTCCGGCATAGTTTTCCTGGATTTGCACAGCCGGAACGGTGGTCTGGGTAACCGGATCCGTTTTTGATGCCCTTGATGAGATGACCGTCAGGTTTGAAAGCAGGCTGTTTTCCCGTTTCAGTTGGATATTCAGTTCCGCATCTCCGACTACGGTTATTTCCTGCGTTTCATAACCGATGAAGCTGATCCGGATGGTGGGACCTGCATCCTCATCGAGTTTCAGGGAAAAGTATCCATTGGAGTTGGTGGTGGTGCCGTTGCTGGTTTGCAGCTGTACGATGGTAGCCCCGGCAAGTGGCTGTGCATCGATGCTGTCCGTAATCCGCCCGGTGATTTCCTGAGCGTAGGACAGGGTGGAAATGCAAAGTGTGATGATCGTAAATAGAAAGGTTTTCATCTTCCTCCAAGTTTTAGGTTTAAAAAATGGAGGGGCCAGCTTGTGAGAATATCCCAAAGCTGTGAGCATGGTGATATGAACCGTTGGTTTCCCTTCGCCGGTATAATCCGGATCAGGTTCATAGGGTATGATCTCAGTCACATTTAAGGTGTGACACCCCTAACCGCATTGTGTGGCGAAGATAAAACATATTTACTTCATATCGTTCGATTTCTTCATATTTTATACATCTTAAAAAGTTAGCATTGCAACCCATCCCAAATTGACAATCAACATCACTATGTACTGCAACCAATCATTTTTGGGGCTGCTGCTCAGCAGTCTTTTGATCTTCTCCTGTACCACTCTTGACAATGAATCAGGGTTATCTCCCGAAATCACTTCATCCGATGTAGCTGTTCATATCAATTACCTGGCCAGTGATGAATTGCAGGGCCGGGAAGCCGGAACCGAATTTGAAGCTGAGGCTGCCAACTATATTGCCGATCACTTCCGGGATTTCGGGCTGGAACCGCGCGGACAGAATCAGACCTATTTTCATGAGTTTACCATCAATACCGCTATTCTGAATAATCCACATGCATCAAACGATGACAGCTCTGCCGGCGAAAAAAGGCTGGCCCGCAATGTGGTGGGTTACCTGCCCGGTCGCAGCAATACCGATGAAGTGATCATCATAGGCGCACATTACGATCATCTGGGATACGGGGATTTCGGCTCCCTTTACCGCGGAGAGGAAAAGAAAATCCACAACGGTGCCGATGATAATGCCTCCGGTACCGCCGGTGTGCTTGAGCTGGCTCAGTATTATGCAGAAAACCGGCCTCAGACTAACATGCTCTTCATAGCATTCTCAGGTGAGGAAATGGGCCTGCTGGGTTCACAAGCCTATGTGGAAGAACCCACCGTTAAGCTGGAAAACGCGCTTGCGATGATTAATATGGACATGGTGGGTCGAATGGCGAATGATAAAATGATGGTATTCGGAATCGGTACGGCCATGGACTGGGAAAAAATTCTCACCACCGCCAACACCGACTCCCTCGAAATTGACCTGGTTAAAGACGGAACCGGTGCCAGTGATCACACCTCTTTTTATTACAAAAATATTCCGGTGCTGCATTATTTCACCGACACTCATGCCGATTACCATCGCCCTTCGGATGACGCGGAATACATCAATGTGGATGGTGAGGTGAAACTCTTAAATCACCTGACCCGCGTGATTGAATATCTCGATACCATAGACCAGGAGCAGCTGGCCTTTCAGGAGGCGCCCGGTGAGCAGCGCAGAAGAGTGACCATGGACGGTCCAACGCTGGGCGTTCTTCCGGATTACGGTTTTGATGGAGAAGGCTTCCGCATTACCGGAGTAACCGAAGGCCGTGCCGCGTCCAATGCCGGGATAAAAGGCGGCGATGTGATTGTGGGCATCAACGGTGTGGACATCAAAGATATCTACGGCTATATGGAATCGCTGAATACCCTCAAGAAAGGGGAAGTAAGCAAGGTTACGGTGATGCGTGACGGTGAGCGCATGACCTTCGATGTTCAGTTATAAGCACTGATAATTTTTACCTAACTTCGGGGCTATGATTTTAAGAAGATTATTCATCATAGCCCTTTTTTTGTGTCTGGGATTTGGCCTTTCAGCCCAGGCTCAGATCAAACTGGAATCCGGATTCAGGCTTGAAGCGCTTGCAACCGGTGAGGCCACGCCTTTCTGGATGCATTCCAACAAATTCGGATTGTATGACCCGGCCTCGACCAACGGTTTCAGCCACTTCTATGTACGTAAAAGGCTGACGGATGCGCGCTTTGATTATGCCTTTGCGGCCGATGCGGTGGCGCGTTATTCCGAAAATGAGAATCTCTTTTTCCATGAGTTGTATGCCGAAGTGAAATATGGCCCGTTCAAGCTCTTTGCCGGAAAAAAAGAATGGAGGGACACCTGGTACACCAGAGATACCGATCTTACGGTTGGCTCCCTGATCTGGAGTGGCAACGCCCCCACCCTGCCCAAGGTGATGCTGGAAAGTGAGTTTATTGACATGCCTTTCAGCTCCGGTTTCATTACATTCAGAGGCTATTTCGGACATGGCTGGTTTGAAAATGACCGATATACCGAAAACATTTATCTGCATGAAAAAGCTTTGTTCATGCGCATTCTGCCTGAGGATTATAAGCTGAATTTTCAGGCGGGGATTATACACAATACGCAATGGGGAGGGGAAAATGAACGCTACGGAGAATTACCTTCATCCTTTGATGATTTTGTTGATGTGTTTTTTGCAAGGGGTGCAGGCAGTCAAAGTGCACCGGGTGGAGATGTAATAAACAGACTTGGAAATATAGTCGGGGCTTTTGATTTCTCAGGTATGCTGAAATTAAATAATCGTGAATACCGACTGTACAGACAGTTTATTCTGGAAACTCAATCCAGCCCAAATTTTAGAAGCCCATGGGATGGCCTGTATGGTTTTCAGTACAAAAAGAAAGAATCGGGTTTCTTCAACCAATTTGTTTATGAGTTTACAAATCTCCTGAGGCATGATGCCAAGTACAATATAGGAGAGCTCAGAGGCGCTAATCAGTATTATAATAATTTCGTGTACAGAAACGGCTGGACCACGGAGAACAGAGTGATAGGTTCACCTTTTGTACTTACTGGTCTGAGAGAAAATGGGATTACAGAAATCACCAACAATATTATTGTAGCTCATCATCTTGCTGTTGGAGGAAATTTCAATTTTATGGATACAGGTAAAATCATCGGCTACTCTGTTAAGGCTACTTATTCAAGAAACTATGGTAGAACCACAGGTTGCCGACAGGTAGACGGAACTGAGTTTTGTGACCCGAACTTACCACAACCGCTCCGTATCCCAAGAGCAGACCAGTTCTATACAAGCCTTGATCTGAATTATCAGCTTAACCCCAATATTCAATTAAACTCCACCATCGGCTTGGATACCGGGGATCTGGCCAACAATTTTGGTTTGATGCTCGGGATGCAGTATTCTTTCGACTGATCTACTAACCTTTCGGGATCTGCATCTTGATAAACCTCTATCAAATCATCGTTCCGGCTATCGTTATTTGCTTTCTGGCTTGCAGTCCGGTTTCCGCTCAGCTTATGTTTGACAATCCCCGTCATGCATCCAATTACGACTGGACTCAGTTACAGCGCCTGCAGCTTCTGGACGAGTCTCATGCTTTAGGCGGCTTTTTCTACGACCGGGGTTTCAGCCGGGTTCTCACTCCACGAATTAAAAGAGAATATGAGCTGGATATGATGAATCAGGAATTCAACTTTGGCGATCAGTTTGCCTGGCAACAGAATGAAACCGGACTCAGGAGTCGCTTTGGATCATACACCAAAACCACCTGGGCCGTGTTTACCGAACTACACAGCAAGGTGAACCTGACTGAGAATACAGACATGTTTCTGCATACCTATCAACAACAGGATGCCCGGGCAGACCGCGCATTATTTGAATTCGAATTCCGGCGCCGGTTAGGCGATGATTATTCGGTTGCTATTTCCCACACCGTTGCCGAGTTCAAAAAAGATGTGGACATCACGGCCACTTTTCATGCCAGAGAACTTCCATTCGGGGATGTCAGACTGAGTTACACCTTCCAGAATTACCTGAATAACATCGTTAACGAGGCCGGCAACAATGCCAATCCGCTGGATCCCAGCACTCAGATTCTGGAGAGAACCATCGAAAGCCCGAACTTCCTGCTAATGGGACGTTGGACAGCCCCGAAGGAGCAATGGTATAATTTCGATGTTTCTTTCATTTACCAGCCGATTGTAGCATCCAGAAACTATGACCGCACACAGGATAATTACTCCTTCAACCAGCAGAATAACCTCTATCTGATCAACGGACTGGTCGATTTCAGAATCCGCTCTTTTGTACTCGGGGCTTATGCCTACCTAGACTACGACGCCACCAAAAGATCCTCCGATAACAGTGCCTTTGACGGTCGCTATGCGGCCAAGCAGCAGTCCGTAAAAAGGGGTGTTTTTCTGTATGGGAGCCTCTGGCGTTTCGAACCAAACTTCCGACTTTCATTCGAGGATTACTCCGACAGGCAGTACGGCAATGTTTTCAGCATATCCGTCATCGACCGTGCTTTTGAATACAAGGAATTCCGTACCCTGCTGGATCTGGGACTGGGCTACAGGCTCAATGACTTTTTCCGTATTACCGGGCGATACCTTTCACAGAAAAGGGATATCGAAGACAGCTCTGTTTCCGCTTATCTGACCCGAAACTGGACCAACGAATGGTTCATCAATCAGGATTTTGACCATAGAATCGCTTTGCATGTATCCGCTCAGTTTCTGGATAAGGTTCTTTTTGAAGCCTTTGGTGCTTACGACCTCGACGCGGATACCCATCGTTTTAATTCCGCCGCAAAACGATTCGACAAAGGCGGAGCAAAAATCATCGTACTTTTCTAACTCGGTGAAACCCCTGAAGCATCCGCCTTCTTCAACCGCCTGTTCTCCATCCAATGATAAATGGTAGGCAATACCAGCAGGGTAAGCAGGGTGGAGGTGATCAATCCACCGATTACCACTGAGGCCAGCGGGCGCTGAACTTCGGAGCCTGGTCCCACATTGAAGGCCATGGGCAGAAAACCCAGACTGGCAACAAGGGCCGTCATCAGCACCGGACGTAAACGGTCGCGGCTGCCCTGAACCACCGACTGATACAATTCCATACCCTTTTCCCTTAGATCGGTAATGTGTGAAATCAAAACTATCCCGTTCAGTACCGCAACCCCAAACAAAGCCACGAAACCGATGCTGGCGGATACCGACAGATACATATCCCGGAAGAAGAGCATGAAAATACCACCGGACAGGGCAAAAGGAAGGTTCAGCAAAATCAGCATGGTCAGCCTGAAGCTGTTGAACATGATGTACAGCAAACCGAAAATGATGAGCAGGGTAAGAGGAACAACGATGAGCAGGTGATTGGTTGCTCGCTGCTGGTCTTCAAAGGACCCTCCGTACTGAATAAAGTAGCCCGCCGGAATATTAACTTCTGCATCAATCGCGTCCTGAAGCTGACTCACATAACTGCCGGTGTCAATGTCTTTGATGTTGATGCCCAGTATAGCCCGCCGCCAGCCGTTTTCTCTCGCGATTTCACGGGGACCTTCTTCTGCATGAATATGCGCCACCTCTTTCAGCGGTATCACTCCCCCGCCCGGCAAACTTACCGGTACATTCTGAATGACTTCCATCTCAGAACGCTCCTGCGGGTTGAAACGCACCATAATATCAAAACGCCGTTGCCCCTCATACACCTCGCCTACAATCTTGCCTCCGATACCGGTCTCAATCACATTCTGTATATCCTGCACATTCAGCCCATAGGAAGCGGCCGCAACCCGGTCGATGTCAATATTCAGATAGGGCTGTCCAATACTCTGTTCCAGGTAAAAGTTATCGGTACCCTCCAGCCCGGGCAGAATGGAGGTGATATCTTCGCCCACCTGATTCAAGGTCTGTAGGTCCTCACCGAATATTTTAATGGCGATGTCAGACTTCACTCCACTGGTGAGTTCATCCACACGCATGGCGATGGGCTGGGTAAAGTTATAGGCCAGTCCGGGCTCGGTTTGCAGGTAGGGCCGAATCATATCGATGATATCCTCTTTGGAAAGGCCATCTCTCCAGGAACTTCGTTCTTTGAGGACCACCCACACATCACTCTGATGAACGCCCATCCAGTCGTTGGCCAGGTCAGAGCGGCCGGTTTTAGGGACCACCGTTTTGATTTCGGGGATATCCCTCAGCAGTTCCCCTGCCAGCCAGTCTGCATTTTCAATGGATTCCTGCAGGGTTACCGACGGCATACGGATTTGTTCAATCAGAATCGAACCTTCATCCAGTTCGGGTAGAAACTCGGTGCCAAGGCGGGGAATCAGCAGAATCGAAATCGTAAATACAATGAGCGCTGTGGTGATGGTGATTCTTTTTCGCTCCAGGCTCTTTTTCAGAAAACGCTCATAATACGGCCGGAGCCACTCGATAATAAAACTGCGGCGTACCTTAATTCCTTTTCGGAAAAAGATAGCTGCCAGCGCAGGCACATATACCAATGCAAGAATCAGGGATCCGAATACCGCCGTTGCTACCGTGATGGCCATTGGCCGATAGAGAATTCCTTCCATTCCACTGAAGGTCATCACGGGCACGAAAACCAGCAGAATGATGAGTACCCCGAAAAAGATCGGCCTGGCCACTTCTTTAGCAGCACTGCGAATCACTTCCTGAACCGGTTTCTTCTCTTCATTGTGATGCAGTTTGTGGACAATATTTTCAACCATCACCACGGAGCCGTCTACCACCATACCGAAGTCGATGGCTCCCAGACTCATCAGGTTGGCCGCCAGACCGAATTGCTCCATCCCGATGAAAGCAAAGAGCAGGGAAAGCGGAATGACAGAAGCCACAATCAGAGCCCCGGTGAACTCTCCCAGCAACACCAGCAGCACGGCTATCACAAAAAAGCCGCCTTCGGTCAGATTGGTGAAAATAGTACTGGTTGTGCGCTCAACCAAATCACTCTGGTCATAAAATTTTTCGATGTAGACCCCATCCGGCAAACCCCGGTTCACCTCTTCGATGCGTTCATCTACTTCTTTGATCACTTGCCGGCCGTTTCCCCCTCGAAGCATCATTACGATACCGGTCACAACTTCCCCGTTTCCATCCTGGGTAACGGCTCCCTGCCTCAGCTGCTGGCCGATATCTACCCTGCCAACATCCCTCAGATACACCGGCCGGTCGGACAGCTTCTTGAGCACAATATTTTCGAGATCATCCATACCTGTGATCTGCCCGAATCCCCGGATGATGTACTGCTCCCGGTTCATTTCCAGGAAATTACCTCCGGCCACCTGATTGTTATTCATGATGGCTTCGTTCAATTCCGCAAGGCTGAGATCGTAAAGTCTGAGTGCATCCGGATTTACGATCACATCAAACTGTTTCACAAAACCACCGAATGAATTGATCTCCGTTACCCCGCGTACCGTCTTCAGCTGGGGAGCTATCAGCCAGTCCTGAATGGTCCGAAGCTCCGTCAGCGAATAGTTTTCGCCTTTCACCACGTATTGTACCAGCTCACCCAGTGCTGTTGATATGGGGCCCAGCTGAGGTTGAGAAACCCCATCCGGAAGATCCCCGGCAATGCTCTGAACCCGCTGACTCACCAGTTGCCGGGCAAAATAGATGTCGGTCCCTTCATCGAATTCAACCGTAACCGCTGAAAGTCCAAAATGGGAGATGGAGCGTACTTCCTTCACGTCGGGCAGGCCGTTCATGGTAACCTCAATGGGGAAGCTAACCAGACGCTCCACATCGTAGGGTGAATACCGGCCGGCTTTGGTGATCACCAGCACCTGAACCGGGGTTACATCCGGCTGAGAGTTTATCGGAATGCGGGTAAGGGAAGAAATGCCTCCAAAGGCCATCAGAAACACCAGTGCTATGGCCACAATTTTCTGCTGCAGACTGAAATCTATTATTCGGTCAAATACACTCATTTTATTCTATTCAGCAAATTTTTCGAATCGCAGAAGTGCTTTCAGGCTGAATACCTGATTCACCGCCACACGGTCGCCCTGCTTCAGGCCGGCCGAAACCGCGGCCATTCCGTTATACATCCGGATGATATCAATGGGCTGAAATGCATATTCAAGCTCCGAAACCTGTACAAAAACTCCGCTGATATCTCCGTCATAAACGATAGCCGATGTGGGTACTTCCACCACCGGCATGCTGCTTCTTCCATTAATGCGAACCAGTACCTGCTCTCCGGGCGAAGGTTGACCCGCCTCCGTTTTAATAAAGGAGTTCACCACCACCGACCGGTTATTCTCATCCAGCGCCGGATTGATCGTGCTTACTATGCCTTCAGCAATCTGATGTACCTGGTCAGACTGAAGATGTTTTTCCATCACATAAACAGAATCACCTTTTCTGATGAGTTCAGCATCCTCCGGGTGAAAAAACCCTTTCACCAGCACTTCAACCGGATTGATGATATCCAGCATCATATCATAGGCTTTTACCGGTTCGCCGATGTCGATCAGGTGCTGGTTGATCTTTCCGCTGATGGGTGCTTTGAGTTGCAAGCCGGCTGATGCGCTTCCCGGATTATCTTCCCATTCTCTGAGTTTGCTTTCCGAGACGCCCAGTGACTTCAGTCTTGCAATAAGTGTTATTCTTCGGGCCTCTGTTCGATTGAAATCGGCTATTATCCGATTGTATTCCTGTGCTGAGCTGATATTCTCGTCCCTGAGTTCTTTCACCCTTTCCGACTGCTCCTTGAGATAGGCATATTCAGCCGATGTTTCGATGAAATCGGCCAACAGCTTAGCATAGTCCAGGCTTTCCAGTTCAAGCAGAATATCTCCTTTACTCACCTGCTCGCCTTCATGGGCGTACAAGGCCGTGATAATGCCCGCAACCGGAGAGCTCACTATGGCATAATATTCCGGTGAAGCCTGAACTCTACCCGGCGACTCAACCGCTACCTCAACCACTTTTTTCTGGATGGTGATGGTTTCAATATCCAACTGGGCGGCCTGTTCAGCTTCAAGCTGTACCAATTTGCGGGCGTCAGCTGAGTTGAGGGAAGGTGGTGTTCCGATCTCTTCAGCGCTTTGCTGAACATCCTCCCCACCGGAGCATGCGGCAAAGCCTGAAAACAACATGAGCAATAAAATTACCGTAAGCTTTTCATAAAGATTATTCATAAACCAGCTCCTTCTGAATGAGCTTTTCGATTTGGAATATACTTGCATAGTAATCCCTCAAATTGTTGTAATACATTTCCATACTTCGCAGATAGGTGCGCTGGGCTTCAAGCAAGGTTAAGAGATTGAACTGCCCGGCTTCATAGCCCTTGCGGCTTTTCTCGATCAGTATTTCGGCCTGCAGCAGGATGCCGCTGTTGAATTGTTCCATATTTTCTTTGGCCGCTTCATACCGATTCCAGGCATTTTCCGCTTCAGTCCTTAATTCCTGATTAATCTGAAAACTTCGCCATTCCACATTCTTCAGCTCGGCTCCGGCCTGTTTGACCTGCCGCGACTGATTCACCCCGAACCAGATAGGAATACTCACTCCGATCTCAAAACCATAGAAATCAAATTCATTACCGAAGTTCTGACGATAGTAACTCAGATTAAGATTGGGCAGGTAGGAACTCAGAGCTGCTTTCCTTCTCATCATGGCAGCCTCTTCCAGTTCCGTTCGCTGCCGCAGCAGCGGATAGCCGGCCAGCATCATCGTCATTTCATCATAGTTGAGGCTTAGTTCCTGAAAACGAAGGCTGTCGGTGAGTACAATGTCTGCATCGGGGGATGGATTCTCCACACCCAGTACCCTCTGCAAATCCATTAGCGACTGTTCATACTGCACACTGGCCTGCCGAATCGCATTTTCAGATTCCAGATACTGTATCTCAGCCTGTAGCCGGTCAATATCGCCCGACTGACCCGTCTCAAAACGGCGGGTTGCAATGCTTTTCATTTCTGCGAACAGATTTTTCCGCTCCTCGGCAATACTCAATAATCGCTCCGCCCATAAGGCGTTCACATAGGCGGCTTTTACGTCGGCTTTCAGCTCTAGCAAGTTTTGTTCCAGCCGGAATTGCAGGGCAGTGGTTGTAGATTTTTGTCCCTGATAGCGGTAATAGGATTGCAGCGGAAAGTCCAGCTGCTGGTTAATGGTCCAGCGCTTTTCGGTAAAGCTCCCAAATCCCACTCCCTCACTGAAATAACTGAGTCGGGGTGACTGAATATTCAGGCTGAGCACCTGATTATCTTTTTGCGCATCAATCAGGTACCGAAGCTGCTGTATGGAGGGATTTTGCTCCTCTGCCCTAACCACAGCATCTTTCATTCCAATTTCACCGTTTGTATTTCCGCCACCGGTTAGCACCTGGAGCAGAAAAACAGCGGCAAACATCAAACTCATCAAACCATCCTTGTTATTTCAACACAGGAAAGTTAATGAAAATGATGTAGAATAGATGAATTCAGCTAGCAGGCAGGCTTGTTTAGAGTAAATCCAAAAAGTTACTGCCCGACCAGAAAAACTGCATTCCCAAACAGCAGTTTTCCATTCTCCCAGAAAGCCCGGAAAAGAGGGTTATCGACCAGGTAAACTACCTCTCCGGCGCCCATATTCTGCACTCCGAAAGCTAGCGAGTTTTGTAATGCTGCTTTGGCCTTATATCCTGTAAATCCGGCACGGGGCGCATCGGCTGTAATCCGGCCCGCATTCCAGCCATTTTCCAGATAATCATAGGCTGATGATGAAGTTTTCAGGCTGAAGTACACATCCTCATAACCGAAAAAGAGCGGGTGTGAGTTATCGGTCTGCACTTCGTAAATGGAACCGGGATTATAAGAGCTGATGCTGTTTTTATTCCGGTCTTCATAGCGGATAAATTCGTTTTCCTCATCCGCCTGCTCATCTCTTTCTTTGTATTTCAGTTCAAAGTCGCTTTTTCCCGCCAGGAACCGGTTTGCCCCGCCTACTGCAATCAGTTTTCCACCAGCCCGGATCCAGTCCTTCAGGCTGTTTAAAGCCTCTCCGTTAAACTCGCCACCATAGGCACCCGATGGCATGATGAGCACATCATAATCCGGCCAATTGAGTCGGCTCAGATCATCCAGATTGATCATACTAACCGGGTAATCAATCTGCTGATCAAAATAATGCCAGATGAAACCCACATCATTGGACGAGGTGCCTTCACCGGCCGCTACGGCAATGCGTGGTGTGTCTATCAGCTTTACGCCATCCGAACCAAAATCCTGCCCTGAATCCGTAAATCCGGATTTGAGCGCATGCACCGGCGTATCTTTCACCAACGAGGAAGCCTCGGCAACCAGCTTATGAAAATCATCGCCCAGCTTTTGATTGCCGTACCGGGTGATGATCAGCGTACCTGCATCGAAATCTTTTCCTTCCATACTGAAAGCCTGTTCAGCATAGCGAACCTGAACTCCATGTTTGAGCAGATGGGCCAGAAAACGCAGGCTGCCTGTGGATTTCCATTCCATTGCATAGGCATACACCTGATCTCCGGTTTCAGGAGCATCATGAGCCTCAAAAACAATGGCTTCATCACTCACCGAAATTTCATCATTTGTGGCAAATCCGTTAATCCCGTAAGCATAAAAAAGTGACCAGGCTGTGATATCATAGGTGAGCGAATCGGCCAGTTCCGGGTTTGGTTCCAGGAGTACCCGGGCCATGTTGCCTTTGGGCTGCCGGGTATCCACAACAATATCACCCTGCTGAACAGATACTTTTCTGACTTCGCCGCGCTCATAGTCAAAGGCATTCACATTCCTGCTGCGCGAGGCTTTTTTATAGGTGATTTTCTGTTTGTCCAACAATCCAAGCAATGCTGCTGTTTTGTCTTTGTTGGCCGATGCAGGGATCACATAGTTCTTGTAGGCTCCCGAGCCATTTTCCTTAACCTCATCGAAATATCGGCTGAATTCGCTTACCACCTGCTCATGATTTTCGGCTGTCACTTCAATGGTTGAAAGTCCTGCGATGGTATGATGCGTGAGGCGGTCCAGAAGTGTGAGGGTATCGCCTTCGGCTTTGATGACTCCAAGTCCGGCCAGACTATGTCCCGCCTGTTCATAAGTCATTCCGATGGCGCCGTTGTAAGTGGGCCAGGTGTCACCATAGCTTGGGTAGAACAGGTCAAAAACTTCACCTGTGAAATACAGCCAGCTTTCCCGGTCAAAATATTTCGCGTTGTTTTTTCCGATGGTGACCTGAAACTCCCGCTGCCAGTCAGAAATCACATTATGATAGGGTTTAGCTGCCGGGGCAAAGTAGTAATCGTCGTTATAACCCTGCTCATGGAAGTCTACATGAATTTGCGGCATCCACTCCTGATAAACTTTGAGGCGTTGTTCCGACTCTATCTGCGTCTGCCAGGCCCAGTCGCGGTTCAGGTCAAAATAATAGTGATTGACTCTGCCTCCCGGCCAGGGTTCACGATGCTCACGTGCTTCGATGTAGGCATTCATCTGCTTCCCTACGGTGGTATTGTACCAGTTTACATAGCGATCTCGACCATCCGGATTGATCATGGGATCCATCACTATAATCACATTTTCTAGCCAGTTTTTGGTATCCTGCCGGTCGGGCCGCAGCAGTTCCCAGATGGTTTTCATGGCTGCTTCGGAGGAGGAGGTTTCATTGCCATGCACATTGTAGCTTAGCCACACCACTGCCGGTTCAGAGGCTGAGGCTTCGCCCTCCATCAAACCCGTTCGGCGCAGATTATTCATGCGGATCTGATCCAGGCGCTGATGGTTCTCCTCTGAAGCCACAAAGTAGATCTTCAGCTCTCTTCGTTCATAGGTGTCCCCATACTTCCGGGCACTCACCATTTTGGATTGATCAGCCACATGGTCAAAATAGGCCATGACTTTATAATGCGGGGTGAAATGCTCTCCCAGTTCATAACCCAAAAATTCAGCCGGCGAAAGCACATTTTGTGCCCCAGCTAATAGAGGCGAAATGAAAAAGAGACCAGTTAAAATGAAGATTCTGAAAGTAAATGGCATGAATGCTCCTTTGAATAACTCAGCGGGATTTTTTGAAGCTGAATGGTAGTTAAATTTTGGGAATGATTAAATGAAATGCAGAACTTGGCTCAGCCATCAAAAAAGCTCTGAATACACTATGCCAACCAATCAGGAAATTTCATCTCTGCTCCGACAAGTATACCAGCTGATGCAGCTGGCGGGTGAGAATCGTTTTAAAGCCATTGCCTTCGACAAAGCATCAACCGTTATCAGCGATCTGGATGAGGATATCAATGCTTACATCGAGCAGAAAAACCTGACCGACATCAAGGGAGTTGGTAAGTCCATCGCGGAAGATATTTATTGTTATGCGGAAACGGGTGAGATGCCGGTACTCGAAGCTTTTAAAGAAAAAGTGCCACCCGGACTCATCAAATGGCTGGATATTTCCGGTCTGGGACCCAAAAATATCCTCAAGATTTACAAGAAATTCGGAATCACCGAAATTCAGGAACTGAAAGCTTTAATTGATGATGGATCCATCGCAGAACTGGAAGGTCTCGGAGCCAAATCGGCCGAGAAAATCCGTAAATCCATTGAATGGATGGAGCAGTTTGGCGAACGTGCCCGCCTCGATCAGGCTACACCCATCGCCCATGATATTCTTGATAGTCTGAAAGATCTGGACGGTGTTCAGCAGATTTCCATTGCCGGATCCCTTCGCCGGGCCAAGGAAACCATCGGCGACATTGACATCCTCATTGCAGCAGATGAATCCCGCATTTCACAACTTTTTGATGTGTTCACTTCCCATGAACGGATTACGGAAGTGCTGGGCCGGGGCGACACCAAAAGCTCGGTGCGTACTGCTGAGGGCCGGCAGGTCGACTTACGCATTGTAGAACCGGAGGCTTATCCGGCTGCATTGATGTACTTCACCGGGAGCAAAGAGCATAATGTGGTGATGCGATCCAGGGCCCGTGAACGAGGTATGGCGCTCAATGAATACGGCCTGTTTAAGCTGAACAGTGAAGGGGAAACTGATTTCGAAGACCCGGTTGAAACCGCATCAGAAACTGATATTTATGCAAAGCTTGGACTTCATTTTGTTCCTCCTGAACTGAGGGAAGATAAAGGCGAGTTTGAGTATTTCGAGGAGCATGAGACAATGGATTTGCTGGTGGAATCCGATATCCGGGGCGTGATTCATGCTCACAGCACCTGGAGTGATGGCAAGTATTCCATCCGCGAAATGGCTCAGGCTTGTATTGATCGGGGCTATGAATATCTGGGCCTTACCGACCACTCCAAGACAGCGGCTTATGCCGGCGGACTTAGCCCTCAACGGGTCTATAAACAATGGGACGAAATTGACGCGCTCAATGAAGAATACCGGGAAAAAGGGATAAACTTTGTGATTTTCAAAGGCATAGAATCGGATATTCTGGGGGATGGAAGCCTGGATTATGAAGAAAGTGTACTTGAAGGTTTTGACTTTGTGATCGCCTCGGTGCATCAGTCACTTGAAATGCCAAGGGATAAAATGATGGAGCGTTTCCGAAACGCGATTAAGAATCCTTACACACGAATTTTGGGCCATCCTACCGGGAGGCTGCTGCTGAAACGGGATGGCAGCCACATCGACCTTAATGAACTCATTGAACTCGCGGCCGAACACAATACCGCCATCGAAATAAATGCTTCCCCTTACAGACTGGATCTGGACTGGAGGCATGGAAATAAAGCGAAGTCGGTGGGACTTATGACCTCCATCAATCCGGATGCCCACAGCATCGATGGTATTGATGATATCCAATACGGGGTACGCATCGCCCGAAAAGGAAAATTTGAAAAAGAGCGGGTGCTTAACAGCCAATCAGCCGAAGAAGTACTCAAATTCTTCAAAGACCGCTGACATAAAAAAGCACCCTTCCAATTGAAAGGGTGCCCTTTGTATGCCGCCGGACCAACGGCGTTTTCTGAAAGTGGTAACAGACCGGCCTAATATTTTATCAGCTTTCTACCTTTAGTCCGGAATTGTATTTCTCACGGTTTTTGATGCTGCCATCCAGATTGTAGGATACCCATTCACCGTCGATATTGCCTTTGGTGTAAATACCAGCCGCCATCAGCTGTCCATTCTCATAATAGGATTCATGTCTGCCATTCAATACGTAGCTGCCGTCAGGCATGGCAATACGTTCTGAGCGCTCTTTCAGGGTTCCGTCCGGGTAGTAAACCGTTTTGTAATGCTCATTATATTCAAAAGAGAGGTTGCCATTGGAGTAATAACCGCGGGATACATCTTTATCCATATGATGTTCGGAGGCGATTTTTCCGTCCTCATACCACTGTGTCACCCATCTGGCTTTTGCATTCTGGTTATGGCGGATGGTTCCGTTCAGATCATATACACTGATTTCAGTGACCAGGCCTTCCTGAACCAAGTACTCAACTCTTACCAGCCTTTCTTGTTTCTTTGAAAACCACCGCCCGGTTAACTTCCCGGTATAGGGTTTGTTTTTGGCGACCTCATAGTACACGCCTCTTTTCTCGAGTGAGATCGTACCTTCAAAACCTGCAAAAGGCCTGATTTCAACGGTTGGATATAATTCCAGGATTTCATGCTGATAAACCAATGCAGGTTCACGTTTTCCGCAGGCAAGCAGTAGTATCAGAGAGAGGATAATGGGATGAATTTTCATGGATTACTCCGTTTCATCGGCAGGGTTCAGTTTAATCTGAAACCGTTGTTATAATATTCCTGCTTTTCGATGTTGCCTTCAGCATCGTAATAAGTCCAGGTACCATCAATAGACTCTTCATTATACTCACCTTCTGCTCTCAGATTGCCATCAGGATAGTAATATTCGAAATCGCCGTGGAAATAAGTTGACTTATTCAGGTCATCAAAGCTGGTTGCCAGCTCATATTTCTTTTCCATCTGTCCATTGCGATAATAGGTGAACATAAATTCGTCGTTCGACTCTGATTTAATGCTTCCATCTTCATAGAAGCTGGCTGTCCACATGGTATTGTAGTCGATTTCCTGCTTCAGCTTCCCATTTGGGTAAAGCTCAAAGAAGTGGCCTGATTCGTAGTTCATACGGTATTTGAGGCCGCCATCTTTGTTGTAGGTGTTCAGCATGGACAGTTGACCATTCTCGAAAACATATTCAACATCCATGCCGGAGTTGTTTGTAGCGGAAAGTTTCCCCGAAAAAGCCTCACCGGTTTCCTTGTTAAGCAACGTATAGTCAAGGTAGGGATTGGGTATTACCAGATCCGCTTTGCTCTTGTTCATCTTCACCTGCTTCTTTTTAATCAGATTCGGATACAAGTCAGTGATTTCATGTTTGTACATATTTTGTCCACATGAAAACAGAAGTGCAGCGATAAGTGTGATATAAATAGCTTTCATAGTTCTCTTTATTTTTGTTAAAAGAAAACTACAACAGGGAGGGGAAAAGACGAATTAGGTTCTCTTTAACTACCTTAAAAATCTCTAATCCGAATAGTTAAAACATATTGATTTTAAAGAGGATATAGTTTTCGCTCAATTACATTACCGAGAGAGTCATACTTAACCCACTCACCGATGGTCTCTCCTTCTCTCATAATGCCGGTAACCTCAAGCTGTCCGTTTGGGTACCATCTTGAAATTCGCCGTTCTCCGCGGTTTAGCCGGAGCACTTCAAATCGTTTCAGGTTGTTTTTGTAATACTCGGTTGTGGAACTGTCGCTGAATACGGAATAGTACTCCAGCTGTCCTTTTTGATCATAATATTCCACCTGATCATCTGTGACGATGCGCGATACCAAACCTGTAACCGGGTTATAGTGCAGTTCTGATTCGGGAAGCCAGGCCGTGACCAATCCCCCATCATTTTTATAGGACCTTCCCACCCTGTCAACAACATTAAACTCCATGGAAAGGCGGTTTGTGGGATACCAGATTTTGAAACTCTGCATGATGCCATCCTCAAAAAAAGACTGCATAGTGGTGCCTCTTCGGCTTATGGAAACCAGCTTGCCGTCATAATAACGCCCAATATTTCGGTCAAACAACCTGGCATCGGGCCTGAGTACTTCAGCTGTGATTACGGAATTATTGTAGGAGAAATCAATGTAATCGTAGCTGCTGACCTCCTTTTTTTGGCTATCTAATAAAATCAGATGCGGATGTTCTTCCAGGAAAAAGCTACGCCTGCCATTTTCATAGGGATTACAGGCACTAAGCAGCAGCATAACTGCCGCAAGTAAAAGGGGTACCGTTTTATTCTTTGTATTCGATGGAGTTTCCAAGTAGGTAACCATATGGTTTTAAACCTTCGATCTGCTCAAATATTACACGCAGAATACCAATCAGTGGAACGAACAAAATCATTCCTGAAATACCCCAGATTTCTGCACCCACAATCAGTGCAAGCATGGCCATGAAGGGATTGATGGCAACTTTTGAGCCCACAATCCTTGGAGTAATCAGATTACCCTCCAGAAACTGTACGATGCCAAACACGATAATTACTGCCAGTGGCATGAGCAGTGAGTCGGTAAACAGGAAAGCATAAATTGTTGGCAGCAAGCCCCCGATGAGAGTACCGATATAGGGTATGATTGCAATCAGAGCTGCAAAGACCCCGAAAAAGATGGCGTTTTCCAGTCCGATAATGAGCAGGCCCGTAGTATTCAGAACAGCCAGGATCCCGACTACCGTAAGCATTCCGACAATGTAATTCTGGGTCACATCCTCAATGCGATCAATGAGGTCGTCGATGGATTCATTCGAGGAATTATCGAATAGGCGATAAAAGAATGTTTCGTACATGCCGCGGTAGTAAAGAAGAAAAAACATAAAAATGGGCAGCAGAGTCAGATTCGTAAAAATATTGGTTGTGGCTCCAACGGCTGACCGCGCATACTGCCCGCTTTTTTCAATAATATTATTCAAACCCTTCTGAATAAAATCTGACTGCTGTTCCTGAGTGATTCCAAGTCGGCCTTCCACAAAATCGATGGAATCATTGGTTATGGTTTTGAGGCGTTCCGTGACTTCCGGTATTTCTTCAGCAAACTGCACAAACTGAACAGAAACCAGAGAAATAATACCACTCAGAACAATGATCACCAGCAGCATGCTTAGAAGTATGGATCCCGCCCTGCCCAGCTTCCACTTTTCAAGCCGATTTACCATTGGGGCTACAAGGAATGAAAAAAAAGCGGCGAAGAACAGCGGCATCAGGATAAATTTACCATACACCAGGAGTATGATCAGCAAACTTATGCCAAAAAGAATGATGGTTGCTTTCAGCCAGAAAGGATAGCGGTTTTCTTGGGTAACTTTATGGTGTTTCATCCCCCGAATAATTAGGTTTCATATGCATCGAGTGGATATTATATCCAAAACTTTAAGTGAATCAAAAAGGGGAAATGCATGCATATTGATCATATCGGAATTGCGGTTAAAGACCTGGAAGCCGCCATTAAAACCTATGAGACTATTCTGAACCGTAAATGCTCCAAACGGGAAGTTGTGGAGAGCGAAAAAGTAGAAACGGCTTTTTTCCAGACAGGTGAATCCAAAGTGGAATTACTGGGCGCCACTCAACCGGATTCAGTCATTGCGAAATACACAGTAAAAAAGGGGGAAGGCCTGCATCATGTTGCCTTTGAAGTGGACGACATACATGCTGAACTGGAGCGACTCCGCAGTGAAGGTTTTACCATTCTGAACGAACAGCCCAAGAACGGCGCCGACAACAAACTGGTCGCCTTTGTACACCCCAAAGATAACAACGGAGTGCTGGTTGAGCTTTGTCAGTCGAAATAAAAGGACATGAAATTGCTCCATTTTCTGAAATCCAGATTTCGAACACTATCCGGCATCTTTTTGCTGGTTACCTAAGGTGTATTCATTCTGATGCTTTCAGACGAGGACGTCAGCCTCCCACAAAATTTGCTCATTAGTGTTGCTTTTGGATTGATTTCCCTATTGGTCAGCGCATTCAACATGAGCCTTTTTTATTTTTTGATTCCGGGGTGGAGAGAGAATCATCACGGTTTTTACACCCTTCCCGGTATGCTCTTTGTAATCATCAATATCGGGAGCATAAGCCTCGCCAACTACGGCTTCGTTTTATATCTGTCCGGCGATGAATTTGACCTCACTGGTTATCTGGGAATTCTTCTGATTACCTTTGTGATAGGACTTCTTCCCATTATTTTGATCAGGCAAATGGAAAACAATAAGAGGCTCAGGGAAAAAGTAGACCGTAAGAAAGCCATAGAAGAACATCTCGGACTCGAAAGCAAGTCGTCGCTTTCACTTAGAGTTGAGGATGTATACCGTGACCAGTGGCAGCAGCAGATACTGTACAAAAACTTTTAGCGGTTTTGGATAAGCCTCGATCTGAGTTTGTTGCTCGTCGATCTCGGGTACAGCGGAGAGGAAAAACCCGGTGTTGAATATCCCGGCTATGAGCAGGAAGAGTTGAAGATATCGCACTTCCTCAATGGTTATTCCCAGCAGGTTGTCGATGGCTACCAATGCTACAGATAAGCCCGCAAACAGAACCGCTGAATACAATCCTGACAAAATAAACCGTAATAACAGGGTCTTATTGAATTGCCAGAAGTATTCCACACCCGAATCATTCAGAAAAGCCACAAATGAAACCAGAAGATGTGCCCCCAGCACGAACAGCATAAATTGAATGACATCCTCAAGCGGACCATCCGGGAAATTCTGGGGAAGCAAAAAAGTATAGACTATGATCAGGATAACTGCTGCGACTTTTATTGCGATTCTGCTGCCTAACTGCAGTTTTAGTCGCTCACCCAGCAGTGCTATTGACAAAACGAAAGGGATACCAAGGAAACCCGTGAACATCAGGTTTATGACATAGTTGTTGACCTCATCATCCTTAAAACTGATTTCGGCAAAGGTTATCCCGGCAACGGATGCCATTGTGGCCATAAGCATCACAAAAGGAAAGCGTTTCAGTGCTGTTGAGAAGCCATGAATAACCGACTCAAGTGATATAATCTTCATACTAATCCCCCCTATTGATTAGAACATCCTTAAAAATAACAGAATGGGTGGCTAATTGCCCTTTATAAAAAGGAGTTTTTAAGACCGTGCATATGATAGACCCATCACATAAACTTGTTTCGGGGAGTTGTACTGCCTGCTGCCTGCGGGGGTTCCCGTTAAATTTATTTGCCGGGAGGTTTTGGTATCATACTCAAAAACCGCCAAAAAAAAGCGGGACAAAAATTAGCACTGTGAAACTAACGATTGCCCCGCAGGAATGCATATTTGGATAGATACCGGTTAAGTTTCTTAGGACGCCTTGACGTATGGCTGTTCTATTAACTGATTTACCGCTTTTTTCAGCAGAGGTTCTGAAATAGGTTTAAACAGATAATCGGAATTAGGGACCTCATCAGCCCGACTCATATTGTATGGATCGGAGCTTCCTGTTATAAAAAGGATTGGTACGTCTGAAAACTTGCGTATTTCGTTAGCAGCCTGAATACCATCCATATCACCTTCTAGATTGATGTCCATGATTACCACATCCGGTTTATATCGCTTAACCAGCTCAACAGCCCGCTCAGCCTGCTTGATCTGACCCACGGTTTTGAACACCATTTTATTCAGATAATTTTCATAAAGGATGGAAAGGATCAGATTGTCTTCAACGATAAGTGCGTTTTTCATAACTCAGCATTTTGTTTCACAGTTATAAATTTTATCGGAAAATGCTGCAGCTCACTTTATACCCTTTACATTAGGATTTTCTCATATTTCTTTATTAACTCCTCAATAAGCCCAAATTATGTAACAGAAAATGCCACTGACTGTCTTTTTTTAGGTATTCAGGCTCATATTCGATAATTGGCGTTAAGAGATTTATTTAGATGAAGATTAAAAAGTACACACATGAAGATGTCAAAAACCTGCACCGCGATCGCAGTGAGCAGCAGGAATCCGACCACTTCAGACATCTGAAGGCAAAAGCTCTCAGTACAACACTTCAGCCCTATAGTCCCTCGGGATCCAAGCCCTGGGATGACCGCAGAATCAAGCATACCAAACGCCGTATAGAATTTGGATATCATTACAGTGAGATTGAGGGAATCAAATCCCAAAGTCCGACAAGCTATATAGATAGTGTTTTTGAGGATGCCAAAAACGCGCCCGCGCCACCAAATCCGGACTGGTATAATGCCTACCCGCCTTTTGGTGGTACCGAGCAGGAAATTTTGCAATATTTTGAGGATAACTTTCATCGCTATATCGCCTATATCAACAGCTGGCTGGATGAAATGAGGGCGCATCCCTTCAGGGAAAAAATGGTCCTCTTCTGGCATAACCATTTTGTGACAGAAATCGGGGTTTATGAACTTGCTCCTTTTGCCGCCCGCTACATCAATACCCTTCGCCGATACTGTCTGGGTAACTTCAAGGATTTTGTCTATGCCATCGGGCTGGACCATGCCATGCTGATTTATCTCAACGGTAATGAAAACTCCAGAGGTGAGCCCAATGAAAACTATGCCCGTGAACTGCTGGAGCTTTTTACGATGGGGGTTGGAAATTACACCCAGCAGGATGTAACCGAAATCGCCCGGGCATTGACGGGTTATTACGTACGCTATGATAACTTTCAGATTGGTTTTCTGCCTTTCAGACATGATTCCGGGCAGAAGACCATATTCGGGCGCATTGGTGACTTTAATTACAGTGGAGTCATCGACCTGATTTTTGAGGAAAAAGCTGAGGAGATTGCTCAGTTCATCTGCACCAAGCTGTACAAGTTTTTTGTATTCGAAGTACCCAATCAGGCTATCATCGACGGGCTGGCTCAGACTTTAATTGATTCGAACTGGGAAGTGGAACCGGTACTTAAGCAATTGCTCAAAAGTGAGCACTTCTTTGATGATGAAATCATCGGAGCGATGTATAAAAGTCCGGTCGATATGCTCATGAATATCTATTCTGAAATGAATAAACCCCCGATCGGTGAGTTTGATGCTGCCGAGCCCTGGCTGCTGTTCGATATGGGACAGTTTCCTCTTGGTCCGCCGAATGTTGCCGGCTGGAAAGGCTTCCGATCCTGGCTCAGCACAACCACTTTGCCAAGGCGCTGGCAGTTTTCTGACTGGGATCTCTGGAACAATCAGGCTAATCTGAAACAACTGGCTCAGGGCATGAGTGATCCCAATGATCCGTATAAGCTGGCTTATGATCTTGCCGATTATCTGCTAGCCGTTCCGCTTCCGAATTATGAACGGCAGCAACTGCCCAACGTGCTGCTCGGTACCATCCCTTACTACGAATGGAATATTGACATACCGGGTGCTGAATGGAGAATTTTGAACCTGGTGATGCACATCCGTCGCTTACCGGAATACCAACATCTGTAGAGAGGTAATCATGAAGCATATTAAAGGAAGTTCTTTACAGGATGGCATCCATCACCACAACCACCACCATGAGTGTCACTCACGCCGTGATTTTCTGAAACGTCTCGGGCTGATGACCGCTGGCGGAGCGCTGATGCTGCAGCGTACTCCGGTTAAGGCACTGGAATCAAGCTCCCTCTTTCAGCAGCTTGCCGGCCTGGAAACCGACAAAGTACTGGTATTGATTCAGCTGGATGGGGGTAATGACGGCCTGAACACCATAGTGCCGGTTGAAAATGATTTTTACTACAATGTGCGTCCCACCGTGGCCATCCCAAAAAATGAAACCATCGGCCTGAACGATACACAGGGAATGCATCCTTCCATGGCTCCGCTTCAATCGCTCTGGGATGATGGTAAAATGAGCATCATTCAGGGTGTTGGCTATCCGGATCAGGATTTATCCCACTTCCGCTCCACCGATATCTGGATGACAGCATCCGATGCCGATGAATACCTCACTACCGGATGGATGGGCCGCAAACTGGAAACGGACTATCCCGATTTCCAGGATGATCCCACCGATTACCCGCTTGCAGTGCAGATCGGCTATGGCGCTCCACTGCTTTTCCAGGGCTCGGATATGAATATGGGGATGTCGCTGAACGACATCGGTCTCATTGAAAGCCTCGTGGATCAGGGCATCGTTTATGCTGTGGACGACCTGCCGGATACGCTGTATGGGGAGGAAATGCGCTACTCCCGTACCGTGGCCAACAACTCCTATCGTTATGCAGATACCATCAAAGAAGCCTACGATGCAAGTAACACTCGTATCGATTACAGTCCGGTGAACCCGGATTTTAACCTCAGCCGCAGCCTGGAAATTGTAGCCCGGCTGATAAAAGGAAATCTCGGCAGCCGGATATATCTGGTGCAGCTTGGGGGATTTGATACCCATGCCACACAGGGGGATTTACATGCCGCCCTGCTGGCCGAGTTAAGTCAGAGCGTTTCAGATTTTTATGCTGATCTCTCCGCAGATGATTGCTCTCAAAAAGTTCTGATTGCAACCTTTTCAGAATTCGGACGCCGGGTGTACCAGAACGGATCTGATGGTACAGATCATGGGGCTGCAGCACCCTTATTTGTGTTCGGAGATTCAGTTGAGGGTGGCTTCATCGGAAATGAACCTGAACTCGGAGAAGATGGTATTGATGAATTCGGTAACGTACCCCACCAATACGACTTCCGGCAGATTTACACTACCCTGCTGAACGACTGGTTTGAACTGGATCAGTCCGTAACCCAGAATGTGCTGGGTGGTGATTTCGAAAAGGTTCCGTTTCTATCAGGTGTTAGCGTTTCCAATGAACCTGATTTTAATCCGGGCAGCTTCAGATTACACCAGAATTATCCGAATCCCTTTAATCCAAGTACAACCATAGCTTTCGAGCTGAGCAGATCCGAACGGGTGCAACTTGACATCTTTGATGTGCAGGGTCGTCGGGTGGCTTCACTGGCGAATCGGGTATTCAGTTCAGGCAGTCATTCCATCACCTTTGATGCTTCAAACCTGGCCAGTGGCGTTTACATTTATCGCATCATCGCCGGTGGAAAAGTTCAGAGCCGTCAAATGACGCTCATCAAATAAGTCCTTTTTCAACACTTTTTCACGGGCAACAGGATTTCGAATCTTGCACCCCCATTCTCGTTGTTAGCTGCTTTGAGGGTACCTCCGTGCTGCTGAATAATTTCACTGGAAATGGCCAGGCCCAGTCCAAGTCCGAAGCGGGCTCCCTGGTTCTTAGTTGTAAAGTTGGCCTCGAAAATCCGATCCAGGATTTCTTCCGGTATGCCCGGCCCGTTATCCGAGATAATCACTTTTATTTTTTTTCCCTCTTGTCTGCAAATAATATCAATGTGTCCTCCGGTTTCGAGCACATCGCAGGCATTCACCAGGATGTTGGTCCACACCTGGTTCAGTTCCCCCATTCTGCCACAGGTTTCCGGAACCTCATTCAGTTCCAGATTTACATCCATGTACTTAAGCCGGTTGCTCAATATCTGAACGGTATCTTTGATTCCCTCCCTGATATCGATCATTCCATCATCGCGGTAATCCTGCCGGCTGTAGCTTTTAAGGCTTTTCACAAGATTGGCAATTCGATTACTGGCAATTTCAATATTGTGGATCAGTCGACCTGCTTCAAATCGTCTCAGCAGTCTTTCCAGCGGATACACTTTTCTTTGATCACGGATAAGATCAAGAGCTTCTTCCGGCATTTGAGCCAGTTTCCGCATCATACTGCGATCACGGATTTCTGCAAACTCGGCATCCATATTGTTCATCCGGATGCGTGTTTCTTCACTGCTTACCGGAGCCGATTTAAGTCCGATCAGAAACATCTGCTGGAGGATTTCATCATGGTCACCATCCACAAATATTTCCCTGAGCATTTCCGAGGAGCGAATCAGAGCTGCTGCAGGATTATTCACTTCGTGAGCAAATCCTGCAACCAGTTCACCAAGGGTAGCCATTTTCTCCTGGTGAATCATTTTTTGCTGGGAGTTTTCAAGCTGACGGTAGGCTTCCCTTAACTGTTCTCCCTCTTCTTCCAGTTTCTGATTCAGTGCATTCATTTTTGATTCAAGCTGCACATTCTGCATGAAACGGTCGGTCATGTTATTCATCATCAGTTGCTGAAGCGGATGCCTCAGTCTGGGATGATCATTCATGTACTGCTCGAACTCATTCTGTTCAATACGTAGTGCTCTAATATTCTCCTTAACCCGACAGGTGGTGAGAGATGGATTTCCTGTGCTGAAAGCAACCAAGCCCACAAAATTACCCGGATCAAGATGCACCAGATCCAGAGAGGAGCCATCACTTCGGGTATGATTCAGAATAACTGATCCCTCCAGCAGCAAATACAGATAAGTCAGGGTATCTCCTTGTTGGAAGATGATCTCATCCTTTTTAAAATTCACCAGATGCTTAATCAGTTCATCTGATTCGTCAATAACCTTGCGGATGAAAGCAAGAATGGTGGGTTTGTCGTTTAGTTTAATACCGGCCGTCATGCTAAGTCCACTAGTGGTCGGTTAAAGGACGATCGCGGATTTCTTCTGAAAGGCGTGCGGCATCAAGTACCGTCATGAATCGAAGGGGATTGAGTTCCTGATGAATCACATAATCGGTAAGCTGATCCACAACCACCGCGTGCAGCTGCTCACGAGTCCATGGTTTAGCGATGTAATGGTTCAGATCAGCCTTGTTGATGGCAACCACGGTATCCTCCAGTCCCGCCTGACCGGTCACCAGTACTTTACGACTCCACTCCGTATCCTCTTCTTGCTGAAGTTCAACCAGCAGGTCCACCCCATTTTTTCCGGGTAAAACATGGTCACAGAGAATTAGCCCGATTTGATCACCATCTTCAATAATCTGATGAATCACTTCCATTGCTTCTTCCGCCGTGTTGCTGGTTTCGATGGGAAAAATGGTTTCAAATTTCTGCAGATCGCTAACCAGAGCATCCATCACCTCCAGCTCATCCTCAACAATCAGTATGTAGATTTTAGGGTCCATAAGCGGCATCCTGTTAGTTTAACATTAGAGGCCAATAAAACAAGGCATAAATAGCGATGATGGCAATTCCCAGCAAACCGATAACCAGTCCGGCCTTAGCCATATCGCTGGTTTGCAGCGTACCGGTACTCATGGCAATGGCATTCGGCGGTGTCGATATCGGAAGCATCATTGCGTGACTGGCACTCAAGCCAATGACCACACTGATGATTATGAGGTTAAAGCCTTCACCTGCCAGACCGGAAGTGGCCAGACTCACTGCAAGCGGTATCAGCAGGGTAGCCGTAACCGTATTGGAAAGGAAGTTGGACATGGCAATTGCCACCGCACTGAAAACCAGAATCATAGTGATGGTTCCCATTGCACTCCAGTCGATACTGCTCACGATCCACTCAGCCAGGCCGGTATTCTTCATCGAAAGACCCAGTGAGATACCCCCTGCTACCAGCCAGAGTACTTCCCAGGGGAGTTTACGGATGTCTTCTTTCGTGATTACTCCGGTCAGGGACAAAACAACCACCGGGAACAAAGCGATAATAGCAGATTTTATGCCATGAACAGATTCTGTAACCCAGAGCAGCACGGTTACGGCAAATACCGCGTAGAGGAAAAGAGCCGGGCGTGTTTTCTTAAACTTCCCACTCATATCCATCTCTATGTTTTTCAGTCTTGGCTTGTACAAAAACAAAAGCAGCTGCCAGGCAAAGATAAGTACCATAATTACCAGAGGCGTAGCCAGTATCATCCACTGTCCGAAGGGTATGTTGATGCCTTGATTGGATAGGGTTCCTATAACGACCGCATTTGGCGGGGTACCTATTGGGGTAGCCATACCGCCGATGTTCGCTGCAAAAGGAATACTCAGTGCCAGCCCGATCCGCATCGGGTCATCAGCTTCGATGCGTCCGATGATCGGCAGAATAACGGTCATCATCATTGCGGTAGTGGCGGTGTTACTCATAAAGGCGGAAAGTAATGCAGTGACGGACATCAGGCCAAGCAGAATAAAACCAGGCCGCCTGCCAAATGGCTTTAGCAGGATGCGGGTCAGGTTACGGTCCAGGTCATATTTAACGGCTGCATCAGCCAGTACAAATCCCCCGAGAAACAGGATAATAATGGGGGAAGCCAGGGTTCCGATAAAAGCCGTGTAGGAGTCCGGAGTATAGACTTCAGTCGCTTCTGTGAAGATCAATCCTTCCTTACTGAGAAACAGCACCTGAAGCAGGATCACCAGCACTGAAGTTGCGTAGATGGGTACCGGTTCCAGCATCCAGAAAATGGCTGCCAGAAAAAAAATACCCAGTGCCACGTGCCCGGCCTCGGATAAACCCGGGATTTCAAAAAAGCTGGGTGCAATGAGTCCAAGCGAACCCAGAGAAAGTCCGCTAAGGCGTTTCAGGTTTAGATTTTTCAGGCTTTCCATAGGTTATCAGAAACTGAGGCTGAACTGCATCAGGAATTCAAAATAATCGAAAGGCTTTCTTCCGGCATATTGCTCTTCCACAAAACTGACCTCACTCTGAATTTTAAGTGAATGGCCGATGAAAAAGTAGTTAATCCCCACAGTATATTTTTCTTTAAAAGTGAATCGATTGGTTGCCTCCATCATGGCATCATCGGGATCAAGAAAACTGATTCTTCCGGTTGATTCAATGTGTTTTGTGAGAAATTTACCCATCTGCATACTGTAGCCTTTACCTCCGTTTTTAGCTGAGAGGCGCAGATCGCCGGTATTCAGGTCCGTAACCATGGTATTCGTTACGTCTCTGTTGATGAATTCCGCGAGAGCGGAGAATCCCCGGTACTTGAAAACGGCATCCACATAGAATGTGGTGATGTTATTATCCAGGTGATCCAGGTCTTCCATCCCCAGCATGCGGTCGGCATCCCGGTTGTGATAGAAAGCCGTACCTATGGCCAGTTTCGGTGCAGGTTCACGGTACAGATCACTTTCAATAATGTCTCCGTTTTTGTTGAAAAACCCGAAAGGAAGGAAATCAATCCTTCCTGAGTAGGCAAGCCCGCCGGATCCCCGATGCTGGTTGATCCCCTCGCCATGTGTGATTCCACCGGCAAGCTTGAATGATGATTGGTTCATTAAATAATTTTTGTAACTGAAGGTCACGCCCTGATCATAACCCACCAGGAAATATCTGGATACAATGGATCGGTCTACCATCTGAAAGTTTTTTGAGATGGTCCACCATTGCCGGCCGGTTTGTGGCCGAAGCTGTCCGACATTGATCTGAAGATTTTTAGTTGGCTTCCAGCGGTATTCAAAATTGGAAAGTTGATAATTTTGCTGGTCGTAATCGAACTGAATAAAATAATTATGAGCCTGTCCAAAGGCGTTACCGCTGATCAGGAATCGGGCTCTTCTCATGAGCATTTCATTATTACTCAGTGTACCACTCCGGATGGGCTGAGTACTGAACATCTGTTCCTGTATGCGAAGACCCAGATTCAGGTCAAAGCGCTTGTCCTGAGTCTGAACATGCAAACCATCCTGAGGGGTGAAGCTAACTAATTTTGAATCCTGGGCGAGGGCAGCGGTCTGCAACCCGCCAATCAGTATCAGAATAAGGAGGGCTAGTGGATTCGTGTTAATTACTTTTATCATTTTTCATCATCCTCAGGATGGATTGAATGACTTCTATTTTCACCCCAAAGTTCTCCTCTGAATAAGAAGAAATGGTGAAGAACAGCCTATAATGAGTACTTTTTAATGAAATCGCTTCCATCCGATGAGAATTTTTCCCGCTTTCCATCCCTTTATTCTTAATCTATATTGAAAGGGTATCTAACTAAATTTATCGGTATGGAAAAACGATGCTTTACCCTCATTTTGGGGATCTTCATTTTAATCACCGCTTGTGTTAACTCAAGCGAAGATAACTCCTTCACGAACCCCGATCTGGAGGTTGACCGCCGGGTAGCTGATTTGCTCGATCAGATGACGCTGGAAGAAAAAGTGGGGCAAATGACGCAGATCGAAAGAGGCGTTGTTGAACTCACCACCATCAGGGATTATAAAATCGGATCTGTACTCAACGGCGGTGGTTCAAGTCCGGGCGATTCTCCGATTGAGTGGGCCAATATGTACGATCAGTTTCAGCAGCAGGCGCTGGAAACCCGACTTGGAATACCCATGATTTACGGCTCGGATGCGGTCCACGGCCACAATAATGTGAAAAGTGCCGTCATCTTCCCTCACAATATTGGCCTTGGATGTACAAGGAATCCGGATCTGATGGAAGAGATCGCCCGCATAACGGCAGTTGAGGTTGCAGCAACCGGCATCGACTGGACCTTTGCTCCAGCAATCCCCGTAACCCGTGATGAACGCTGGGGCAGAACTTATGAATCTTTCGGGGAAACGGCCGAACTGGCCGAAATGATGGGCGCTGCTTCCGTGCGTGGCTATCAGGGTTCCGGCCTTGGAAATCCAACTACCATTGCAGCTTGTGCAAAACACTGGATCGGAGACGGGGGTACTTCCGGGGGTGTGGATCGTGGTAATACTGTAGTAGATGAAGCCACCCTACGATCCTTGCATATGCCCGGCTACGTTCGTGCCATTGAAGAAGGCGTGGCCACAGTTATGGTTTCATACAGCAGCTGGAATGGGGAAAAACTGCATGGGCAGCAATACCTGATAACCGAAGTACTGAAAGGAGAACTGGGCTTTGATGGGTTTGTGATTTCAGACTGGGGTGGCATTGATGAACTTCCCGGCGATTATACCACAGATGTGGAATCAGCGATCAATGCTGGTATTGATATGGTGATGGTGCCTTTTAATTACGAAGAGTTTATCAGTACGCTTATCGCCCTTGTTCAAGCCGGCAAGGTGAGTGAAGACCGCATCAATGATGCAGTGAGCCGCATCCTCAGAGTTAAATTCCAGCTGGGATTATTTGAAAATCCCTTAACCGATCGAGATTTACTCTCCCAGATCGGATCGCAGGGTCATCGCGATGTAGCCCGGCAGGCTGTAAGGGAATCACAGGTGCTCTTGAAGAATGAAAACGCTGTTCTGCCGCTTTCCAAATCCGCCAATATCCATTTTGCCGGCAAGAATGCCGATGATTTGGGTCTTCAGATGGGAGGCTGGTCCATTTTCTGGCAGGGTGGCAGCGGGCATATCACCACCGGAACCAGTATTCTGGAAGGCTTTGAATCCCTTTCGGAAGGGAATATTACCTATTCCCGGTTTGGCTCAGGTAGAGATGCGGCTAATGCGGATGTAGTTGTAGCTGTAGTCGGTGAAAATCCTTACGCCGAAGGTGCCGGCGATGACGGTGATCTTTCCCTTTTTGATGAGGATCTGCAGGTAATCGAAAACCTGAAAAACACAGGAAAACCATTGATCATTATACTGGTCAGTGGAAGGCCCATGATTATAAACAGCGCACTGGCCGATGCTGATGCATTCGTGGCAGCATGGCTGCCCGGAACTGAGGGCGGAGGCGTTGCCGAAGTTCTTTACGGTGATTATGCCCCTACCGGTAAATTATCCGTGAGCTGGCCAAGATCCAATTCACAGATTCCAATCAATGTGGGAGACGCCAATTATGATCCCCTCTTTGAATATGGTTTCGGTCTGACCTACTAGATACGGTGAGTTAAAAAAAGCCCGGTCAGATTAACCGGGCTTTGGTATTTAAAACAGATCTTAAATTAGTCAATGACCAGAGCGAGTTCGCCGGTCTGTAACTGCTTCTTGCCTGTAGACAATCCGCGGATGTCATTTTTACCATCGAATGAAATCAGGCTGAGATTGTCGGCTTTACCCTGAATAGAAAGTGTAGCTTGTGGATTCAACACAAACAGGTTTCTCTGATCCAGGTTAGGAATAAAATACGTTCCATTACCTCCGGTGGTCAGCTGTTCGATATGCTGATATTCAATGATGACACGCTTCAGGGTACCAGCCACATCTTCCAGGTAATCCAATGCAAGTATTCCTTCCTCCTCAGCAATGAGAATAGCTTCGATGGCGGCGGAATCTCCCTGCAGAATGACCTGATTACGTGATCCCTTGACAAGGAATACTTCGGCATTAACCTGAAGCTGTATCTGGTCAAAGTCTTTGAGTTCAACTCTTCGGATTCGATCGTTGGACTGTGCTTTTGATGCGCTACTCAATAATACAATGAGTAACAGTACATAAATGGTTAATAGTAGCTTCTTCATAGTGAACCTATCTTTCTTAAGTGAGTGAATTAGCGAGTGATTGATTATGGATGATTTGATGGGTATGAACCTTAGTCAGGCTCGTCTTACTGTCCGGGTGTGAGTGAATCCCGGTTACTCTTTCTTTATTTGTTTGTCTGTCAGTCTGTTTCTGATACGTTAACTAAACTAAAGTTATGCACTTTTTTTCTTCACAATGACAAAGGAAACAGTGATTTACCGTGAAAACGCTTTCATGAAAACAGAGATCTTAGCTATCTCTTGGGAAAAGCGGTTACAGGATTGTTTAGATAATTTTCTCTTAACAAAAAGCTTTTGTGAAAGCCCTTCCTGAAAGCGGTATTAATGCGGGAAATTTTCCCGGATAGGTGAAATTTGAGAGCGAAATAAAAAAACAGCACTTAAGCTATACTCAGTAACACATTCCCTTTTTTATGTCCGGCACTCACATAAGCATGTGCTTCTCTGATTTCCTGCAAGGAATAGGATCTGTCAATGATTATGTTAAGCTTGTTTTCGCTCACCATTTCGATGAGGTAGTCGAGATTTTTTTGTTTGACTGATGTCTCTGCCAGTCCTGTAGCTGCAAAGATCACTTTACGCTTCCTGAATTTATTTCCGATCAGCATCTGAAAGAGGGTTCCCATCGAAAGTACCGGAGTCATATACAAACCTTCATCCCTGAGTACTTTTCGGGCTTCGGAAAATGAACTTTTGCCAACCGTATCAAAAATCACATCATATTGCTGATTTCCTTTAGTGTAGTCTTCTTGTTTGTAATCGATGACATGATCAGCACCCAGGTGCTTCACCATATCAACGTTAACCGTGCTGCAAACACCGGTTACTTCCGCACCCATATGTTTGGCCAGCTGAACAGCAGCAGTTCCGATCCATCCGGGCGACTGCAATCTCACAATGCCGGTAAGGTTACATCCACAAGAAATAAAGGTCCTTGGTATATGGTATGGAGCGCCTCTTTTCATTCAAAATCAGAGGCTATTCAACTTGAGCGAAGAATTAAGAAACGAGGTGCTGCCCGGTTCTTGAATGATATTTCAGATCAAACTGAATAAGGAATTAAAGACTCAAACTTTTAATATTGCTTCCTAATAAGACGTGGCTAGGCCAGCGTCACGCGTAACGCGTGAGGGGCCGAGAGGTCGTCACGCACAAAGCCTGATCTCCCCGACAGAAATAGAAGTCAAGAGAACTATGTTTTACACCTACATCCTGAAAAGCAGGACCTCCGGCCGTTATTACACCGGTTACAGCTCCGATCCATCCAGACGGCTGCAATCTCACAATGCCGGTAAGGTTACATCCACAAGAAATAAAGGTCCTTGGTATATGGTATGGAGCGCCTCTTTTCATTCAAAATCAGAGGCTATTCAACTTGAGCGAAGAATTAAGAAACGAGGTGCTGCCCGGTTCTTGAATGATATTTCAGATCAAACTGAATAAGGAATTAAAGACTCAAACTTTTATCTTTGAGTTTTAACGGGGTGTGGCGTAGCCCGGTAGCGCGCTCGGCTGGGGGCCGAGAGGTCGCAGGTTCAAATCCTGTCACCCCGACTAAAAGGTCGTCACGCACAAAGCGTGATCTCCCTGACTAAAAGGTCGTCACGCACAAAGCGTGATCTCCCCGACTAAGAGGTCGTCACGCACAAAGCGTGATCTCCCCGACTAAAAGGTCGTCACGCACAAAGCGTGATCTCCCCGACTAAAAGGTCGTCACGCACAAAG